>CAZTXG010000001.1:0-4949 GCA_964617335.1 uncultured Oscillospiraceae bacterium
TGGGGTGCTAACTTTTTCGAGACCTTTTGCGATACTTTCATTTTACCGAAAACAGATTTAAGGCGAGTAACCCATTATGCAAGACAGCATGAATTGATGTTTGCAGAGGTTGTGGCGAAGAAAAACAGCAAAGAAACAGGAAAAGAAATTACCTTGCTGACTAAAGAAATCGCTACTTTAAAACGCAGAGATGAGGAACTGACCAAGCTATTCAAAAGGCTGTATGAGGACAATGTACTCGGTAAAATCCCCAATGAGGTGTTCCGAAAGTTAAGCGATGACTACCTAAAAGAGCAAAAAGAAATCCAGTCCACCATTCCCATAAAGGAGAGTAAACTGGAAAGACTTAAGGATTCAGTTGCAAATGTCACTGCCTTCATCGAGGAAGCCAAGGAGATTACCGAAATTTATGAGCTAACGGCAACCATCCTCCACAGATTTATTAACAGGATTGTTGTAGGTGAACGTATCGAAAAATACTCAAGAACAGCACTGCAAGAAATCCAAATCCATTATCGCTACATCGGACTGCTTGACGATGTCATTGAACAAACGGTCACAAGAGAGCAGCAAGAGGTTGCTTAGAAACAGCAAAGGGCAGACAGCGAAAACTCACTGCCTGCCCAATACCGCACCGCTTAGCCGTAGTTTAGGAAAATGTCCCTATGGGACTACGGCTAAAGGGCAGTCCGTTTTTTTATTGACCCATTAAGAAAACATTATTATCTGTTCCGAAGTTATATAGGCTATAGCAGACCAAAACTTCGTCGATATTGTGTTCTTCGATATAATCTATAATGGTGGAGTACATAAGCTTTGTCTTGTAATAACGAAGGTCCATGGCGTGAACTTCTGAATAGTTATCCTGAAGGAAGGGGATAAGACTGTCAAAATAACTGTCACGCAGCACAAGAATGGAAGGAGCCTCGGTATTTTCGGTGCTTACCGTTATAAGGGGTGTGTTGCCCCCCATAAACATTGAGTATTTGTCCTTTTTATTAAGGAAATCCATGTTATACATAAGGGCAGGAACAGCCTCGTCTGAGGGGTAATTTAAAACCTCGGTGCCCTGTCGCTGGGGGATAAAAAACTCGATGCTATCCGGATTAACCCAGCTCATGCCGGATTTTGAATAGACAGAACCATAAAACTCTTCGGTAATCGTCTCACGATTATAGTAGGATAGGGCAGGGGCTGTTTTTCCCATGGCATCCATAATGGCGGCATAGCCGTAATAGGCGCCAAGACTTGTCCAATGGTGGTCTGTGCGGTAGTAGATGTATTCATCCCCATGTGCCGACATGGCGCTTATTAAATCAACATTAATGGCACTGCCGGAGCCTTCATAGCTGTAATCAATAATTTCTTTCTGGCTGTCGTTAGGAGCATTTTTCGGCAAAAGGTCAGAGCGAATTTCCGCAAAGCCGGGAACCAAGGCAAAATATACGGGCACATCAGCTTTTTCCGCAAGATTTCTTACAGCTGTGATATTTGTGTCCAGCTGTTTTAGGTCTGGCTTAGAATAGCCTTCCACCAAAACGTTATCATCACAAAGATATACACCCTTATTTTCTTTTTTGCCCAGAGATAACTCACTTCGGGCTTTCAAAGTTGTCCAGCTGTCACGAAATGGAAACTGGTCAGAGGAATAGCTTTCAAACTTACTGGTAAACTGACCTGAAAAGAGACTTTCCAGAGAAAATTTGGGAGCCTGAGTCAGCTCACGATTTTCCTGCTCTGAAAAAACCACATCAGGCAAGGCCAGATGAAGAACAAAAAACAGGAATATGAAAGCAAGAAATATGCATATTTGAAGCCAAGAGGAAACTTTTTTCATATATATACCCCTTAAAAACGGAAGTAAAGGAAGGGATTGTAAGTTGCGTCAACAAGGTAGGCTGTGGATATAACAAGACCTAAGACTATTAGCGCAGCCGAAGAAAAGGATTTTGCCTTTTCAGGAAGTTTGTTGTAAAGATTTCTGGAAAGGGGAGTGCAGGCTATGATGGATATTATAAACATCATAGCAAAAGAGGCCAAATTATAAATATCCTCAGGCCTGTACAGGCCGCCGCTGCCAAGGCCGAACATAGCCTTATAATAGACAGCACATTGAGAAAGAGAGTTTAATTGGAAGATTACCCAGCCGCAGACAGCTACGAATAAGGTATAAATATGCCCAACAAAATCCGGAGCCTTGTCCAGCCGCTCAAGAAGCCAAAGCTTTTCTATAATAAGGAAGAGGGCATAGTAAAGTCCCCAGAGCATAAAGGTCCAGTTTGCTCCATGCCAGAAGCCGGTGAGAGCCCAGACTATGGCAATATTTAAAAGCTGGCGGTATTTTCCTTTGCGGTTTCCGCCAAGGGGAATATATACATAATCACGGAACCATGTGCCAAGGCTTATGTGCCAGCGCCGCCAGAATTCCGTAACGCTTTTTGAAATGTACGGGTAGTTGAAGTTTTTCAAAAACTCAAAGCCAATCATTCGGCCAAGACCTATTGCCATATCGCTGTAGCCGGAAAAATCAAAATATATCTGTAGAGAAAAGGCGATAATTCCCATCCACGAGCCGGCAAGACTAAGTTCTGTTGCGGATAGGGCGGCATATTTATCCCATAAAACTCCAACGTTATTAGCTATAAGCACCTTTTTGGCAAGACCCACTGTGAAGCGGCGCACTCCGCTGGCAAACTGGTCGGGGGACTTAGAGCGAAAATCCAGCTGGGAGGCAATGTCTTTATACCTTACTATAGGCCCTGCGATAAGCTGGGGGAAGAGGGCAATATAGGTGCCGAAGCGTATAAAGCTTTTTTGAACATCGCCGTCATGACGGTATACATCTATGGTATACGACATATTCTGAAAGGTGTAGAAGGATATACCAATGGGCAGGGTAATGCCCAAAGGCTTAATAAAATCTAAACCCGGAATCATAGAGAGGGTGTCTGCAAAAAGGTCAAAATACTTGTAGAACATGAGAAGGGCAAGGTTAACAATTATGTTTATTACAAGTATGCGCTTTGCCAGAGGCTTGTTGTCATCCCGATATTTTCCCACAAATATGCCGGATATATAGTTTATAAGTATGGATATGAGCATGAGCAGTATATAAACCGGCTCGCCCCATCCATAGAAAATCATATTTACAAAAAACAGCCATGGATTACGCCACTTCCATGGCACAAAATAGTAAACTGCCAATACAGTCGGCAGATAAAGAAACATAAATATTATGCTGGAAAATACCATCTGGCGTTATCCTCCGTTAATCCCCATAGTAAAAGCATTGTACTAAATTTCGACCTTAATTGCAAGAAGATTGTTGCTGCCCTTAGCTTAATAATTGACATATTGTCAGTAACTTAACACACTTTTTTATTTTTCATCAGGTTCAAAGTTCGCAAGGGGATTAGCAGCGGCGGCAATGCGCAGCTCGGCATTGTCTACATGGGTGTAAATCTGCGTTGTGTTAAGATGCTCATGACCTAAAACCTCCTGCAGGGTGCGCACATCAACGCCGTTTTGCAGCATCAAGGTTGCAGCCGTGTGACGAAGCTTATGGGAAGAGTAAAGGCTGGCGTCAAAGCCTGCTCGAAGAAAGCTTTTCTTGACCATACTGTGGACCATCTCACGGGAAATGCGGCTGCGGCGGTTGGAAACAAAAATCGCCTGCTCATGCTCAGGCACAAGGTTTTTGCGAATGAGCAGCCATGAATTCATAGCGTTTATTGTGGCATCATTTAGATAAACAATGCGCTCCTTATTTCCTTTTCCTGTGATACGAAGGTAATCGCCGCGGAAATCAGAAAGGTCCAGGGCCACTATTTCAGAAATACGCAGACCGCAATTTAGAAAGATGCAGATAATACAGTAATCACGCTCTTTGTTGCGCCCGTCTATGGAGTTTAAAAGCTTTTTGCTTTCTTCCACAGAGAGAAAGCGGGGGAGGGACTTCATTGCCTTGGGAGAGTCAAGATCGGCAATTGGGTTTTCGGGCAGCAGTCTGGCTTTTACCGTAAGATATTTAAAAAAACCGCGAATTGTGGCGATTTTTCTGGCACGGGTAGAGGCGGAAAGACCAAATTCCTTGTTGCGGCTGCGCTGGTTTACAACACGGTCACGGCTAAGAAAGGAAAGATAGTCGTATACCTCTTCAAGAGTGACGACGCTGACAAAGTCAAGGTCAATATCAAGGATGGAAATTTCCTCAAAGGAGGTATCCTTGGGCACAAGACCCCGCCGAATTTTAAGGTAACGGAAAAATGTCCTTAAATCTAGAAAATACTCATCAACGGTTTTTTCAGAATGTCCTTTAATATTTTCGTGGTATGCAAGAAAATCCTTAAGGATTTTTGGAGATTGACTTCGGTAGTCCATTTTAGCACCTCTTAGAAAAATGATAAGCTTCAGACGAAACGACTGCCATAGACCTAAGACGACAAACGGCATTTTAAATCTGCAAAAAAACTTTCGTTTATATCCTCCGAAAACGTTTCAGCTCACAGTGGGAAAGACGTTGAGCCATCAGAGGAGATAAGAACATTATACCAAATCCACGGGGTGGAGTCTATCGTATTATATCAAATAAATTAAACAAAATAAATGTTTTGTTTAATTTGAAAGAGGATATACTGATATATTAATCATTTAAAGGAAATTTTAAAATAAAGCTAAGCATCCATTGACAAGACCGGCATAAGACTATAAAATGATAATCACGAAAATGGAGGGTTGCAGCATGACAGATACCGAATTGTTACAGGCTATTGGAAAACTGATTGATGAAAAGCTTGATCAGAAGTTTGATGAGAAGCTGCAGCCAATATCAGCAGACATTGCTGATTTAAGAACTGATGTTTCTAATGACATTGCTGATTTAAGAGCTGACGTTTCTAAAGATATCTCTGATTTAAGAACTGACGTTTCTAAAGATATTGCTGATTTAA
>CAZTXG010000001.1:5049-218704 GCA_964617335.1 uncultured Oscillospiraceae bacterium
GAGCTGACGTTTCTAAAGATATTGCTGATTTAAGAGCTGACGTTTCTAAAGATATTGCTGATTTAAGAGCTGACGTTTCTAAAGATATCTCTGAAATTAAGAATGATATTTCGGATATTAAAGAGCAGCTGCATGATGTTAATGACGCGATAGGACTTATTACAGACTGGATTGAAAAAGCCTCAGCCCTCAACAGAATCCCGTTTCTTGAAGCAAAATAATCTAAGCTCCTGCTGATAGCAGGAGCTTTTTTCAATAACTTGATAATTTTGACCATAACATTGACAAGCTTAGCTTTAGGATATAAAATATTTTTAAAGATAGCTTTTAATTTTATATTTTACAAAAGATAATTATTAATAGTCTTGCTGAATTTATGCTTAACGCTTGGTTATATTATATATATAATGCAGTATAGTTTGATCTGGTAACAGCTCAGACGGTGCGCATAATTGTAAGTCAGTTTTCAAGATGAAAGGAGTACGTTGTGAATACTAATTATGACGCCAAAAACAAGGAAGCAATAGACAGCCCCGACAGAACAGTAATTAAAACCGGTGCTTCGACCTATACCTTCACTCAATCCTGGGTGGAAAATGAGGCTCTCAGGGATATATTGGTTGGACTTATAGCGGACGACTATAATGGCATAAAAAACAACTAGTTTTTTTACATTTGTTGTAAAAATACCAAAAAACAAGCATATCAGCCAGTTTTGGCGGTACGCTTGTTTTTGTTTTGCCAAAAATCAGCTGAGTTTATCTCCGTTTTTCACCTTTCTCTCGGGCGCAATCAAAACAACACCCTGCTCGGAATATGTGCCAAGAACCAGAACCTCTGAAACAAAATCCGCAATCTGCCGGGGCGGGAAATTCACAACGGCCAAAACCTGCCTGCCGATTAATTCCTCCGGATTGTAGCAATCCGTAATTTGCGCACTGGACTTTTTTGTCCCGATTTCCGGACCGAGATCAAGCCAAAGCCGATAGGCCGGCTTGCGGGCCTTTTCAAAAACTTCTGCCTGCACGATTTCTCCGACACGGATGTCCAGCTTTAAAAAATCGTCAAATGTCGACATTTTTACTTATCCTAACTCTGTAAATTTTTATATCAACTGATAAAAAAGCCCGTGGTTTGTACAGTGCCAAAAAAGCATACCACGGCCGATACGCGGCAGTCTTACCTGCAAATCCCATTCAGGGTACTGCTTTTTTATGAGCAGGCTGTCCCCAGTGAGTAAAGCCGCAAAACTGATATAGTGATTTTTGCTCATTTCGTGGTCAGAGCTTATGAAATAATCATTATCAATTATTTCCACTGAGAGCCTCTCCCCTTCTTCCGTCTTCTTTGCTTCAAGGGGATTAAGCTTTTTTCCGCAGCAGAAAATTGTCGCTTCTCCTGCGGATGTAAGAAGGTTTCCGCAGGACTCACAAATATAGAATTTGGTTTTTTTCATATTGCCTCCAATAAGCTTATTGACGTCAAGCTCTCCGCTTAAAAGCTCCTCAAGGTTAACGCCAAATATATTTGATAATTCCGGAAGCAAAGAAACATCCGGACAACCAAGGCCTCTCTCCCATTTAGAAACGGCCTTATCGCTGATATTCATAAGCTCTGCTAATTGCTTTTGTGTAAGATCTTTCTCTTTTCGCAATGAAAATATCAGTCTGCCTATTTTTTCGTTATCCATATGTTTTCACCTCCTGAAAAAGCTTATAGGAAACAGCCTGAAAAAACAATAAACTCTCCGTTTACTTTAAGGCTTTGCAAATCAAAACCTTAAAAATAAGCGTACCATTATTAAATGGCACGCTTATTTTTCTTTGGGATATTAAAGCAAGCACTTATGCGCTGTTTTAATTATTTATCCTTCAGTGCGGCCTGAGCGGCAGAAAGGCGGGCTATAGGCACACGGAAGGGCGAGCAGGAAACATAGTCTAAACCAACCCTGTGGAAAAATTCTACAGATGAGGGGTCTCCGCCATGCTCACCGCAGATGCCAAGGTGCAGCTCCGGATTGGCAGAGCGCCCAAGCTTTGCGGCCATTTCCACAAGCTTGCCAACGCCCTTTTGGTCGAGACGGGCGAAGGGGTCGGATTCGTAAATCTTTTTTTCATAGTAGGCGTCAAGGAACTTGCCGGCATCGTCACGGCTGAAGCCGAAAGTCATCTGAGTAAGGTCATTTGTGCCGAAAGAGAAAAAGTCAGCGTGTTCCGCAATTTCGTCTGCCGTAAGAGTAGCACGGGGAATTTCAATCATGGTTCCCACAAGGTAATTAAGACTGGCTCCCGCTTCTGCAATAAGCTTGTCGGCAGTTTCGGTGACAACAGCTTTTACATAATCAAATTCACGGATTTCACCAATAAGAGGAATCATAATTTCAGGCTGAAGCTTCCACTCGGGGTGACGTGCCTGCACAGCAATGGCAGCCTTAATGATGGCCGAGGTCTGCATGGCGGCAATTTCGGGATATGTGACAGCCAGACGGCAGCCTCTGTGTCCCATCATGGGGTTAAATTCATGGAGTGATACTATTACCGCCTTGAGGTCCTCGACAGTCATGTTCATTTCCTTGGCAAGAGCTTCGATATCATCCTCGTCTGTGGGAAGAAACTCATGGAGAGGGGGATCAAGCAGACGGATGGTAACGGGAAGCTCGCCCATGACCTCATAAATGCCTTCAAAGTCCTTTTGCTGTATAGGTAGAATTTTCGCAAGAGCCTTCTCACGCTGCTCGGTGGTTTCGGAGACAATCATCTCACGGATTGCAGCAACACGATCTGCCTCAAAGAACATATGCTCTGTGCGGCAAAGGCCGATTCCCTGCGCGCCAAAGCCAAGAGCCTGTTGGGCATCATTGGGGGTGTCTGCATTTGTGCGAACTTTTAGGCGGCGGAACTCGTCTGCCCAAGCCATTATACGGCCGAATTCACCGGAGATGGAAGCTTCAACAGTGGGAATGGCTTCGCCATATATGTTTCCGGTTGAGCCGTCGAGGGAAAGCCAGTCGCCCTCCTTGTATACCTTGCCGGAAAGCTCGAACTTTTTGTTCTTTTCGTCCATCTTAATGTCGCCGCAGCCGGAAACACAGCAGGTTCCCATTCCACGGGCAACAACAGCGGCGTGGGAGGTCATGCCGCCGCGGACTGTTAGGATGCCCTGAGAGCAGTGCATTCCCTCAATGTCCTCAGGAGAGGTTTCAAGGCGGACAAGAATGACCTTTTCGCCGTTTTTAGCCCATTCTGTAGCATCATCTGCTGTGAATACCGCACGACCGCAGGCAGCGCCGGGAGAAGCTGCAAGGCCGGTGCCTATAACCTGAGCTTTTTTCAGAGCATCAGCATCAAACTGGGGATGCAAAAGAGCATCAAGGCTCTTGGGGTCAATCATGAGTATTGCTTTCTTGGAGTCTATCATACCTTCATCAACAAGATCGCAGGCAATTTTCAAAGCAGCAGCGGCGGTGCGCTTGCCGTTTCTGGTCTGGAGCATAAAGAGTTTTTCGTTCTCAATGGTAAACTCCATATCCTGCATATCCCTATAGTGGCTCTCAAGCTTGTCGCAAATTTCAACAAATTCATTGTATGCCTCGGGCATAAGCTCTGAAAGCTTGTCTATATTCTGGGGAGTGCGAACTCCGGCCACAACGTCCTCGCCCTGAGCGTTCATTAAAAACTCACCAAAAAGCTTCTTTTCACCGGTTGCGGGGTTTCGTGTGAAGGCAACACCGGTTCCTGAAGTTTCACCCATATTTCCGAAAACCATTTCCTGAACGTTTACAGCTGTGCCCCAGGATGCGGGGATATCATTCATTCGTCTGTAATATACAGCTCTGGGGTTATCCCAGCTGCGGAAAACAGCCTTTATAGCGCCCATAAGCTGTTCCTTGGGATCCTGAGGAAAGTCCGTGCCGATTTTTGCCTTATATTCGGCTTTAAACAGCTCGGAAAGCTCTTTAAGGTCATCAGCTGTAAGGTCAGTGTCCTGAGTTACTCCGCGCTTTTCCTTCATCTCATCGATAAGCTCTTCAAAATATTTCTTGCCGACTTCCATAACCACGTCTGAATACATCTGGATAAAGCGGCGGTAAGAGTCGTAAGCAAAGCGGGGGTTTCCTGTTTTTTCAGCAAAGGCTACAACAACCTTGTCGTTTAAACCAAGGTTTAAAATCGTATCCATCATGCCCGGCATAGAGGCACGGGAGCCGCTGCGGACAGAAACAAGCAGAGGGTTTTCAAGGTCGCCAAAGGTTTTTCCGGTTATATCCTCAAGCTTTGAGATATATTCCATTATCTCGTTTTGGATATCACTGTTAATAATCTCTCCGTCAGAATAATACTGGGTGCAGGCTTCTGTGGTAATTGTAAAGCCGCGGGGAACAGGCATTCCAAGGTTTGTCATCTCGGCAAGGTTTGCTCCTTTACCGCCAAGCAGGTCACGCATGGAACCTTTGCCTTCGGAAAATAGATATACGTATTTGTAACTCATAGATGGACTCCTTTTTCGTTGAATATTAGTGTTTGAGTTATTTGTAATGTATGGTACCAATTTTAACAAATTATATACTTTAAATCAACAGGAACATCAAAAAAAGATAATCTTATTTTCCCACGCAAAATCTTTCAAAAATTCTAGTGGTTACATCCTCGGTAACTTTTCTGCCCGTAAGCTCTGCCAAGGCGGAAAGAGCTTCTTCTGCCTGGGTTAAAACAATGTCTGGTGTTGTGCCTTTTTCCATTGCCGACATGGCGGAAAAAAGACCGTCCCTCGCCCTTAAAACCACGTCGTAGTGACGGGAATTTGTAAGCACCTCCCCTGCCCTTGTCTCGGGTATGGGAAAAAGTGAGGAAACCGCCTCATCCAAAGTTTCCAAACCGGTTTTGTCCAAGGCGGATACAGGACATAAAAGCTCAAAACTTTCCTCAATTACAGAAAGATCTATTTTTTGGGGCATATCGGCCTTATTTATAACAGCAATTGAGCGGGGCGCTGCCCTGGCGGCGCGCAAAGCCTCCATATCAAGGTCAGAAAGCTCTTGGGAGCCGTCAAAAACTGCCAAAACAAGCTCCGCTGCCGAAGCGGCATCCATAGCCTTTAAAACGCCAATCTTTTCAATGGGGTCATCTGTTTCTCTAATTCCGGCAGTATCTGAAAGGCGGAGCAAAACACCCCCAACCACAACAGATTCCTCAATAGTATCTCTGGTTGTGCCTGCAATACTCGTGACTATAGCCCTATCGTAGCCTAAAAGAGCGTTTAAAAGTGTTGATTTGCCGGCATTTGGCCTGCCTAAAATGGCGGCCTTCAAGCCGTTTTTCATAATACGCCCACGCTTGAAGCTATCTAGCATAAGGTCAAGGGAAGAAAGTGCCCCTGACAAAGTTTCAAGGTAGGCTTGGAGTTTAAAATCTTCTATATCCTCATCGGGATAGTCTAAAACCGCATGGTAATGAGATATTATGTCAACCAAACTGCTATATATATCATCAATTTTTCGAAGAATAGAGCCGCCAAGCTGCCCTGCCGCGTTTTTCGCGGCCTCGTCTGTTTCGGATTCTATAAGGTCTATGACAGCCTCAGCTTGGGTTAAGTCCATTTTGCCGTTTAAAAAGGCACGTTTTGTAAATTCCCCTGCCAGAGCCTGCCTTGCTCCGGCCTCAAAAAGAGCTTCAAGGGCAAGGCGCAAAACAGTTGGTGAGCCGTGACAGTGAAGCTCTGCCGTGTCCTCGCCTGTATAGCTGTTGGGCGCCCGGCTTACAGTACACATACACCGATCTAAAAGCTCGCCTTGGGAGTTATAAAGGCTGCCAAGGCTTAAAAATCTGTCGGGTAGCTTTGAAAGAGCCTTGCCGCTTGCAGGAGAAAAGACCTTTTCGGCTATACTTATGGCTTCATTTCCGGAGAGTCTTATAATGCCGATGGCAGAAACACAGTTTCCGCTTGCTATGGCTGCTATGGTATCGAACAATAAAAACACCTCTTGAGTTTTCGCTTATACAAAGTATAATCCAAAGTCTTTTAAGGATACATATTACTATAGCAGACTTATGATTTTTCTGGCACTAGGCTCATACATTCTCGTGAGAACCGCCGCCACCTCGCTGCGCCTTATCATTGTGTCCGGACGGAAGCTGCCAAGGGCGTCACTGCCTATAAGGATACCGGCTCTATAAAAAGCATAGATTTGCCCTGCGTATTTGTCGCTTGTTTTCAGGTCGGGGATTTTGTTGTCCCCCACGGTGTTTATAGCCTCATACTCCCCTTCCGGCATTGAGGCATAGAAAATCGCCACAAACTCTGCACGGCTTATTTTTGCGTCATAGTTTGAAAAGGGGGCGGAAATAATTCCGTTTGCTATAGCGTAGTTTACATATGTATCATACCATTTACCAGGTAAGGGTGCATTTTCAAGGCTTATTGAGCCTATGGCATAAAGCTGATGCATACAGGCGGCAAGCTTTATGGTTTCAGCATAGCTTATATCGCTTTCAGGCTCGTAAATTGTGCTCGACTTACCATTGACAAGTCCCTTTGAAACCGCATAGTAAATGTCGCTTTTGTACCATGCATTATCGGGAACGTCTGTGAAAACGACAGCCTCGCCCTTATTTAGCAGGGCACTGCCTTCAGCATAGCCTGAAGCATCGGATTTGAAGCTTAATGTGGCAGAGCTGTTTTCGGCGGCAAGGTAGCGGTGGCCTGCTTGAAGGGTCTGACCGCTTGTGACGGCAGCGCCCTTAGTTAAATCAAGAAGACTCCCCTTTAGGCTGCTTAAGGAGGCACTTCCTTTAAGAAGGGTGAAGCCGGCACCGGAAGAAAGAGAAAGGCTGTCCCCCCCTTGGGCGGAAATCATATTGGTCTGGGAGGTAAAGAATGACCCTGCCTGACTAAGCTTATAGCGCAAAACTGTCATGGAGTTTTTTAAAAGCTCCAAAGGCTCTGCTAGGACAAGGGATTTATAGCTTTCATCTATATAGCTTTTAGAGATAAGGGGGTCCTGAGCACTTCCCGGCGAAGCCAGGGCTGCTGCGGGAAAAATTCCGGCTATAAGGCATAGGGTCAGTATTAATGTAGCTGCTTGTTTAATTTTCACAATTACCTCCGCCTATTATCAGTTCTCGCTGCTTTTCTTCTCGTTTGACCCTTCATTCAAAAAGTAGCCCAAAGTCAAAAGGCTGTCCGAGAAATGTATGTTTTCTATACGGACATTGGGGTCATCGAGTTCCAACTCAATGTTTGTAAAGTTCCAGATGCCCCTTACACCACAGTCGGCAAGGGTTTTTGCCATTTCTTTGGCTATTCTTTTGGGGACAGTTAAAACAACAATATCTGTTGGGTTTTCCTTAAACCAGTCGGGAATAATGGCGCTGTCATAAACTGGTATATTGGACAAATCTCTGCCGATAAGCTCGGGGTTAGAGTCAAAGGCGGCCACAAGGCTCAGGCCGTTGCTTGCAAAGTCAAAGTTTTCTATCAAAGCGTGACCAAGATTACCGGCACCTACTATGGCCACAGTGAAACCCCTGTTCATACCTAGAATACGAGCCACCTGATCCCGCAGCTCCGGAACTCTATAGCCATAACCCTGTTGACCAAATTCGCCGAAGCAGCTGAAATCCTGACGGATTTGCGAAGGCGTCAGCCCCATTTGCTTGCCAAGCTCATTTGAGGATATACGGTCTACATTATGGTAGATTAAATCATCCAACTTCCGAAGATACATGGGTAATCGTCTTATAACGTTATTTGAAATGCGTACTTTTTTCACTTGCTCTCCTCCATACTTGATTATAACTCAGATACAGAACCAGCAGCCCCGCACCTAAGGCAGAAATCCGCCGGAAAAGCATATAATCCCCTATTCTGGTCATTATAGCATTCCATTAATAAAACATCAAGCAAAAACCTTGAAGCTTTGAAAGGTCTGCCTCATAAACTTGCAAAAAGTTTCTGTCATTATGCTTATATCCTTGTATATGTTGACAAATATTGTGAAAAGTATATAATACACGGAGTAAATAGAAGGGAGCGTAAAAAATGAGTAATAATAATGACGATATGAAAAAACCTGAAATTGATTTATCGAAAATAAAAATTAAAAGAGCGGGCAGGGCAGGAGATTGTGAACAGCCCCATGACGGCTCCCGCATAAGAAAAGTTATAGGTATAATGAGCGGCAAGGGCGGGGTTGGAAAATCCCTCATAACTTCCCTTCTGGCTGTCAATATGAATGCACATGGCTTTAGGACTGCTATTTTAGATGCCGATATAACAGGGCCTTCCATACCCCGTGCCTTTGGACTTTCCGGTCAGCCCAAGGCTGTTGAGGACGGAATGTATCCTATTAAAAGCCGTGAAGGTATATCTATTATGTCCACAAACTTTCTGCTTTCCGAAGATACTGACCCCGTCATATGGCGCGGGCCTGTTATTGCGGGAGCGGTTAAGCAGTTTTGGACAGACGTTATTTGGGGAGACATTGACTTTATGTTCATAGATATGCCTCCTGGAACGGGAGATGTTGCACTAACTGTTTTTCAGTCTCTGCCAATAGACGGGATAATAGTTGTGACCTCCCCTCAAGAGCTTGTTTCCATGATAGTTGAAAAAGCCGTTAAAATGGCCGAAAAGATGAACATACCCATATTAGGCGTAGTGGAAAACATGAGTTATATAGACTGCCCCAGCTGCGGCGAGCGCCACAGTGTGTTCGGTGAAAGCCATATAGACGACATTGCCGAAAAATATGGGATTAAAACTATAACAAAGATTCCTTTTTCCAGCGAGCTTGCCCAGCTTTGCGATAAGGGTGAGATTGAATCATTCACCCAGGATAATCTGCACAATATGGTTAAAAAGCTTCGCAATCTATAATAAATAATATAAAAAGGCGCGTGTCCCTTGGTTTTGCGGACACGCGCTTTTTTATTTGCTCAATGGTCTATTTAAAAACACTGATATGTTCAGAAGAGTAGTCCGGAAGATAAATGTCGGCTATGTCTCGTATGCGCTCTTGGGCCCACTGGGAAAACCTGTCATACACCCCAACGGTTATAAAGCCTGCCGACTTGGCGGTTTCCACTGCGTACAGCGCATCCTCGAAAACAAAGGTAGCGCTTTTTTCCGTTCCCAGATGCTCAAGGGACTTTTCATAAATTGTGGGTTTTTCTTTTCCTGCTCCCACCATGGTGCAGGTAAAGATTTCGGAAAAATAATCCATAAGGCCGGTTTTCTCCAAAGCTATTTCCGCAAGGTGCCTGTCTGTTGCCGTGGCAACGCACATTTTGACACCCCGACTTTTCAAAAGCTCCAAAAGCTCTGTTACCCCGGCCTTTGGCTGCACATCCCCGCCGTAAAGGGGTTCAAGAAGCAGATTTATTTCATTTCTTATTTCCAGCGGGGTTTTTTTAATTCCATAGCTCTCGGTGAAAAGATTTGAGACCTCCTCCATGGTCATTACACCTATTGTATTGTTAAGGTCTTCCGGAGGGGTTAGGCCAAGAGAAAGAAGGTAACGGGCACCGATGTCCTGCCAAAGATGCATAGAATCTGTGAGGGTGCCGTCCATATCAAAAATTGCTCCGCGAATAATCATATATTTATTAATCCTTTGCATATAATGCCGCCTTTTAAAAGGGCAGGTATTTTTCAGCATTGAAGCTGCTGTCGCTCCAGATGAGGGCTAAAACACCGTCATCTACCGAAACAAAAGCCTTTGCGCCAATAAATTCGTTGCTTACACCAAGAGGCTCATAAAAATAAAGACTGTGGTCTGAAAGAGGATATTTAAGCCCTTTAAGCTTAACTCCATGGGAAATCTCCGAAAGGCTGAAAACAGAGAGCATACCCTCCATTTCCGGCGGAAAACCAAGGCCGCTGTTCATAATAGCCGTGCAGATTATCCCGTCTCCTATAAGGTAGCCTCGGGAGCCTGCTCTGGCTATATAGGCAAGAGTTTGCAGATTGGCAAGACTGTGGTCAAAACGTCCGCCCAGCCCCCCGTAAATGAGAAGGGTTTTTGCCCCCATTTCCAGAGACTTTTTAACGGCGAGCATAGTGTCTGTATCATCTTTTTCGGGGCTGCTTAAAATAACGTTCTCCCCTTTTGGAATTTCACCCAAAGAGTCAAAGTCACCCATGATAAGGTCGGGATAAATCCCTGCATTTTCAAGAGCTGTAAGTCCCCCGTCGGCTGCGATAACAAAGGCGCCTTCAGGCACAAAAAGCTCTGAGCTTGAAACTTCCCCTGCGCCGACTATACAGAAAACATCACTCATTTTTGTAAAAGCTCCTCAACCTCACGCAGCTGCTCTACGGTGTTCACTCCGATTATTTCATGGCCCAGCTTTCGGCACAGCACACCAACCTTATATCCCTTGTTTTTCAAAAGAAGAGGCGCATCGGTAAGGTAGTATTCACCTTGG
The DNA here is from genome assembly GCA_964617335.1 of uncultured Oscillospiraceae bacterium. GTDB lineage: Bacteria > Bacillota > Clostridia > Oscillospirales > Oscillospiraceae > UBA2658. Next base: position 15,474 of record CAZTXG010000001.1, read on the forward strand.
GCATTGTCGCTTTTCAGCATAGATAAAACCTGACTTAAGGCCTTTGCGTCAAAAACGTATACTCCGCTGTTTAGCTCTTTTATTTCCTTTTGCTTTTCATCGGCATCTTTTTCTTCGGCCATGCCGATAAAATCGCCTTTTTCGTCTCTTAAAATCCGCCCGTATGGCAGGTAAACATCTGAGGTGCCGCTTAAAATTGTGCAGGAGTTTCCGCTGTTTTCATGCTCTTTTACCAGGGCGAGATAGGTTTCTTGCCGTATAAGGGGCATATCTCCGCAGCAAACCAAAAGAGAGCCATTGTAATCCGCAAGCTGAGAAAAGGCCGCCATCACAGCGTGACCTGTTCCAAGCTGCTCGGTCTGTTCGGCAAAGACATAGGCGGGAAAGGCCTCTGTCACATAGTCTTTTTTATAGCCTACAACAATAATGCAATCTTGGGGCTTAATAAAATCCAGCGCAGTAAGCACATGGGCCAAAAGGGGTTTTCCCGCTGCTATGCGCATAACCTTCGGCAGGGTGTTACCCTCGGTTTGCAAACGGGTTCCCTTCCCTGCCGCTAAAATAATTGCTTTAAGCTTCTTTTTTTCCATTAAATAATCCTCCGGATTAATCAGATATAGACTTCAAGTAAGGGCAAAACTGTAAACCTTTTAGTATATAAATACTGAATTAGGGCTGAAACCTCGTCTTTGCTATCCTCTCCCGCAGGTAATGAAACGCTTACATAGCCGCCGGAGGATTCAAGCTTGGAGCTTGTGGCAGTATAGCTTTCACCTTTTGCCATAACATAGCTAGGAGAAAAAGCTGCCAGCCCCCTATCCTGTGAAAAGCTTGAAATAAGCTCGAAGCCGGAGGCAGGAGAGCTTAAAAATGATGGATAAGCCTGTAAGGCGCTGAAAATAGCATCGGCCGTATTGGCAAACTCTTGTTCCGGATTTTCTTCACAGTACACACCGATATTATGCCCCGTGCCGTAAGCCCTGCGTAAAACATCCCCCTTTTCCTCTGTCTGAGGGAGTGTTACAAAAAAACTGGCCGAATAAGAATGTTTATCGAGCATATCAAGAAGCCAAGACTCCGGCGCCCCTGTAAAGCTTAGGAAAACATAGGTATCCCGTCTATCCCCCTGTCCAGGTGAAGGAGTTGTGGAAGGTGCCGGAGATGGAATTACAGGGTTCACAGCGCCAAAATACTCCGCAAAGCGGCTTTTCATAAGAGAGGCCGCTGCATTTATAAACTGGCTGTCTGACAAAACCTCTCCGCCGCTTTTAACACGAACTATATCACCGGAGCCGCTTCCGCTTATGTATGAGTAGGAAAGGCCGAAATATGAGCAGGTCCAGGAAACGGGGACATAGACCTGACCGTTGCGGAAAATGGCTGAGGCATTAAGCTCTGTTTCCATACTGTCATAGCTTTTGCCGGTATTCATTTCAAAGAAAACCTGCTTGCTGTTTGTATACAAAAGAGCTGTTGCATCCGAATTAAAATAATTGTAATTTACACCGAAATAGGAAAAAACACTTGCAGGAACATAAGTGCTTCCGCCCGAAGAATAAGCCATGGATGATAGCTCTAAAAGCTTATCCCCCACTGCGGTAAAACAAATTCCCGTATCGTCTGCCCTGACAGCGCTGCCAAGGGGTATAAGTATAAGCAAGGCCAAAATTATGGCTGCCCCACGTTTTTTCATTCTCCGTCCCTCCCGGCAAATACCGTCTGTAAAAAGATTTGTGTTAAACTTTATAATAGCATATTTTAGCAGCTGCGGCAAGTACCGGAAATCCTTTGGAAAGGTTTTTATTTTTCCTGAGGAAGTCAAGAATAATGTAAACCTCCATTATGGTGCTGCTGCATTGCGCCACAATGGAGGTTTAGTAAAAATTTAGGATAGTTTCGTTTTGGGATTATCATTTAATCGTTCCAAGATTTTATCCGCAGCCCCGATATCTAGAACCCTGTTAAGCTATATATAAGAAATTCAGTTGCCGACTTATCATCACGATCCTGTGTCATTCCCACAAGAATGCTTCCATCAGGCATAAGCGCAGCCGTACTGAGCCATGGATAAGAAGTTCCCAGCAAATCTCTTGCATCTATAGTACCTATAAAAGTGCCGTCAGGCTTCCAAAAGCAGAAGTTGCGCATATTTCCGTCCAGAGCCATAAAACCGTTGGATGTTTCTACAATAGCCGTAATGGAACCCAGGCTGTCCCGCTCGCCAAATTCTGTGTCCCCAAGAGTTAACAGAAGATTGCCGCTTAAATCGTATACAAAAATGGCGATTTCATCATTTGCACTTGAAAGCCCTGAGGCAAATATATGCTCTTCATTGATATGTATATGACGAATGCTATTAAGCTCGGGGAAACTCCAGTCCTCAAATTGGATGGTTCCGTCATCTAGTGTAATTTTTTCAACATCCGGTCCGTAAAACCATGAAATGCCCCAGTTGCCCGATGGATGCATGACAACCTCGTCTGTTCCGTCATGGGAGAATAACTGCTCATCTCCCTGAAAGGCAATAAAGCCTTCCATAAAATCGGATATATAGAGGATGCCGCTGTTGTCTGTGCAGATATAATCATATCCGGTATTTAGGGGAACATCTTTTTCAAAATCCAGCATTCCATCTGTTAAGCTGTACTGATTTACTGCTTCATCGGCCATCACATAGTAGGCATCTCCGGCAACAGCAAGGTAAGCATCAAAGGTGTCGTTTACAACATTGGGGTCAGAAAAGGGAATCCACTGGGCATTAACAGTGTAGCTGCCCACCATTATGCTCCCGTTTTCACCAACGAATGCTTCACCTTCAATCGTTTCGCTATCGGAATCTTGGTCAGAATCTTGACCGCTGTCTTGGGCCGGCTCATCACTGCGCAGGAAAACCAATACCGCTTCGGTATCGTCATCGGATGCCGTAAGGGTTAACAAATCGCCATCCAATTCATATTCATTGACATACTCTTCGCCATCCTGAATGTATCGCAGCTCACCATTTCCCCATGTGCCTTTTAGTAGCATATCAGTATTAATCTCTGCCGTATGGTCTTCATTTAAACGGATATAATAGGTGATCCCCATTTCTTCAAAATCGGAACTGTCAAATGTTTCTCCATCCACCGTCATAGATTTGATGGCATAATAACCGGCTGCATTGGCAGCCTCATTGTTTTGGTTAGAGCTTTGCCCTCCACCTCCACATCCCGCCAAAAGTGTAATCATCATAATAACTGCCAAAGAAACGGCCAAATATCTTTTCTTAACTCTCATAAGCAGACCCTCCGTTTTGTAGTCATACTAATAACATCACTTATCCTTTAACTGACTTTTAATGAACTTATGACCCCAGGTTAAGAAGCGCCTTTGATTATTAAATTCCTATCATTCCCCCTTTATTTTCGGCAAGAGCTCACAGTAAAATATTCTTTCTTTTGTTCTGCCAAAATGCCGGCAAGATACATCTCTTTTTTTATCTGTTCAATTTATTCTACCTTATCCTACCAGATTGTGTCAATCTTTATGCTTGATTTAGCTTCCGGTCTTAGGCTTCTTCCAGTCTTCTTAAGAGCTGTCTTTAAAAGCTTGGCAAGGGCTGCCATATATTTCTCCGCATATGCCTTTTTGACTTTCTGAGCGTGAGTGTTTTTTAACTGCGCCGGTATGCTAAATCTGGCAGGGCCTATATGGAATACTATGTTGTAATTCGGCAATATTAAACATACCAAGCCGTGGAAGGGATGGTTTTATTGTTTCTAAGGTTTTTGTTCCGAAAGCTGCGTTTTTTCGGCAGCTGCCATTCCCCAAAATCCCAAGAGGAATATCACGAAAAGCTGCCGGATGAACAAAAAATTAAAACTCGGCTTCAGAAAAGCCTTGACTCTCTTAAGGACAGTCTTGGCAACAGCTGTGATGTGAAAACCCACAGTTTTAAATTCGGACCGGAAAAATGCTTTTCAGGGGCCATAGTTTTTATTGACGGCCTTGTAAGCAGCAGCAGCATCACTGAATCCATTTTGCGGCCCATAGTTAGCTGGCAGCCTACAGGTGAATTAGATGTATCAGAGGATGCCCTTGCGGATTTAGTTTCCGCTGAGCTGCTTTGCGCCGGTGAAGTTACTAAGGTTTCCCTTTTATCCGAGCTTGCCTTAGGCTGCCTTTCCGGTGACACCGTTATACTTTTGGACGGCTGTGCTTTTGGTCTTGTGGTTAGCACAAAAGGCTGGGAAAAGCGCAGTGTAACAGAGCCTCAGGCTGAAACCGTTGTCCGTGGTCCCCGTGAGGGTTTTACAGAAAACCTCCGCACAAATACGGCTCTTATCCGCCGAAAGCTCAAAAGTGAAAACCTGCGGGTGGAAAATCTTATAGTCGGCAGAAACACACAAACAGATATATGCATTATGTATCTTGACGGCATTGCCGACCCCAAGGTTATAGAAACTGTAAAATACCGCATATCGGGCCTTGACGTTGATTCGATATTGGAATCCGGTTATATCGAGGAATATATAGAGGATGCGCCCTTTTCCCCTTTCGCAACTGTGGGTTATACGGAAAAACCTGATGTGGTGGCTGCCCGCCTGCTGGAAGGACGGGTGGGTATTGTGGTTGACGGAACGCCTATTGTCTTAACAGTACCGATGCTTTTCATAGAAAACTTCCAAACCACGGAGGATTATTACACACGCCCTCTTTACGCAAGCCTTGTCAGGATACTACGTTTTATCGGCTATCTTATCACTGTGTTTTTACCGGCAATTTATATTGCTCTTATTAACTTCCATCAAGAGCTTATACCCACCACCCTTTTATTTACCATAGCCAATGCAAGGGAGGGAACCCCCTTCCCTGCTCTTTTGGAAATGATGATAATGATATTTGCCTTTGAAATACTTCGTGAGGCCGGCATACGCCTGCCCCGCCCCGTAGGTCAGGCAATCAGCATAGTCGGCGCTCTTGTAATGGGTGACGCTGCCGTTTCCGCTGGTCTTGTGGGAGCGCCTATACTCATAACCGTTGCCATAACCTCTGTTGCGGGCTTTCTTGTGCCGGCGCAAAATGACTCGGCCTCACTTTTGCGGCTTATCATGATGCTAATTGCTTCCTTTGCAGGCTGGTATGGGGTTTCAATGGGATTTTTGGCTGTGCTTTTATATATCGGCTCTCTTGACTCCTTTGGCACCAGCTATTTTGACGGCTTTGCCTGGTCAACTAACCTTCAAGATTCCATAGTCCGTATGCCCCTTTGGTCTATGGTGCGAAGGCCAGAGGACATAGCCCGTAATAATATAGTGCGGCGGCGCTTTTTTATTCCGCCTTTAAGGCCCCATTCACGGGAAGATGATGATAGGGACAGGGAGGGATAAATACAAAAATGAGTAAATGTATATTTAAAAAGGCTGTGGCTCTAAGCATCCTTATTTCTATATTGGCCGGTTTTTCCGGCTGTTGGGACAGTAAGGAAATAGATACCATCCAGATAGTTACGGGAGTTGGACTTGATAAGGCCGAAAATGATGAGTATGTAGACCTTTCCATCCAAATCGGTAAAACAAGCCCCAGTGCTCCGGGGGCAAAGGAATCTAACGGCAGCGAGGAGTCTAAAATTGTTTTGGAAATTAGCAAGCAGAGTATTTTAGAAGGCATTGCCGAACTAAATTTAAATAGTAGCAGATCCCTTCTTTTTCATCACAATCAGGTTTTGCTCATAAGTGCGGATTTGGCTAAGGAAGGCATAACAGAATATCTTGATGTATTCATGCGTGACCGTGAAGCCCGCTTGGAGGTTCTTGTCATCATTGTAGACGGCAAGGCAAAAGAGATGCTCCAAGCGGATTTTGAGCAGGAAAAGGTTTCGGGTATTTTCTTAAGGCGCACTATACGCCTGCTTTCAAAGGTGACTCCCGAATACAGTGTGCGCATGATTGATTTTACCTCAAGACTTCGGGAGAAATCCATATCTCCGGTTGCCACCTTGATTAGCATGGAAGAAAACGGTGATAAGCAAAGCCTGTCGGTGGAGGGTTTTGCCGTTTTTGACACTGAAGGCAAAATGATAAGCAGTATAGACAGTGACGAGATGAGGGGCTATGTATGGACTATGGGAAAGGTTGAGCAAGGCAGGGTTGCAGTTGAATGTGATTACGGCAGGGCCGCCTTTCAAATCATAAGCATGGACTGCAAAAGAAAGGTAAGTCTCGATGAAAAAGCTCAGGTAAAGGTATCCTTCACCGTTGACGCAACACTTAACATCGGAGAACTGCGGGGCTTTGAAAACTTGACTCAAACAGAGCTTATTTCTCACCTTAAAGAAGAAAGTGAAAGAGAGATAGAAGATACTATTAAAGATACCTTCCAATCAATGCAGGATGCAGGCGCTGATATTTATGGAATTGGCCTTGAGTTAAAGCGAAAGCACCCAAAGCAGTGGGATAAGCTTAAGGACCACTGGGAAGATTACTTTTCAGAGGCGGAGTTGGAAATAAGTGTAGATGTTAAAATCCCCGGAACAGGTCAGATAAAAAATTCCCTTGAGATGGAGGATAAGGAAAATGAGAGTTGATAAGGGTCTTATCACAAGAAGTCAGTTTATGTTTTCCATCATATGTTTTATACAATCCTCCTCCCTTCTCACCTCTTTTTTAACTTCGGTGACCTTGCAGGATTCTTGGCTTGTTGTTATATTGGGAGCCATCATTTTCATACCGATTATTTTAATTTACAGGGAAATTATGCTTTTATTTCCGGATAAAAACTTAATACAAATTCTTGATGAGGTTTATGGGCCGGTGCTGGGGAAAGTTTTCGGTGTAATCTATATCTGGTTCTTCTTAAGTCTTAGCTCCCTTAATGTTTTGGACCTGGGGGATTTCGCCAAGCTGACAATTATGCATGAAACCCCCAGTGTTGCCCTTATGATAATGTGTGTTTTGGTGGCTTCCATAGCTGTTCGCCATGGTATAAGCCTTGTGGCTAAATACAGCACATTTTTCTCGGTAACCGTATCATTGCTTCTTGTAATATCGCTGCTGCTTTTAATAAACCAAATAAAGCTTGAAAACTTTCTGCCGATTTTAAATCAGCCCTTTAAAAAATATGTTCAGGGCACCCACCTTATAAGCACAATTCCTTTTGGGGAGCTTGTTGTCTTTCTTATGATACACCCCAGCGTTAAGCTTAGAAAAAAAGAATTAACTAAATGTCTTTTTTGGGGCTTTGGCCTTGGCGCTTTAAGCATACTTGTGGTCATGTCTCAGGATATAGCAGTTTTGGGAAATATGCTTGATATGTTTGCCCTTCCCACCCTTGTCACCTTAAGGCTTATAAACCTGGGCGAGGCACTAAGCAGAATGGAAGTGCTTTTTTCTGTTATACTCATCATGCTGCTTTTTTTCAAAATAACTGTTCTTTATTATGTATCCGTTTTGGCCGTTTCGCAAATATTCAACACAAATCAGCTCCGCTATCTAAGCCTTGCCGCCGGAGCTTTGATTGTCTGCTATGCCCTAACCTTATACCCAAGTCCTGTGGAGCATGGGGAATCAGCAAAAAACATAACACCCTTTGTCTGGACCCCCCTTGAAGTTCTAATCCCTCTTTTAACTTTGATATTAGGCAAATTTAAAAAAAGAAAACAGCTTAAGGAGGCGTAACAATTGCCGGTTTTACTCCTTGTATTCGCCCTTTTGGCCTTAATAGATCTTGGGCCCCTGATACGAAAAAAATCATATCGAGCTGTAGCAGGGTTTTTTGCACTTTTTACCCCTGCCCTTATTTTAGCGATACTATTGAGAAGCAAAACTGAGGTTCCAAGCCTTTTGCAAGCTGTTGATAGTGTTTTTAAAGCTTTGGGTATCAGCTATAAATTATAAAAGACCGGCGCTTATATTCCGCACAGGTCCTTAGTTTTTATCATTGTTATCTAAAAGGGAAAAAGTGCCGGCCCATGCTAAGCAGGGCCGTCATTTTTTATACATAAATAAAAAGGCGCAGCGCAAAATGTGAAAAATATTTGCGGAACGCCAATTTATTTAGTCCTGACGCAGTTTATTCATAAGGCGTAGCCAAGGCAGGCCTAAGTAAGTACGGCACACAGAAGAGTTTGCAAGACGACAAAGGGGTCGTTTTTGCGCTTTATCCGAGGCAATACACAGGCGCAGAACTTTTTCGATTTCCTGGCCGTTTTAGGCCTCTTCTTCCCTCATCTTTGCAAAGCACTCGCTGCAATAGACGGGTCTGTCTGATTTGGGTTCGAAAGGAACCTTTGCTTCTTTGCCGCAGGCAGCGCAGGTTGCGGCAAAATACTCACGGGGACCGCGAGCCGCGTTCTTTCTCGCGTCACGGCAGCCCTTGCAGCGCTGGGGCTCGTTTTGGAAGCCGCGCTCTGCATAGAATTCCTGCTCTCCGGCTGTGAATACGAAGTCCTGTCCGCATTCCTTACATACCAAGCTTTTGTCTTCGAACATGATGAATCCTCTCTTTTGAAAAAGACTTACCCTTACGGGTATATATTGCGTCAGCTATCGCTGATGTCGCTGAGGTAAGTTCCGCGCCAGCTTTCGTCTGATGCGCTGTACGGCATTGTCTACGGACTTTTCCGGCCTTCCGCAGGCCTCGGCTATCTCGGAATATGAAAGACCCCGAAGGAAAAGTTCTAATATTTCTGCTTCAAATTTTGACAAAGACCGTGAATAGGTTTGAAAAATCTCATTGGCGCTCTCTCTTGCCAACACCTGTTCCTCAGGTGTTCGTCTGAATACCTCGGCTTTTGATACCGCATTGGACTGGCTTTCATCTGAGAGTACATCGTCGAACGAAACCATATCGTTCAAAGGTTCGTGTTTTTTGCGGGATGCAGTTTTAATCGCTGAATATATCCGCCGTTTAACGCATATTTCCGCGTATGTCTTAAAAGAGGTGTTCATGGATAAGTCGAATTCCCGTATTGCGGAAAGAAGGCCCAGCATCCCTTCCTGAATTAAATCCTCGACGTCTCCGCCGACAAGGAAAAAGGGTCTGGAGCAAATTTTGACTAAACGGGCATAGCGCAGGGCGAGCTGCTCCTCCGCCGCCTTATCGCCGGAGTTCACCATGCGCAATAAATCATTATCACTGAGATGAGCATAGAAATCCATAATATAGCCCTGTTATCCTAAACGACTTTGATTATAGTATAATTTTTACAAAAAGTCAAGAATCTTTCACCTTTTTATTTACATCTTACAGGCTATTCGCCGCTTTTTCGATATAATCTTTTAATAAGGCGGCACTTTCTTTTGCCGCTTTTTCGCAAGTTGCCTCAACCATTATTCGTATAAGAGCTTCCGTTCCCGAGGGTCTGACTAAAATTCTTCCGCTTTTACCGAGCTTTTCCTGCTCCTGCTTGATTTTTTCCCACAGCCCCTTGTCCTCCATAAGCCGTTTTTTAAGCTCATTTCCGCCTTCTATGGAAACATTGTAAAGAAGCTGAGGATAAGTGGGTATGGCAGAAGATAGCTCCGAGAGTTTTTTTCCGCTTTGGCTTATTACCTCCAGAAAACGCAGGGCCGCCAGCTGCCCGTCGCCGGTTGTGGCATCATCTAAAAATATAAGATGACCCGACTGCTCTCCCCCAAGATTATACCCTTCCCGACGCATAAGCTCCAGCACGTTTCTGTCGCCCACATCCGTGCAGCAAACCTTCATGCCGCTTTTTCCGCAAAACTCATGAAACCCAAGGTTTGACATAACAGTTGCAACAATGGCGTTTTTCTTAAGCTCGCCCCTAGCGGCCATGGCAGTTGCGCAGATTGCCATTATCTTGTCTCCGTCTACCGGATTTCCGTTTTCGTCCACGGCAAGGCAGCGGTCTGCATCCCCATCAAAGGCAAGGCCTAAGTCAAAGCCTCCGGCCACCACCATTTTTGACAGGTGTTCCATATGTGTAGAGCCGCAGTCGGCATTGATGTTGCAGCCGTCGGGATTGTCTTTTATAAGCTCCAAATCTAAGGGAAATCTGCTGAAAATATCTTTAACTGTTCTTGAAGCGGCGCCGTTAGAGCAGTCTATCATCACCTTAAGGCGGCCAATTTTCCCATTGGATACGGAAACAATATGCTCCACATAACGGTCAACACATTCTCTGCCCCGGCCTAAAACCCTGCCGATATCTCCGTTTAACTTCATCTCCGGCGAAGCGTCACTGTCAATTATATCCTCAATCCTGCCCTCAAGCTCATCACAAAGCTTAAAGCCCTGAGAATTGAATATTTTAATCCCGTTATGCTCATATGGATTGTGGGAGGCGGAGATGACAATTCCAGCGTCGGCCTCGCAGTCTTTTGTTATAAAAGCAACAGCAGGGGTCGGCACAACACCAAGATGAATAACATCGGCTCCTGCCGAGCAAAGCCCTGCCGTTATGGCAGCTTCCAGCATATCGCAGGAAATGCGTGTATCCTTACCAATTGTGAAAAGGGGGCGCCGGTGTTTATTGTTTTCAGACAGCACAACAGCAGCGGCCTGCCCTACTTTAAAGGCCAAATTTGCGTCAAGCCCATTATTTACTATGCCGCGAATTCCGTCAGTTCCAAAATATTTACCCAATTGCTTGTCCTCCGATATCGCCTAAAGCGAAATTTGCTCCTGCCCAAGATATTCTATGCCCAAATGGTCGTAGGCTTTTTTTGTTACACAGCGCCCACGGGGTGTTCGTGTTAAAAAGCCCTGCTGCAAAAGGTAAGGCTCGTAAACATCCTCAAGGGTCACAGCTTCCTCGTTTATTGTGGCGGCAAGGGTTTCAAGACCCACAGGCCCCCCGCCGTAAAACTCGATTATGCTGGACAGCATACGCTTATCCAGATTGTCAAGGCCCAGCTTGTCAACCTCCAGACGCTCCAGAGCCTTATCTGCCACATCCTGTGTTATAACTCCCTGGGCACGAACCTGGGCAAAGTCCCTGACCCTGCGCAGCATTCGGTTTGCTATTCGGGGTGTTCCCCTGCTGCGGCAGGCAATCTCACGGGCTCCGTCGGGGGTTATTTCAATTCCCAATATCTCTGCGCTGCGTGTGACAATAAGCTCAAGCTCTTTCGCCGAATATAGCTCCAAACGCAGAGAAACCCCGAAGCGATCCCTCAAAGGTGCTGTCAGCTGACCTGAGCGGGTTGTGGCTCCTATAAGGGTAAACCTTGGCAAATCAAGCCTTATAGAGTTTGCCGAGGGGCCTTTTCCTATGATTATGTCGATAGCGTAGTCTTCCATGGCGGGGTAGAGTATTTCCTCCACCGCACGATTCAGTCTGTGGATTTCGTCAACAAACAAAATGTCGTTTTCCTGAAGGTTTGTAAGAAGCGCCGCTAAATCACCGGCCTTTTCAATGGCGGGGCCGGAGGTTATGCGCATATTTACACCCATTTCGTTTGCGATTATACCGGCTAAAGTGGTTTTTCCAAGCCCCGGAGGGCCATGGAGCAAAACATGGTCTAAGGGCTCGTTTCTAAGCTTTGCCGCCTCTATAAAAACCAAAAGATTTTCCTTGGCCTTTTTTTGCCCTATGTATTCTTGTATTGTGCGTGGGCGCAAAGAGCCTTCGTTCGCGTCCTCGGGCAGATATGAGGTCGAGGTAACAACATTTTCCTCTCCCGTATCTGAAAAGCTTATGCTCAAACTTCGCGCCTCCTTACTTTACCATCTTTTTAAGGGCTGCCTTTATTATTTCTTCAAGGGCCATTTCGTCAATGGCGATGTCTTTAAGTGCAAGTGAAATCTCGGCACTGCCATAGCCCAAAACTGCCAAGGCGGCAGCGGCATCAGAGAGCTTTGAGCCTCCGCCATTTTGGCTTTGGGCGCCGGAGAGACTGGGAAGAAAGCCTTCTGTTTCCTTGCTTATTTTATCTTTAAGCTCCAGCAAAATGCGCTGGGCTATTTTTTTGCCTATGCCCGGGGCTATGGTTAAAGCCTTTTCGTCTCCGCTTATTATGGCCATGGCAAGAGATTGGGGCGTTGCTGAGGATAAAACAGACATAGCCGCCTTCGGCCCCACCCCCGATACTCCTATAAGCATCTGAAAGCAACGTTTTTCCTGCCTGTCATAAAAGCCATAAAGGTCAAAAATATCCTCTCGGATATTTTCGTGAATAAAAAGCATTGCCTGCGAGCCAGCTTGAAGCCTTGAAAGGGTATTCGCCGTAACATTCACTTCAAAGCCTATGCCGCCGCAGTCTATTACGGCAATGTTCTGTTCTAAATGTACTACCTTACCTTTTATGTGGTGGAACATGGTGAAATACCTCCGTGCTTTGAAAGTAGTGAGGTGGCGCTGCGGGAATGGCATATGGCCAGTGCCAAAGCGTCTGCCGCATCGTCCGGTTTTGGCGGAGCCTTCATGGACAAAATACGCCTGACCATATCGATAACCTGTTTTTTATCCGCCCTGCCATAGCCCACAACGGCCTGCTTCACCTGAAGGGGGGTGTATTCATAAACAGGGGCGCCGCTGCGGTAGCCCGCCAGAAGCAAAACTCCCCTGCCATGGGAAACAGCTATGCCGGTTTTTATATTAGTATTGAAAAAAAGCTCCTCAAAGGCAATCGCATCCGGTGAGAACACATTGCAAAGCTCTGTCATGTCTTCGTATATGCGGTCAAGCCTTGAGGAAAGGGGCGTATTCGCCGGCGTTGTTATAACACCGCAATTAACAAGAGAAAGATTTCTCCCGTCGCTGTCTATCACCCCGAAACCCACGGTTGCGATACCGGGGTCTATACCCATAATCCGCATCATTTCCTCCGCTAAATTTGTATATTCCAAGTCAGTTTATCATAACAGCGGAAAGTTTTCAACGCTATTTTGCTTAATGCAATAATGGGCGGCAATTTAGCTTTACTTTTTATAAACTACAATGACGGCACCCTGGTAGGTGCCGCCATCATATCTGAACAGAAGGAAAATTTTTGTATTAAAGCCCCCTAGGCACGGGGATGAGCCTTATTGTAAACATCCTTTAGCTGTTTTTTAACAAGCTGGGAGTAAACCTGAGTAGAGGAAATGTCGGCATGACCAAGCATTTCTTGTATAGAACGCAAATCCGCGCCGTTTTCAAGAAGGTGAGCTGCAAAAGAGTGCCGCAGGGTGTGGGGGGTTATGGTTTTTTCAATCTTCGCTTTAAGCTGATAAGTTTTTATTATCTTCCAGAAACCCTGCCGTGACATTCTCTCACCGCTGACATTCACAAAAAGGGAAAGCTCGTCAGGAGAGGCAAGCATTTGAGGGCGGATAAATTCTATGTATTCGGAAAGGGCGCGCACCGCCGCCGGATACAAAGGAATTATGCGTTCCTTATCCTGAGCCTTACAGCGAATAAAGCCCGCCGAGATGTTTACATCATTTATGTCGAGGGCAATAAGCTCGCTTACCCTTATACCTGTGGCATATAAAAGCTCCAGCATCGCACGGTCACGATAGCCTTTAAGGTCGGTGCATTCCGGCTGCTCCAGCAAAAGCTCGACTTCTTTGCCCGTAAGTATCTGGGGCAGCTTCTGCACTGCCTTTTCCGGAACCAAGCCCATGGCGGGATTATCAGAAACTATGTTTTCCGATATAAGATATTTATAAAAATTTTTTATAGAGGCTATGCTTCTTGAAATAGTGGGTATGGATTTGCCTTGAGCCTTCATCCAGGCGGTATATGCGTGAAGCTCCTCAGGCGAAACAGTTTTATAGTTATCATCCGTATGTCCGTCAAGGTATTCTCCAAGCTGCCTTATGTCTCTTAAATAAGAACTGAGGGTGTTGTCAGATGCCTTCTTGACATTTTTAAGATAGTTTTCGTATTTTTTCATGCAAGCGGCATTATCCACAAGGCACTCCTCCTTTCGATATCTTAAGTAAGTATAGAAACAAGATAAGGAACCAGCTTCATCTCAAGCAAGGTACCCAAAGCCAGAAAGGGTAAGGTCATTAAAAAGTGAAGCATAAGTTTGTTTTTTTGCGGAACATACCTGCCCCGTGTGATTTCACCCAGACGGCGGGAAGATATTGCCGCATCCACGGCCACAGCAAAAAAACAAGGCAGGGAAATAATAGCGGGAATCCCAAGAACTATAAGGGCCATAACAAGGCCGCCTTCCCTTAAGGAAGATATTATGGAAGCCGAAGAACAACTTAATATGTACCCTCTTGCTCCCATAAGAAGGGGAAGAAATGCCACTCCAAGGTAAGATGAGCCAAGAAAAACAGCTATAAAACTGAAAAGAGCGAAACCAAAAAAACCGGAAATAAAACCCTTGCCCAAAAAACTAAAATCAAGCAGGTTTTCGGCCCCTTTGGCCAAATCCGGAAAGCTTATTCCAAGCAGACATCCAAGTATGGCGCCCAGCACAAAGCATAGGGCCGCAAGAAAAAAACAAAGCTCCAATGTTTCTTTAGGCTGAAGCCTCCGTCTCGATAAGTGATTTCTTTTTACAAGTACCATCACTTCACCTCATTAAAAACGGCGGCGCTGAAATAATAAATATAATTTACATAATATCTCAACGAGGCCAATATAACTCAAAATTATGGCTTCTGCAAGTCTTTATGCGAAATAAGATGATTTTTGTTGATTATGACGATGAATTATGTAAACTATATTATGTAAACTTAAGCAACCGCTTTTTTGTAAACTGCCTAATGTCCAGTGTTTTTAGATATATATAGTGGAGTTTATCTTGAAGTTTACTATATATAGGTAATCATATCTAAATTATGTTAACCATGTGAATTTGATTACTATTTGTAATATTTATTTTCTAAGTCTTGATTTTTTCTTTTTTCTGCTTAGTCTGAGCACTCCTCCAAAGGTTCCCCCCGCAACCGAGGCAATCATCACCTTTAAAATCATGCTCTCCTGCCCGCTTCTTTTTGCTGTCATCATAGTTATAAGCAGCACTAGAAGAATATAGCTTGCAGCACTTGCCGCGCCTGCGGTTACCACTGCCCTGCCCTGCTTGCCTGCACAGTATAGGCCTGCTGCTGCCCCGCCTATAATTACACTAATAACAACAAAGCTGTCTGCTAACGATTCTTGCACCAAGCCTGTAGATATTATCAAAGCAAACAGGGGCATAACAGCAAGGCTTATTAAAAGCCCCATCACACTGCCGACAAATGCGTGTTTAAAAAGGTCTGACTTGGGCTTTTTCTTTTCTTTTATACTTTTCATACTCTAACCTCCAAAGTTTATTAATAATTGTTATCTACTATTTTTATAGCTCCGGCATTCCTGTTTAAAAACTTTTTCTTGTTTTCTATAAAGCTTTATAAAAAAATATTCCCTGCCGGATAAGCCTTGTATAGCTTATTCGGCAGGGAATATTTAGATGACAACAATTATAACCCAGTTTTTTTACCAGAGCTTTTATTTTGTTTTCTTGGAGATTGCCCATTTGGCAACTTCTATTCGTACACGGTCCTCTCCTGTTTCAAAGGTGATGCTATCCTCTGATACGCTGACGATGTTTCCCATCATGCCGCCAATTGTAACGATTTTCTCACCTGTTGTAAGGGAGCTGCGCAGCTCTTCAGCCTGTTTTTTCCGCTTTTTCTCGGGTCGAATCATGAAAAAGTAAAAAACCGCAAATAAAACAACAATAGATAAAATCATCTGTATGCTTTGTCCTGATCCGCCTCCCGCTGCGTCACCTGCCTCGGTACTACCCATCATAGTGCAGCCGGCAAATGAAAAGCAAAGCACAAGGGCAATGCAAATCGCAGAGATTATTCTCTTGCTTGTGTTATAGTTCATTTAGTAAACCTCCTAAAATATTACCATCTGATTATATAGTGCAAGCTTTTTAAAAGCAAGCATTTTTATATTAATATGTGTATGAACGATTTATAAAATTAAAGGCTATGTCCTTTCCGCAAGTTTTGTGGAAAACTCATTGCGGAAAGCTTCAAAGTTTCCGTCATCTAAATTCTGTCTTATTCTTTCCATAAGCTTGTTATAAAAATACAGATTGTGTATAGCCCCAAAGCGCATTGCCAAAACTTCCCCCGCCTTAAATAAATGGCGCACATATGCTCTTGAATAGTTTTGGCAGACGGGGCAGCCGCAGGCAAAATCTATAGGCCCCTGGTCCTCGGCGTATTTTGCGTTATTGATGTTCAAAACCCCATCCCAAGTGAAAAAGTGCCCGTGCCTGCCGTTTCTTGATGGCATAACGCAGTCAAAAAAATCTATCCCCCTGTAAACGGCTTCAATAATATTCGACGGTGTTCCCACCCCCATAAGGTATCGGGGCTTATCTTTCGGCATATGCTCCTGAACTATTTCTATGGTGTCATACATTTCTTCATGGGTCTCCCCCACCGCAAGACCGCCTATGGCATAGCCCGTCAAATCCAGCTGGGCAATCTGCTTCATGTGGCGCACACGCAGGTCAGGAAAGGTCGCCCCTTGATTTATACCAAAAAGCATCTGCTGAGGGTTAATTGTTTTTTCAAGGGCATTTAACCTGTCAAGCTCTGCCTTGCAGCGTGAAAGCCAGCGAAAAGTTCTCTCGCAGGAGGCATCCACATATTCATAAGGCGAGGGAATTTCCACACATTCGTCAAAGGCCATGGCAATATCCGAGCCGAGGTTTGACTGGATTTGCATACTTTCCTCCGGCCCCATGAATATCTTTTTTCCATCTACATGGGAGGAAAAGAAAACCCCTTCCTCCTTTATTTTCCGCAGCTTGGCAAGGGAAAAAATCTGAAAACCCCCGCTGTCTGTAAGGATAGGCCCCTCCCAGTTTATAAATTTATGCAGTCCTCCCTGACGTTTTATAAGCTCATCTCCGGGTCTTACATGAAGATGGTAGGTGTTTGAAAGCTCGATTTGACAGCCGAGATCGGAAAGCTCCGGAGCGGAAACTCCGCCTTTTATGGCACCCTGGGTCCCCACGTTCATGAAAACCGGTGTTTGAACCTTGCCGTGGGCACAGGTAAATTCGCCCCGTCTTGCCTTGCCTTCTGTTTTAAGCAGTTTAAACAATATCTTCCTCCTGCCTTATTGTTGTGTCTCCGATAAACATTGCATCCCCGAAGGAAAAGAATCTATACCTCTGCCTCACCGCTTCCTCATAAGCCCTAAGCACATTTTCCCTTCCGGCAAAAGCCGAAACTAACATTATAAGGGTGCTCTCAGGCAGATGAAAATTTGTGAGGAGGGCATCTATACATTTAAATTTATAACCGGGATATATAAAAATATCCGTCCAAGCCGAAATAGCCTGCAGGCTGCCGTCCTTATTTGTGAAGCTTTCCAGAACCCGGCAGGAGGTTGTCCCCACGGCTATAACACGGCCATTCGCCTTTTTTGTTTCCGTCACAAGTCTTGCCGTTTCCTCAGGTATAAGGCAAAACTCCGAGTGCATTTCATGGTTTTCCAAGCTTTCGCATTTCACAGGACGAAAGGTGCCAAGACCCACATGAAGGGTCACATAGCAAAGGGAAACTCCCCTGCTTTTGATTTTCTCTAAAAGCTCCTTTGTAAAATGAAGCCCTGCTGTGGGAGCCGCCGCCGACCCTGACTGGCGGGAGTAGACAGTTTGGTAGCGCTCGGCATCCTCAAGCTCTGCCCTTATATACGGAGGCAGGGGCATTTTCCCAAGGCGCTCAAGCACCTCAAGGAAAATGCCCTCATACCGGAACCTTATAAGCTTGTTTCCTCCCTCGCGGGAGGCTTCAACTGTGGCGCAAAGCTCATTTTCACCGAAAATGAGCTTCGTACCCGGCTTTGTCTTTCTCCCCGGACGGCTAAGGCACTCCCAAAGACCGTCTCCCTTATCCTTCAGCAAAACTACTTCAACAGTGCCGCCGGTTTCACGCCGTCCTATAAGCCTTGCCGGCAAAACCCTTGAATCGTTAAGCACAAGGCAGTCCCCAGCTTTCAGATGATTCGTCAAGTCATAAAAATGCCTGTGGGAAATTTCGCCGCTATCTTTATCAAGGCACATAAGCCTTGAGGCATCACGCTTTTCAAGGGGAGTCTGGGCTATAAGCTCCTCCGGGAGCTCGTAATTAAAATCTGATGTTTTCATTAAAAAATCTCGTTTACTTTAGTCTGCCGGTAGAAATATCTACTCCGGTGAAATAAAAGCTTATAATCTGGCGGTAGTTCATGCCAAAGTTTTTAGCCATTGAATAGGCTCCCCACTGGCTCATGCCAACACTATGTCCCCAGCCGCCCCCTTCAAATATGTATAAATCGGGGTTCGTGTCAGATTTTTTTATTGTGTAGTTAACACTGGGCAGCCCAAGGGTTGAATAGCAGTTGGATTTTGTGATAGTCGCCTTTTTGCCGTTGGAGTCAGTAAATACAAGCTGTATCATGTTTCCCGTAGGAGAATATGTAGGCTCGAAGGATGCAATATCCGCTAAACCATAGGATTTAAGCTTTGATAAAAGCTGGCTAGTTTTAAACTCATATTTCCACGTTTTGTAAGGAAAACTCTCTAAAGCTTCTTCATAGGGGTCAAGCTTACCCCTGCAATAGGGCAGAGCCGCAACAAAAATATTTTCACTGCTTTCCGTTGCTCCCCCGCCTGAGGAAAAATAAAAGGTGGTGCAGAGTTCGCCTTTATATGTAACATACTTTCCGGCTGTTGCATCAACGGCAGCGTCACTGTTAGCAGTTGCTCTGGCTGTTCCAAGATAGGCCTGACAGTATGTATCCGCCGTAACATCAAAGCCGTATTTGGAATAACTATTGATAGACCTTGCAAAATATGTTCTTGCGCAAAGAGCCTGGGCTTTTAAGGCCTCTACGGGCCAAGAAGCCGACATCTCTATGGGCACAACCCCTTTAACATAATCTTCAATATTCAAAACATTTATAACCGTAAGCTTTGAGGACACATAACGGTAATATTCAAAGTCACCATAATATGTATATCCCTTAAACCAGGTTTCAGCCTTGCCGGAGTTTGAAACAGGCCGCACAGCAAGGTTTGCCGACTGGCTTGTATGCTCGTACAAAACCGTACTTGTACCCGTTTTTGTAACCGATACTCCCCGTCCGTCTCCACTGGGACTCATAGTAATTTTAGTTTCTACGGTGCTGCCGGTTTCTTGGAATACACGGTTTGCGTCATAATAACCGAATTTATAGCCGCTGCCCACCTTATTTTCAAGGTTTGCCGAGGTCAGCGCCGTGTCTCTAGAGCCACTGTAATAGTAATACAGTCCAACTCGCACAGTGTTGGTGCTAAGGCTGACAGTAGTTCCCTCCCCCGGGTCGGGTACGGAAGGAATGTCAGCCTTGCCCACCTCTACAAGCTCTCCGCTTCCGGTTATAGCCCAAACACCGCCGGCTGCCGCAATCTCACCCGAGCCGCCTATGACATAGGCCGAGTTTATGTCTCCCGTAAGGGTGCCTTGGGAGTCATTTACATACACGCTGCCGGCAGCCATAACCTCAGCCGCCGAGCCAAGAGCCAGACAAAAAACCAAACTAAGTACAACTATTCTGTATAAAAGCCGCTTCATATATTCTTCCTTTCGCTAATGTGACAAAAAAGTTTTGCAACTCGAGCTTATATTCATTGCAAGCATTTATTGACAGCACTCCGCCGCTGTGGTAGGATTTTTCATAATACATCTTTATAATACACATAGGCTTGTTTTTCTTTTTCGCTATATCAATGGTGCAAACATTGCCATTATGGTATCTGCCATCGAATCGCGATAATGTTATATCGGACATTATATTACAAAACCCACTGTAATTACAAGCATTAGCCTGAATTTTCCCATTTGCATTATTTCACGAAGCCGTGAATAGTATTTTACAGCGCTGTCAGGAAGGAAGTAGCGGTATGAAAAAGTATAAGGTTGGAATAGTCGGAGCCACCGGAATGGTCGGTCAAAGGTATGTCTGTCTAATAGCCTCCCACCCCTGGTTTGAGCTGACAGAGATTGCCGCAAGCCCAAAAAGCGCCGGAAAGACCTATAAGGAGGCAGTTTCCGGCCGCTGGGCCATGGATGAGCCTATTCCGGAAGAAGTAAGGTCTGTAATAGTAAAGGATGCTTCTGCTGACATCGATGAAATTGTCTCTGCCGTAGATTTCATATTTTCGGCGGTTGACATGAAAAAGGATGAGACAATCGCCCTTGAAGAGGCCTATGCCAAAAAGGAATGTCCGGTGGTTTCAAATAACAGCGCAAACCGATGGACAGCCGATGTTCCTATGATAATCCCCGAAATAAACCCCGAACACACAGCCGTTATTGAAAACCAACGAAAACGCCTTGGCACGAAACATGGCTTTATCGCCACAAAGTCAAACTGCTCTATTCAAAGCTATGTTCCGGCCCTCCATCCCCTGCGTGAGGAATTTGGCTTAAAAAACGTTCTCGCCTGCACCTATCAGGCTATCTCCGGCGCGGGAAAAACCTTTGAAAGCTGGCCGGAAATGAAAGACAACTGCATACCATATATCAGCGGTGAGGAAGAAAAGTCCGAGCGTGAACCTATGAAAATCTGGGGCAAGGTGGAAAACGGCCTTATCGAAGCGGCCAAAACCCCCAACATAAGCTCCCAGTGTATCCGTGTGGCCTGCACAGATGGACATCTGGCTGCGGTTTTTGTAGATTTTGAAAAAAAACCCTCTAAGGAAGAAATCATAGACCGTTGGAAAAACTACAAGGGACGGCCTCAGGAGCTTTCCCTGCCCACTGCCCCAAAGCAGTTTTTGCACTATTTCACAGAGGAAAACCGTCCTCAAACAAAGCTTGACAGAGGTCTTGAAAAGGGCATGGCAGTTTCAATCGGCCGCCTTCGTGAGGACTCACAGTACGATTACAAATTCGTATGCCTATCGCACAACACTCTGCGCGGCGCTGCCGCCGGAGCTGTGGAGCTAGCTGAGCTGCTCTGTGCCGAAGGCTATATCAAAGCGTCTAATTAAGGAGGAGCACAGGTATGAAAACACCTATTTTCACAGGCGCGGCCACAGCCATAGTAACACCCTTTAAAGGAAACGAGATTAATTACGACAAGGCAGCGGAAATAATCGATATGCAGTATGAAGGGGGCATCTCCGCTCTCATAGTCTGCGGAACAACCGGCGAAAATGCCACTCAGCCAATATCCGAGCACGAGGAATTTGTTGAGTTCTGCGTTAAGAAAAACGCAGGACGTATGAAAATTGTCGCCGGTGTGGGCAGTAACGACACAATGACCAGTGTCCGTCTTGCGGAAAGCGCTAAAAAGTCCGGAGTTGACGGCATTTTAATGGTTACCCCCTATTACAACAAAACCTCCCAGCGGGGTCTTGTTCAGCACTTTTCAACGGTTGCCGACAGAGTTGATGTGCCGATGATTTTATATAATGTACCCTCAAGAACCGGTATTGGCATAAGCGTTGAAACATACAAAACCCTGTCAAAGCACCCCAATATAAACGGCATAAAGGAAGCCTCCGGCGACCTTGCCCTGTTTTCCCAGACACGGGCCGCCTGCGGCGATGACCTTTTCATCTGGAGCGGAAACGACGACAACACAATTCCCATGATGTCTATGGGCGCTCTGGGTGTAATTTCTGTTGCATCTAATATTGTTCCTGATGTTGTCTCTAAGCTGTGCAAATTATGCACCGAAAATGATTTCAAGGCTGCTACTGAGCTTTATTTTAAATACGCTGATTTATTCACTAAGCTATTTATTGAGGTTAACCCCATTCCGGTTAAAACCGCTATGAACCTCATGGGAATGGATGTTGGAAATCTCCGGCTTCCCTTATATGAAATGGCTCCCGAGAATCTTGAAAAGCTCAAAAAAAGTATGCTGGACGCAGGACTAAAACTTAAATAACAAAACCACAAAGGGGCGATACTTAAAATCGCCCCTTTTTTACAAAAGAAACTATAAATCGGAGGAAATCCATGATAAAAGTAATTATTTCCGGCTGCAACGGCAGAATGGGACAGGCCGTCAGCAATATATGTGAAGAAAAAGAGAATATAAAAATTGTTGCCGGCTTTGACACTAAGGCTGTGAAGCTTCGTGACTATCCGGTGTATGCCGACCCAATGGAATACTCTGGGGAGGCAGATGTAATTATCGATTTTTCTGTTCCGGATTCCTTAGATAATCTGCTTGCTTATTGCACAGTGCATAAAACACCGTGTATTTTATGCACCACAGGTTATTCTGATGAGCAATTATCCCGCATAAAGAAAACTTCAGAGTCCGTTCCCATATTCAAATCCGGTAATATGTCCCTGGGAATAAATCTGCTTATATCCCTTGCCAAGAAGGCAGCCTCTGTTTTAGGTGTAGATTTTGATGTTGAGATAGTGGAAAGACACCATAGAAACAAAATTGACTCCCCTAGCGGCACAGCTTTAATGCTGGCAGATGCCATTTCTTCCTCCCTGCCCTATGAACCCGTGTATGTATATGAGCGTCAAAGCGTAAGGCAAAAGCGCGGCCCTAATGAAATTGGCATTTCAGCTGTTCGCGGCGGCTCAATTGTAGGTGATCATGAGCTTATATTTGCCGGAACCGACGAGGTAATCGAGCTTAAACACTCTGCCTATTCAAGGAATGTATTCGCTTCCGGAGCTGTTGCAGCTGCCGAGTATATGAGCCGGATTACAGTTCCCAATCTTTATGATATGGATGATATGCTGTCTGACACTTTTGGTTCTTAGTGTATTTTCTGCACACTTGCGCTTTCTTTGTTTAGTTTTCGCACTTATGCTGCATTTTTAGTGCATATAATACACCATTGTTTTTTGTTTTTCTACTTGCCTTGACAAATATCTGCCCCTTTGTTATCCTTTCCCTATTAAGAAAAGAGGTGTTTTCTTGAAAAAGCTCGCCTTTTGTATCTTTAGCTTTTTTTTAATTTTTTCTTCTATCCATATGCCTGCAGCAGCTGTATCAATAAATGATTTTTCTGATGTTTCTCCCCAAAGCTGGTATTACAGCTCTGTTAGTTTTGTAGTTGAAAAGGGTATGTTCAATGGGACAAGCTCCAATACCTTCTCCCCTGCAGATGGAATGACAAGGGGTATGTTTGTCACAGTTTTAGGCCGTTACGGCGGGGCCGCCGCCTCTTCCGGATATCAGCAGGGTGTCACAATAAAATCCGACATCAATCTTCGGGCTGCGCCATCCACCTCCGGAGGTACAGCAGTTTTGGCTGTGGTGCCCCTGAATGCCCGCCTTAATATTTTGCAGGCCTCTGTGCCCGACCGGCAGGATTCTAGCTACACCTGGTTTAAAGTTATATATAATGGTATCACCGGCTACATAAGAGACGACATGATGAAAATCGTTGAAAACACATTTTCTGATGTTGCCCCTGATGCCTATTACAGCGCCTATGTCCAATGGGCAGTTTCCGCCTCTATAGCCTCCGGAACCGGAAGCGGCACCTTCTCTCCCGATAGGAACATAACTCGTGAGGAAATTTGCTCGATGCTCTATAATTACGCCGCACACAAAAACTATCAGCTAAGCCCCGGCATTCCTGCTAAAAGCTTTAATGATTCTTCCCGCATAAGTTCCTCCTATGCCGCAGCCGTTTCCGCTCTCCAACGCTGCGGAGTTATAAATGGTTATGAAGATAACACTTTTCGCCCTTCTAATGGGGCTAGCCGCGGGGAAGTGTCTGCCATGCTGATGCGTTTTATAGATGCCATTTCATATAAGCCCATCACGGAGCCTTCGGTAGATTCCGCTGGAAACTATATTTTCGGAACCGAGGTTCCAAAAAAAACCGATGTGGGTGACGGTTATTTTTCAGATGCCTGTTTTATCGGTCACTCCCTTGTGGTGGGAATGGAAAACTATTTTTCCCTGCCCAATGCAGACTTCTACGCTTTTAACGGAGCCTCTGCCCGAACGATTTTAACCTATGATAAGTTTAAGCTGTCTGCTCCCATTGAAGATGGCGAGGGTAATGAAACTTTAGAAGGGACTCTTAAACAGGCATTGTCTCAAAAAAACTACAGCAAGGTTTATATCATGCTTGGTGTAAACGAAATCGGCTCCTCAAGCTATAATCAGCAGAGCTTTTATTCAAACCTTAAAACTCTTTTCGAGCTTGTGCGCCGTGAGCAGCCCAACTCTGTCATATATTTAATATCCTTAAGTCCAGTTACAAAAAGCTGCTCTGAAAGCCGCAGTGATATAAACCGTGACAATTCCATTGCCTTCAACAAGCTTATAAAGCAGCTTTGCAGCGAGAAAAAGGCATATTATCTAAATGTCTTTGACCTTCTGGCAGACAGTGACGGTTTCCTGCCTGTTTCTGGAGGCAGCTCTGACGGAATTCACCTCCTGCCCACTCAATATAGAATTGTGAAAGAATATTTGCGCACTCACACTGCTTAATAAAAAACCACCGGCCTTAAGCTTTAACCTAAGGCCGGTGGTTTTTTATTATATACTTTTTTCCAAGGGCGGATTTTCCAAGTTTGCGCATTCATTTTTAAGTAGTTCTGCCACCGTGATTGATTCGAAATACTCATCTATCATTTTGTCAAGCTTTATCCACATTGGCAGGCTGCGGCAGTCGGCGGCACGCTCGCAATTTTTTCCCCCATCAAGGCAGGCAACCGGCGAAAGACTTCCCTCGGCAAGCTTTAAAATGCTGCCTACTGTGTATTCCTCCGGCGGACGGTTTAGTCTGTATCCCCCGCCCTTTCCGTGCAATGCGTCAAGGAAGCCGGCCTTTGAAAGAACAGTCATAATGCTTTCAAGGTATTTTTGCGATATCTTTTGCCTTTCCGCAATTTCCTTTAAGGGTGTGTATGAATCCAAATTACTCTGTGCCAAATCCAGCATAACCCGCAGGGCATAGCGCCCCTTTGTTGAAATTATCATAATAATCGACCTCCGTGTATCAGCCGCCCGGCCGCATCCAAAAGATACTTACAGCCGACTCATGCCTTAAGCCGAAAATTGGCTTTATGCTCTTAGAGGCTGCAGTGTTCACAGGATTCACAGTTCGGGAATAGACTTGCATCGTATTCAATGCCATTTTTGTCGTAATAGTCCCTGACAGCAACTTTCACAGCCTCCTCCGCCAAAACGCTGCAATGCATCTTAACCGGAGGCAGCCCGTCAAGAGCCTCGGCCACAGCCTTGTTGCTTAGGCTAAGAGCCTCTGAAACAGGCTTTCCCATAATCATCTCAGTTGCCATGGAGCTAGAGGCGATTGCGGAGCCGCAGCCAAAGGTTTCGAACTTAACATCTGTTATTACATCTTCTTCTATTTTAAGATAGATTTTCATTATATCTCCGCACTTTGCGTTTCCAACTTCGCCAACGCCGTCCGCATTTTCAATAACGCCGACATTACGGGGATTTTTGAAGTGATCCATTACCTTTTCACTGTATAACATATTCTTTCCTTCCTTCCTTTAAGTCCCTCCAAACAGGGGACATATTTCTAAGGCGGTTAACAACTTCGGGAACAGCTTTCAAAATATGGTCTATTTCTTCGTCTGTATTGTATTCGCTAAGGGAAAGCCTTAAAGAGCCATGGGCAATCTCGTGGGGTCTTCCCAGCGCCAGAAGAACATGACTGGGGTCAAGAGAGCCTGAAGTGCAGGCAGAACCAGAGGAGGCACAAACACCTTCCATGTCAAGATACAGCAGCATCGATTCCCCTTCTATACCCTCAAAGCACATACTGAAGTTTCCTGGAAGCCGCTTTTCACGGTCACCGTTTAAGATGCTGCGGGGTATTTCGGAAAGCCCGTCAATGAGCCTGTCCCGCATTTTCGATACCTTCTCGGCATTTTCGTCTATATTATCGCAGGCTTCCTTAAATGCAGCTGCCATTGACATAATGGCAGGTATATTTTCGGTTCCCGCACGCTTGCCTCTTTCCTGAGCGCCGCCTTCAATAAGGTTTGTCAGAATAACTCCCTTTCTGGCATACAGAGCGCCAACTCCCTTGGGCCCGTGGAACTTGTGGGCTGAAAGGGACATAAGGTCAATGTTCTGCTCCCTTGTATTTATGTGTAAATGGCCTGCCGCCTGAACAGCGTCGGTGTGGAAAAGAACCTTTTTTTCCTTGCATATAGCGCCAATTTCCGCTATGGGCTGGATGGTTCCGATTTCGTTGTTGGCATACATTATGGTTACCAGACAGGTGTCGGGACGAATGGCCTTTTCAACCTGCTCGGGGCTTATAAGTCCGTTTTCGTGAACGTCTAAATAAGTAACTTCAAAACCTTCCTTCTCAAGCCTTTGCAGGGTGTGCAAAACAGCGTGATGCTCGAAGGCTGTGGAGATAATGTGCTTTTTCTTTTTCCGCTCACCCAGTTTTGCAGCGGAGATTATGGCCTGATTGTCCGCCTCGCTGCCGCCGGAGGTGAAGATTATTTCCTTAGGCTCGCAGCCAAGATATTCCGCCATGGTCTGTCTGGCCTTTAAAAGCTCCCTGGCCGCCAGCTGGCCGTCAGTGTGAATGCTTGAGGGGTTGCCATAAGTGTTCTCAAGGTGGTATACCATTTCCTCAATAGCGGTTTTACTCATAGGTGTTGTAGCGGCATTATCTGCGTAAACTTTCATAAAATCACTCTCCAAATTGAATACAATTTATCGGCACAGCCTTATACGGCTGCCGTTTTCTTTTTCTTTAAAATACCTAAAAAATCTGCAATTATTTAAGTATAACCCACCTAAAAACTAGGTTGATATAAATATACCATGTCTTACCCACCTTGTCAATAGGTGTGTGCCTTATTTCCTGCTTATTATTTGAGTTTTTTATTTTGCCCCTTTATACATGGAAATTCTATGAGCCAAGCTTAGTCTCCCCTTTCCGCGGGAAAAAGAGGCTGCCTTTTTAAGGCAACCTCTTAATTAATTTTTATTCCAGTTCAAAAGCACCGGTGTAAAGCTGATAATACCTGCCGTTTTCCTCAATCAGCCGTTCATGGCTGCCCCGCTCTATGATTTCGCCATGCTCAAGAACCATGATAACATCAGAGTTTTGCACAGTTGAAAGACGGTGGGCAATGACAAAAACAGTGCGCCCCTTCATAAGAGCATCCATGCCCTTTTGCACTATGGCTTCTGTTCTTGTATCAATAGACGATGTGGCCTCGTCAAGAACCATAACCGGCGGATCGGCCACTGCTGCTCTTGCTATGGCGATAAGCTGACGCTGTCCCTGAGAAAGGTTTCCGCCATTGGCCAAAAGCATGGTTTCATAGCCTTCGGGAAGCCTTATAATAAAATCATGAGCGCCGGCAAGCTTTGCTGCCGCCTCGCACTCGGCATCTGTGGCGTCAAGCCTGCCATAGCGGATGTTATCCATAACGCTGCCTGTAAACAGGTTTGTATCTTGCAGCACCATACCTATGGCCCGACGCAAATCCGGTTTTCTTATCTTTTTAATATCAATGCCGTCATAGCAAATTGTGCCCTGGGAAATATCGTAAAAGCGGTTTAAAAGATTGGTTATTGTGGTTTTGCCCGCACCGGTTGCACCCACAAAGGCCAGCTTTTGCCCTGGTTCAGCATACAGGCTGATGTTCCGAAGAACCGGCTTATCCTTATCATAGGAAAAGTCTACGTTTTGTAAGCGCACATCGCCCTCAAGGCGGGTATAGCGTGCTTTTCCTTCAGGCAATGGCTCCTTCCATGCCCAATGACCTGTGCGGTCGGCACATTCAGCGATTTCACCGCACTCTTCCCTGAGGTTTACAAGGCTCACGACACCCTCGTCCTCCTCCGGCTTTTCATCCAGCATCTTAAAGATGCGGTCCGCCCCTGCAAGTCCCATGATAACAGAGTTTACCTGCATGGAAACCTGATTTATATTGCCCGAAAACTGCCGTGTAATATTCAAAAAAGGAACCACTATACTAATGCTGAAGGCAAGACCGGAAATGCTGAAGTTGTTTACCTTTGTCAGAAGGAATATTCCACCCGCCACTGCCACCATCACATAAATGAGGTTTCCGATATTCATTACAATGGGAGGAAGAATATTGGCAAATTTATTTGCCTGCTCAGAGTCCTGAAACAGCTCGTCGTTTATGATGTCAAAGTCTGCCTTAATCTGCTTCTCATGGCTAAACACTTTGATGACTTTTTGACCGTTTATCATTTCCTGAACGAAGCCCTCTGTTTTTCCGATAGAGTGCTGTTGACGCAGAAAATATTTAGCGGAATTGCCCCCCAGCTCTTTAACAACAAATACCATAACAGCTATGCCGCTTAAGACCACAATTGTCATCCATATACTGTAATAAAGCATAATGCTAAGAAGTGTAAGAATGGTTACTGCCGAAATAAGCAGGTTTGGCATACTCTGGGAGATAATCTGCCTTAGTGTGTCAATGTCATTTGTGTAATAGCTCATAATGTCGCCATGGGGATTGGTGTCAAAATAGCTTATAGGCAAATCCTGCATCTTTCGGAACAGACTCTCACGCATCTTTTTTAGAGAGCCTTGGGTAATAACTGCCATGGCACGGTTGTATGTGAATGAGGAAATAAGCGCCAGTACATACAAACTTGCAAGTATTGACACAAGGCGAAAAATTTTTGGACCTATTTCAGCCCAGCCGCCACCCTGATTGTCCTCAAGGACTGCTATGATATTTTGCATAAAAACCGAGGGTATGGAGGAAACAGCCGCAGAAAATACTATACATAGCAGCACCAAAGGAAGGGCCACGGGATAAAACTTAAACAGCATTTTTAAAAGTCTTTTCAGCGTTCCCTTTTTCACCATTTCGCTTCTATTCATGCTGCTCACCTGCCTTATTCTGGGAATCGTATACCTCTCGATATATTTCGTTTGATTTTAAAAGCTCCTCGTGATTGCCCACAGCCGCAATTTTCCCCTTGTCCAGAAGCACAATACGGTCCGCATCCTCCACAGAGGCCACCCGTTGGGCAATAATAATCTTTGTAGTTTCGGGAATATATTCCCTTAGCGCCTTGCGGATATTTGCGTCGGTCTTGGTGTCCACAGCGCTGGTGGAGTCATCTAAAATGAGTATTTTAGGCTTTTTCAAAAGGGCACGGGCAATACACAAACGCTGCTTTTGCCCGCCGGAAACGTTTGTTCCACCCTGCTCTATATATGTGTCATAGCCCTTGGGAAAGCTCATAATAAAGTCATCTGCCTGGGCAAGTTTACAGGCTTCTATAAGCTGCTCATCACTAGCTTCAGGGTCGCCCCAGCGCAGGTTTTCCTTGATGGTTCCCGAAAACAAAATGTTGTTTTGCAACACCATAGACACCTGATTTCGCAGGGTATCAAGGTCGTATTCACGCACATCAACTCCGCCCACCTTAACAGAGCCTTCCGCCACGTCATAGAGACGTGGAATAAGCTGGACAAAAGAGGTTTTTGAAGCCCCCGTGCCGCCTAAAATGCCTATAGTCTCTCCGGAAGCTATATGCAGGTTTACATCTCGAAGCACCATAAGCTTAGCTTTTTCGGAATAGCGGAAGCTAACCTCCGAAAAATCGATGGAGCCGTCTTTAACTTCCATTACAGCATTTTCGGGATTGCTAAGGGTGCTTTCTTCCTGAAGCACCTCTACAATACGCCTGCCGGATTCGTCGGCAATGGTGATAAGCACAAACACCATAGACAGCATCATAAGGCTCATAAGGGTTTGAAAACTATATACCATCAGAGAGGAAAGCTGACCCACATTAAAGTCAAGGCCATTAGTTGTAACAATGGTGTAGGCGCCGAAGGTCAAAATAAACACCATGTTTACATACAGGCAAAACTGCATAATAGGACTGTTTAGGGCTAATATCTTCTCCGCCTTTGTAAATTCTCTGCGCACATCCTCAGCGGCTTTTTCAAATTTTTGTTTTTCAAAATCTTCACGGACAAAGGATTTTACAACACGAATTCCCTGGATATTCTCCTGAATAGAGTTATTTAAGGCATCGTATTTGCGAAATACCCGTTTGAATATGGGAAAGGCCTTGCGAATTATAAGGTAAAGCCCCACAGCCAGTATAGGTATTATTACAACAAAAATTAAAGCCAGTCTGCCGCCCATGATAAAGGCCATAACCACAGCAAAAATAAGCATCAACGGGCTTCTTATAGCTGTGCGGATAATCATCATATAGGCATTTTGCACATTGGTAACGTCGGTTGTAAGCCTTGTCACAAGGGACGAGGATGAAAAGCGGTCGATATTTTCAAAGGAAAATGACTGTATGCTATAAAACATATCTTTCCTTAAGTTTCGTGCAAAGCCGCTGGCCGCCGTAGCGCAGGCAGAACCTGCAAGCCAGCCAAACACCAGTGAAAAGCTTGCCATAATAATAAGCAGCAAGCCATATTGCAAAATAAGCTTAAGTTCACATCCGGCCCTTATGTGGTTTACAAGTCGGGCAATTATAAAGGGGATAATGCACTCGATTACCACCTCCATAGACACGAAAGTTGGCGCTAAAATAGAGGGTTTTTTATATTCCCTCAAGC
The DNA here is from genome assembly GCA_964617335.1 of uncultured Oscillospiraceae bacterium. GTDB lineage: Bacteria > Bacillota > Clostridia > Oscillospirales > Oscillospiraceae > UBA2658. The sequence continues at coordinate 45,923 of CAZTXG010000001.1, forward strand.
TTTTTATTAAAATTTTCCACATTATCTAGTTTTACTCCCCTTCAACCCTGCATGATTCTGAAGCTTCCCCTGCCCCCGCTTCAAAAAACGGATCGGCCTTTAGGGAATCTAAATGCCCAACAAGTTTTTCCAAAATTTCATCAAGTCTTGCCTTTTCGTCCTCGCCTAAACACTCAAACATCTGCTCAAGGACACGGATATAATTTTCCTTGGCCTGCAGGGCGGTGCTTTTTCCAAGGGCTGTAAGACTAAGCCAAACCTGACGTTTGTCGTCAGGGCTTTTTTCCCGCTTTATAAGAAGGGCATCCTCCATTTTTTGAAGAATTTCACTTAAAGCGCCGGAGCTTATTTCCAGTATGTCCTGAAGCTCCTTTTGCGTGAGTCCCTCACTTTTTAAAAGCGTTAAAAGAATACGCCGCTGCCCCGTTTTTCCCCCTGTTTGATAATAAAGAAAATGTCCGCAGGCTCTCAAATGAGACGCCAGGATATGCTCTTTATGCATTTCCAAAATACTCTGCCCTCCTTCGCTTTATACCAAGAGTCTTTGTACCAAGAGATATTTTACAACAAAAATTTGTATAGGGCAAGAGTTGTTTTATACAAAACAAAGGCAGCCAATAAAGGCCGCTCTTATAACAAACGTTAAATACACACTCTGTCTGCCCCTGTTTAAACAAAGAAAGTATAAAAAATAAAAGAACCAATACTTAGATTGGTTCTTTTTGGAGCTGCTGGTGAGAATCGAACTCACAACCCCATCATTACGAGTGATGTGCTCTACCTTTGAGCCACAGCAGCAGTTAAGTCAATTAATGGCACGAAGTTTATTATACATCCCTGACTTTTGCTTGTCAATAAGCTAAGCTAGGTAAATCTTGGTCAGGCACAAAATAATCAGTGCCCGACCAAGATTAATCCAAAACTTACAGGCTTTCTGCAAGCTTTACCGCCTGCTCTATGGCATCGGATGCCTTGCCTGTTCCCGTGCTGTCTCCTATATTAAAGGCGCTTAGGCCAAGGGCCTTAAGCTCATCATACAGCCCTGTCTCGGGGCTTGAACCAACAGAAACAACAATAGTGTCGCAGGGGATGGTAAGCTCCAATATTTCCTCGGGAACCTTAATTCCGCTTTCCCGCTCCTTTTTCTTTTCCTCACGGCTTTTCTGCTTTACGGCAGAAATCAAAGCACCCTGTTCAGAGAGGTTTATAAGCTTTGCAAAAGGATACTTTTCAACGCCGAAGCGGTCAAGCTCATCTAAAAGGGGCCAGGCTGTGCCCTGCTCAAAACCAGAGCCGATTTTTGCGGCATCGATGATGCTTATTTTCCGCCGGCACTTATCCATAAGCTCCAAAACCTTTTCCGGTGTCTCCGCTCTTCTGGAAAGCAGGAAATAAACCTGCTCCGGAGAAAGAGCCGCCTCACGGGCAATAAACTCTGCGCACTCACAGCCAACGGCTCCCCCGCCAATCATAAGTACGTTTTTTCCGGCAATTACCCTGCCGCTTAAAATGTCGAAGGCTCCGCAAACCTTTATTCCACAAATTTCCGGAAGCTCAAGGTTTTTCTGCACACTTCCCGTGGCTGTAACCACATGGTCAAAGGACATTTTCTTAATTTCCTCGGCTGCGGCATCCTTACCCAAGCAAAGCTTTACTCCGCTTTTTTCCAGCATATGCCTATAATATTCAACAAGCTCTAAAAACTCATGTTTTGAGGGAACCTTTCCGGCAAGATTAAGCTGGCCGCCTATGCAATCGGACTTTTCCCAGAGAATCACGGAATGCCCAAGCTCTGAAGCCTTTATGGCAAACTCACAGCCTGCAGGCCCTGCTCCCACAACAAGTATGTTTTTTCCTGTCTTAGGCTTTTCGCTGTCTTTTTCATATTCCCTGCCGGCCTTGGCATTTACAAGACACTCCACAGGCATGGCAAAAAAGGTTTTTGCCAAACAGCCCTGATTGCAAGCGACACAGCGGCGTATTAAATCTGCCTCTTCGCCCCTTGCCTTATTCACCCAATCAGGCTCAGCTATAAGAGTTCGCCCAAGGCTTACCATATCCGCTTCACCGATGGCAAGAATTTTTTCTGCCTCGGCAGGGTCATTTATGCGGTTGCTTGCGGCAACGGGAATGGAAACAGCCTTTTTAACAGCTCCTGCAAGGTAGGAAAAGCCCCCTCGGGGAAGGTCCCCCGTAAGCTGGGGAACCCTTGTTTCGTGCCAGCCGCCGGTGACGTTTATCATGTCCACTCCGGCCTGCTCCATAAGCTTTGCAAAGCTCACTGCATCCTCTCCGGTGTTTGAGCCGGGGACAAAGTCGTTTCCGGAAATACGCATTAAAATCGGGTAGTCCTCCCCGACACTGCGGCGGACAGCGGAAACAGCCTGCCTTGCAAACCTTGTGCGGTTTTCCCAGGAACCGCCGTATTCGTCAAGGCGCAGATTGGTTTTCGGCGATAAAAACTGGCAGATAAGATAGCCTGCCGAAGCCGATATTTCAACAGCGTCAAAGCCGGCTTGCCTTGCCCTTTTTGCCGCTGCCGCCATTTTTTCTATAATAGTTTCTATTTCTTCAACACTTGCTTCCTTTGGCATTTCCTTCGTAAACTTACTGAAAACAGCGGAAGGGGCGAGGGCCTGCCTGCCCTCGTTGGCTATCTGGTGGGCATAGGCTCCGGCGTGGTAAAGCTGAACTGCCACCTTTGCCCCTTCCTTATGTATAAGCTCTGTAAACTCCTTGTATCCGGAGATAAAGCTGTCATTTTCCAGACTCATCATTCCGGGTGAACCGCCGTATTCGTCAAAGCGGCAGCCGCCCACTGTAATAAGCCCCACACCGCCTTCCGCCCGCCGGCGATAAAACTCATTAAACCTTTCGTTTGCATAGCCGTCCATATTATATAATAGGTGTATGGCCGGCATAAGGCTGCGGTTTTTAATTTCCATCCCTCGTATGTTTATGGGGCTGAATAATCTCTCAAGCTGCATTTTCTTCTCCTTAATACATAAGGGCAAAATCCTCCCTGATTTTAGAGAGGCTTTTGCCCTTAAAATGCTTTATTTATGCGTTCCACTGACGAACTCTGGAAGCCAGCCAATCTGTAAACTCCTTGACACCTTCGCCGGTTTTTGCCGAAATTTCAAATATTTTGATTTCGGGATTAAGCTTTGTGACTCTTTCCCTAACAGCATCACTGTCAAAGTTAAAATAGGGCTTTACGTCTATTTTGTTTATGACGAGAGCTGCAACCTTTGAAAACATGAGGGGATATTTAAGGGGCTTGTCGTCTCCTTCGGGAACCGAGAGAAGCATAATGTCAAAGGATGAGCCAGTGTCAAACTCCGCAGGGCAGACAAGGTTTCCGACGTTTTCCAAAATAGCAAAATCAACGTCGCCTATACCCATGGCATCAATGCCGCTTTCCGTCATTCCGGCGTCTAGATGGCACATACCTCCGGTGTGAAGCTGAATCGCCTTAACTCCTGTGGCGGCAACTGTTTCAGCGTCAACGGCAGAGTCTATATCGGCCTCCATAACACCAATGCGGAACTCATCACGCAGGTTTTCGATTATGCGCAGAACTGTGCTTGTCTTTCCGGAGCCGGGTGAGGACATAAGGTTCATAAGGCAGGTTTTTTCTTTTTTAAGCCTTTCCCTCAGCTTATCAGCCTGCAGCTCGTTGTTCTCAAATACGCTCTTTTTGATTTCAAATACTCTTACCTTGTCCATATTTATTTCCTTTCTGATTTTAGATTAAACCCTCTGCGAAAAACCGCCGGAGGTTTTACTTTATTAGCACATACCAAATTCCTGCATCCTCCTGTAAAAGGTGCTGCGGGAAAGACCCAGATATTCGGCGGCCTTAGTTTTGTTATTACGGCACTTTCTCAAAGCCATCTCAAACTTTTCCTTTTCGTCCATGCCGTAAATGTCAAAGGGAATGCTCATGGGAAGCTGCTCCTCAACTGTGCTTTCCATAAAGTAATCGCCGAGGTAATTGTGTATTTCTTTATCGCTTATTAGGTTTTCCTCATGGGTGCTTACTATTCCCTCCAGCAGATTTTGAAGCTCTCTTATATTTCCCGGCCATGAATATCTGCCTAAAAACTCCATGGCGCTTTTTGAAAGCCTTATGTCTGGTCTTCCCATAAGGGCGCAGAGTTTTTTTATAAAGTATTCCGCAAAAAGGAAAACGTCTCCCCCTCTATTTTTAAGGGGAGGAATATTTATTCGTATAACGCTTAAGCGGTAAAACAAATCTTCACGGAAAAGCCTTTGCTCAATCAGCTCCTTAAGGTTTTTGTTGGTTGCCGCTATGATGCGCACATCAACCTCAATAAGCTTGTTTCCGCCGACCTTTCGGAAGTTTTTTTCCTCAAGAACCCGCAGAAGAACGGACTGCACTTCCATTGGCATATCGCCGATTTCGTCGAGAAACAGAGTTCCGTGGTTGGCAATTTCAAATTTACCCACAGAGCCTTCCCTTTTCGCTCCGGTAAAGGCGCCGCTTTCATAACCAAAAAGCTCGCTGGCTATAAGCTCCTTTGAAAAGGCGGCGCAGTTTATAGCCACAAAGGGCTTGTGCCCTCTTTTACTGGCATTGTGAATTGCCTGGGCAAAAACGTCCTTGCCCACACCGCTTTCGCCTTGAATAAGAATGTTGCTGTCTGACAAAGCAGCAATTTTGCTGCGTTTTACCGTTTCCATCATAACTTCGTTTTCGCCTATGATGTCATTAAAGGTAAATCTTGCGTTGTTATCTGAATATTTCGAGGCAAGCTTTCCCGCCTTTGTGTTTATGGAAAAGGAAATGGCTATGCCGTCGGGGTGAAACTGGTTGGCCTTATATGTTGAGGTGCTTATGTTTACAAAGGCCTTGCCGGTTTTAACCGTAAGCTGCATAGGCTTATCATCAACACTTTTTCTGTTTTGTATAATTCCCCAAAACTCCCTGTTATCAGGAAGGGGCAAAATAAGTTCGTCCAATGTAAGGTGGTAAGAGTCCGTTTTGTTAAGGCCCAAAATCTTAAACACCTGATCATTTATTATAACAACCTCATATCTGCCCTTATTTTGCCTCATAAATATAGAGCCGGAGTCCTCATCTCCATTGACAAAAATATCTATACTGTGGAATAAAAACATATCAAGCTCAATCATACGGGCAAGAGTCATGGCAACCCCACCCAAAAAGCAATGGTTTTTATTAGCCGGAATAGCTATGACTATGCTTCCGAAAAGCTCACCCTCATTCAAAAAAATCGGAGCATAATAATATGAGCCTTCAACAAGAAATCGGCAATAGCATTGGGAGCCTTCCATTTCCAGAAATGCTTTTTTTCTGTTGCCTACTGAAAAGGGGTTTGCGCCTATAATGTCCTCTGTCCATTTCGTGCCCCCTGTTATTCCCCATTCAGAGAGCCAGTCCGGCTCTGTGGGCGCACCGTAAATGCGCAGCAAAACTCCGTCTTTGCTGAAAAGCAGCACACGAATATCATCATCAATACTATTTTCTATGAGGTGAGTAACCGCCCAGTCAGAGCAGATGGTAAGTCTGCGATAGGTCTTTTTCGCCCTTTCCATCTCAGAGCTGCTAAGCTCTTTAGGCAAAGTCCAGATATGGTCAACATGGCAGGCCTCACTTCGCTTCCATGAGTTTAGGACATCTTTGTCCAGGGTTTCCTTTGGAGCTGTTCCCTCATGCAGCTCCAGCCATTTTTCAACATTTTCAAGCTTTCGCATTAAGACTGTCCCTTTCATGTATTTAAAAAGCCGGCATAAAAATCATTTTTCGGCCACTGCACCGTAAATAGCCGAAAAGCGGCATGATACTATATATTTTAAATCAAATATAAAGTTTACTTGCAAATATTATAGCATGGAAGCCCTTATCTATCAAGTATTCAAAACACATAATGATACAATTTGACACAATTATAACACTATTTAAAGACCAGACTGTAAAAAGCTGTATTAAAACAAAACAGTTTGCCTGCATATTTTGTGTATCTTTATTGTTTTTGAGCAAAACCTCTATATTTCCTTGAAATTATCATATAAGTGGTATATACTTCAGTCTAGGAAAATTCTCGGTTTAAGCCGTGGCTCTGATGTCTTTACCGGCGCTTTTACGCCGCGGTTTACCGGCACTTTTATACAAAAATAATACGGAGGAACAGAAAATGCCACTTAGCCAAGAACGCGCCGCAGAGCTTAACGAGCTTTGCCGAGTGTTTCGTATCGATGTGCTGAAAGCCGTTCACAGTATACAATCCGGACACCCCGGCGGCTCTCTGTCTGTATGCGAAATTCTTACACTTTTATATCAGGAGCTTATGAACATAAGCGCCGACAAGGCAGATGACCCCAACCGTGACCGACTTGTTTTAAGCAAAGGTCACGCCGCCCCCATGTTATACAGAAACCTCATAGAAAAAGGCTTTCTGCCCGCAGACAGTATGTCAAGTCTGCGCCGTATAGACAGTCTGCTTCAAGGCCACCCCTCAAACCACACCCCCGGTGTGGAAATGCCCTCCGGTCCCTTGGGCTTAGGTCTTTCCGCCGCTCAGGGCATGGCCATGGGTCTTCGCTTAAATGGCAGCAGCGCCAGAGTTTATGCCATTCTCGGCGATGGTGAAACTAACGAGGGGATCATCTGGGAGGCGGCCATGTCCGCTCCTAAGTTCGGCCTTTCAAACCTCACTGCCCTTGTTGATTACAACAAGGTTCAGTTAGACGGTACCACAGACGAAATCATGCCCCTTCGTGATTTAGCCTCTAAGTTTTCTGCCTTCGGCTGGAACGTTATTTCCTGTGACGGCCACGACATAATGGCTCTTTATGAAGCCTTTGAGGCGGCAAAAAACTATACCGACGGCCCAAGCATTATAATTGCAAACACCATAAAAGGCAAAGGGGTTTCCTTTATGGAAGGAAAGGCCGCATGGCATGGCAAGGCAATTCCCGATGCGGAGCTTGCACAGGCTATAAAAGAGCTGGGAGGTGAAGCCTAATGTCAAAAGCAATTAGAGAAGTTTATGGCTCTGTTCTGGCAGAGCTTGCAGAAACCAATAAAGATATAGTCGTGCTGGATGCGGATTTATCCGGCTCCACCAAAAGCGGCATCTTCGGAAAGGCTTTTCCGGAGCGCTTTTTCAACATGGGCATAGCCGAAAGTAATATGGTGGCCACAGCTGCCGGTCTTTCCACTACAGGCAAAATCCCCTTTGTAAACACCTTCACTGTTTTTCTAACCACCTTGGGTCTTATCGCCACCAGGTCGCAAATTTGCTATGGCAACCTTAACGTAAAGCTTGCCGGAGCTTACTGCGGTATGTCAGACGCTTTTGACGGGGCCACCCACCATGCCACCGAGGACATTGCCGTTATGCGAAGTCTGGCTAACATGACGGTCATCGTCCCCTCGGACGCTGCCTCCACCCGTTGGGCCACGAAATTTGCAGTAGAAAAGGCGGGCCCTGTGTATCTGCGCCTGTCCCGTGATGTGTATCCAGACCTTTACCCTGAGGATGCCCCTTTTGAATGCGGAAAGGGTGCCATAGTCCGTGAAGGCAAAGACCTCACCGTAATTGCCTGCGGGCTTTTGGTCCACAAGGCAATTGAAGCTGCGGAAATAATGGAAGAAAAGGGCGTTTCCGTCCGTGTTGTGGATATGTACAGCATAAAGCCCATAGATAAAGAGCTTATTTTGCGCTGTGCCGAAGAAACGGGAGCCATAGTCACAGCTGAGGAACACAATATATTCGGCGGGCTGGGCGGCGCTGTTGCCGAGGTTTTGGCCTATGGTGGAGCAGGAGTTCCCACAGAGTTTGTCGGCATACAAGACACCTTTACGGAAAGCGCTCCTTACAAAGACCTTCTAAAAAAATACTGCGTGGACGCTAATGGCGTGCTGGCCGGAATAGAAAAAGTTTTGGCAAGAAAAAAATAATTGCTGGTTTTCCGAAAAAGCGGCGGAAATAATCATTTCCGTCGCTTTTCCCTATTTTGACATATAAAAGGGCCTTTATTTGTTTTATTTATAAACTATTGTATTCTTTTACAAAAACATTGGAAAAGCAGAATAAAGGTATTGACACATGATGGATTGTTTAGTATAATAGCCCTTGCCTGTTCGGAAAATTATGTGCCAAAACACATATATGGCGGCGTAGCTCAGCTGGCTAGAGCACTCGGTTCATACCCGGGGTGTCACCGGTTCAAATCCAGTCGCCGCTACCAAAACGGGAGTGTCACGGCACTCCCTAGTATATGGCCCGTTGGTCAAGTGGTTAAGACACCGCCCTTTCACGGCGGTAACATGGGTTCGAGTCCCGTACGGGTCACCACTTAATTGGGAAGCGCGGGCGCTTCCCAATTTCTGTTTTGGAGGCTTAGCTCAGCTGGCTAGAGCGCATGCTTCACACGCATGAGGTCGATGGTTCGAGCCCATTAGTCTCCACCACAATAAAGGGCAGTCTGCTCCAACACAAACGGCAATCGTCTTAGACGCCTGCCGTTTTCCTATTCCCCTTTGGGCTAAACCTTATAAAATCCCGCGCTCTAGAATCAGCCGGCATATAAATGATATGAAAAAACCTCCGCAGTAACTTTTATCTGCAGAGGTTTTTTCTTATTTGCCGAGGTATGCCTTTTTAACGTCCTCGTTTTTTAGAAGCTCTTTTCCCGGGCCGGTCAGGGTTATCTGTCCCGTTTCAAGAACATAGCCTGTGTCGGCCGTATGCAAAGCCATATTAGCATTTTGCTCAATAAGAAGTATGGTTACACCCTGCTTATTGACCTCTTTAATAATGTCAAATATGCCTTTTACGATAAGGGGCGCAAGGCCCAAAGAAGGCTCATCCATCATCATTAGTTTTGGCCTGCTCATAAGGGCTCTGCCAACGGCAAGCATCTGCTGTTCACCGCCGGAAAGAGTTCCCGCAAGCTGCCATGAGCGCTCCTGAAGTATGGGAAATAAATCATATATCCAGCGTATATCCTCATCCAGCTTATCCTTCCTTAAATAGGCGCCTATCTTAAGGTTTTCCAAAACTGTAAGGTCAGGAAACACGTGCCTTCCCTCGGGAACCAGTGTTATTCCCCGAGAAACGATATCGTGGGTTTTTACACCCGTAATGTCCTCTCCCATAAAGGTGACCTTGCCGGCGGCAGAGGGAACAATTCCCGCAATGGTACGCAAGGTTGTAGATTTTCCGGCGCCGTTTGCGCCCACCAAAGTTACAATTTCACCTTTGTTTACCTCAAAGGAAATGCCGCGAACCGCCTTGATTCCGCCATAGTTAACACATAGGTTTTCAATCTTCAGCATCTTCGCTCACCCCCAAATACGCATCTATGACGCTTTGCTCATTTTGTACCTGCTCCGGAGTTCCGGTGGCAATAAGCTTTCCGAAATCCAAAACATAAATCCTGTCCGCTATAGACATAACAAGATCCATGTGATGCTCTATCATCAGAACAGACAGGTCAAACTTTTTCTTGATTTTTACAATGAATTCCGACAGCTCCAAAGTTTCCTGGGGATTCATTCCGGCTGCCGGTTCATCAAGCAGCAGCAGCGTCGGTTCCGTTGCCAAAGCACGGGCTATCTCCAGGCGGCGCTGTTTTCCGTAAGGCAGGGAAGATGCTATATCCCCGCAAGCTTCCTCAAGACCCACAAGCTCCAAAAGCTCCATAGAGTCCTCCCACAGCTTTTTTTCCTCGCTTTTGTTAAGCCGGAATGTGGCGGAGAAAACTCCTGCCTTAAGATGCAGGTGCTTTGCAATCATTACGTTTTCAAGTACCGTAAGGTCGCGGAAAAGCCGTATGTTCTGGAAAGTTCGGCCAATGCCCATAGCCGTTATCTTGTCCGGTGTTTTAATGACTGATTGCTTATACTTACCCTTGTTTTGGCCTGCGTAAAGCTTTTTCATCTTAGACTTGGGAAAGTTTTCAACCATGGTTTTCCCGCGGAATGAAACATTTCCGTTGGTGGGCTCGTAAACGCCGGTTATAACGTTAAATGCCGTTGTTTTGCCAGCACCGTTAGGGCCGATAAGGGCAACGATTTCCCCCTCATTAACTTCCAAAGAGAGATTATCCACAGCGACAACACCGCCAAACTGCATGGTTACGTCGCTAAGGCTCATGATTTTATTACTCATTTCCCTCACCTCCGGATTCTCCGGCGGGAACAACCCTGTCTTTTTTCTTCGGGCCGAACCATCGCTTAAAGCGGTTTGCGATTCTTTCAACGCTAAATTCCTTATCGCCCATTATGCCCCGCCTGTAAAACAGAACAACAGCCATTATAATAATGGCAAAAACCACTCTGCGGAAGCCGCTTCTTAAAATTGTTGATGATTCTATAAATAAAAATTTACCATTGTCTAGGCCGCGCAGCCACCATTCCGAGGCGGCTATGAAAAGGAAGGATGAAATGCAGCTTCCCGTAACAGAGCCAATGCCGCCAATTACGACGATAAGTAATATTTCATAGGTCATGGCAGATTTGAAAGGAGTTGCCGCCACGGTGTTTTGGAACATGGCAAGAAGAGCACCGCCCACACCGGCGAAAAAGGAGCTTATTATAAAAGACATCATCTTATGGCGGGCAAGGTTAATTCCCATTGCCTCGGCTGCTATCTCGTCCTCACGGATTGCCTTGAAGGCCCGTCCGTAGGAGGAGTTTATAAGCATAACTATCAAAGCGATACAAAGACCTACAATAAGAAATGGTACAAAGGTGGATAGGTAGACGATTACATTTCCGTTGGAGCTTACAATGTTAAAGTTGCTAAAAGTAGGATAGCTTTTAAGGAGGTTTGAGCCGTTTGTGATAGGCCCAAGCTTATCCCACTGGAAAATCGCGCGGATTATCTCTGCAAAACCCAAGGTTGCTATGGCAAGATAGTCGCTTTTCAGGCGCAGAACCGGCATTCCTATAAGCCAGGCGAAAAACGCGGCAGCAAGTCCTGCAGCAATCAGGGCGGCCAAGACACCGAGGATAAGCCCTACAGAACTTGGCAGTGCGCCGCCGAAGGTAAAGACCTCCTGTAAAGAAAAGTTTATGGCGCTGTCGTAATACTTATAAACAGAGTCTCTTGAGCCGCTGTAAACCGTGAGCATGGCATACACATAGCCGCCTATAAGCATGAAGCCGGCCTGTCCCAGAGAAAAAAGTCCTGTAAAGCCGTTTAAAAGGTTCATTGAAACTGCCACAAGAGCATAGATGGAGCCTTTTTTAAGTACAGTAAACAGTAGATGAGATGGGGGAATTATCTGTTCCAATAAAAATACCAGACCGAAAAGAAGCACAAGAAGGACTATATTTATAGTTTTAACTTTAGATTTAGCTTTAAGCATATCAGCGCCCCCCTAAACCTTGTCGGTTGATTTCTCGCCGAAGAGTCCCGAGGGCTTTGCAACGAGGATGACTATTAAAAGTGCAAAGGTAAAGGCATCAGAGAAGGTTGTCCAGCCAAGGCCTTTTATAATATTCTCACAGATGCCTATTATAAAGGCCCCCACAACAGCGCCCGGAATTGAACCTATGCCGCCGAAAACTGCCGCAACAAAGGCCTTAAGCCCCGGCATGGCGCCGGCCTGAGGGAAAACTCCGGTGTAGTTTGAGAAAAACAAAATAGAGCCCACAGCCGCAAGGAAGGAGCCTATAATAAAGGTTGTGGAAATGACTTTATCCACCTTTATGCCCATAAGCTGAGAGGTTTCAAAGTCCTTTGAAACAGCCCGCATGGCCATGCCGATTTTTGTGTACCTTATAAGTAAAACGAGGCCAACCACAAGAACCAAGGTAAGGATGGGTGTTATTACGGTAACCCTCTTTGTGGTTGCCCCAAAAACGGTTATGACATCGCTTATCCAGGGAATTGCGGGATAGGGCTTTGAAAGTCCGCCGGTTATGTAAAGAGCAAGGTTTTGCAGAAGATATGACACACCGATTGCCGAAATCATAACCGACATACGGGGTGCTGACCTAAGGGGCCTGTAGGCAACCCGTTCCACCAAATACCCGAGCAAAACCGTTAATACTATAACCGCAATAATAGAAACCCAAAGGGGCAGGGCTGTGACCAGATATATCATCATTAGTCCCGCGCACATAAAAATATCGCCGTGGGCAAAGTTTATAAGGCGTAGTATGCCGTATACCATTGTGTAGCCTATGGCAATTAGAGCATATTGCCCGCCGACCGATATACCTGCCAGAAGATAGGGAACGCTTTGACTGAGAGAATTCATAAAATGTGCCTCCATTATTGAGCAGTCTTGAAAGAATGCGGAACTTTCGTTTCTTTCAAGGCGGCTCAAATTAAACACGGCGCTTGGCGGGAACGGTAACGCCCCCGCCAAGCTTTTACCATGTATAAATAAACGCTTGAGTTTTTATGTATCTATGTTTTATTTAATGCCCTGAACAGCAATGAACTTCCATTCGCCTGCTTCCGTGTCAGCTTCTTTAACATAAGCTACGTCACGGATGGCATCGCCGTTAACATCGTCAAAGGCAATGTCGCCGGAGACGCCGGTGTAGGTGGTTGCCCAAAGAGCATCATTAACGGCCTTGGGGTCAGTGGAGCCGGCCAGCTTAAGAGCTTCAAGAGCTGTGAAGTAAGAGTCGTATCCCATGGCGGAAACAGCAGCTATCATGTCATTTCCGTTGTTGTTCGCAAGACGGGTGGAATCAGCATTAATCCATTCCTTAATGCCTGCGTCAAACTCGGGGTTTCCGCCTTCCTGATAGAAGGTTGTTACGAAAACAGCAACAGTCTTGCCCTTTGCGGCCTCAGTGATAACGTTAGAGTCCCAGGTGTCGCCTGCAAGCAGGGGAAATTCAGCGCCCTGAGCGGCCGTCTGGTCGATTATAAGAGCAGCAGCTTCAGTGGAAACAGGAGCGAAGAAAACGTCGGCGCCGAAGTTTTTGGCATTAGCGACATAGGAAGCATAGTCTGAGGTGCCATCAGGGAAGGTTTCATACTGAACTTCTCCGCCTAGAGCTTCAAAGGCTTCTTTAAAATAATGGCAGAGGCCGACGGAATAGTCGTCACCAAGCTTGGCAAGGCAGTATGCCTTTTGTGCATCAAAGTTTTCCATGGCAAAGTTAGCAAGAACTGTGCCCTGGAAGGGGTCTAAGAAGCAGATGCGGAAATAGTGGGTGTTGCCTTCGGTTACAGCGGGGTTTGTGCAGGTTATGCCCACAACAGGGATGCCTGCTTCTTCAAACACGGGAGAACCGGCAATGGAAACACCGGAGCCGTAGGAACCGAGAACAACGGAAACGCCCTGACTGACAAGAGAAGCTGCCGCTGTGGGGCCCTTGTCGTTAGAGGATTCGTTATCAACAATAACAAGCTCAACGTCATAGGTTTCTCCGTCAATCTCAACAGTGGGAGCGAGAGAATGGGCATACTGCACACCCAGGGTCTCCTGCTTTCCGCCGGCGCCGTTGTCGCCGGACGCAGGCTCGTAAACGCCGATTTTTACAACTTTGTTAGCAGAACCAGAATTGTTGGGAGCATCGCCAGACTGATTTTCAGTATCTGCCGGATCAGTAGTCCCGCTGGGAGAGCAGCCCGCAAATGCTGCAAACAGCATAAGACAAGCCAATAAGAGAGCTAGATACTTTTTCATTTAAATTCCTCCATACAATATTGCAGGGCAGGGCCTGCTTCTTGCTGTCCTCATATCATGGACATATGTCCGTGGACAGCTATGCTAAGTATTATAGCTTAACAGGAAAGTATTTGCAAGAATAAATATTGTATTATTCGGTATAATGTGAAAAAATTGTCTCTACATGTCGTCTATCCCCGTCTGTCCACTGCGGACAACAGCTTAAGTTTTTTTCTTTAGACTTAAAGATATTTTCTTTGCTTTTTATGGGATGTTTTTTAATTACAGGCTTTTGACAATTTTCTGATAGACTTTACAAACGCCATGTGTTATTATAAGAATAATATATAATTTTTGAAAGGAGAACGAGTTAAAGCTAATGGACGATAATTGCGACGATAGTAACAGTTGTTTGTTTCTTATAATAGAGCCTATAAAATGTTTGGCATACCTGCAATCACGGCGTGATGACTGTGGGCGTGCCTTTTTGCGTTTTTCTAAGCTTCGGCGATAGTTGCCCGCCGTTTGCAAATAATGAAAAACAAAAATTTTTAGGAGGACACATCTTGAACCCTATGTTTTGGCAACTTCTTCTGCAAATAAGCCTTATCAGCTTAAATGCGGTTTTTGCCTGCGCTGAAATAGCTGTTTTATCAATAAACGATGCTAAGGTGGCACGTCTGGCTGCTGCCGGAGATAAAAGGGCCGAAAGACTTTCAAAGCTCACCTATCAGCCCGCTCGTTTTCTTGCCACCATTCAGGTTGCTATAACCCTTGCGGGGTTTTTGGGCAGCGCCTTTGCGGCCGATAATTTTTCAAAACCCCTTGTAAACTGGCTTATCGGTCTGGGAGTTGGAATTTCCGCAGAAACCCTTTCCACCTTCTCTGTCATTTTTATCACCCTAATCCTATCGTATTTTACCCTTGTATTCGGCGAGCTTGTGCCGAAACGTATGGCCATGAAAAAGGCCGAAAAAATCGCCTTGGCCCTGTCAGGCCTTATAAGCTTCATTTCAAAATTCTTTGCGCCTTTAGTTTCTCTTTTAACCGCCTCCACCAACGGAATTCTTCGTCTTTTCGGCATCGACCCAAACTCTGCCGACGGGGAAATAAGCGAGGAAGAAATCCTTATGATGGTGGATGCCGGTCGGGATTCCGGTGTCATAGACTTTGACGAGCAGGAATTTATACAGAAGATATTTGAATTTGACGACACCACTGTGGGTGAAATTGTCACCCACCGGACGGATGTTTCCATACTCTGGTCTGAAGACAGTCCGGAAACTTGGATAGAAACTATTAGAGAAACCCATCACTCCCACTACCCCGTCTGTGACGATACTGTGGATAATGTTGTGGGCATTCTTAAGGCCAGGGATTTTCTTCTTCTTGATGACAAAAGCTACGAAAACGTTATCATGAGCGCTATAAAGCCTGCATACTTCGTTACCGAGGGAGTTTATGCCGACGTGCTTTTCCGTCAAATGAAAACTGTGCGCAATCATTTTTCCGTAGTTTTGGACGAATACGGCGGTATGCTGGGAGTCGTCACAATGAACGACTTGCTGGAGCTTCTTGTGGGGGATTTGGACGACTGCGCCCTTTGCGATATGCAGCCTGTTGAGATTGAGCGCCTTGACCCTTCAACTTGGATAATCCGCGGAACCGCAAGCTTAGACGAGGTTTCCGAGGCTCTGGGCGTCACCCTGCCTTTAGAGGAATATGAAACCTTCGGCGGTTATGTGTTCGGCACCTATGGCTCCGTTCCCGACGACGGAATAGAGTTTGAGTTAAACGCCGGAACCCTGCATATAAAGGTTGCCGAAATAAGGGCTCACCGTATAGAAAAAGCCATTGTCTCTATAAACAAATCAGAATAGGGCAGCTTTAGACTGTCGCCTTTATAATAATAAAACATCCCTCTTAAATTAAGAGGGATGTTTTATTATTGGCTTATGCTTTTGCCTTAGGGCAGATATTCCGAGGGGTTAACACTGATACCGTCTAAGGTCATGGCAAAACACAGATTTGGCTTATCCTTTGTTTCCCCGGGGGCAGTTACACCCACAGAGCCTATTACCTCACCTGTCATAACATTGTCGCCTTCGTATACCGTTGGCATGGAAGCAAGGTTTGAATAAATGCTTCTTAAGCCTCCCCCATGCTGAATGATAACTGTCATGCCGCCTAAATCATCCATTCTGACACTTTCAACTATTCCAGCGCTCACTGCCATAACCTGAGTTCCAAGTTCGGAAGCAATGCTTATAGATTCGCTTGTGCGCCAATCCCCCATCTTCTGGTTATAAATAAGGGATGTTACGGAATAAGGCATTGTTATCTCACCTTGAACCGGCCAGACAAAAGGCGCGCCGTCAGAGATTTCCGCCTGCTCGTCACTCCAAATACCTGTTTCCTCAGTCTGGGTTATTTCCTCCAGACCTTGTTCCGGTTCCGGCTCCGCAAGCTCCTGCTCATAAAACTCCGGCGGAAGGGCCAGCTCCTGCTCATCGTTTTCTGAGACATAAATATCACTTTCCGGAATAGACAGCGAACCATCTTCTACATCAGCCCCGTTTCCCGCAAACAGAACATAGGTTGAAATGCCTATAACTGCCACGCATAGGAAAAGGACTATGTAGAAGCCCTTTCCGGCAAAAAATGCCTCCAGCTTTTCGCCAAAGCTCTTTTTTTCGCTCATAAAGTTTTCCTCCTGATAGATATAGTAAAAAAATGGTGTTCCTGCAGGTATTTTTGCCTGCCTGAACACCATTTATACTTATATTACCAATATTTTTTAAAAATCTGGAAAACTTATTTCTTTATGCTGTAAAAAGCATCATTTCCCGGATACTGAGCCACGTCAAAAAGCTCCTCCTCAATGCGCAGAAGCTGGTTGTATTTTGCAACCCTGTCAACCCTGCTGGGAGCGCCGGTTTTAATCTGTCCTGCGTTTACGGCAACGGAAACGTCGGCTATTGTTGTGTCCTCGGTTTCGCCGCTGCGGTGGGAGATAACCGTGGTATAGCCTGCCCTGTGAGCCATCTGTATGGTGTCAAGAGTTTCTGTTAAAGTGCCAATTTGATTAAGCTTTATGAGGATAGAGTTTGCAACCCCAAGCTCTATGCCCTTTTTAAGACGGCTGGAGTTTGTGACAAAAAGGTCATCACCAACAAGCTGAATTTTCTTGCCCAAGGCATCTGTAAGCATCTTCCAGCCTTCCCAGTCGTCCTCGGCCATGCCGTCCTCAATGGAGATGATGGGGTATTTTTCACAGAAGCCCACCCACATATCAACCATGTCCTGACGGGTCATAACAGTGCCTCTCTTAGGCAGGTGATAGCAGTTGTCGCTTTCGTCAAACCATTCGGCAACGGCAGGATCCATGGCAATCTTAAAGTCCACTCCGGGCTTATAACCGGCCTTTTCAATGGCTTCCACAAGGGCCTTTAAAGCGTCCTCGTCACTGGCAAGGTCGGGGGCATAGCCGCCCTCATCACCAACGCCGGAGGATGGAACAATTTTCTTCAAGGTGTGGAAAACCTCGGCGCTCATACGCACAGCCTCGCTGAAGTTTTCGGCAGAGACGGGCATTATCATAAACTCCTGTATGTCAACAGAGTTTGAAGCGTGGGCGCCGCCGTTTAAAACGTTCATCATGGGGACGGGAAGCTCCTTTGCGTTGCAGCCGCCGATATAGGTGTAAAGGGGCATTCCAAGGGCTAAAGCGGCAGCTTTTGCGCAGGCAAGGGACACACCCAGCATGGCGTTTGCACCAAGACGAGTTTTGTTTTCCGTGCCGTCAAGTTCAATCAGCAGCTTGTCAATGGAAGCCTGATCCATGGCGTTAAGGCCCTGTAATACTTCGGCAATTTCTCCGTTTACGTTTTCAACGGCCTTTAAAACTCCCTTGCCAAGATAACGGGTTTTGTCTCCGTCACGAAGCTCACAGGCTTCAAAAATGCCGGTGGATGCTCCGGAAGGCACTCCTGCCCTGCCCACGATTCCGTCCTCTAGGGTAACTTCAACTTCCAGTGTGGGGTTTCCGCGGGAGTCCAGAATTTCCCTTGCGTGTACATCTACAATTTCAAAATAACTATTTGCTAACATTATATTTCCTCCTTGTGGCAAAGCTTTTTATTTGTGTATAATAAGGCTTTTTCCAGTCATCTTTTCAGGCTTTTCAATGCCCATCAGTTCAAGCATGGTAGGCGCTATATCTGCAAGGCAGCCGTCTTTAAGACTGATATTCGCCCCGCATATAATAAGGGGTACAGGCTGGGTTGTGTGGGCTGTGTGGATTTGCCCGTCCGCTGTGAGCATACAGTCGGCGTTGCCGTGGTCGGCTGTTATGAGGATGGTTCCGCCCATTTCCGAAACAGCCGAGGCTATGCGGCCAACACAGCTGTCAACAGTTTCAACAGCTTTTATGGCTGCCGACATATTTCCTGTATGCCCCACCATATCGCAGTTTGCAAGATTGCATATAACAACGTCATATTTACCGCTTCTTATGGCTTCGGAGCATTTGTCCGCAACCTCAAAGGCGCTCATTTCGGGGATAAGGTCATAGGTTGGAAACTGTTTTGGAGAAGGGACAAGAATTCTGTCCTCCCCTTCATAGACATTTTCTGTGCCGCCGTTAAAGAAAAAGGTAACATGGGCATATTTTTCAGTTTCGGCAATGCGAAGCTGGCTTAATCCCAGTCTGCTGATATACTCCCCAAAGGTGTCTTCAAGCTCCTGGGGGGGGTAGGCAACAGGCAGATTTTTAAGCTTTTCGTCATATCTTGTCATGCAAACGAAGTTTAATGGTAAAACAAGCTTTTTTCTTTCAAAGCCGTCAAAGTCTTCACTTGTTAAGGCATAGCTTATTTCCCTTGCCCTGTCCGGCCGGAAATTTGCAAAAATCACACAGTCCCCCGGCTTTATAACTCCCCTGGGCTCACAGACTACAGGCTCAACAAATTCGTCAGTAACACCTTTTTCATAGCTTTCTTCAACAGCTTTCACAGGGTTTGGGTTTTGTATGCCCCGGGCAAGAACCATGGCCTCATAGGCACGCTGGACTCTATCCCAGCGCTTGTCCCTGTCCATGGCGTAAAACCTGCCCTGAACAGTTGCGATTTTGCCTATTTCCAGCTCCTCGGTTTTCCGGAGGCACTCTTTTAGAAAGCCCGCCCCCGTTTCGGGGCCAACATCCCTGCCGTCAAGAAAGGCATGAATGTAAACCTCTTTAAGCCCCCTGCGTTTTGCCATTTCCAAAAGAGCGTAAATGTGGGTGTTATGGCTGTGAACTCCCCCGTCGGATAATAAGCCCATAATATGCAGTGCACTTTCTGCAGAGCGGCATTCATCCATAAGGTCTGAAAGAACCTTGTTTTCAAAAAAGTCACCCTCGGAAATAGCCTTTGAAATCAGCGGCAGAGTTTGGTAGACTATGCGCCCAGCGCCGATATTAGTATGCCCTACCTCGCTGTTTCCAATTTGACCTTCAGGCAGACCGACATCGGTACCGGAGGCACAGAGTGCGGAGTTTGGGCATTGCTCAAAAAGTTTGTCCAAAATAGGAGTGTATGCTTTGTATATGGCATTTCTCTCGCTGTTTTCCGCAAGACCATAGCCATCCATAATAAGCAGTGTAGTGGGAATTTTTTTCATGCTTAGGTAACCATACCTTTCATATTCTTAAAACCGCCGCGGCAAAAGCCTTGTTTTTGCGCTCTGCCGCTATCCCGCCTTATTTACTGCCCTGCCACCTGAGCCACAGCGTCAATAATCTGGGCGAAATCCCCAGGCTTTAAGGAGGCGCCGCCAATAAGCCCCCCGTCAATATCCGGCATTGACAAAAGCTCAAGAGCGTTTTTGCCGCTCATAGAGCCGCCGTAAAGTATGCTGATGCTTCGGGCAAGCCTTGCCCCGCGGCGCTCACGGATTATGCGTCGGATGCTTTCGCAAACCTCCTGAGCCTGCTGGGCACTTGCTGTTTTTCCCGTACCTATGGCCCAAATTGGCTCATAGGCAATAACGCAATGGCGCAGCTTATCATCGGGAATTTTTGAAAGAGCCGCAAGAGTCTGGTAGCGGATATACTCCATGGTAAGCCCCCGCTCTCTTTGCTCTAAGGATTCTCCGACGCAAATTATCGGTGACATTCCGTTTTCCAAAACAGCGACAGCCTTATCTCCAACAGAAAAATCCGTTTCTCCGTGATACTGCCGTCTTTCGCTGTGGCCGACAATAACATAGTGAACACTAAGATCGTCAAGCATGGCAGCTGAAACCTCTCCTGTGAAAGCTCCCTTTTCGTGAAGACTTATGTCCTGGGCGCCCACATAGATGCGGCTGTCTTTAAGGCTGCGGCGTAAATTGGGTATATGTGTGTATGGAGCGCACAAAACCACCTCACAGGTCTTTGTTTTCGGAAGCAGATGTCGAAGCTCCTCGGCAAAAACCTTGACCTCAGAGGGTAGAAGGTTCATTTTCCAGTTACCGGCTATTATTGCTTTGCGATATTTTTTGTTCATAAAAACAGTCCTTTCGAAGATTTTCTGATGCTAAGCGGTCTTAAAAGACCGTGTATTTCGCAGTCAGGCAGGATTTTCCGCCACGGAGGCTGGCTTAATATATACCGTGGTTTTGCTCTTTATCTGTTATTTATCCTCAAGGCAGACAACGCCGGGGAGCTCTTTACCTTCCAAAAGCTCTAGTGAGGCCCCGCCCCCTGTTGATATATGTGTCATTTTATCCGCATATCCCATCTGCTCCACAGCGGCGGCACTGTCTCCACCCCCGACTATTGTAACAGCATTGGATTCTGAAAGGGCCTTTGCCACAGCATTTGTGCCCTCGGCAAAAGCGGGGAACTCAAAAACACCCATAGGCCCGTTCCAAACAACGGTTCCCGCTGTTTTTATCTTTTCCTGATACAGCTTTATAGTTTCACCGCCAATGTCCAAACCCATCCAATCGGCGGGGATTTCGTCTCTTGACACTATCTTTTTTTCACAGTCCGGCGCAAAATGTGAGCCTATTGCATAATCCACTGGTAAAAGAAGCTCAGTGCCTTTTGCCTTTGCTTTTTCAATAAGCTCCCGGGCAAGAGTAATTTTATCGGCCTCCATAAGAGATTTTCCAACCTCAAACCCCATAGCCTTCATAAAGGTGTATGACATTCCCCCGCCTATGAGTATGGTGTCGGCCTTGTCTATAAGATTGCTGATAACTCCGATTTTATCCGACACCTTGGAGCCGCCCAAAATAGCCACAAAGGGCCTGCGTGGATTTTCAAGGGCCTTGCCCATTATGGAAAGCTCCTTTTCCACAAGAAAACCGGCATAGGCAGGAAGGTATGAGGCAACCCCAACAGTGGAGGCGTGGGCACGGTGGACTGTGCCGAAAGCATCGGACACATAAATTTCTGCCAGCTCTGAAAGCCTGCGGGCAAAACTAGGGTCATTTTTCGTTTCACCGGGGTCAAACCTTAAGTTTTCAATAAGCATTATCTGGCCGTTTTCAAGGTTTTGGGAAAGTCTTTTCGACTCCTCGCCCGCAACGTCTGAGGCAAAGGCAAGGGGCATTCCCAGAAGCTCAGATAGTCTTTTTGCCACAATTTTTAAGGACAGTTCGGGTTTAAACTCGCCCTTAGGTTTTCCAAGATGGGAGCAGGCAATAACCCTTCCGCCCTTTTCCAGAAGATATTTTATCGTTGGAATTGAGGCCGCTATTCTTTTATCACTGGTTATTTCCCCGCTTTCCTTATCCAGGGGAACGTTAAAATCACAGCGGAGAAGAATTCTCTTTCCAAAAACCTCTGCATCTCTTATTGTTTTTTTATCGTATTCCATAAAAACCTCCGTATAGCTTTTATAAATCTATTTTGGCATATTTCCGGCACTGCTAAGTTCAGGAAAACCCTGTTGGCGCAGGGCCTCATAACATAAAATTGCAACGCTGTTTGAAAGATTAAGGCTTCTTGCCTCGTCTTTCATGGGTATTCGTATGCATCGGCTTTCATAGCGCCGGAGCAGTTTTTCGGGAAGCCCTGCCGTCTCCTTGCCGAACATAAGCTTCACATCAGCGGAAAAATCCGCCTTGTCATAGCTTCTTTCTGCCTTTGTTGTTGAAAGCCAAAGCCCTTCATCTCCATTTTTTTCAAAGTATTCTTCCAGGCTTTTATAAACTTTCACATCAAGAAGTCCCCAGTAGTCAAGACCTGCCCGCTTGAGGGCCTTGTCGGAAATATCAAAGCCCAAAGGCTCTATAAGGTGAAGTCTCGCTCCGGTTACAGCACAGGTGCGTGAAATGTTTCCAGTATTTGCAGGAATTTCCGGCTCTACAAGTATAATATCTACCATTTATTCTGCTCCGAATATG
Organism: uncultured Oscillospiraceae bacterium; assembly: GCA_964617335.1. Lineage (GTDB taxonomy): Bacteria > Bacillota > Clostridia > Oscillospirales > Oscillospiraceae > UBA2658. The sequence continues at coordinate 67,934 of CAZTXG010000001.1, forward strand.
GGAAACAAAGGTCTAAAAGCCTCTCCTTCCCAAATTTATCTTTGATTCGAGTAACATTGTAGTACCATTTTATCAAAAATTCAACTTAAAAATAGCAAAATCACAAACAAATCCCTTAAATTATGCAATGTTGTGTAATATTACAATTACAGCCTAGATAAAATGTATGGAATGACCGTACTTGTACCTACCTTTAATCTGTTTTTCCCTCCCTTTCCCTAAAATTTAATATCCTTGAAAAAGTCTCTCCCCAAGTCTATAATGATAAATATACCCCTTTCTTATTTATACTATTTGAAACTTTAAGGACATTTGACTTTTTATCATACGCATAAATCCCCAAACAATAATTAAGCGAATGGCTTAAATATTTAAAAGGCGGATAAGCACCTTTTTTACCGCCTTGAAAGGAGCAGAAATTGCTATCAAACATTTTAGAAAATCGGGGAAAAACTCTTTATATTGTAATTCCCTGCTATAATGAGCAGGATGCCCTGCCCGAAACCGCCAAACGTCTAAGGAAGAAAATGACCACGCTCATCCAAAAGGACAAAATCTCTCCCTCCAGCCGAATAATGCTTATAAACGACGGTTCAACTGACGGCACCTGGGAGCTTATCTGCCGGCTTAACTCTGAGGATAGTCTTTTCTGCGGAGTCTGTCTTTCCCGCAACAGGGGGCATCAAAATGCTTTGCTTGCCGGGCTTATGATAGCTAAAGACAGGGCAGACTTTACCATATCTATGGATGCCGACCTTCAGGACGACATAAATGCCATTGACGAAATGGTGGAAAAATATCTTGAGGGCTGCGAGATAGTTTACGGTGCGCGCTCCGGCCGTGAAACCGACACGGCCTTTAAGCGCCTCACGGCGGAAGGCTACTATAAACTTTTGAATGCTCTTGGCGGTGAGGTGGTTTTTAACCACGCTGATTACAGGCTTATGAGCAAAACTGCTCTTTTCGCCCTTTCTCAATACGGCGAGGTTAACCTTTTCCTTAGAGGCATTGTTCCCATGCTGGGATATAAAACCGCAATTGTCAGCTACGAACGGGGCGAGCGCATAGCCGGTGAGAGCAAGTATCCCTTGAAAAAAATGCTTAGCCTTGCCATGGAAGGAATAGTCTCCTTAAGCGCAAAGCCCATAAGAGCGGTTTTGTGGAGCGGGGTTTTAAGCCTTATGGCAGACTTCATCCTTTTTGTGGTTTTTCTTGCGGGGCTTTTTTCCGGTGCCGCCTTTGAGCCATGGAAGATTTTATTGCTTTGCCTTCTTTTAATGGGCGGCCTTTGCCTTTGCGGAATTGGCATAGTTGGAGAATATATCGGCAAGATTTACCTTGAAACTAAGGGCCGGCCCCTATATTTTATTGAAAAGATAGTTGAATAAAAAGTTGCGGGACACATGGGAAAAGCCCCTATGTGTCCCGCAACTTTTTAGCTTAATTTAACTATAAGCTTATCGTCAATAAGCCTTATGCTGCCCTGTGCCTTTTTTCTTCTTATGAGAGCAGTCTTTAAAACAGTAAAGCTGTTTACGATTCATGCCTGCATAAGCCTAATCCTCCGACCTTTCAAGGAATACTCCCTCATCTATATATCTCAGCCTTCCCAGCGGCCCTTCTTCGGCCAAGTTCACAATCCAGCCGGCCCCCTCTTTTTCAAAATAAACCGGCTGAAAGCTCCCGTCAAGATAATAAAATGCCCTAGCTTTTTCCACCTCATCGGCATCTGCGGGAAAATGTCTGTATACTGACATAGGCTTTAGCCTGGGAATGTCTCCTCTGCCGCTTAAGGCACGAACAGCACCTGTTAACGCCCAGTCGCTGGAGCTTACACCATAGCCGTGCTCATGAAAGTAAAAGTTTGCATCCTCCAGATAAGAGGCATCCACATTAAGCAGCCAAATATCATCATCTTCCGAATATCCCGCCGAGATAAGAGTTTCTCCTGCCGCTTTGGAAATAGCAGTATCCGCAAGGTAAATATCCCTATAGTCATGGATTTCACTAATCGAAGCCAAGCAGCATAAAATCACGGCAATGGAAATAAAGGCCGCCTGAATCTCCCCTCCCTTTTTGAAGCGCCCAAACAAAAGGTCAAACAAGGCGTCGGCTATAAGTCCAAGGCCGCAAAGAGAGCTCACTGTGTTGCGCAGACCGAACCAGGGGTCTTTAATAACATAAAACAACAAAAGCGGTGCTGTAGCAAGAAAAAAACCAACTATAATTTCCTGAAGTACCTTTGAGTTTGTTCTGCGTGTCTGGTGGGACAAAAGAAATAAAAGCAGGCTTAGTATAAGAAGAACCGGAGCATACAAAACATTCGGCTCGGAAAAAAGAAGGGCCGCGCCCCGAAGAAGGCCTTTTCCAAAGCTGCCAAAAGCTCCGCCTAAAAAAGCGTTTTTAATCTGCCCTGAAAGGGGTATGAAAACTGCCTGCTTATATCCCTCCTGCCATGGCAGAAAAAGGGCCGTTCGCTCGCCATAGACTCCCGAAGGCGCAATAGAGGTTATTGTAAAATAGATCCCTGCGTTAAGAAACATCAAAAGGCCCCAAAGCGCTCTTCGGTTTCTGTCTTTTAATTCATAAAGCATTATAATGAAGGTTGCGGCTGCCGAAAGCAAAAAAACCTGCTCGTAAAGGCAAAATGCCGCAAGCTGCATAATAAAAAACGACCAAAGCCGCCACCTTTGGCCGTATGAGCACCACTGGTCAAAAAGCAGCAGAGATACCGACGCAAAAAACATCCCAACTACGATTCGGGATGAAGCAGAGATCCAATAAACTCCTTCGAGAGAGAAAGGCAAAAGAGCGTATACTATGAAAAAAAGCCAAGCTGTACCGAAGCGTTTTGAAAAAACCTTGTGGAAAAAAACAGCAGAGGCTGCATACATAGCAGATATAAGACCGATGGCCCAAATCATGCCCCCATAAAACTTTGACCAAAGAAAAATATCCAAAATTCCTGCCAAGGGGCGGGATGATAAAAGCCCGAGCCTTGAAATTAATTCTCCCAAATCACTGTTATAGGCCGTGTAATTATGGTATTGTATATAATCGTCCAGCTGAAGATAGTATTCAAAGCCAAAATAGCAGTAACGCATAAAAATAAGGGCAAAAAGCAAGGCTGCTGCCAAAATGTAGCTTAGTCCGCCAAAGCTTTTAAGTTTATCCTTCATTTTTTCCGCCCTTCTTTAAGCGTTTTCTCACGGAAGTCCGTATCTTAATAATATCAATAAACATTTTAAAGCTGTCATGAAGCACCCTGACCTTAGATTCCCTGTGGTTTATTATCATCACCGGAAGCTCTAGAAAAGAAAAGCCGAAGGCTAAAGAGAGCATTATAATTTCAAAATCAAAGGCAAATCCTTCAGTTTCACAAATATCAAATACCTTTTTCGCCTTTTCTGCCTTAAATGCCTTTATACCGCACTGGGTGTCATAGCTAAAGCCCGCAAAAAGCCCTGTAATAAGGCTGAAGCTGCGGCTTGCCGCAAGGCGCAGGAAAGGATAGTTAGAATAGCCTTTTTCATGGAGCTTGCGGGAGCCTAAAACAGCATCCCTGCCGCTATCCTCCAAAGCTTTCACGATTTCCCCGACAACTTCTATGCCATATGCAAGGTCTGCGTCCGTATATACTATATAATCTCCTGTGGCCGAAATAACCCCCTGTCTGACTGCCGCCCCTTTGCCGCGGTTTTTTTCATATCCCACAAGCTTCAGTCGGGAGTCAGAAATGCTTTTTACAATTTCGGCGGTTTTGTCAGTGCTTCCATCGTTGGCTATTATAAGCTCAAAATCAGAAAAGTTTTCTTCCATAAATGAAAGAGCTGCTTTTATGGTTTCTGAGATTATTTTTTCCTCATTATAGGCAGGTATAACAAGGCTTATCTTCCTGTTTTGCATTGTTTTCTCCAAATCACCGGCTATTTCTTAAGTTTTCATAATAATTAATTTTACTATTTTGAAAATCCTTTGTCAAGAAAGGGACTTCATCACTGTTTTTTCTTTTTTAAAATGCTATAATATAGATAGAAAAATAAAAAAGGATTTAATAAACGATATCTTAAATCTGCATATTAATTGCATCTTCAGGCAGCACGATTTTCTCCGTAAGAAAGGAAAACCAAATGAAAATTTGCGGACTTATAAAACTATCTTTGCTGGATTATCCCGAAAAACTTGCGGCCACCGTGTTTACGGGAGGCTGCAACCTTCGCTGCCCTTTTTGCCACAACGCCTCCCTTGTGCTGCATCCAAAAACCATTGAGGGCATTTCTGAAACCGAGCTTATGGAGCTTTTATCCTCAAGAATCGGCAAGCTTGACGGTGTTTGTATTACCGGCGGCGAACCGCTGTTAGAGCCGGAGCTTGAGTATTTTATAAAAAAAATCCGCTCTTTGGGCTTTCTTATAAAGCTTGATACCAACGGCAGCTTTCCTGACAGGCTGGAAAATTTGATGGAAAAAGGCCTTTTGGATTATGTTGCCATGGATATAAAAAACTCTCCGGAAAAATACGCTGAAACTGTTGGTATAAAAGGCTTTGACCCAAGTCCTGTTTTTAAAAGCGCAGAACTTCTTATGAAGGGAAATGTTCCTTTTGAATTTCGCACAACTATGGTTCGGGAAATGCACAGTGCCGAAGATGTTGAAAAAATCGGAATTGCCTTAAAGGGTTCGCCTCGCTTTTTCATCCAAAACTTTGAAGATTCTGGTGACCTTATCGGCTTTGAAGGTCAAGCTTTGGGGCTGCACGGCTTTAGTGACTCCGAGCTGGAGGTTTTTCGTGACATTCTGGCACAATATATAGATGAGGTTGAAATAAGAAACTAGGGGTTGGGCATATATATTGTGTTTTTGTAACTTGACATACACAATATATGTGGTACAATACGCTTACACCAGTTTTTTTAGCGGCTGAGCCTTCCCCTTTTTGCCAGCCTCGCATAACCTCTGTTTCCCTTGAGATTACCGGAAAACAGATATAAACAAATCTTATGGAGGTCTTGTAATATGTATCAAGTAGTTAAGCGTGACGGAAAGGTCTGCGATTTTAATATTTCAAAAATCAGCATTGCCATCACAAAAGCCTTTGAGGCTAAGGGAAAGCAGTTTACCCAGGATATTATTGACCTTTTGGCCCTTAAGGTTACCGCTGACTATGAGGAAAAGATTAAAGACGGACTCATAGGAGTTGAGGACATTCAAGACAGCGTTGAGTCTGTGCTTATAAAGGCAGGCTACGGTGATGTTGCAAAGGCCTACATCCTCTATAGGAAGCAGCGGGAAAAAATCCGCAACATGAAGTCCACTATTTTGGACTATAAAGAGCTTGTTGACAGCTATGTCAGGGTAACCGACTGGCGTGTTAAAGAAAACTCCACTGTAACCTATTCTGTTGGCGGGCTTATACTTTCAAACTCCGGTGCCATAACGGCAAACTATTGGCTTTCTGAAATATATGATGAAGAAGTCTCCGACGCTCATCGCAATGCTGATATGCATCTGCATGACCTTTCAATGCTCACAGGCTATTGCGCCGGCTGGAGCTTAAAGCAGCTTATTGAGGAAGGTCTTGGCGGCATCCCCGGAAAGATAACATCCTCCCCTGCAAGCCACCTATCCACCCTTTGCAATCAAATGGTAAACTTCCTTGGCATCATGCAAAACGAATGGGCGGGCGCTCAGGCATTTTCCTCCTTTGACACTTATCTTGCCCCCTTTGTCAAGGTTGACGATTTATCCTACAAAGAGGTAAAGCAGTGCATACAGTCCTTTGTCTACGGAGTAAACACACCCTCCCGCTGGGGCACTCAGGCACCTTTTTCAAACATCACCTTAGACTGGACTGTTCCCGCAGACCTTGCCGACCTTCCCTGCATAGTAGGGGGCAAGGAAATGGACTTCTTCTACAGGGATTGCAAAAAGGAAATGGACATGGTCAATAAGGCCTTCATCGAAATTATGATTGAGGGCGACGCCAACGGCCGCGGCTTCCAGTATCCCATCCCCACCTATTCCATCACCCGTGACTTTGACTGGTCTGAAACAGAGAACAATAAGCTCCTTTTTGAAATGACAGCCAAATACGGCACACCTTATTTCTCAAACTATATAAACTCCGATATGGAGCCTTCCGACGTGCGCTCTATGTGCTGCCGCCTGCGTCTTGACCTGCGAGAGCTTCGAAAAAAATCCGGCGGCTTCTTCGGCAGCGGCGAGAGCACAGGCTCAATAGGTGTTGTTACAATAAACCTTCCCCGCATTGCCTATAACGCTGCGGACAAGGCCTCATTCTACAAGCGCCTTGACCATATGATGGATGTTGCCGCCCGTTCCCTTGACACAAAGCGCACCATCATCACAAAGCTTTTAAACGAGGGACTTTACCCCTACACCCGCCGTTATCTCGGCACCTTTGACAATCACTTTTCCACCATCGGCCTTATCGGCATGAACGAGGCCTGCTTAAATGCTAAATGGCTGGGCTGTGACCTTACAAATACCGAAGCTCAGGACTTTGCCAAAGAAGTTTTAAACCATATGCGTGAAAAGCTCTCCGACTATCAGGAAAAGTACGGCGCCCTCTTTAACCTTGAGGCAACCCCTGCCGAATCCACCACCTATCGTCTTGCAAAGCATGACATCGCCCGTTATCCCGACATTATCACAGCCTGCGAGGAAGGCGGCACCCCCTATTACACAAACAGCTCCCACCTGCCCGTGAGCTACACAGACGATATTTTTGAGGCTCTTTCCATTCAGGACGGGCTGCAAACCCTATACACCAGCGGCACGGTTTTCCACGCCTTTCTCGGTGAGAAGCTGCCCAGCTGGAAGGCGGCGGCAAGTTTAGTGCGGAAAGTTGCGGAAAACCACCATCTGCCCTATTACACCATTTCCCCCACCTATTCAGTTTGCAAAAACCATGGTTATCTGGCAGGTGAACAAAAGGTCTGCCCCGAATGCGGTGAAACCGCCGAGGTATACAGCCGCATAACCGGATATTACAGGCCTGTGCAAAACTGGAACGAAGGAAAAACTCAGGAGTTTAAGGAACGCAAATTATACTCTCTTGAAGATTACGCGCCAAAGCAGACAGCTTCCGGCACAGCTTCTGAAAAACCGCAGACAAAGAAGGAAACCGGCCCGGAAATTCTGGAGGCTAAGCTTCTTCTTTTCACCCGTGTAACCTGCCCTAACTGTCGGGTTGCCGAGTCCCTTTTAGAAAAGTCCGGTCTGCCCTATGAAAAGATTATTGCCGATGAGCACATGGAGCTTTCAAAAAAGTTTGGCATAAAAGGCGCTCCCACCCTTGTTGTCACAGATGGCAAGGCTTCAGAAAATTTCTACGGAGTTCCGGAAATCAAAAAGTTTATGAATACCCGCCGTGAGCTCCTTGCAGTCTCTGGCAGTTAGGCTAAAATAAAGCTTAAAAAGGGGTCGGAGCACCGTATCCGGCCCCTTAATCATCTTAAAAATCCTGAAAGAGAGATACATATGTACGATATTATAATAATAGGCGGCGGCCCTGCCGGTATGACGGCCGCCCTTTATGCCCGCCGCAATGGAAAGAGCGTTCTTATCATTGAAAAAAACGGCTTCGGCGGTCAGATTTCCCATTCACCTCGAGTTGAAAACTACCCCGGATTTATGAGCATGAGCGGAAGTGAATTTGCCGATAAGCTTCTTGAGCAGCTTATGGAGCATGGAGCGGATGTGGAGCTTGAAACTGTTATAGCTGTTCATGACGAGGGCAGGATAAAGCGTGTTATAACCGAAGAGGGGGGCAATTATGAGGCCCTGTCTCTCATAATCGCCAGCGGGGTACGCCACCGTATGCTGGGAATTTCCGGTGAAGACGAGCTTGTGGGCCATGGCATAAGCTTTTGTGCCGTGTGTGACGGGGACTTTTTCAGCGGTCAAACCGTTGCCGTTGCCGGCGGGGGCAACTCTGCCTTACAGGAGGCAAGCCTGCTTGCCGATACTTGCAAAGAGCTTATACTTATACAAAACCTTGACCACTTCACAGGTGAGGAAAGCCTGCTCACCCCCCTGCTGCGCCGCCCTAATGTCCGTGTTATGACGGGGACTGTGGTTAAAAGCTTTGTAAAAGATGGAACCGAGCTTTCCGGTCTTGTGCTGGAAACTGTTTCCCAGGGGAAAACCCATGAGATTTCTTGTGAGGGGCTTTTTGTGGCCGTAGGCCTAATTCCGGAAAATCAGATTTTTGAGGAGCTTATAAGCCTTGATGCTCAGGGCTATGCCGACGCCTTTGAAGACTGCACAACAAAAACTTCGGGCATCTTTGTTGCCGGAGACTGCAGAAGGAAAAATGTCCGCCAGCTTACCACCGCCTGCGCCGACGGCTCTGTTGCTGCTCTCTCTGCCTGCAGATACATAGACAGCGTGAAATAAGCCTGCTCGTCTCCTTGGGATTCTTTTTAAAAGCATACTCCCATGGCTTATGTACAAAAAAAGATAACTAAAAGCGCTTTGGAGGCTGTTTTCCGAAGCGCTTTGTTTTTCAGCTTAAGCTTTATGGTTTTTGTCAATAATTTATAAGAACATTTATGGCAAAACAAACGAAAAAGCTGCCGCGAAAAGTTTTTCGCGGCAGCTTTTTCAGCTTGAGATGGTTAAATTTATAGGGGAGTCACGTTTACGGCGCGGAACTTGCCCGAACTCTTGGGGTCCGGCTCTACGTCGTAGCTGACTGCCTGACCTTCGTTGAGGGTCTTAAAGCCATCACCGGCAATAGCTGAGAAATGAACGAAAACATCGTCGCCGCCCTCAGCGTTAGAGATGAAGCCGAAGCCCTTTTCCGAATTGAACCATTTTACTGTGCCCTGCTGCATTTGTAGTACCTCCAAAAAAATTTTCATATCCGATATAACAAAAAAACTCACACCGGCGAAGCAAACCATCAAAGTGACTTGCTTAGCAGCATGAGTCGAACTGATCAATCTGAATACACTCGAAGTATAGCAGATTAGATTTGCTTTGTCAAGTCCATACCAAATATTTCTAAGGTATTATTGACAGCTTTAAAAAATTTATTCTTTTTCAGCAAAAACATGGTATAAATATGCTCATAAACAAAAATAAAAATTTAAACTAAAAACGAAGGGCAGTGTTTTCCGCCCTTCGTTTTTACGGGAGATTTTACTTCACAGGCTTTAAAATAAGGTTAATGAGCTTGTTTTTAACCACTATGGTTTTAACAATCTCCATGCCTTCCAAAAGCTTTGCAATTTTTTCGTTGCTACAGGCAATTTCCACAACCTGCTCGTCCGCCGCGTTTAGGGGTATGATAACCGTTGTTTTAAGCTTGCCGCCAACCTGCACGGCTATTTCCTTTTCCGCATCCAAGGTTTTGGCCTCATCATATTCCGGCCAGCTTTGGCTGTTTGCCATACCCTTAAAGCCCTGCAATTGCCAAAGCTCGTCGGCAATATGGGGGGCAAAGGGAGAAAGCAGGGTGATAAGAGCTTTTATATCCCCTCTTGAGGGCTTATTGTCATAAAAGGTGTTCACAAGAGACATAAGGCTTGCTATGGCTGTGTTAAACTTAAGATTTTCGATGTCCTCGCCAACCTTTTTTATGGTTCTGTGAATTTCCGCCTCATTTTTCTTAGAATAGGAGTCTCCGGAAAGGGGAACTTCCGCCAGATTCCAAACCCTGTCTAAAAAGCGCTTGCAGCCTTTAACGGCGGTGGCGTTCCATGGAGCGGCCTTTTCAAAGTCGCCTATGAACATGATGTAAAGCCGCAGGGTGTCTGCGCCGAACTCGTCTATAATATCGTTGGGGTTAACAACATTGCCTCGTGATTTTGACATTTTATCCCCGCCCTCGCCCAGTATCATACCGTGGCTTGTGCGTTTATGGTATGGTTCCTTGGTGGGAACAACGCCTATATCATAAAGGAACTTATGCCAAAAGCGGCTGTATAAAAGGTGCAGGGTTGTGTGCTCCATGCCGCCATTATACCAGTCTACCTGATGCCAGTATTCCATGGCCTCGGCCCCTGCAAGGGCGTCAGGGTTGTGGGGGTCCATATAGCGCAGGTAATACCAGCTGGAGCCTGCCCACTGGGGCATGGTGTCCGTTTCCCTTTTCGCCGGCCCGCCGCAGGAGGGGCAGCTTGTGTTGACCCAGTCGTGCATATGGGCAAGGGGACTTTCCCCGTCGTCTGTGGTTTCATAGCTTTCAACCTCGGGAAGCTTTAAGGGAAGCTCACTTTCCGGAAGGGCAACCCAGCCGCACTTTTCACAATAAACCAGAGGAATCGGCTCGCCCCAGTAGCGCTGACGGGAAAACACCCAGTCACGAAGCTTGTAGTTTACCTTTTCGATTCCAAGGTTTTTATCTATGAGCCATTGGGCAATTTTCTTTTTAGCCTCGTCCACACTAAGGCCGTTTAAGAAGCCGGAGTTTACCATTACTCCCTTATCGCAGTCTAAATAAGCTTCCTTTTCTATGTCCCCGCCTTGAACAACCTCGATTATGGGCAGGCCGAAGGCTTTGGCAAACTCCCAGTCACGGGTGTCGTGGCCGGGAACAGCCATTATGGCTCCGGTCCCGTAGCTTGAAAGGACATAGTCGGATATGAAAATGGGTATCTCTGCGCCTGTTACGGGATTTATTCCCCGAACACCATCAAGGCAAATGCCGGTTTTCTCTTTTACAAGCTCCGTGCGCTCAAAATCGGACTTTCTTGCCGCCTGTGCCTGATATTCTTTTACAGCTTTAAGGTTATTAAGCTTGTCTGCCCATTTTTCTATATACTCATGCTCCGGAGCCATAACCATATAGGTTGCTCCGAAAAGAGTGTCCGGCCTTGTGGTGAAAACCTTTATCTCGTCGCCTGCTGTGGTGCCGAAGCTGACCTCGCAGCCTGTTGAGCGGCCTATCCAGTTTTTCTGCTGAATTTTTGCCCGCTCAATATAATCTACCTCGTCCAAGTCGTCTATAAGACGCTGGGCGTATTCGGTTATTTTAAGCATCCACTGGCTTTTTTCACGGCGCACAACTTCAGATCCGCAGCGCTCGCAAACACCGCCCACAACCTCCTCATTGGCAAGAACACATTTGCAGGAGGTGCACCAGTTTACGGGCATACTGGATTTATATGCCAGACCCTTTTCAAACATTTTAAGGAAAATCCACTGGGTCCATTTGTAGTATTCGGGGTCTGTGGTATCCACACAGCGGTCCCAGTCGAAGGAAAAGCCAATCATTTTAAGCTGTTGGGTAAAACGGGCTATATTGGTTTTTGTAACCTCCCGCGGGTGCATATGGTTCTTAATGGCATAGTTTTCCGTAGGCAGACCAAAGGCATCGTAGCCAATGGGGAAAAGGACATTATACCCCTGCATACGCCTTTTTCTGGCCACAATGTCAAGAGCTGTGTAAGGGCGGGGATGCCCAACGTGAAGCCCCTGTCCCGAAGGATAGGGAAATTCAATAAGTGCATAAAATTTCGGCTTTTTCGAACCGTTTTTTGCGGCATATATATCTTCATCCGCCCAGCGTTTTTGCCATTTCTTCTCGATAGCTGTAAAGTCATACTTCATTTTCTTCTTCAATCCTCTGCTAAAAGCGCCAAAAGCGCTTTAAAAATTTATCTTTCTCCCACAAGGGCGGAAATGTCAATGTCCTTTGCGTCTGCCCAAAGCCTTTCCAAGGCGTAAAATTCACGGGCTTCCTCTAGAAAAACATGGACAATAACACAGGAAAAGTCTAAAAGAACCCATCCTCCAGAGCGGTATCCCTCACGGTGGCGCACAGGCTCGCCCAATTCTTCCATAACTGCCTCAACCTCGTCACAGAGGTTTTTTATCTGTGTTGTGGTGGAAGCCGTGCATATTACAAAATAGTCGGCTATTACGGTGAGGTCATCTATTTTCAGGAGCTTAATGTCCTGTCCTATCTTTTTTCCTATGGTTTCAACAATTTTTTCAGCCATTTGCTGAGGTGTCATCATATTATTTTTTCCTTTCTCATTTGAGATTTTTTAGAAAGTTTTTGTCTATTTCTGTTCCGTTTGTGCAGGCCAAATCATCAGGCTCTATATAAAGCTGACCGTTTTTCAAGTCTACCTGCCGGCCAACATATAAAATCCCCACATCTTCCCTTGTAAGCTCGCGGTCTAAAATATTGAAGCTTTCATTTAGCGTTTGCAGCCAAGAGTCCACATCTATGGTTACATAGGCGGTTTTGTATATCCAAGCGCCGCTGGTGGGCATAGTGAAAAATTCAATGTTGTCCATGGACATTTTTAAGAATTCCTCAATGTACCACTGGATATTACCAAGGGTGAGGTCGGTTTCACACTGGTCGATTACCGCTTTCGCTATATTCATAAGAGTCAAAACGTTTTTGGTGCTCATAGCCTTTCCCGCAATTGCCATAAGCAGCTCGTGCTGCATATCTATCCGCTCTATATCGGGATTCATATAGACGTGCCCCGCGCCCTTGTTATTTTGTCTCCAGCGGAAAACCCCCAAAGCATCATAGCCTGAAAGGGTCTGCTGACCTTCTTCCACATGGATGGTGAACACATAGTCTATAACACCATCATTGTCATCATCATGGTAGTCGTCATAGTCCATATCAAAGGGTACATAAAAATCAACCCCTCCCATGGCATCAACCACCTCGGTGAAAACCTCTGTGTTAACAAGCATATAGTTGTTGGGGCGATAGCCCGTAAGCTCACTTACTTCTTCCAACAGAGCGTCCATTCCGCCAAGGTTGTGGTAAACAGCGTTTATCTTTTTGTTTCCCAAGCTTGAATTAACTAAAGTATCCCTGGGAATTGAAAGCACATTAACCTTCATCTCCTGGGTGTCGTAACGAAGCAGCATAATGGTGTCTGTGTTGCCGCCCTCCTGGTCATCACCCACCACCAGCAAAGTGTAATATCGCTCAAGCTCGTATGTGGGAGTATCCTCTGGGTCACCCAAAGGGATATTAGTCTGCCCTTCCGGCGGCTTTGTGGTTATTTTCCAATAAGCAAAACCGCAGCCCGCTATAAAAGCAAGAATTAAAAGAGCTATGATAAATCCCCGAAGCCCTTTTTTCGCGGCACTCCTGTCACTTTTTTTCTTTTTTCTCCCACTGCTTTCTTTTTCGGCTTTGGGTCTTTTTATATTATGTCCATTTCCGCCAAATAGCTTCATTGGGTTCCAGTCCTTTCAAGATGTGTCGCATGAATATGTTCCGATAGTTTTTAAAGGTCGGTTCGCCTGAGCCAGGAGTAGGCTTTAAGGGAGTTTTCATGAGGGGCTATGCCCTGCCTTGATAAATCCTCAAGGCTCATTTCCAAACCAAGGATAAGAGCCTTATCCAAGTCCTCATATGCCAGTCTTCTCAGCTCCGAAACCCCATCGAAGTTGCGGTTTGGCTCTATATAATCAGCCATATATATAACTTTTTCAAGTAAACTCATGTTTTCTCTTGCGGTTGTATGCCATAAAATTGCCTTATACACGGCCTTGTCTACTCCGAAGATATCTTTCGCCATTGCAGCTCCGGTTTTTGCGTGGAGAAGCTTTGTGTTTTTTATCTCATCATTGTCCGCAATAATACCATAATGCTCACATAATTTCAACTGGAATTCACCGTCTTGACCCTTAGTTATATCATGCAAAAGAGCTGCCTCCGCTGCAAGCTCCGGGTCTGCTCCCCAGCGTTTTGCAAGGCGCACAGCCTCCTGCTCACAGCCTAAAACATGGGCAATACGTTTTTCTTTTATATAAGGTATAACAGCCGCCCGCAGCCAGTCAAGATTTGGTTTGGCTTTATAATAGCGCTTTCTTATTATCTCGGCATACACCGGCTCCGGTAAAAGCTCGTTTCCCTGCCTTAGAGCTAAAAGCCACCTTAGCTCCGTGGATGAAATCACAATGGGCTCATGGTCTATAATAACTGTTTTAGCACCATATAGCCTTTGAAGTCTTTCACACATCTGGGAAAGCTTTTGCCTATCTTCGTTCTCACGTTTAAAAACCCCTAGGGCGGCAAGTTTCAGTATGCTTTCAAAGCGGCTCCAGGTTTCAAAGCTTTCCAGCATATCAGAGCCTATTAAAAGGAAAAATTCGCTCTCGGGATATATGCCGCAAAGTTTTTTCAAGGTGTCCGCCGTGAAGCTTGTGCCTCCCCTTTTAATTTCCATATCGGAAACCTCAAGCCCCTTCACATTAGAAAAGGCAAGCTTTGTAAGCTTAAGGCGGGCTTCCGGCCCGGGGCTTTGGGGAACCTCCGGCTTATGGGGAGATTTTGCCGTAGGTATAACAATAAGTTTTTCGGCCGAAAGCTGCTCTGCCGCCGCCCTTGCAGCCTGTGTGTGCCCAAGATGCGGCGGATTAAAACCTCCGCCAAATATCGCTATACGCATAAGATTCCTCCTGACGCGGCGATTTTATTTTTTCTGCACCTTAGGGAGCTGGATACTGGGGTCTTTTTCGTTGCGTTTATATAAAACAAATTTGCTTCCTATAGACTGAACCCCTTGGGCCTTACACTCGTTGCAAAGAATGTCACAGGCCTCTCTTGCGGAAAGACTGGAGGTTTCCAAAACCTTACCTTTAACAAGTTCCCTTGCGTGAAGGGCCTGCCTTGTCTGCTCTATGATGTTTTCACTTATGTCTCCCTTGCCGATGTGGATAATGGTGTCTTCACCGGCGGCAAGGCCTTTTAAATATGCGCGCTGCTTACTTGTCAGCATAATATTCCCTCAATTTCATTTCAAAGTTCCTAAGAGCCGCAGCCCTATGGGAAATCCGGTTTTTTTCTGAATCTGTTATTTCCGCCATGGTTTTTCCATTAGGCAGAAGGAAAACGGGGTCGTAGCCAAAGCCATTTTCTCCCCTTGGGGCAAGGCTTATGCTGCCCTCGCAGCTGCCCTCAGAGGTAATTTCGTCGCCATTGGGAAAAACACAGGCAATGCAGGACACAAAGCGGGCTGACCTGTTTTCCTCGTCTTGCATATTTTTAAGAAGAAAAGCTGCCCTGTCCCCGTCACTTTTACAAGCTTCGCCCCCATAACGGGCGCTGTGAACCCCCGGCAGGCCGGAAAGGGCATCCACTATAAGGCCGGAGTCGTCGGAAACGGCGGGAAAAGGCAGGGCCTTTGCGGCGGCTTTGGCTTTTATAAGGGCATTTTCTTTAAATGTCTCCCCTGTTTCCTCGGCTTCAAGAGAAAGTCCCGCCTCACTTTGGGAAACAAGCTCGTGCCCCATGGCTTCGAAAATAGCCTTCATTTCCTTAAGCTTTCCCTTATTGTTACTGGCTAAAATAAACTTCATTGCTGCAGCAGCGCCTCCACAAATACCTCAGGCTCGAAGGGCATAAGGTCGTCTGTGCCCTCCCCCACTCCGATATATTTAACCGGCAGGCCCAGCTCTGCCGCAATGGCGAAAACAATGCCGCCTTTTGCCGTGCCGTCAAGCTTTGTAAGGACAATTCCTGTGATGTCCGCCGTTTCTTTAAACTGCTTTGCCTGAATAAGTCCGTTTTGGCCTGTTGTGGCGTCAAGCACCAGAAGGGTTTCCTTGTCGGCCTCGGGCAGCTCTCTTGTTATTATGCGGGAAATTTTATTAAGCTCGTTCATAAGATTTGCCTTGTTGTGAAGCCTTCCGGCGGTGTCGATTATGATAAGATCACTGCCCCTTGCCTTTGCCGCTGCGATACCGTCAAACACAACAGAAGCCGGATCCGAGCCTTCCTCATGGCGGACAATATCGGCCTTGCCCCTTTGCGCCCAGATATTAAGCTGGTCTGCCGCTGCCGCCCGGAAGGTGTCTCCCGCTACAAGCATGACCTTTTTGTCCTGTTCGTGGAAATGAGAGGCAAGCTTTCCTATGGTGGTTGTTTTTCCAACTCCGTTAACCCCCACCATTAAGATGACGGAAGGTTTTGTACTAAGGTTTAGCCCATGATTTTCAAGGGTCAGTATTTCTGTAAGCACTTGGGAAAAGGCGCCCTTAACCTCCCCGCCGCCCCGAAGCCCCCGCTCTTTAACAAGCTTTCTCAAGGCTTCAACAGCCTGAAGGGAGGTGTTCATCCCCGCATCTGCCAAAATGAGAGCTTCCTCCAGCTCTTCGTAAAACTCTTCATTTTCTCCGGTGAAGCCGGCAAACATATTGTTCATCTGGATGGACATATTTTTCTTGGTTCTGCTAAGTCCCTGCTTTATCTTTTCAAAAAAGCCCATACAATTTGTATCATATCCCCAATGGCTATGGGATAGTTTCTCCTTTTAGTAATTTTTCGATGTATTAATTGGCAAGAGCCAATTCTGCCTCGGCCTCCTGCAAGTCAAGGGCTATAACCTGTGTAACCCCTTTTTCCTGCATTGTAACCCCATATAGCATATCCGCTTCCTCCATGGTTCCACGGCGGTGGGTTATGACGATAAACTGAGTTTTATCCGACATAGAGCGCATATAGCGGGCATAGCGGTCAACATTCGCCTCATCTAAGGCGGCTTCAATTTCGTCCATCACGCAAAATGGCGCGGGCCGCACTTTTATTATGGCAAAATAAAGAGCAATTGCCACAAAGGCTTTTTCTCCGCCGGATAATAGGCTGATCGTGGAAAGGGCCTTTCCCGGAGGCTGAACCTTAATTTCTATGCCGCAGTTTAGTATGTCATCTTCGTCTTCAAGTATGAGAGAGGCCCGCCCTCCGCCGAAAAGCTCCAAAAAGGTTTTTCTAAAGCTTTCGTCAATGGCATGAAACTCCCGCAGAAAAATTTCCTTCATTTCCCGGGTTATATCGGAAATTATCTTTTCCAGCTCATGCTTGGCCTTTTCAACGTCATCCCGCTGCTCTGTGAGAAAGTCGTAACGCTCGCTTACCCTTTCGTATTCCTCAATAGCGCCGATGTTTGGGGTTCCCAAGGCGGAAATCTCACGCTTTATGCTGCCTATTTTCTTCGTTGCGGCACCCATACTTTCAATAGGATGGCCCATGGCCATGGCCGCAGTTCGTGACAGCTCATAGCTGTCCCAGAGCTTGTCGATAATCTGCTTTTCCTCCATCTCTGAGGCAAGCTTTTTTTGCTCGATTGAAGCACTAAGGCGTTCCATATCCAAAAGCTCACGGTTTTTCTCCTGAGCCTTTTTGTCGCTTGAAGAGCGTTTTCCCTCAAGCTCCAGCTTCATTTCGTTTATGGAAGAAAGCTCATGCCTTATGCTCTCTTGTAGCTTTTTTGCCTTGTCTAGTTTTTCCTCACTAAGCTGTATGCTGCAAGTAATAGCTTCGTTTTCTTTTTTGAGCTCTTCAAGAGCCTTCATTCGGAAATCACCATCACCGGAAAGGTCTGTTAAAAGTTCCTGAAGCTGCAAGGCCGCCTGAGCCGTTGTGTCCCTTTCAGACAGAAGGGACGATCTTTCCTCGGAAAAAGCCGACAGCCTTTCGGAAAGCTCTTTGCGCTGCCTGTCTTTTTCCTCACCGGAAAAGCTAAGCTGCCTTTGCCTTTCCTCAAGCTCTGCAAGTTCTTTTTCAAGCTTTAAAGCATCTTTTTTAGCTTCATCGGCCTTTTTTACGCCTTCTGCCTGCTGTTTTTCAAAATCTTCAATCTCCGCCGAGAGCTTTTCTATGTTCTTTTCCGCTTCGATTAGCAAAAATTCACTGTGTGAAAGGGCATTTTGGCAGGCTCTGCGGTTTTCCTCAATCTGAAGTTTTTCCTCTTGAGCCGTTTGAAGCTCATAGCTTGCTCCCGAAAGCTCTCTTGAAGCCGCCGAGACTTCCTCTGCCAAAGCTTTTTCCTTGCCTTCCAATTCCTTAAGCCTGATTCTTAAGGCTTTAAGCTCGTTTGCCCGGGATAGTATCCCCGCGTTTTTAGCGGCGCTGCCGCCTGTCATGGAGCCGCCGGCGTTTATAAGCTGACCGTCAAGAGTGACTATACGAAGCTGATTGTCAAAGTGTTTTGACATGGAAATAGCGTCGCCCAAAGTCTCTGCAACCACTGTTCTTGCCAAAAGATTTGAAAAAACATCTGCAAAACGCCGGTCAAAACTAGCAAGCTCAAGGGCTGTTCCAAGGTAGCCCGCTTCATTATCAGGCCTGCGCCTTAGCTCACCGGGTTTTATGGATGACAGGGGAAGAAAAGTTGCCCTGCCCCCGTCACGGCGCTTTAAAAGCTCTATTGCCGCCTTGCCCTGCTCCTGAGTTTCTACAACTATGCTTTGCATAGAAGCACCCAAGGCTGTTTCGATTGCAAGGGTATAGCGCTCGTCGGTTTTTACAAGGTTTGCAACGGGGCCGAAAACCCCCTTAAGGCTTCCGCGGGCAGCTTCCTGCATTACAATTTTGACAGACTTTGAAAAGCCCTCAAATTCCTTTTCCATCTCCGAGAGCATAAGCCCTCTGGATTTTACACCGTTTAATTCTATTGTCAGGCTTGTCTTTTCGTCCTCAAGCTTTTTTACCCTGCTTTTTCTGCTTTCAAGACGCAGACTGTAGCCTTCGATTATATTGGAAATTTCCTTTTCCTTGTCCTCTGCCTTAGAAAGCAGGGACTTTTCCTCTGAAAGCTGCTCATGAAGGCGGTTTTTCTCACTAAGTGCCTCCTGCATCATTTCGCCCTGCCTGAAAGCTGCTGTTTTCTGCTGGGTACGAGCATCCGAAAGCATAGACAAAACCGTGCTGCAACGAGAAAGCTCTGCCTGCTTTTCGCTTTTTTGAGCAAAAAGGGCTGCCAGTTCATTTTTTAAGCCCTCTTCTTTTTCCGCATTTCTGCTCATACTTTCCGAAAGCTTTAAAAGCTCTGCATCAAGCTGTGAAATTGCAAGGCCGATTTCATGAACCCTTTCGTTCCTCTTTTCAATTTGAGCTTTAAGGCCTTCTATCCTCGCCCCCTGCTCAAAAAGCTCTGTTTTAAGCTGAGCCTCCCGCTCCCCATTGTGCTTTATGCTGTTATGGAGAACCGCAAGCTCACTTTCGCATTGGGCTCCGGCGGTTTCTGCAAGGGAGAGCTGCTCACGGGCTTTTTCCGCTTCAAGGTCTTTTTCCCGCATCTTTTCCGAAAAGTTTTCCGAGGCGGAATAAAGCTCTGCCAGCTCTTCCTGAGCTTTTAAAAGCTCAGTTTGTGCCTTTTTCCAGTCATTTTCTATAATTACGGCATTTTCCTTAAGCCTGTCCAGGGTTTCCACCCAGACAGACACTTCAAGAAGCCTTAGCTCATCTCTTAAAATAAGGTATTTTTTTGCTATTTCCGACTGTTTTTTTAAGGGCTCCACCTGAATTTTTAATTCGTCTATCTTATCGTTTATGCGAAGGAGATTATCCTGAGTGTGGGAGAGCTTTCTCTCGCTTTCGTCTTTACGGTAGCGAAAGCGCGCTATACCTGCCGCTTCCTCAAAAAGCTCACGCCTATCCGTGCTTTTAGCGGAGACCACGTCGGCTATCCTGCCCTGTCCGATTATGGAATAACCATAACGGCCAAGACCGGTGTCCATTAAAAGCTCTGTTATGTCTTTTAGGCGCACAGATTCCTTGTTAATGTAGTATTCACTTTCTCCGCTGCGGTAATAGCGCCTTGTAAGCATAACCTCGCTGCTGTCTGTGTTAAAGACTCGCTCGCTGTTGTCTACAACCAGCGACACCTGAGCAAAGCCCATCTTCGGCCGTTTTTCCGTACCTCCGAAGATTACATCCTCCATTTTACCGCCTCGAAGTGCCTTTGTGCGCTGTTCTCCCATAACCCAAAGCACAGCGTCGGAAATATTGGATTTTCCGCTGCCGTTAGGTCCGACAATCGCCGTAATATCTTTTTCAAAAGTCAGGCGGGTTTTGTCGGGAAAGGACTTAAAGCCCTGTATTTCCAATGCTTTGAGATACATATGCCCCTTTTATGCTCCGTTTCCTTTATTTTCTGGCCTTATAGCTCCGGTTTTTGTCCTTGCCGGAGCAAAATTTTTTAAAGACATAAAAATATGATCACAAGCCTTTAAAAAATTACCGGCGGGACTTTGTTGTTTGCCATTTTTTATATATAGCAATCGGTTTATTATATTATAAAACCCCGCTATTTGCAAGAAACTTAGCTGCTATAGTAGTATAATTTCACCTTTGTTTACATTGTACGCCTTTATCTTAAGGCTGCTTAAGGAAAGCTCCTCACGCAGCTTCTTAATATTGCATCTGTGCTGACCTGTCATTACAGAAACCTCTGAAGGATTAACCCCCAAAATAACATCCCCTCTGACAGCGGCCTGTTTAAGAAGACTTCTGGCCTTATCTAGAAAAATGAGAGAACGAACAATTTCGCCAAAGGCCGGATGATAGGCTCCGGCAATGGCAGCCCCTGCCGAAAGTTCTTCCGTAGGATTAAGCCCCAGACGGATTACAGGAATATTTGCCTCATTAAACATGGGAAGAAGCTTTGCACAAAGCTCTGCCGCCTCACTAACCGTATGTTCCTTATATTTCCCCTGCCTCCAAAGCTCATACAACATG
Source organism: uncultured Oscillospiraceae bacterium (assembly GCA_964617335.1). Classification (GTDB taxonomy): domain Bacteria; phylum Bacillota; class Clostridia; order Oscillospirales; family Oscillospiraceae; genus UBA2658. The sequence goes on from CAZTXG010000001.1 coordinate 88,406, forward strand.
GTGCCGTCTATTATTACCGTTGGGTAAATTCGCACCCCATTGGGAGATAAGGCGATTATCTGCCTTGCGGTTTCAAGGCTTTTTGCCTCCGTGTCCAGAGGAAGGCCTGTCATAATCTGTAAAACAAGCTCAAAGCCCCGCTGCTTTATAAGTTCTGCCGCTTTTTCCGTGTCCTTTGCCTTATGACCTCGGCCGGAGGCAAAAAGCACATCGTCACACATGGACTGGGCCCCAAGCTCTATGGTTTTTACACCAAAGGCCAAAAGCCTATCCAGTATTTCTTCGTCTATGGCATCTGGACGTGTTGAAAGCCTTATAGAGCTTATAGACCCATCACGCAAAAACGGCAAAGCCGCACCCAAAAGCCCTTCTTGCTTTTCGACCGGTATTGCCGTGAAGCTGCCGCCGTAAAACGCCAGCTGAGTATTCTCTTTTATACCCGTTTTTCCAAGAGCCTCTTCTATGGCTTCCTTCACAGTGTCTCCGTCGGCGGGAAGAAGGCTCCCCGAAATTTTGCGCTGATTACAGAAAACGCAATCGTGGGGACAACCCAGATGGGGAACGAAAACCGGAATTACTCGTCTTTTTGGCTCCATTTAGAAATTGCCTCCAAACCGTGTTTTGCCGCCGCCTGCTCCGCTTCCTTTTTTGTGTAACCGCAGCCGGAGCCTATAACTTCGCCGTTTAAGCTAAGCTGAACGGTAAAGGTTTTTTTGTGGTCCGGCCCTTTTTCCCCTATAGTTTCATAGCAAAGGTTTTGGCCGGCCTTGCGCTGAACAAGCTCTTGCAGGGCTGTTTTATAATCACTAACCTGCTGATTTTCCAGCAAATCGCTTTGGTTTAAAATCATGCGCTGTATAAAATCTTTCGCCGTCTCCGGCCCTCCGTCAAGGTAAAGAGCCGCTATAAGGGCCTCTACAGCGTCGGCTAAAATAGATTCTCTTTCCCTGCCGCCGCTGGTCTGCTCGCCCTTACCAAGCCTTATGAAGCTTCCAAGCTCTAGTTCCCTTGCCGTGCGGAAAAGATTGTGCTCGCAAACAAGCTCGGCACGAAGCCTTGTCATCTGCCCTTCCGGCATTTGAGGATATGATAAATACAGGTGGCTTGCAACCACCTGCCCTAAAATGCTGTCACCCAAAAACTCCAGACGCTCGTTGCTTATGGTTCCCTTAGCCTTGTTCTCGTTGGCGTAGGAGCTGTGGCTTAAAGCCGTAAGCAGAAGCGTCCTGTTTTTGAAGCTGTAATTAAGTTTTTCTTCCAGTTCCTTCATAGGACGCTCCCCTCTCACAGATTTTACAAAGAGAAAATTTAGTCCTGCACATAACGGCCGACGTATTCTACAAGGTCGCCCACTGTGATAATTTTTTTAAGCTCATCGTCGGAAACCTCGGATAGTGAAAACTCCTCTTCTATTGCCATTGTAAGCTCTACAATGTCCAGAGAGTCGGCTCCTAAGTCGTCCACAAAGGTAGTTTCCATTGTGACTGCGTCAGGCTCAATTACGAACTGGTTGCAAATTAACTCTTGTATCTTTTCAAAAATCATTTTCAAACATCTCCAAATACTATGCTAAAATTGATAATATTCATTATATCTGCGCTTGTCAAGACTATTCTTCCTTTGAAATTGTCATAAGGCTTATATTTTTTTCGATTTCCTCGGCAACCTGGGCATTTATGAAGTTTACCGCCTGTAAGATGGCATTTTTAAAAGCTCTGGCATCTGAAGAGCCGTGGGCTTTAATAACCGGCTTTGTTATGCCCAGAAGGGCCGTTCCCCCAACTTCAGAGGGGTCAAGAGTTTTTTTAAGCTCCTCAAGCTTGCTTTTCACAAGAAGGGCCCCAAGCTTTGACTTAAAGTCGGAGGTTATGGCATCTTTAAGACTTAGCAAAACAAATTTTGCGGTGCCCTCTATGGTTTTCAGCATAATGTTTCCCGAAAAACCGTCAGTTACCACAACGTCAACTCCGCCGAAGAATATTTCCTTGGCTTCAACGTTTCCTATAAAGTTTATGCCGCCCTGCTCTGATGCGGAACTTAAAAGCGAAAAGGCCTCCTTTTGCAAATCTCCGCCCTTTGTGTCCTCTGTGCCCACGTTTAAAAGCCCCACCCGAGGGTTTTCGCAGCCCATTATGTTCTTTGCGTAAAAGCTTCCCATATAGGCAAATTGCAACAGATATTCAGCTGTGCATTCCACATTTGCCCCGCAGTCTATAAGCATTGCGCCCTTTCCGCCATTGGGCATAACAGGAGCCAGCGCCGCCCTTCTTATGCCGCGCACACGCTTTACAATAAGGGTTGCCCCTGCCAGAAGAGCCCCTGTGCTTCCGGCGGATATGCAGGCTTCGCCCTCCCCGTCTTTTAAGGCACGAAGGGCAACAGACATGGATGAGTCTTTTTTCGTGCGCAAAACCGTTGTGGGGTCGTCTTCCATGTGGACAACTTCTGCGGCGTTTATGATTTTTATCCTGTTTTTGATGTCTTTTATGTTTTCCTTTTCAAGGCAGGCGGAAATTTCGTTTTCCCTGCCCACCAATGTTATGTCCACGTCAAATTCACGGATGGCCTGCACCGCTCCTTTTACGGCCTCAGCCGGAGCTTTGTCCCCGCCCATAGCATCAACTATTATCCTCATTTGAGAGCCTCCCAGCATATGTCTTTATAATGTCAAGCGCCTGAGAGGATATCTCGGCGTTTTTATTCCGTTTTCCCTTTATATGTCTTCCCAGAGGTGCTATTATGCCGAAGTTTATGTTCATAGGCTGAAAATCGCCTGCAGATCCTTCGGAAATATAAAGGGACAGAGCACCTATAGCCGTTTCCTTTGGAAAGTTGAAAGCCTCTTCCCCTTTTAATCTAGCCGCCTTTTCCAAGGCTGCCAAAAGTCCTGAAGCGCAGGATTCCACATAGCCCTCCACCCCTGTAATCTGGCCTGCAAAGCAGATGCGAGGCTGCGACTTTAAGCGGTAATGCCTATCTAAAAGCCTTGGGGAGTCAAGATAAGTGTTTCGGTGCATGACACCATAGCGGAGAAATTCCGCGTTTTTCAAGGCAGGAATCATGGAAAAAACCCGTTTTTGCTCGGGAAAGGCAAGGTGGGTTTGAAAACCAACAAGATTATATATGCTTCCCTCGGCATTGTCACGCCGCAGCTGGACAACGGCATAGCTTTCCTTGCCTGTGCGGGGGTCACGAAGGCCAACGGGCTTTAAAGGCCCAAACCTTAAAGTGTCCTCTCCCCTTCTTGCCATAACCTCCACAGGCATACAGCCTTCAAAAACTCCGCCATCGTCAAAGCCGTGCAATTGAGCCTGACGGGCAGAGAAAAGCTCCTGCCAAAAATCCAGATACTCCTCTTTCGTCATGGGACAGTTTACATAATCTGCCGTGCCCTTGTCATAGCGTGAGGCGTAAAAGGCAGAGTCCATATCTATGCTTTGAAGGCTTACAAGAGGGGCGGCAGCGTCATAGAAGTTTAAAAACTTCTCATCAGGGAAAAGTGTTTTAATCTTTTCCGCAAAAGCATCGCTTGTTAAAGGGCCTGTGGCAATTATTACTTCCCCTTGGGGAATGTCCCTTTGCTCTTTTGAAATAATTTCAATGTTTTCACAGCTGCGGATTTTTTCCGTGACCAATTGGGAAAACCCCTCACGGTCAACAGCTAGGGCGCCGCCTGCCGCAACCTTTGTTGCCTCAGCGCAATCCATTATAAGAGAGCCTAAAAGCCGCATCTCCTGCTTTAAAAGACCTACGGCATTTGTTAAATCATCACTGCGCAAAGAGTTTGAGCAAACAAGCTCCGCAAAATTTCCGCTTACATGGGCGGGGCTTTTTTTATCCGGCTTCATTTCCACAAGGCGCACAGGTATGCCCCGTCTTGCCAATTGCCAGGCTGCCTCACAGCCGGCAAGACCCGCTCCTATTACTGTTACTGCTTCCAAGCTCTGCTCCTTCTGTCTTCTTTATTCTTCAGTCTTTTTTTCAGCTGCCTTTGCGGCGCTTGCCTTTTTGGCTGCCGGTTTTGCACTTGTTGCCTTTTTGGCTGGGGGCTTTGCAGCGGCAGTCTTTGCGGCTGCCGGTTTTTTTGCATTTGCTTTTTCGGGCTTTTTAGCCGTTTCAGGTTTCTCTGCTTCGGCTTTTTCGGTTTTTTCCCCGTCCTTTTCCTCACCCTCGGCAGCGGTCTTTTTGCGATAACCCCTTTTATCCTCAGGTAAAAACGCCGTACACTGCTCGTTTACGCAGAAGGGAGTTTTTCTGCCTCTGCCGGAGAGCTTGAACATACTTTTTCCGCATTCGGGGCAAACGTCTTTAACAGGCACATCCCAGGTCATAAAGCCGCAGTCGGCCCCTCTTTCGCAGGCGTAATAGGTATAGCCTTTTTTAGAGGTGCGTTTTAAAATGCGGCTTCCGCATTTTGGGCATTTGCCGGGCATTTCGATGACAATGGGCTTTGTGAAATCACAGTCGGGGTAAGCGGGGCAGGCAAGAAATCGCCCGAAACGTCCGGATTTTATAACCATCTGCTTGCCGCATTTGTCACAATATTCGTCGGATAGCTCCACGGGAATTTTAATGTGCTGACCCTCAAGAGCCTTTTCCGCATCATTAAGCGCCTTGTCAAAGCCCTCGTAAAAATCTCCCAAAACGTCTTTCCAGTCCCTTTTGCCCTCTTCAACACTGTCGAGAGTGTCTTCCATTCTGGCTGTGAACTTTAAATCGACAATATCCGGAAAGCGCTCCTCCATAAGACCGGTTATGACCTCGCCTAAAACCGTGGGCTTTAAATGCTTGCCCTCTTTCACTACATATTCCCTTGAGCTTATGGTGCTTATGGTGGGTGCGTATGTGCTTGGCCGTCCTATGCCCTTTTCTTCCATGGCACGGATAAGGGTTGCCTCTGTATAGCGGGAGGGCGGCTGGGTAAACTGCTGCTCTTTTTCGACTTTTTCAAGGCGCATTTTTTCGCCTTCGGAAAGGTCGGGCAGTTTCTTCTGCCTTTCTGCCGGTTCTTCATCGGGTTTTTCTTCATAAACGGCAGTATAGCCGGAAAACTTTATTTCCGAGTGGTTCGCACGGAAAACATAGCCTGCGGAAACAGCGTCTATGGTAACGCTGTCATACACGGCATTGGACATCTGGCTTGCGGTAAATCGCCCCCAGATAAGGCGGTAAAGTCTGTATTGGTCGGGGCTAAGGTCTTTTTTTATAGACTCCGGTGTGAAGTAAACGTTGCTTGGACGTATGGCTTCGTGGGCATCCTGAGCGCCGGACTTTTTTTTGAAAACTCTGGGTTTTCCGGGGTAATACTGCTCACCGTAGCGGCTTTTTATAAAATCGGCAGCGGCCTTTGTTGCATCGTCAGAAAGACGAAGGGAGTCGGTTCTCATATAAGTTATGATACCAACTGTGCCCTCGCCGCTTATGTCTATGCCCTCATAAAGCTGCTGGGCAACGCTCATGGTGCGGCGGGGTGTCATGCCAAGCCTGCGGGAAGCCTCCTGCTGCAGGGTTGAGGTAATGAAGGGCGGCGCCGGAGAGCGCTGCTTTTCCCCCCGCTTAACAGATTTTATGGAAAATTCACTTTTTGAGACTTCGTCTACTACCTTTTCAACTTCTTCCTCACTGTTAAGCTCAAGCTTTTTTTCCTCGTTACCGTAGAACCTTGCCACAAAGCCCCCGTCTTTTTCCAGCCGCTCTAAAAATACATCCAGCAGCCAATATTCCTCGGAGGTAAAGGATTTTATTTCATTTTCCCTGTCAACCACCATACGGGTGGCAACAGACTGGACACGGCCGGCAGACAGCCCGCGGCGAACCTTCCGCCACAAAAGGGGACTTAGCTTATAACCCACTATTCGGTCTAAAATACGCCTTGCCTGCTGAGCATCCACAAGATCGGAGTCTATGTCACGGGGGGACTGTATGCTTTCGTTTACAACCTTTTTCGTAATTTCGTTAAAGGTTACACGTCTTGCCTTCTCGTCGGGCAGCTCCAGCATTTCTTTTAGATGCCAGGATATAGCCTCACCCTCTCTATCAGGGTCAGTTGCAAGGTAAACAAGGTTTGCCTCATGGGCCTTCTTTTGAAGGTCCTCTATAATGTCCTCCCGTCCTTTAACAGGCTGATAGTCCGGCTCAAAGCCGTTTTCAATGTCAACTCCCATGGTGCTTTTCGGAAGGTCACGCAGATGCCCCATAGATGCCACAACATGATAGTCCGGTCCAAGATATTTTTCAATGGTTCTCGCCTTTGCGGGGGATTCAACGATTACCAGATTTGTCTTTGCTTTAGCCATAAATGACCTCACTTTTTGATAATGTTAAGAGTGAAGCGTTTTCCGCTTTCCTGAGTGATAACACCTTTTATCTGTAAAACTGTAAGCTCGGAGAGCACCTCCGATGCTGTTAGCTTTGACTCATCTATGATGTCATCAACGTGTTTTGAGCTCTTATCCATGACCGACACTATATGAAGCTGCCTTTGAGTCAGGCTTTTGAGCTGTTCTTCCAAGTCACTATATTCCCGTCGGCTTTTATTGTCAACGGCTTTTCTGCCGGTTTTGACCCTTAGCATGGCAAAGCCTTTTCCGCTTTCCTCCGGCGTCGGCTTTGTTTTCACCGGTGTTTTTACATTGCGGGAGCCTGAGTACTTAGCCTCTCCCTCATGAGATACCAGGAGTTTTTCCGCCTCCGGCTCTCTGAGCTTTTCGGGGAAAAGGGCCTCAAATTCCTGCATAAGCTCCCAGCCGTTTGTAACAAGCATGGCCCCCTCACGGATAAGACGGTTTGAGCCGGCAAAACTTGGGGCATCAGCATTGCCGGGCACGGCAAAAACCTCCCTCCCCTGGTCTAAGGCTCTGGAAGCTGTTATAAGAGCGCCGCTTCTGGCAGGAGCTTCAATAACGGTAACCCCAAGAGAAAGGCCGCTTATTATGCGGTTTCGCTCGGGAAAAAAGCGGCTTTGCCCCAGAGTTTTTGGGGGATACTCGCTGATAAGAGCACCGGCTATGGCTACATCATCATAAAGCTGGGTGTTCCAAGAAGGATAAACCTGATCGATCCCGCAGCCTAAAACCCCAAGGCAGCTGCCGCCCCCGCGCAGGGCGCCTTCGGCAGCGGCACTGTCCACTCCGGCGGCAAGACCCGTTACAACAAGGCCACCTGCTTTTGTGACTTCAAAGCCCATTTTTCTTGCCATTTTAAGTCCATAGGGCGTTGCGCCGCGAGTTCCGACTATGGCAATTGCCGCCTGCTCATCTACGGCGGGCAGCCTTCCTTTCACATAAAGGACGACAGGAGGGTCAAAAGTGTTCTTTAGTCTTTCAGGGTAAATCGCATCTTTTAAGGTGATAATCCCAATATTATCCCTGTGACATAGCTCAAAAATAGCATTCGTCCTGTCAAGGCTTTTATCAGAGAGAAGCAGAAGCTCTGCCTCACTTAGGCCGCAGCGGCCCGAAAGCTGCCTGTCATCGGCAAAATACAGGCTTTCCGGGTCACCAAATTCACTTATAAGGGCAGACCTGCTTTTTGGCTTTAAATCCGTAAGAGACGAAAGCCACACCCAGTATCTAAGAGATGACACCCAAAGCCCCCCCTTTATTTGTTTCTGGACATTTCCCACATAACTATCGAGGCCGCAACAGCGGCGTTAAGAGATTCGCTTTCCGGCTCCATGGGGATTTTGATTTCACCCTGACAGACAGCCAAAAGCTCCTTTGACAAGCCGGAGCCTTCGCTTCCTATGGCAACCGCCGTATTTTTTAAATCGGTTTTTCTAATGTCCTGCGCCTTATCCGAAAGAGCGGCCCCCAAAAGGTGAAGTCCGCTTTGGTTTACATAATCTTTTAGTTCCTCTATGCTCATATGGCAGACCTTTTGGCGGAAAACAGCTCCCATAGTGGCTCTGACTGTTTTGAGGTTATAGATATCGGCACAGTCTCCCACAAGGATTACAAGCTCTGTCCCCATAGCCTTTGCCGTGCGGATAATGGTGCCAACATTGCCCGGGTCTTGAAGGTTTTCAAGGATTATTGCCTGAGTAAGCTTGGGGTATACCTGAGCCTTTTTCGGAAATTTCACAGAAAACAGCGGTCCCGGGGAGTTTTTCAAAGGGGAAATGCTTTGGATTAGTTCCGCCGGACAGGAGTATTCAGAAGTTTCGGGCGGCAGCTGCACTGTTTTTTCTCCGCCCCAAAGGACACAGGAAATATCAGCGCCGGAGTCTATAGCCTCACGCAAAAGCTTTTCCCCGTCGCACAAAAACTCACCGGCTTTTTTCCTGTAAGCGCTGTCTGCCCCCAAGTTTTTCATGTGGATAATTATTTTGTTTTTCCTTGAGCTTATCTGCTCCATATTTTCTCCTTAGAAAAAACATAAAAGGCTGCGGCGGGGCAAACCGCCCTGCCACAGCCGATAATGATGCTTATTCGATGGGTTTCATCGTCGGGAACAGGATGACTTCCCTAATGGAGTCAAGTCCGCAAAGGAGCATAACACAGCGGTCTATGCCTATACCAAGGCCGCCTGTAGGGGGCATTCCGTATTCAAGAGCCGTTATGAAGTCCTCGTCCATCATGCCGGCCTCGGCATCTCCCTTACGGCGCAGTTCAGCCTGCTTTTGGAAGCGCTGCTTCTGGTCGATGGGGTCGTTAAGCTCGGAAAACGCATTGCCCATTTCACTGTGGCAAATGAAAAGCTCGAAGCGCTCTGTAAGTCTTGAGTCGCTAAGGCTGCGTTTTGCCAAGGGGGAAACGTCAACAGGGTGCATGGTTATAAAGGTTGGCTGTATAAGCTTTTCCTCAACCTTTTGGTCAAAACATTCGTAAAGGGCATTGCCCCAGGTTTTTTCCTTTTCCTTGGGTATGTGAACACCCACTGACTCGGCAAGTCGAACAGCCTCCTCGTCATCAGTGACCGGTAAAAAGTCTACACCCAGATGTTTTTTAACAGCCTCGTGCATGGGAATACGCTCCCAGCCGGGGGCAAGAGAAATGTTCTCTCCCTGCCACGTAATGTCATAGCTTCCCAAAATCTTCATGGCGGCGCCGGATAAAAGCTCCTCAAAAAGATCCATCATGTCGTTAAAGTCGGCATAGGCCTCATAAAGCTCCACCGTTGTAAACTCGGGGTTGTGCTTTGTGTCCATGCCCTCGTTGCGGAAAATACGGCCTATTTCATAGACCCTTTCTATGCCGCCGACGATAAGCCGCTTAAGGTGCAGCTCTGTGGCTATGCGCATATATAGGTCTAAGCCCAGAGCATTATGGTGTGTTATAAAAGGTCTTGCGTTGGCACCGCCGGAAATGGTATTTAAAACGGGGGTTTCAACTTCGATATAGCCCCGCTTATCCAAAAATTCACGAATATGCCGGATAAAAAGACTGCGTATCTCGAAGTTTCTTCTAACCTCAGGGTTTACTATAAGGTCAACATAGCGCTGACGGTAGCGGGTTTCCGTGTCTGTAAGGCCGTGAAACTTTTCCGGCAGGGGCAGAAGTGACTTTGAAAGAAGCTTTATGGATTTGCAATGTATGGAAATTTCACCCTTGCGGGTGCGGAACACAAAGCCTTCCACGCCGACTATGTCGCCTATATCCCATTTTTTAAACTCGTTGAACAGCTCTTCGCCTAGGTCGTTTACCCGAACATAAAGCTGGATTCTTCCCTTGTCGTCCATAATATCGGCGAAAAAGGCCTTGCCCATGTCACGCTTGGACATAAGGCGCCCCGCCATGGTTACGTCCTTTTCCTCCCAGACTTCAAAGTTATCCTTAACTTCGCCGCTGTAGGCAGTTCTCAGGTATTTCGTCTCGGTATAAGGGTCGCGTCCCTCTTCCTGAAGCCTTGTAAGCTTGTCCCTGCGAATTTGCAGAATTTCAGACAGCTCAAGGGCTTCTTCATTCCCATTACCTTTTACTTCTTCATGACTCATATACTGCGCTCCCTTATTCGATACTTATTACACGGTAGCTTATTTCCCCTGCGGGCGCCTCGATTGTCACCGTGTCTCCTGCTGTGTGGCCCAAAAGTCCCCGTCCTATAGGAGAATCGTCGGAAATGCGACCATGGAGGGGGTTTGCCTCCTGGGAGCCGACAATTTGATATTCCTCTTTTTCCCCGTCATCAAGACATTCGACGGTAACTTTGCTGCCAAGGCTTATGTGGTTGCTGCTTTCAATGTTTTCTATTATCTCAGCGTTTTCCATAACGTTTTTCAGTTCGGCGATTTTTGAATAGAGCTTGCCCTGTTCGGTTTTCGCCTCGTCATATTCGCTGTTTTCAGAAAGGTCGCCAAAGGAGCGAGCTTCTTTTATCAGCTCTGAAACTTCTTTTTCACGGACAGTTTCAAGATAGTGAAGCTCCTCACGTATTTCGTCAAAGCGTTGTCTGCTCATTTTAAACTTTGCTTCGTTTGCCATCTTTTTCGTCCCCTCAATATATAAAAATTACATACGTATGCAACACTATGCCATGACCGCAATGCAGTCTATGGTATATCATCTAAATCGGGTAAATATCCGCTTTGCGGACATTATACATTAAAATATAAAATGACATCATTGCTACGTATTATAGATACAAAAAACTCCGCTGTCAAGCCGAATAAAAGCTTATCATTTGTCGATAGAGACTTGAAGCTGCTTTATAGCGGCGGCAAGCTGAACATCATCTTCATAGGCTAAAGCGCCTGCAATAAGAGCTGCAGACAGCTCGTCGGACATTGAAACTTGTATGTCAGGACTAAGGCCGCCAAGCTCGGCAAGGTCAATTCCCTTAGGTGTCAAGTAGCTGTTAACCGAGAGATGAACGGCGCTGCCGTCACTTAAAACAATGTTTATCTGAGAGCGTGATTTTCCCGTGGTCTGCCCTCCAACCGTATAAGCCTGCTCATACTCCGAAAGGGCCGCTGCGAAAAACTCCGCAGCACTATAGCTGTTTTCATTAATCAAAACCGCAAAAGGCAAATCAATAAAGGCCGCATCAGAAGTCTTAAGGCTCTCGTTGCCGTCTTTATCCCTTGATATGAAAACTGTCCCCTCTGGAAGAAGATAGTCCAAAAGCTTCACAAGCTCATTTAAAAGCCCCCCGGGATTGTTGCGCACGTCAAAAACAATGCCTTTAGCCCCCATGGCTATAAGCTCATCTATGGCGGCTATACTTTGGTCGGCACTCTCGCCCTCAAAGTTTTTGATTTTGACATAGCCTATGCCGCCATCCAGCAATTCATACTGGACAGGATTAGAAAAAATCGGCTCTGCCGAAATTGTTATGCTGCGCTCCTGCTCGTTTTCAAACCTTAGGCTAAGGATAAAATCTTCGCCGCTTTTTTCCGCAATCAGCTCTCGTACCTGAGAGGCCTCCATACCCTTTAAGTCCACACCGTCTATTTTTATCATTAGGTCTCCGGCTTTAACTCCGGCTCTTTGGGCAGGTGAGTCCTCGGTAACGGAAATAACCCGCAGATAAGAGCTGTCCTCATCTTTTTCAATGGTAACACCTATGCCATTGTAGCTGTTTTTTTGATATTGCAGGTAATCTTCATACTCCTGTGCCGTCATGTAATAGCTCCATCTGTCATTAACGGCAGCTACCATGGCTGCATAAGCAGCGTCGGAAACCTTATCAATATCGGTCTGCCCTATATAGTTTTTTTCGAGAGAGTTTAAGACCGAGGCAAATTTTGTGGTATAGGGAAAGGCCTCCGCCCCGCCGTATCTTATGATAACAACATAGCTGCTAAGGCAAATGCCGACTGCAAAGCTGAACATACACAAAACGGCAAGGGCCAAAGCACTGAAGCGTTTTTTCCTCATTTTTTCCTCCGGCTTAAAGTAATTAAACTATTTTGCTCTCAAAGGCTGCATTTATTAGGGCGGCAGAAAACGTGAAATACGCCGGACAGCTCAAAAAGAGCCGTCCGGCGGTCAAGGTTCTTTGGTGAATCAGGAGTAGGAATATGACATTGGGTCTGTCGTACTTCCGTTTACTCTGACCTCAAAGTGAAGGTGCGGCCCCGTAGACCATCCGGTAGACCCCACATATCCGATTACCTGTCCCTTGCTTACACTTGTGCCGGCGGAAACTGCCATAGAACTCATATGGGCGTAAAGGGTTGATACGCCGTTGCCGTGGCTTATTACCACATAATTTCCATAGCCGCTGCCATAGGTGGCTGTGGCCACGGTTCCGCTGTCTGCCGCGAGAATGGCCGTGCCCGTTGCAGCGCCGATATCCGTTCCCGCATGGAAACGCATTTCATTGAAAATCGGGTGCAAACGCATACCATATGTGTTAGAGGAGGGATAAATTCCGGGAAGGGGCCATTTCATAGAGCCGGAGCCTAAAACAATGTTTCCCCCGTTGCCTGCGGCAATCTGCTCCTGCTGCTGCTTTTCAAGGGCAGCCACCATCTCATTAATCTGGGAGCTTAGTGCCCTCTGAGCGGCCTCATTGGCGTCAAATTCCGCCCTGAGCTTTTCCACATCCTCATCAAGCTGCTTAATCACAGCTTCGGCTTCCTCTATCTGAATTTCAAGGGATGCTTTTTTTGCCTCAAGCTCAACCTTTGTTTTTTCCTGCTCAAGCTGAGTTGCCTCGTAATCGGCCTTTACTTCCTCCACGTGCTCACGAGTGGCTATGTAGGCTGTTTCGAGGTTTTTGTCGTAGTTCATTATGCCTGAAATGAAGTCAAGTCTGGCCAGCAAATCGGAAAAGCCGGTGGCATTGAATAAAATCGCGTAATAGCTTATATCCCCGTTTTCTTCCATGGCTCTCATGCGGACACGGAGAATTTCCTTTTGCTCTGCCTCTGCGGCCTTAGCCTCTTCAAGTTCCTTGGCCTTTTGCTCAATAAGTTTGTCATACAGGTCAATCTGCTCGTTTATAAGCTCGATTTCCTGTCGTGCAAGATCGTTTTGCTCATCCAGTAAGGTCTTTTTTTCAACAGCCGTGGACATCTCATCTTCAAGGCCGCCAATTTCGTCTCTAAGTGCGTCCTGCTGCTGACTTATGGCTGTTTGCTGAGTTTTTAAGTTGTTTATCTCATACTGGGAAACAGCCAAGGCCCCTCCTAGTGCCGAAAGCACAAGAGAACCAATAAGGACAAGCACAAGAACGAGGCAGACTATGGAAATAAACTTCTTCCTGTTTTTTTGCATAAAACCCTCCTAGACCTTCAGATAGTTTCTGATGGCGATGCTGCCGCCAAACATTCCGACAACCACTCCCACAGCCAGAAAAACAAGCCCCACCGGATACATAAGAGTTGTAAAGGGAATAACGTTTACATAGGAGCCGGCAATGCTTGCCATAATCTTATTGCTTATGAGGCTGTATATTCCCCATTCGATAAGGAAGGCAAAGACCGCACCCATAATTCCCAATACCAAACCCTCTATTATAAATGGGGTTCTTATAAAGCTGTTGGTCGCTCCAACCATTTTCATGATGGCTATTTCCTCACGCCTGCCGAAGGTGGTAAGCTTTATTGTATTAGACATTATGAATATGGAGACTACAAAAAGAATAACTATCAAAATAAGTGAAACAGCACTTACTATATTGCGCACTGTTACAAAGCCCTTGGAAATCTCAAGCTGGGCGCTTACGTCGGCAATGCCGTCAATGGATTCAAGCTGCTCCTTCGTGTCTGCCATAAGGCCGATATCATCAAGAAAAACCACATATCTGTGCCTGAAAACCGTAGGCTCAATTTCGTCAAAAATAGAGCTGTTTTCATACTCGTCTTTAAAGCTTTCCATAGCTTCCTCACGGGAGACAAAGTTCACGGAGGATACATTAGGTATGGCTTCAAGCTTGTTTGCCAAAGAGACGGCCTCCTCGTCGGGAAGAGTCTCGTCCACAAAGGCTAGCATTTCATTTTCACTTTCAAGCTTCTTTATAACGTCGTTTATATTGACTGCCAAAAGGGAAAAGCTTCCCATGATAGTAAGGCAGGCAATAATAATTGTGACGGAGGCAAAGGACATGAAGCCGTGGGTGAAAATGCTTTTAAAGCCTTCTTTTATAAGATAGCCAAGCTTATTCATTAATCTCATAGCAGTAATACCCACCCATCCCGTCATTTACTACGCAACCGCAATCAATGGCGATAACTCGCTTTGAAAAGGAGTTTACAAGCTCCTTTTCGTGTGTAACAACCAAAACTGTTGTGCCCAGCTCATTAATCTTTTCCAGCAGGAGCATAAGCTCAAGGCTCTTAACAGGGTCAAGGTTTCCCGTTGGCTCATCGGCAATAATAAGGCTTGGGCTGTTAACCAGGGCCCTTGCTATAGCCACCCTCTGCTGCTCTCCGCCGGATAGCTCCTGAGGCAGTCTGTCCTCACGCCCTTCAAGTCCGACAAGCTCAAGAACATAGGGTACACGCTTATCTATTTCCTTTTTACCGGCGCCCACAACCCGCATGGCAAAAGCCACGTTTTCATACACGGTTTTATCGTCTATGAGTCTGAAATCCTGAAAAATAACCCCTAAGGTGCGCCGGAGCATCGGCAGCTTGCGGGGCTTTATTGTTTTCAGGTTAAACTCATTTACGAAAATATCCCCGTCAGTGGGTTTCACCTCTCCAGTGAGCATTTTGATTATGGTTGTTTTTCCAGAGCCGGAAGGCCCCACAAGAAAAACAAACTCCCCATCACCTATTTCAAGGTCTATGCAGTCAGCGGCAACGGTGCCGCTGTTTTCATAAACCATTGAAACCTTGTTCATTAGAACCATATCTTTTCCTCCTGCCGCCGGCTTGCGTATTTGTTTATAATCCGGCGGACACGCTAGGCCTTATTGCTTTGTGAGTTGAGGTATTTTTTTACCATAAGCGCCACCTTGAAAACAATGGCGTGGTCAAACTCACGAAGGTCGAGGCCTGTAAGTTTCTTTATCTTTTCCAGTCTGTATACAAGAGTGTTCCTGTGGACAAAAAGCTTCCTTGATGTCTCGGAAACGTTCAGGTTGTTCTCAAAAAACTTATTTATAGTGTAGAGAGTTTCCTGGTCCAATGACTCAATGGGATTTTTCTTGAACACTTCGCTTAAGAACATCTCGCACAAAGTTGTTGGAAGCTGATAGATGATTCTTCCTATACCCAGATTCTCATAGTGGATGACGGTTTTTTCGGTTTCAAATACCTTTCCAACCTCTATGGCAACCTGAGCTTCCTTGTACCTGTCTGCCAATTCACGCAGATGCTTTGCAACAGTGCCTATGCCCACAACTGTTTTTACAAGCATCTCTGTTCCGATTGTTTCACAGATTTTTTCCGCAATCCGGCATACATCCTTGGCCTCGGCAATTTGGTCCAGCTCTTTTATAACGACAATGTCGCTTTCGCTCATGCTGAGCACAAAATCCTTCTGCTTGTCCGGAAACATTCCCTGAACAAGCTCTAAGGTGGCAATGTCTGACTTTTCCGTCTGGCGTATAAGGAAAACCGCACGGGGAACGTCTGTTACAAAGTTCAGTTCTTTTGCCCGCACATAGACATCACCCGGAAGAATATTGTCGGATATGATGTTTTTTACAAATGTGACTTTGTTGTATTTCTCGTCGTAATTGGTCTTTGCCTCGTTGAAAGCTACTGCCGCCATAATAGCAAGGCTTCTAGCCGTTGCATCTCTGCCGTCTACAAAAACGGCATAATCAAAGCGGGAATTGGGACTTCCAAAAATTTTATAAGTGCGTGTGGCTGAAACAAAAAACTGTTCGGACACGTCGCTTGTAAGCCCCTGAAGGCTTTCAATCTTTGTTCCGATAAGAGAAAGCTCGCTGCTGGCAACGACAAAGCCCTCGGAGTCTATGACCCCCAGACATCTGTCTGTCGCGTCCTTCATCTGTACAATAACGCTTTGAAAAATCCTGCTTGACATATTATGTCCCTCCCCAGAAAGCAATGAAAACTAACGCTTAATATGATAGCCTATTTTATTGCTTTTTTCAATAGATTTTTAAGGATTTTTTGTAAATTTTTTTATTTTCTACTGCGTTATTCTCCAGTTTACTCATTTTTCCTATGTTTAAATCGTAAAAACCGACAAAAATCAACATAATTAGCTGGTAAAGTCTGGAGCGGACTCTTGTTTTTTGTTTTTGTGCAGGCTTACAAAAAATATATTGTTAAACCTAGCTCATTGCTAAAGATTGCTCAATTGGTAATTGTCTCCTCTGTGTTCGGGTCAAAGACATGAATCATGTCGGCATCGAAGGCAAAGCTCTCCTTGATATTTGAGGATAGCCCCACCCTTGAGTCCACCACCGAGGCAAACTCCACTCCGGCGATTTTAAGAAACACATTGCTTTCGGCACCAAGGTGCTCGATAAATTCCACCTGGGCCTCCACCGCCGAATCGGGATGGGCCTTAACGTACTCATCCTCACCGTGTATGTCGTTAGGTCTTATGCCGAAGATGACGGGCTTTCCGGCGTATTCCAAAACCTCGGGCTTTCTTCCCTTCCATTGGGGAAGAGCTACCCTTGCCTTCTGCCCATCTTCACCAAACTCAAGCCAGCTTACTCCATCAATATCCAGAAGCATGGCTTTGGAAACGTTCATCTGAGGAGTTCCCATAAAAGTGGCCACAAAAAGATTTGAAGGCTTATCAAAAAGCTCCTGAGGGGCCGCGATCTGCTGGATAAAGCCGTCTTTCATAACAACTATACGGGTCCCCATGGTCATGGCCTCTGTCTGGTCATGGGTAACGTAAACGAAGGTTGTCTGAAGGCTCTGGTGCAGCTTTGAAAGCTCTGCACGCATGGTGGTGCGCAGCTTTGCGTCAAGGTTTGAAAGAGGCTCGTCCAAAAGAAAAACCTTTGGATTGCGCACAATTGCACGGCCTAAGGCCACACGCTGGCGCTGACCGCCGGACAAAGCCGAGGGCTTTCTTTTTAAAAGCCCCTCAATTTCCAGTATTTTCGCGGCCTCAAGTACCCTCCGCTTTATTTCATCTTTATGTGTTTTTTTAATTTTCAGACCGAATGACATATTTTCATAAACGGTCATATGGGGGTAAAGGGCGTAGTTTTGGAAAACCATAGCAATGTCCCTGTCTTTCGGAGGAACATCATTAACCAGCCTATCATCAATATAAAGGCTGCCTGTGGTTATTTCCTCAAGCCCTGCTATCATTCTCAAAGTTGTGGACTTTCCGCAGCCGGAAGGCCCAACAAGGACAATAAATTCCTTGTCCTGAATTTCCATGTTAAAATCCGTAACCGCCACAACATTTCCCGGATAGGTCTTCCCTATCCCCTTAAGTGTTACACTTGCCATGAGCTTCCTCCATGTCCTATGCCTGACTGCCGCGCCAAAGCTTGTGCTTTGCGCAGGTCTACCCGCATATATTATCACAATCGCTTATTTCTGTATATTCTCTTAATTGACAAAGCTTTTAGTCTATGTTTGTAAATTGTTATTACAATTGTTTCTAATTTGTAATTTAATTTCAGTAAAAAATACTTTCTCTCTCATCCTTTGTCAACTCGCGAAACTGCCCTTCCTCAAGGCCTTCGTCTAGCTGTAAAGAGCCTATGGACAGGCGCTTTAATGCTATCACCGGCTTTCCCAAAGAGGCAAGCATCCTTTTAACCTGATGATATTTCCCCTCAAAAATAGTGACATAAGCAAGACTTTTATCTTCTTCGTCTATTTCAAGACGGGCAGGCAGGCAAATTGTTCCGTCACGAAGGACAATACCCTTTTCAAAGGCCATCTGGTCATCCTCACTAAGATTTCCTTCCACCTTTGCCTCATAACGCTTTGGAACTTCCCGCCTTGGCGAGGTAACCCCATGGGAAAACTGTCCGTCGCTGCTTATTATAAGAAGCCCCCTTGTGTCCTTATCAAGTCTGCCAACGGGAAACAGCCCCCTTGCCCTAAGCTCCGGCGGAAAAAGGTCAAGAACTGTTTTCTGCTCATTATCCCTAGTTGCAGAAAGAAGGCCGGCAGGCTTATTAAGCATATAATACTTTTCTCCCCCAGGCCCTATGGCTTTGCCGAAAAGCGTGACTTTAGAGCTTTCCTCACAAATCTTTTTTTCCGGGGTGCAAAGGGTCATTCCGTCAACACTGACGGCCCCGTCTTTTATAAGCTTGCGAGCCTGTGATCTTGAAAGGTTGGCAGCTTCCGATATAAGTTTGTCAAGCCTTGTTTCTGCCATAATTACCTCCGTTTATGCTGCTTATACAGCCTAAAACCCTTGCGCTTATCCCCCCTGCCTCTAAGGTTTTTAAGCTTTATCCATAATCATAATTTTAGCATATATTTTAATAAATTGGAATAACCTTTGTTGAGGGGGTTGTCATATGTTTATCTATACCGTAAAGTGGAATAAAAAGCTTGTACTTTCAATTATTATAGCTCTGGCTCTTTTACTGTGCCTGCTCATAATTTTAAGCCGTGTAGGCGGCACAGAACAAAGCGGCGGCAGCCAGAAGCTTAGAACCAATGCCCAGAGAATTGAATTTTTAGAAAGCCTTGGCTGGGAGGTAAGTGAAGAACCTGTAGATGAAAAAGTAATTATTATTCCAAGGGAATTTTCCAATGTCTACACAGAGTATAATAAGCTCCAGATAGCTCAGGGCTATGACCTATCTAAGTATTGCGGCCTTGAAGCAACAATCTATACATATAATATATATAATTACAGCGGCTATTCCGGCACTGTTGTGGCCGAGCTTTATATTCTAAACCATGAGATAATCGGCGGCGATGTTCATTCTCTTTCTCTGGACGGCTTTATGCACGGTCTTAGAAGGACGGGATAAATAAAGAAACGGCTTTCACGGAAAAATCCGCGAAAGCCGTTGTGGTTTTTGTTTGGTTTGGTCTTATTTTGCTTCTACTTCGATAACAACGCCGGAGCCGACAGTGCGTCCGCCTTCACGGATAGCAAAGCGCAGGCCTTTTTCGATGGCGATGGGAGCGATAAGCTCAACATTCATATCGATGTTGTCTCCAGGCATACACATTTCAACGCCCTCGGGGAGGTTGATAACGCCGGTTACGTCAGTGGTACGGAAGTAAAACTGGGGGCGATAGTTGTTGAAAAAGGGTGTGTGACGTCCGCCTTCTTCCTTGGAGAGAACATAAACCTGACCGACAAACTTGGTGTGGGGCTTGATGGAGCCGGGAGCTGCAAGAACCTGTCCGCGCTCAACCTCGGTCTTGGTGATACCACGAAGGAGGGTGCCAACGTTGTCGCCAGCTTCAGCAAAATCAAGAAGCTTGTGGAACATTTCGGTTCCGGTAACGGTGGTTTCCTTGGTGGGCTTAAGGCCAACGATTTCAACCTTGTCGCCAACCTTAACACGGCCACGCTCTACACGGCCGGTGGTAACGGTTCCGCGGCCTGTGATGGTGAACACGTCTTCAACAGGCATAAGGAAGGGCAGGTCAGACTTGCGCTCGGGAGTGGGGATATACTCGTCAACATTGTCCATGAGTTCCTTGATGCAGGCATACTCAGGAGCGTCGAGGTCTTTGGACTCGGAAGAAAGAGCGTTAAGAGCAGAGCCCTTGATGATGGGAATATCATCGCCGGGGAAGTCATAGTCGGAAAGAAGCTCACGAACTTCCATTTCAACCAGCTCTAAAAGCTCGGGGTCGTCAACCTGGTCGCACTTGTTAAGGAAAACAACGATGGCGGGAACGCCAACCTGACGGGCAAGCAGGATGTGCTCACGAGTCTGGGCCATAGGACCGTCGGAAGCGGCGATAACAAGGATAGCACCGTCCATCTGAGCTGCTCCGGTAATCATGTTTTTAATATAGTCGGCGTGTCCGGGGCAGTCAACGTGAGCATAGTGACGGTTGGCCGTCTGATACTCAACGTGAGAGGTGTTAATGGTGATGCCGCGCTCGCGCTCTTCGGGAGCCTTGTCTATGCTGGAGTAGTCGGTGTACTCAGCGCCGCCCTGCATAGCGAGGTATTTTGTGATAGCGGCAGTAAGGGTGGTCTTGCCGTGGTCAACGTGACCGACAGTACCGATGTTTACATGGGGCTTGGATCTATCGAATGATTGCTTAGCCATTTGGAACTTCCTCCTTAAATATGTTTACACATTAAAGTTAATTTATTTTATGATTTTCGAGACAATAGTACAATATTCACGGGGTCTTTGCAACAGTAAGTTTATAAACCGAAGCCTAAACGCAGCGCTTGCCGATAATTTCTTCCTGAATGGACTTCGGCAGCTCCACATAGTGGCTGGGCTCCATGGTATAGCTTGCCCTGCCCTGAGTTTTAGAGCGCAGGTCAGTTGCATAGCCGAACATGGAACTTAAGGGCACATTGGCATCAACCTGTGTGGAACCGGTTCTGTTTTCCATACCGAGGACTTGGCCGCGGCGGGAGTTTAAGTCTCCTATAACGTCACCGACATAATCATCGGGTACAGTGACGGAAACCTTCATTATCGGCTCGAGCAGCACGGGGTCTGCCTTTCGGCAGGCTTCCTTGAAGGCCATGGAACCGGCAATCTTGAAGGCCATCTCTGAGGAGTCTACCTCGTGGTAAGAGCCGAATATAAGTGTAACTTTGACATCGACAACAGGGTAACCGGCAAGAACACCTGCCTGAATCGCCCCTTGTATTCCGGCGTCCACTGAGGGAATATATTCCTTGGGTATAACGCCGCCTGTAATTTTGTTGACAAATTCGTAGCCCTTGCCGGATTCGTTGGGCTCGACAATAATTCTGACGTGACCGTACTGACCCTTGCCGCCGGACTGTCTTGCATACTTTGTGTCCTGCTCCACAGACTTTCTGATTGTTTCCTTGTAGGAAACCTGAGGCGTGCCAACATTGGCTTCGACCTTAAACTCCCTAAGAAGCCTGTCAACGATAACTTCAAGGTGCAATTCGCCCATGCCGGCTATGATGGTCTGCCCTGTTTCCTCATCTGTATAGCTTTTAAAGGTTGGGTCTTCTTCAGAAAGCTTTGAAAGGGCAATCCCCATTTTTTCCTGCCCCGCCTTTGTTTTTGGCTCAATGGCGACTCTAATGACAGGCTCGGGAAACTCCATAGACTCAAGGATAACCGGGTGCTTTTCAGCGCAGAGGGTATCTCCCGTTGTGGTGTTTTTAAGGCCGACAGCCGCCGCTATGTCACCGGAGTAGACAAAGTCTTGGTCCTCACGGTGATTTGCGTGCATTTGAAGGATGCGGCCAACCCGCTCTCTGTGTCCCTTGGTGCTGTTTAAAACAGCGGTTCCGGTTTCAAGGGTTCCCGAATAAACACGGAAGAAGGACAGGCGGCCCACATAGGGGTCGGTCATAATTTTAAATGCCAGTGCTGAGAAGGGGGCATTATCGTCTGCCGGACGCTCTGTTTCCTCGTCCTTACCCGGAACAACTCCCTTAATGGGGGGTATATCCGAGGGTGCGGGCATATAGTCAACAATAGCATCAAGCAGCTTTTGGACTCCCTTGTTTTTGTAGGAGGTGCCGCATACAACAGGGACAAACTCGTTATCGAGAGTGCCCCGGCGAATTGCCTTTCGGAGCATATCCGCAGGTATGGGCTTCTCGTCAAGAGCAAGCATCATAATCTCGTCGTCCAAATCGGAGACAGCGTCAATAAGCTTTGTACGATATTCGACAGCAAGCTCTCTCATTTCTTCCGGAATTTCCTCAATGCGCATATCTTTGCCGCTTTCATCGTAATAGATGTCGGCGTCCATATCCACAAGGTCAACGATACCCCTGAAGGTGTCCTCTGCCCCTATTGGAAGCTGGATGGGAACTGCGTTGCATTTGAGTCTGTCGCGAACCATATCCAGAACATGGAAAAAGTCCGCGCCCATAATGTCCATTTTGTTAACGTAAATCATGCGGGGAACGTGATAGTGGTCGGCCTGCCTCCAAACGGTTTCGGATTGTGGCTCCACGCCGCCCTTTGCGCACATAACGGTTACAGAACCGTCCAATACACGCAGGGAGCGCTCGACCTCAACGGTAAAGTCAACGTGGCCCGGTGTGTCTATAATGTTTATACGGTGGTCTTTCCAGAAACATGTAGTGGCGGCAGAGGTTATGGTTATGCCTCTTTCCTGCTCCTGCGCCATCCAGTCCATCGTTGCCGTACCGTCATGTGTTTCCCCGAGTTTATAGTTAACTCCGGTGTAGTAGAGGATACGCTCGGTAGTTGTCGTCTTTCCAGCGTCTATATGCGCCATTATTCCGATATTTCTGGTTTTCTCTAAGGATACCTTTCTTGACATAAAAACTAACTCCTAAGTTCTACCAGCGGTAATGAGCGAACGCCTTGTTGGACTCTGCCATCTTGTGGGTGTCTTCGCGTTTTTTGACTGCTGCGCCGGTATTATTCAGCGCATCCAGTATTTCTCCGGAAAGACGCTCCTTCATGGTTTTCTCATTACGTTTGCGTGCGTAAGCCGTGAGCCAGCGAAGACCGAGGGTCTGCCGCCTTTCAGGCCTTACTTCTATCGGCACCTGGTAGGTTGCGCCGCCGACACGGCGTGCCTTAACTTCTAAAGAAGGCATAATGTTGTTAAGTGCTTCTGTGAACACTTCCTGGGGGTTGCGGTCGGTCTTTGCCTTGATGATATCAAAGGCATCATATACGACCTTCTGAGCAACACCCTTCTTGCCATCCAGCATAATACTATTGATGAGCTTTGTCACCAACACGGAATTATACACAGGATCGGGAAGAATTTCTCTTTTGGGTACGTTACCTCTTCTGGGCACTATACTTCCCTCCTTCATACTAAAATGAATCTCATAGGTACTCGAAAAGGACTTTTGCCTTTCCGCATACGCCTGCCGGAAGCAACATACACGCAAAATACATATATGTTAATGCTCCGAACAAGGCATGAGCCTTGCGCAAAAGCGCGAATTTGCTTATTTGGGTTTCTTTGCGCCGTACTTACTGCGGGACTGCTTGCGGTTGGCAACACCCTGAGTGTCCAGTGTGCCGCGAATGATGTGGTAACGAACGCCGGGCAGGTCCTTTACACGGCCGCCGCGAATCATTACAACAGAGTGCTCCTGAAGATTGTGGCCGATGCCGGGAATATAGGCAATGACCTCATAGCCGTTGGTAAGACGGACACGGGCAATCTTACGCAGAGCGGAGTTGGGCTTTTTGGGGGTGGCTGTACGAACAGCTGTGCAAACGCCCCTTTTCTGAGGGGAACTTAGATTGGTTTCTTTGTTTTTAATTGTGTTAAGGCCGTGCTGCAATGCAGGAGACGCGGACTTATAAACAGAAACCTCTCTGCCCTTTCTTACGAGCTGGTTGAACGTAGGCATAATTTCTCCTTTCTTCTGTATTTATATATTTTTGACGGATTACCCCTAGGATATTCCGTTAAAAATCTGATGTTTGCCTCTAAAAAACTTCGTGGGTTTTTTGTGAAATATGCAGAGCTTTCCGTCATAGTATTGTTTTATTTAACAAAAACTTTAAAAAAGCCTGCTTATACCCACGCAAATCGATATTTTAGCATAATGCACAAGTTTAGTCAAGAAATTTTTGCGGCTTTCTGACTTAACCCTTCCGCGGGCACCGGAAAAAGCTTCCGGCGCCCGCGGCTTTTCTTTAAAGTGCGTTTGTGCGCCCTACTAAAGCGCTAAGGTCTACATACTCCTCGGCAGAGGCTTCTGCCATCTCGTCTGTGCGAGTGTCAAAATCGCTGTACATGGCAAGGCCGGTGCCTGCGGGAATAAGCTTTCCTATAATTACGTTTTCCTTAAGACCTACCAGATGGTCTATTTTGCCTTTTATGGCAGCATCTGTAAGGACCTTTGTGGTTTCTTGGAAGGAGGCAGCAGACAGGAAGCTCTCGGTGGCAAGAGACGCCTTTGTAATTCCCATAAGAATCTGGGTGCAGCTTGCCTTTTTAAGCTCTGTTTCCCCTGCGGCAATGCGTTTATCTATGAGGCTGTTGGCAAGGTTAATCTCGTTCCAGTCGACAGTTGAGCCGGATAGAAGCTCCGTATCTCCGGAGTCTTCAACTTTTACCTTGCGCATCATCTGACGCACTATAACCTCGATATGCTTGTTGTTAATGTCAACACCCTGCTGACGGTAAACCTTTTGTACCTCCTGTATGATATAGCTCTGGCATTCGTCAATTCCCAGTATGCGCAGAACATCATGGGGGTTATAGGCGCCGCTTGTGAGGGGCTGACCCTTTTCAACTATTTCTCCGTCCGTAACGAGCATTCCCGAAGAATAGGGTATCTGATGCTCTATAACTTCTCCGGAATCGGGGTTGGTGATAAAAACGGCGTACATGGCGTTCTTTTTTGTTTCCTCAATGGAAACCTTACCGGGCAGCTCTGCCAAAACAGCCATTTTCTTGGGTTTTCTGGCCTCAAACAGTTCCTCAACACGGGGCAGACCCTGGGTAATATCGTCTCCGGCTATACCGCCGGTGTGGAAGGTTCGCATGGTAAGCTGGGTTCCGGGTTCTCCGATGGACTGGGCGGCGATTACACCAACGGCCTCGCCCTCGTTTACGGGGGAGCCTGTGGCAAGGTTTATGCCGTAGCATCTGGCGCAGACACCGCTTTCCGCCTGGCAGGTGAGTACGCTTCGTATATGCCCCTCATGTATTCCTGCTTTTTCAAGAACCTTGGCATCTGAGCGGATAAGCATATGGCTGCTTGGGAAAATAATTTCGCCGGTTTTGGGGTCTTTAATATCGGAAATAGGAAAGCGCCCGTGGATGCTTTCTCCGAAGGATAAAACCTCCTGACCTTTATCAAAGACAGCTGAGGCTTTAACTCCCGATGTGGTGCCGCAATTCATCTCTCGGATTATGACATCCTGAGAAACGTCGACAAGCCTTCGGGTAAGGTAGCCGGAGTCGGCTGTACGAAGGGCGGTATCGGCAAGTCCCTTTCGTGCGCCTCTGGAGGAAATAAAGTATTCCAAAACGGAAAGCCCCTCACGGAAGTTTGCCTTAATGGGAATTTCGATGGTCTTACCGGCGGTGTTGGCCATAAGACCACGCATACCGGCCAGCTGACGGATTTGGTTCATCGAGCCTCTGGCTCCGGAGTTTGCCATCATATATATGGGGTTAAATTCGTCCAGATTGCTTTGCAGGGCACGGGTAACATCCTTAGTTGTCTGCTCCCACTCATTAACAACAAGGCGATAACGCTCGTCGTTTGTGATAAGGCCGCGCTTATACTGCTTTTCAATTCGGATAACCTGCTCCTCGGAAGCTTTTATAAGCTTTTTCTTTTCATCGGGAACAGACATATCGGCAATGGATATGGTGATGGCGCCTAAAGTTGAGTATTTAAAGCCCAAAGCCTTGATATTATCCAGAACCTCGGCAGAAATTGTAAAGCCATGCTTTGAGATGCACTTATTTATAATGCTGCCCAGCTGCTTTTTGTCCACCTGTCTGTTGATTTCATAATCAAACATCTGGTCGGGCTTATTTTTATCACTGCGGTCCACAAAGCCCAGATCCTGAGGTATGGGTTCGTTAAAGATAATACGCCCAACCGTGGTTTCCACAAGCCTGTTACAAGCAATTCCGTCAATGATTTTTGTGACCCGCACCCTTATTAGAGAGTGCATACCGATGGCCCCGCTGTCATAGGCCATTATGGCCTCGTTGGCGTTTGAAAAAGCTCTTATTGCTCCAAAGCTCGCCTTTTTAAGCTCAGCCTCGCCCGCCCTGGTTCTTCTCACTATTTCATCGTTTGCTTCTATGATTTTTTCAGCGGAAACAACTGTGTCCTTTTTAAGGCCGCTGTCCCCCGGGTCTGTCACCCTCAGCATTTCGCCTTCATATTCACCGGCTCTTACAAAGGTAAGGTAATAAGCGCCTAAAATCATATCCTGAGTGGGAACGGTGACGGGGTTTCCGTCCTGAGGGCGCAGAAGGTTGTTGGCGGAGAGCATTAAAATCCTTGCCTCGGCCTGAGCTTCGGCTGAAAGGGGAACGTGGATGGCCATCTGGTCACCGTCAAAGTCGGCGTTGTATGCTGTGCAGACCAGAGGATGCAGCTTTAGGGCACGGCCTTCAACAAGTATCGGCTCAAAGGCCTGAATGCCCAGACGGTGCAGTGTGGGCGCGCGGTTTAAAAGAACGGGGTGCTCTTTTATAACAACATCCAAAGCATCCCAGACCTCCGTCTGCTGCTTATCCACCATTTTTTTGGCGGATTTTATATTGTTCGCAAGGCCGTCCTCCACAAGCTTTTTCATAACAAAGGGACGGAAAAGCTCAATGGCCATTTCCTTTGGAACGCCGCACTGGAAGATTTTCAGCTCCGGTCCTACGACTATAACGCTGCGTCCGGAATAGTCAACACGCTTGCCCAGAAGGTTTTGGCGAAAGCGCCCCTGCTTGCCCTTTAGCATATCGGAAAGAGACTTAAGAGCACGGGAGTTTGCCCCCGTTACAGCTCTGCCTCTTCTTCCGTTGTCGATAAGGGCATCAACAGCCTCCTGAAGCATACGCTTTTCGTTTCTGACGATAATGTCAGGAGCGTTTAGCTGTATAAGTCTTTTAAGACGGTTGTTGCGATTTATAACACGACGGTAAAGGTCGTTTAAGTCGCTAGTGGCAAAACGTCCGCCGTCAAGCTGTACCATGGGGCGCAGCTCCGGAGGGATAACCGGTAAAACATCGATTATCATCCAAGTGGGGTCATTTCCGGAGTTTAGGAAGGCTTCAACCACTTCAAGGCGCTTTACTATTTTCGCCTTTTTCTGGCCCGTGGCATCTTGAAGCTCTGCCCGCAGCTCCTCAGAAAGCTTTTCACAGTTTATGGAGGCTAAAAGCGCTCTTATAGCCTCGGCGCCCATGCCTGCCTGAAAATCTTCCTCATATTTTTCCTTCATATCCCGATATTCTTTTTCAGAAAGTATCTGGCATTTTTGCAAAGGGGTGTCCCCGGGTTCTGTGACTATATATGAGGCAAAGTATAATACCTTTTCAAGTATTCTTGGGGTAAGGTCTAAAAGCAGACCCATTCTGGAGGGTATGCCCTTAAAATACCAGATGTGGGAAACGGGTGAGGCAAGCTCGATATGGCCCATGCGCTCACGGCGAACCTTGGACTTTGTGACCTCAACACCGCAGCGGTCGCAAATTTTGCCTTTGTAGCGTATTTTCTTATATTTCCCGCAGTGGCATTCCCAGTCTTTGGTAGGTCCGAATATCTTTTCACAGAAAAGGCCGTCACGCTCCGGCTTGAGGGTACGGTAATTTATTGTTTCAGGCTTTTTAACTTCCCCAAAAGACCATTCCCTAATCATGTCGGGAGAAGCAATGCCTATTTGTATAGCGTCGAAGGGAACATAACTCATATTATTACCTCCTCATCGGAACCTTCCGCACTGTCATCTGTCTGCTTATCGCCCCCAGCATTTTCGCCGTCAGCATCTTCTATTGTGTATCCCGAGGCTACTATCTCGCTGTCTTCAGGCTTATAAACTTCCTCACGGAAGTCCGGTGCGAAATCGTCATCATCGTCGTCCTTCAGCTCAATTTCCGCGCCGTCCTTATCTAAAACACGCACATCAAGGCAAAGGGACTGAAGCTCTTTAACAAGAACCTTAAAGGATTCGGGAACTCCCGGCTGAGGAATATTATGCCCTTTTACGATACTTTCATAGGTGCGCACACGACCTGTTACGTCGTCGGATTTAACGGTGAGTATTTCCTGCAAGGTATAGGCAGCGCCGTAGGCCTCCAGTGCCCAGACTTCCATTTCTCCGAAGCGCTGACCGCCGAACTGGGCCTTTCCGCCAAGGGGCTGCTGGGTAACGAGGCTGTAAGGGCCTGTGCTTCTGGCGTGTATTTTGTCGTCAACAAGATGGTGCAGCTTTAGGAAGTACACATAGCCGACAGTGACGGGGTTATCCATGGGGCAGCCTGTGCGCCCGTCGTATAAAATACTTTTACCGTCAGAGCGAAGCCCTGCAAGCTCCAGTGTCTCATGGATTTCCGCCTCGTTGGCGCCGTTAAATATGGGGGATGTGACCTTCCAGCCCAAGGCATGGGCGGCATAGCCCAAGTGAACCTCCAGCACCTGTCCGATATTCATTCGGGAGGGTACGCCCAGAGGGTTTAAGACTATGTCAAGAGGTGTGCCGTCGGGCATATAAGGCATGTCTTCCTTGGGAAGTATGCGGGAGACAACGCCCTTATTTCCGTGGCGGCCGGCCATTTTATCTCCCACGGAAATCTTGCGCTTTTGGGCTATATAAACCCTTACAACCTCGTTAACTCCGGGAGACAGCTCATCTCCCCGCTCTCTCGTAAACTGCTTTACGTCAACGATTATGCCGGATTCCCCGTGGGGAACCTTAAGAGAGGTGTCCCGCACTTCTCTGGCCTTTTCTCCGAAGATGGCACGAAGCAGGCGCTCTTCCGCCGTAAGGTCGGTTTCACCCTTGGGTGTAACCTTGCCAACAAGGATGTCCCCTGAGTGAACCTCGGCTCCAACGGAGATTATGCCCCGCTCGTCAAGGTATTTAAGAGCGTCTTCGCCAACACCGGGAATATCTCTCGTTATTTCTTCGGGGCCAAGCTTTGTGTCTCTTGCGTCGCACTCGTATTCCTCCACGTGAATGGAGGTGAAAACGTCTTCCATAACAAGGCGCTCGTTAAGCAAAATAGCGTCCTCGTAGTTATAGCCTTCCCAGGTCATAAAGCCAACAAGAATGTTCTTTCCAAGGGAAATTTCGCCGTTGCTTGTGGCAGGGCCGTCGGTTATAACCTCGCCGTTTTCAACCCTGTCGCCAACTTCAACTATGGGGCGCTGGTTTATGCAGGTGCCCTGATTGCTGCGGGCAAATTTTGTGAGCTTATAGTCCTTTGTTTCGCCGCTGTCGTATTTAATTCCGATATTTGTGGCGGAAACCTTTGTAACAAGACCTTCGCCCTCAGAGCAGATGACAACCTTGGAGTCTATGGCGCATTTATGCTCTATGCCTGTTGCGACTATGGGCTGCTCGGTGACCATTAAGGGGACTGCCTGCCTCTGCATATTCGCACCCATAAGGGCACGGTTTGCGTCGTCGTTTTCAAGGAAGGGAATCATTGCTGTTGCAATGGAAATCATCATGCGGGGGGAAATGTCGATATAGTCAACCATCTCACGGTCAACCTCGACTATTTCGTCCCTATGGCGGCAGGTTATACGGGGATTTGCAAGGCAGCCGTTTTCGTCCAAAGGCTCTGTGGCCTGGGCGACGATAAATTCATCTTCCATATCCGCCGTAAGGTAATCTATATCTCCGGTTACATAATGGGTGCCCTTTTCCACCCTGCGGTAAGGGGCTATGAGAAAGCCGTATTCGTTAACTCTGGCATAGCTTGCAAGATAGGATATAAGGCCGATATTGGGGCCTTCCGGAGTTTCTATGGGGCACATTCGCCCATAGTGGCTGTAGTGAACGTCACGAACATCAAAGCTTGCCCTTTCTCTGGAAAGACCGCCGGGGCCGAGGGCCGACATACGGCGCTTATGGGTAAGCTCTGCCAAGGGGTTTGTCTGATCCATAAACTGGGAAAGGGGTGATGAGCCGAAAAACTCTTTAATGGCCGCTGTTACGGGGCGGATGTTTATAAGGCTTTGGGGGGTAACAATGTCCAAATCCTGAAGGGTCATCCGCTCACGGATTACCCGCTCCATACGGGAAAAGCCAATGCGGAACTGATTCTGCAAAAGCTCGCCCACGCAGCGGATGCGGCGGTTGCCCAGATGGTCGATATCGTCCGGTGTTCCCACATTGTGGGGAAGCCCCAAAAGATAGTTTACAGAGGCAAAAATATCGTCCACTATAATATGTTTTGGAATGAGAAGGTCAATATTGGCGCTTATTGCCTGCTGCAGCTCCTGACCTTCATACTGCTCCATAAGGCCCCGAAGGATGACAAAACGCACCTTTTCCTTAATGCCAAGCTCCTCAGGGTCAAAATCAACAAAATCCGCCATGTTCACCATGCCGTTGGAAAAAACCTTAAATGGCTTGCCGTCTGCAATTAAAACGGCATCTATAACACCTTTGGATTCAAGCTCGGCAGCCTTTTCACGGCTTACTATTTCTCCTGCTTCGGCTATAATTTCACCGGTCATGGGGTCTGCCACAGGCATAGCCAGCTCATGACCTATAATCCTCGGACGCAGGGAGAGCTTTTTGTTAAACTTATAGCGGCCCACACTGGAAATGTCATAGCGGCGCTTTTCAAAAAAGAGGTTATCTAAAAGTGTCTCGGCGCTCTCCACAGTTGGGGGATCTCCCGGACGCAGCTTTCTGTATACCTCAATGAGAGATTCCTCTCTGGAAAGGCAGGGGTCCTTTTCAAGGGTTGCTATTATCTTCTCATCATCACCGAAAATCTCATGAAGCTGCTCATTTGTAACGGCACCGGCCCCACCGCCGGCACATGAAAGCCAGGTGTGGGGCTTTTGCTCGTCACGCCGGCCGATGGCACGCAAAAGCCAGGTGACGGGAATTTTGCGGTTTTTGTCTATGCGGGCGTAAAAAACGTCATTTAAGTCAGTTTCATACTCCAGCCAAGCGCCGTGATAAGGAATGATAGTTGTGCTGCAAATGCAGCTTGCGCTTTTGTCGGTTTTTTTATCATAATATATTCCGGGGCTGCGAACTATCTGGGAAACGATAACCCGCTCGGCTCCGTTTATGATAAAGGTGCCGCTGTCGGTCATGAGGGGAAAATCCCCCATGAATATCTCCTGCTCTTTAATTTCCTCGGTTTCCTTGTTGCGAAGGCGCACGCCCACTTTAAGGGGGGCGGCATAGGTGGCGTCCCTTGCCCTGCACTCCTCCTCGGTATATTTGGGCTTTTCATTCATAGAATAATCCACGAAGCTAAGCTCAAGGTTGCCTGAATAGTCCGAAACGGAATCCACGTCCGCAAAAACCTCACGCAGCCCCTCCTTTAGAAACCAGCTATAAGATTCCCTCTGAATTTCCAGCAGGTTGGGCATATCCTGTATTTCCTTGGTTCTGGCAAAGCTTTTACGCAGGGTTTTCCCGTAAAGAACATCATGTGGCATTAACCATCACTCCTTAGTTTTGTTATATGCAGTGCGGCGTAATACGAAACGCACGGATGAGTTGTTAGAAAATAAAAAAATATCTTGCTTTTTTAAAAAATGCTGATAGAATATAAAGTACAAATGGAAAATGGGATATGTGTTCTTATTCGCACACATAGTGTGTTATTATATCATCATTTTCGGCGCAATGTCAAGACTTTTAAGGAAATAATTGTGCATTTTTTTAGGCGGCGGGATAATTTCCGGTCGTCCTTTCTGTTTTATGCACATTTTTTTATTTATTTCATCTTTTCTGACCTTGTCACGCTGCTTTCATGGGGGAGGTTCTAAATGCAGGGAGAAATTATTTTTATATTTGCCGCCCTTCTTATACTAGCCCTTTTAATTCCCTGGGCCGAGGGGCTTTTGGGAAAAGGCAGATATATTGCCATTGCTGTCATTGCTCTTGGTTTAGCCTTTGCCCTGAGGATATGGTTCATGGACTATCAAAGCGGAGATTATAACACCTTTCTGTCTAATTGGGTGCAGTATTTTCGTGACAGCGGCGGTTTTCGCGGTCTTTCCTCCAGTGTGGGAAACTATAACTTTCCCTATCTTTATTTGCTTGCGGCCTTCTCCTACATTCCTTTAAGTGACCTTCACCTCATTAAGCTCTCCTCCATATTTTTTGACCTTGTTCTGGCCTTCGGCATGATGAAGCTTGCAGGTGTATTCACCCGCTCTGTTCAAAAGCGGCTTGGGGCCTACCTAATAACCCTGCTTTTGCCCACAGTTATTATAAATGGCGCCATGTGGGGCCAGTGTGACAGCATATACGTCTCATTTATAGTTTTGGCCCTGTGGCTTGTGCTGACTGACAGGCCAGAGCTTTCTATGGTTTGCATGGCTATGTCCTTCGGCTTTAAGCTTCAGGCAATTTTTATAATGCCTTTGTTTCTAATTTTGTTGTTTGCCAAAAAAATAAAGTTTCGGCATTTTTTTGTTTTTCCCGCAAGCTATGTTCTTTTGATTATGCCTGCTGTTTTAATGGGCAGACCCTTCATGGACGCTATTATGCTTTATTTCAATCAGGCAGACACCGTTGGCTCGGGGCTGAACTATAACTCCCCTTCCATATTCGCCCTTATAGACGGCAGGTATAATGCCGCAGCTTTTTCAGCAATTGGCATAGCCGCGGCCTTTTTATTTGTTTTCTGCCTTATAATAAGAGGCTGGTCAAAACGAAACAATCTTAACGATGAAGCTCTTTTGGGCTTTGCAATACTTTTTGCTGTTGGAATCCCCTTCTTTTTACCCCATATGCATGACCGGTATTTTTTCATGGCCGACGTGCTTACTATAATGCCCTTTATACTTTATAAAAGGTTTGCCCCTGTTACGCTGCTGACTTCCTTTGCATCTTTTATATGCTATTACTCATATTTAAATCAAGCCTACCTCCTGCCCCTTTCTTTTGGGGCGGCGGCCCTTATTGGGGTTTTGCTAATTATGCTCAGCTTCACCGAAGAGAGGCTTTCTGTGCCCCGTGTAAGTTAAGGGTGAATTTTAGAAAATACATATTGACAAAACTAGTGTTTCTGTTATAATAGCCTTTGCGTCGTAAAGGCGCATTAAATGCGAGTGTGCTGGAACTGGTAGACAGGCACGTTTGAGGGGCGTGTGTCTATGGCGTACGGGTTCAAGTCCCGTCACTCGCACCAAGGGTAAACCCTGTAACCTTAATGGTTACAGGGTTTTTTCACGCTCAATTTTATCAACTTTTTATCAACTATATTCGGATTGTTTCGGGCAATAAAAAGCCCGCAGCTTTTCAGCCAGGGGCTTAAGTATACAATTTTTCAGGGTCTATCTTCCGGAATGGGGCGTACCTTTCTTTTGAAATACTATGTTGATCAGCTCTCCGCGGCTTTGAATTCCAAATTTTGAATAGATGTTCTTCACATAATACTTAACTGTATTTTCACTGATTGTCAATTCTCCCGCAATGGTTTTATATGTTTTGCCTTGAAGCAGCAAGGTGGCAACCTGACTTTCCCGTTCCGACAGATTCCCAAACTTTGCGGCCCTGTCAATCTGCCCTGTTTGCTCTCCGGCGGGCAGCTCGGAAAACGCCGTAAGATAGGAATGCCCCTTTAGAAGAGATGAAAGATATTTATGCAAAGGCGGAAGGAGAACCAGGGTTACACAGACCACAGCCAAAGCCAGCAAGGTGGGGTTGAAGATTTGCGCTTCCGGAGATGATATGACACTGCCAATAAGCCCGCCAAGCAGCACCCCAAGAACATTGGCCGAAAGTCCAATTCCAAGAACCTTCGCCGGATTTTTATGTAAATCCAGCATCTCCCCCAGAATACTCCACCAAAACAGGTCATAGACCCCGCAGGCTCCGAGCATTAAAGTGTTGACTATTAAATAGCTTTTGGCTGAATGGTCAAGGCATATAAAAGCAATAAAGGAAAAGCCAATCATGGCAATGGCCACATAAAGAATATAGCTGCGATTTATTTTCGGGGGTAGATTTCGCATAATAAAAAGGGCGGCGATATAGGGAAGCGCCCAATACCAGCTTGTAAGCCATGTTAGATGGGCAAAGGCCGGATTTAGCACCTGATACATAAGCCCTGAGTTAATGGTAATTACAATTACAAATATGCACAAAAAGATAAGGGGCTTTGTAATGCTGACAGAATTGCTTTTGTGCGCAGGAGGCGCAGAAGTTTTTGTTTCAGCAGTTTCCGGCAGCCGAAGGGCAAAGAAAAAAGCAAAGCAGAGGGTGAGCATAGCTAAGGAAAGCCCCAGCCGCGGCGAGACATGAATGGCCGCCATATTCAGGATAATCATTATAATATTAGAATAGATAAGCCCATCCGCCGTTGTTTTAATCCGCTCATTTTTGGGAGTGCAGCTCCATAAGTAAAAGCCCCAGGCCGACACGCAGGCCCCCGCCAAAAAAGCGCTTGAAACAATGGCAACAAGCCAAAGGCCGGAATATGGAAAGAAAAGTGCAGCTGTAGCGACGATGCAAAAAATTATGGTGCCAAGCATAAGCCTCTTGGCGGACTTCATGGTTTTTATAATAAATCCGCACAAAAACAGTCCGCCAAAGGTGGCGGCAACACCAGCAAAAACCAGCAAGTGGGGTTCTGTCTTATAGTTATCCGCAAGGGAATAGAGAACCTGCCCCTCAAAAGGGATGGCTAAAAGCCAGGCAAAAAGCAGGGAAAATACGATGACGGATAGGCGGCGGTTATTTATAAATATCCGGTCTTGCTTTGTTTTGTTTTCCGTCACAGCTTTTCCCCCTTTATTTTAGAACTCTTGCGCCCGTTTCTTTTTCGTCTATCCTCCGGTCTAACTGAGTCTTTGGGAATAAGCCAGACATTGGAGACTTTTTGAGCGCCTTTAATCCGTCCGTTTGTGCAATGGTAGAGAACCATTCTGGCACTTATGCCCCAAGTGCCGGCCGCCTCTTTAACACCTATATATTCCATAATAAGCCCCTCCGAAAAGTCAGCCTTTTATTTATTATATTTCCTATGCACGAAATATTCAAGCGGAAAAGTAACAAATGGCAAAAACACCTTTTCCTCCTCAATTTTTTGCAAATCTCTAGCTTTGAAGAGCCTATATCTTTTCTTTGGGTTTAAATCATGGTATCATTGAAATATATAAAGTTGTTATAAAAGTTCATACATTATATATTTAAAAGGAGAGCCATATGAAACTAAATTATATTACAATTATGGTTAGAAGCATCGAAAAATCGCTGAGCTTTTACCAAAACCTTGCAGGTCTTGATGTAATGAGGCGCATAAGCCTTGACGCTGGAGAAATTGTATTTTTGGCAAATGCCAAGGGTGAAACCATGCTGGAGCTAATCGAGTTTGATAAGGCTGAAAAGGTTTCTGTTAAAGGCATGATTATAAGTTTTAGCGCCGAGGGAGAGCTTGAGGATTTAAGGACAAAGGCTATTGAACTGGGGTATTTACCGTCGGAAATTATAATAAACGGGCCAAAACCCAAGCATTTTACTCTTTCGGATCCTGATGGAATTATAGTGGAGTTTTCCCTCTGATTTTTTCGAAGTATGGATTTTTTCCTCCATATGAATTGAGACGCTTAAAACGTAATATTAAAAATAATACGCTTTCATGAACCTTCCCCTATGTTAAAAACATATATTGTAAACACAGGGAAGGAGGTTATTTTATGAAGCCATGGCTTAAAAGCCTTAAAACAGCCACAGCCCAAGAAGGCTTTGAATTAGCAATCAAGCTTTCTCAAAAAGGTGTGGAATACACCCAGCCCTCTGAGGCTGTGCGAAAGAAATTGCGCCCGAAATACTCAAGAGACGCGGACAGCCTTATTGCCGCTTCTCAGCTTATAGCGACAAACTACCAAACGGTGGCCGCTGCAAATAACTACTGGAAATAGGCTTTCACTTTAAAGCCCGGGAGATACTATGATAAGACAGGCAAAACCAGAGGACCTACCCTATATAATAGAGCTATACGGCATTGCCAGAGAATATATGCGTAAAAACGGCAATGACAGTCAGTGGGGAAACGATTACCCTGGGGAGAGCCTTTTAAAAGAGGATATTGGTGAAAATCAGCTGTATCTGCTTTTGAAAGGCGGGGAAATCCACGGGGTTTTCGCCTTTATCTTTGGCGCTGACCCCTGCTATGAATATATTGAAAATGGCTCATGGCCAAACAACAAGCCCTACGCAGCAATTCACCGCATTGCCTCCGACGGAAAGGTAAAGGGCGTTTTTGAAAAGTGCCTCAACTTTTGCAAGGAGCAAACAGACGAGCTGCGGATAGACACCCATGAAAACAACAGGATAATGCAATATCTCATAGAAAAGAACGGCTTTAAAAAATGCGGTATTGTTTATATGAATGACGGCAGCCCAAGGATAGCTTATCAGTATAGTAAAGACAGTTAAAGTTATGCCCCCATGACGGGAGAAACGGCGGCTGCACTATAAAACAGCGATTTTTTACTTTTTTATGTGCTTTTTGCTGATTTCTTCGTTAAACACTTGACAAATCCAATAGATAGTGGTATATCGATAATAGGATATCGATATACCACTATCTATTTGTTTTTTGGTGTTTATCCTATAAATTTTTGGAGGCTGTTTCATGGCGAAAGAAATTTCTGTGCAGACCTTGCAAAGACTTCCGCTTTATCTGCAATATTTAAAAACCCTTCCCCCCAAGGGTGAAAAAAGCATTTCGGCTCGGGCTTTGGGGGAGGCTTTGGGCTTTGGAGAAATACAGGTGCGTAAAGACCTTGCCTGCGTTTCCGACTCCGGCAGGCCAAAAACCGGCTACCCTGCAATTGAGCTTATCCGTGACATTGAAAACTTTTTGGGTTATGACAATGTTAATGACGCCGTTTTAGTTGGGGCAGGCAGGCTGGGCAAGGCTCTTTTATCTTATGAGGGCTTTCATGCCTATGGGCTTAATATTATCGCCGCCTTTGACAGCTCCTTGGAAAAATGCGGCGAGGATGACAGCGGTAAGAAGATACTCCCTTTTTCGAAGCTGCAAAACCTTTGCCAGCGCATGAAAATCGAGCTGGGCATCATAACCGTTCCGGCAAGTGAGGCCCAGGCCGTTTGTGATGTTCTTGTGGGAAGCGGAGTCAAAGCCATTTGGAATTTCGCCCCTACCCATCTTCATGTTCCCGAAAGTGTTATTTTGAAAAATGAAAATATTGCGGCTTCTCTTGCTGTGCTTTCCAAAAGCCTTGCAGAGTCGGAAAGCCCCTTTGAAAACCCTGCCGCAGTTAACGAGAGATAATGATAAAAGGAGAACAAAAATGAAAATAACTGTTTGCATAGGCAGCTCTTGCCATCTTAAAGGTTCAAGGCTTATAGTCGAGCAGCTTCAGGAGCTTATAAAGGAAAACGCCTTGGAAGACAAAATCGAGCTTGTGGGAACCTTTTGTCTCGGTGAATGTCAGACGGGGGTCAGCATTAAAATTGACGACACTCTTTTCACCTTAGCCCCGGAAGATACAAAAAGCTTTTTCGAGAAGGAAGCCCTCACAAGGCTTTAGCTCTTAACACTATATATAAATGTTCTATTTAGCCTAAACGGAGGTTCCGGAAATGACAGAATACATTCGCCTTAAAGAGGCAAATTGCAAAAACTGCTACAAGTGCATACGTCACTGCCCCGTAAAGTCTATAAGCTTTTCTGAAAATCAGGCCCACATAATTTCAAACGAATGCATACTTTGCGGCCAGTGCTTTCTTGTTTGCCCGCAAAACGCAAAGGTAATCCGTGACGACAGCGATAGGGCAAAGGCCCTTATTTCCGATGGCGAAAAGCTTGTGGTAAGTCTTGCCCCCTCCTTTGTTGCAAGCTATCCCGATGTGGGCATCAAGGGTATGGAAAATGCCCTTAAAAAGCTTGGTTTTTTTGCTGTAGAGGAAACAGCTCTCGGTGCCACAATTGTGAAAAAACAGTATGATAATTTGGTGGAAAAGGCCGAGAACCAAGTAATAATCTCCTCCTGCTGCCCCACTGTTAACCTTATGATACAAAAGCACTTTCCCGATGTTCTCCCCTATCTTGCCCCTGTTATTTCTCCAATGGTCGCCCATTGCAGGGATATTAAAGACAGGTACCCCGAAGCAAAAACTGTTTTCATAGGCCCCTGCATATCAAAAAAGGTGGAGGGTGACGATTTTTCCGAAGATGTGGACTGTGTTTTGACCTTTGAGGAGCTATCTAATTGGCTTCGAGCCGAAGGGATTGAGCCTGTGCCGGCAGAAGAAGCCCAGGACTTCGGTCGTGCCCGCATTTTTCCAACAGCCGGCGGAATTCTAAAATCCATGTTTTGCACCTCTGAGGACTACTCATATATCTCCGTTGACGGGCTGGAAAACTGCATCTGCGCCCTGCGGGACCTTACCGCTTCAAGCCCCTCAAAATGCTTTATTGAAATGTCTGCCTGTGCCGGAAGCTGTATAGGCGGCCCTGTGGCAGCAGGGACAAGGCGGGCACCCCTTCAGGATTATATCTCCGTGGAAAAATATTCAAAAACGGAAGATTTCCCTGTGGATATGCCTCTTGAAACGGAAATAATCAGAGATTTTGCCTCCCTTGTGGAAAGTCAGACCTATCCTAACGAACTGCAATTAGACGAAATTCTTCGTAAAATGGGCAAGCGTCTGCCCTCGGACGAGCTAAACTGCGGCAGCTGCGGATATAATTCCTGCCGTGAAAAGGCCATTGCCGTTTTTCAGGGCAAGGCAGACCTTAGTATGTGCACTCCCTTCCTGCGTGAC
The DNA here is from genome assembly GCA_964617335.1 of uncultured Oscillospiraceae bacterium. Lineage (GTDB taxonomy): Bacteria > Bacillota > Clostridia > Oscillospirales > Oscillospiraceae > UBA2658. The sequence continues at coordinate 126,761 of CAZTXG010000001.1, forward strand.
AAGGCGGAAACCTTCTCCAATAACATACTTAAAAACAGTCCCAACGGCATCATCGCCCTAGGCGATAAGCTGGATGTTCAACAGATAAACACCTCTGCTTTAAACCTTCTTAATATCAAGCAGCCCTCAGACATAATCGGCGCAAACGTTGCCTGTATACTCGATCCTTTAAACTTCACGGAGGTTTTACGAACGGGAAGACCCCTTCGCAACAAAAGGGTATATCTTGCCGAATACAGAAAGTATGTAGAGCTGTCAATAGACCATGACAGTGAATACAGAATGCTTCTTTGCATACTTCGTGATGTTACCGAGGAGGAAACCGAGCGGCAGAAAAAAGAGGAAATCAGCCTTAAAACCATTGATATAGCCGACAAGGTTATTAAAAAGCAAATGCGTGTTGTTCAGGATATTGCCTCTCTCCTTGGGGAGACCACCGCAGAAACCAAGGTTGCTTTAACAAAATTGAAGGAGTCCCTTGAAGATGAATGATCTCTGCGCGGATATAGGATACAACAGCTTAAATAAATATGGTGAGGAGCTGTGCGGCGACCATGTTGAAGTGGTTGAGCACGGGGACGATTCTATTGTGGTGGTTTTGGCAGACGGCATGGGAAGCGGCGTGAAAGCCTGCATACTTTCCACCCTGACTTCTAAGATTATATCCACCATGATGGCCGCCGGCATGAGCATTGAAGACTGTGTGGAAACCATAGCCCAAACTCTGCCTGTCTGCTCGGTTCGGGGCGTTGCCTATTCCACCTTCACCATAATACATATAGTAAACGGCAGAGAGGCCGAGATAATACAATACGATAACCCCCAAGTCATCATGCTGCGTAATGGAAAAAACCTGCCTTATGAAACCGAAGCCTTGGACATTGCCGGAAAGCGGATTTTAAAATCCAGGGTGCGCATACAAGAGGGCGATATTTTTGTGGCTCTAAGCGACGGCGCTCCCCATGCGGGCATAGGCGTAACCTTAAACCTTGGCTGGAAGCGGGATAATATAATTGACTTTTTGGAAACCTATTCCCATGTGGGTTTCACGGCAAAAACTCTAACCACCTTGCTTTTAGATGAGTGCTACAGCCTTTACGGCGGAGAGCCGGGAGACGACACCACAGTCTGCGCTCTTAAGATAAGAAAGCGTGAACCTTTAAACCTTGTTATAGGCCCTCCCTCAAATCCAGCAGATTGCAATAAAATGATGTCTCTTTTCTTTTCAAAAGAGGGAATGCACGTGGTCTGCGGAGGGACAACCTCCGGCATAGCAGCAGAGTTTCTTGGAAAGCAGCTGCTGCCTTCTCTTGATTATTATGATGAAGACATACCGCCCACAGCAGAAATAGAGGGAGTTGACCTTACCACAGAAGGTGTCATCACTATAAGCAGGGTTTTGGAATATGCCCAAGATTATCTTAAGGAAAACGACTCCTACAAACAGTGGAGCAGTAAAAAAGACGGAGCCTCAAGGCTTGCAAGGCTTCTTTTTGAGGAAGCCACAGATATAAATTTCTTTGTGGGCACGGCCATAAACCCCGCCCACCAAAACCCAAATCTCCCCATCAGCTTTAATATAAAAATGAGGCTTGTAGATCAGCTTTCCGAGTGTTTAAAAAAGATGGGCAAAAAAATCAAGGTCAGCTATTTTTAAAAAAGCTTCCGCCCTTATAAGGCTAAAGCTTTAGCCGCCCGAAATCCGGAGGGAAAACCATGAAAAGATTTGATACTAAAGTACAATACTTAAAATTTAGGGTTTTAAGCGAGGTAACCCGTTTAGCCTATGAGGATAGACTTTTAGAAGGGATAACGGATATACCGAAAACCATTATCCCCGGTAAAACTCCTTCCATGCGCTGCTGCGTATATAAAGAAAGGGCAATCCTTGCCGAGAGAACCAAGCTTGCCATGGGCGGAGACAAGAAAAACCCCAACATCATAGAGGTTATAGACATTGCCTGTGACGAATGCCCCGTTGGCGGCTTTGAGGTTACAGAGTCCTGCAGAGGCTGCATAGCCCACCGCTGTGAGGAGGCCTGCCCCAAGGGCGCAATTGTTTTTACCCACGAGCAAAAGGCACATATTGACAAGGATAAATGCATAGAATGCGGCCGCTGCGCCAAGGTCTGCCCCTACACCGCAATTCACAGTAACAAGCGCCCCTGTGAAAATGCCTGTAAGGTAAAGGCCATAAGTATGTCCGAGGATAAAACAGCAGAAATTATAAGCAGTAAATGTGTCCAGTGCGGTGCCTGCGTTTACCAGTGCCCTTTCGGGGCTATTATGGATAAATCCTACATTCTTGAGTCCATAGACCTTTTAAAACAAAGTTGTAACAACACAGAATACAAGGTCTATGCCCTTGTGGCCCCCTCTATCTCCAGCCAGTTTAACTACGCAAAGCTGGGTCAGGTGGTGTCGGGCATAAAAAAACTTGGTTTTTTCTCTGTTGTAGAAGCGGCCTTGGGAGCTGACATGGTTGCCGACGCAGAAAGCCGTGAGCTATATGAAAAAGGACTTTTAACCAGCTCCTGCTGCCCTGCCTTTGTGAAATATATAGAGCAGGAGTTTTCCGAACTTACAGAGCATATCTCCCACAACCTCTCCCCTATGGCTGCCTTGGGTAAATATATAAAGTCAAGAGACGAAAAGGCAAAGGTGGTTTTCATAGGCCCCTGCACCGCGAAAAAAGCGGAAATGCGCCGTGACGAGGTAAGGCCGTATATAGACAGTGTTTTAACCTTTGAGGAGCTTCAGGCCCTTTTCGATGGACGGGATATAGATATCACCCAGTGTGAGGAAGATGTCTTAGATAATGCTTCATACTTTGGGCGGATTTTTGCCAGAAGCGGCGGCCTTTCCGATGCTGTTCGCCAGGGGCTGAAGGAAAACGGCATTGAGGACTTCGACTATAAGCCTGTGGCCTGCGACGGACTGGAGGCCTGCCGGATTGCGCTTTTGCGCCTGCGGGCAAAAAAGCTTGACGGCAACTTTATTGAAGGCATGGCTTGTACAGGGGGCTGCATCTCCGGCGCCGGCTGCCTGACCCACGGTGAAAAGGATAAGGATCAGGTGGATAAGTACGGTAGGCAGGCCCTTGAGAAAACCATTAAAGATGCCATAAGCGTTCTTATGTAAAACCCAGCTCTCCTTCCGGAAAATAAGCTTGATTTTATTTTCATTCTTGAGAAGAAAAGTTTTTATGTTTCAATATTTCAGCACACGAAAAAACGTCCCCAACCATAAAGGCGGGGACGATTTTTATACTATTTTCGTTTATCAGCCTGAAGTTGTCTGGGATATGCCCTTTATGGCCGATATTGCCCAGTCGTAATCCCGTGCTGTTATCACGCTGTCACAATAGGGGCATCTGGCGCTCTGGTTAACTTCCAAAGGTGCGCTGCATGAGGGGCAGCGAATGGATACTGTGTCCTGACCTCCCTCACTTGAAGGCTGAGGAGTAGTCATGCCCTTGCTGCGGATAAGTGTCCACTCATAGGTAAGAAACTTCTCGGCAGTTTTAGAGCCGCTTACAAGCTTACCGCTTCTGTCATTTAAGGTGTAGTCTACTATACGGGTTTTAACAAGAGCCACGATGCTGTCATTTACATCATCCTGTCTCCAACCGGTAAAATTGACACTTAGAACCGCAATGCGCTCTACATAGTTTGTGTTGCCCGCGCGAACCAGCTCGTCAAGCTGCCTTGCAAACTGGTTGTATAAAGAGTCCGTCATATGAGGGCGCATACTGTCAAACCTCTTATCCTGCCAGGCATTTTGCATCTGCACATAAAGATTTGAAATCTTTTCCTTCATAGCAGCCTCGGAAAAACCGGGGTCAATTTCCATTATGGAAGCTAATGGCATAAGGTTTGTCGTAAGCTGTGCACCTGCTCCGACAACGGTGTTTTTTCCTTTTTTCTTGTTGGAAATAAAGATGAAAATAAGTATTACCACCATAATTACTACTGAGGTTCCAAAGCTTCCGCCTCCGCTGCTGTCACCGTAATAATAACCACTGTCGCCCCAATCACTGGAGCTGCCCCAGTCGCTGGATCCGCCATAATCGGAATCACCCGAAAAAAACCCTGCGTCTGCCAGTGCCGGAATGGCCATAAGGCTTATACACAGCACAAGAAGAGCCAGAAATATGTAAATATGCTTCTTTTTTATCATATGCTTCCCCCTCTAATATTTTTTCGCATCGGGAATAATCGACTCTCTTTATTGTACATCTTATATTATACTTTATTTGCGTCTCTAATCAAGACCAAATTTCATCTTTTTAGCTAAGCTTTAGCTTCCGTTTAGTTTAATCCATATAAAAATATCCCGAGAAGATATTATCTTTAAAATCCTCTTGCAATATGGATAACAATATAATATACTTACCAAGAGGTGATTTGGAGTGGAAAAAAGTCTTGGCGAAAAAATATGTATCTATCGTAAAAAAGCCGGTCTTTCACAGCGTCAATTCGCGGCCCTTCTCGTAAAACGTGGGGTAAAGGTTACAAATCAAGCTGTTTCAAAATGGGAAAGCGGCGCTTCACTGCCAAATGCCATGCAGTTTTTAATTATATGCGACATTTTGGGCATTCTTGATATAAGCGGGGCCTTTACAGGAAAAAGCTATGACATTTTTTCCGGTTTGAATGAAGACGGAAAACAGCGGGTAAACGAATACGCTGGAATGCTTCGTGATAGCGGTCTTTATGATGACTTATCTCAAGAAGGACCTCGAGGAACCAGAATTCGAACCCTTCCGGTTTATGACATCGATAAGGCCGAAAATCAGGGTCAGCTTCTTGACCTTCCGGATTATGAGCTTATCCCTGTGGGCACGGAGGTTCCCCTTTCGGCAAACTTTGGCATTCGCATCTCCGGTGAAAGTATGGAACCTGATTTCCATGACGGCCAGATTGTTTGGATACATCAGCAGCCAAAGCTTGAACATGGCGACATCGGTGTTTTTATGTATGAGGGCAGCTCATATTTCAAGCGTCTGCGTGACAGAGTTGGCGGCAAAAGACTCCAGTGCATCGATTCAAATTACCCCGATGTTATAATAGCAAATCCGGAAAAGCTTATTGCCTTGGGAAAAGTTGCGGAATAATCCTCCTTTATAGATAACCTTAAACTAGGGGTATCCCAATAGGATACACCATAATAAAACACCCCAGTAGAACACAATGGGTTTTGATGTGTTCTACTGGGGTATTTTTTGTTTTTTATAGTCCCAGTCCGCCTAAATTAAGGCCGCCTGTCAGCTTCGACATAGACTCGCTCGCTGAAGACTCGGCCTTTCTCAAAGCCTCGTTTACAGCAGCAAGCACGAGGTCCTGAAGCATTTCAACGTCATCGGGGTCAACAGCGTCCGGCGATATAGTAAGGCGCACAAGCTCTTTCTTGCCGCTTACAACGGCAGTTACAACGCCGCCTCCGGCTGTTGCCGTATGCTCAAGACTTTCCATTTCTTCCTGCATCTTAAGCATATCCTTTTGCATCTTCTGTACCTGTTTCATCATATTCGCGTTCATTCCGCCGCCCATGGGGCTGCTGCGAAAATTACCTTTTGCCATCTTTTTTCCTCCGGTTCTCATATTAGTTTTAATTATTCAAATTTAACGTTTCCAAACTTTGAAAGCTCATCAAGCTTTGATGTATCACCTGCCGGTGTTTCACTGACAACAGAAATCTTTATTGGCAAGGTTTTACCTAAAACATTCTGAATAGCCGCCCGTATAAGCTCCTGATTCTCAGATTTTTCAAGGCCTGCCTTATAAAATGCACTGGCTGCATAAATATAAAGCACATTATCCTTAACTTCACCTCCAGCCTGTGAGATATGCACAAATTCAAAAACCGGCATTGTTTCCTTTAGCCTTGCCTTGATATCCTCCCAAGAACTTTCTCCCCCCTGCTCCCCTTCTTGAAAGCTTTTTTCCGGAAAGCTTTCTAAAGAAGGCTCCTTGGCAGCTAAAGACTCTGGCAAATCAGATTCGGAAGCTTCATCCGTAAAACTTGTTTCAGGCTTTTCCTCAAAATGACTTTCCGGCTTCTGTTCTTTTTTTTCTTTGTCCTTTATAATTTCCTTGGGAATGTCGAAAGACGGCCCATTATCAGCAAGCGGCTGGGAAAACATCTCCTTATTAGATAACACTTCCTTAAAGTTATCTGGTTTATCTACACTTCTTGTAATTTGACCATTTGCAAGACTGCTTTCCAGTCTTTCAATCCTTGCCCGAAGTCTGTCTATCCCCTCACCTAAATCCGGTTCGCATAGGCCAATAAGGCAAAGCTCAGCCGCAATCTTAGGGTTTCTTCCATCACGAAGCTCGCCTATTCTGGCCTGTATAAAATCAATATCCGCAATAAGACGCCCCGTCTCCATGCTATTTGCAAAAGATAAAAGCACATCTTTGTCATAGCCCCCGCTTAGAAGTTCACGAGAGCCCTTCGGCGCAACCTTTATCATAAGAATGTCTCTTAAAAGGGAGCAAATCTCGGAAAGAAGGTTTGCAGGTGGTTTTCCATCCCTCCACATTCCATCAAAAAGAAAAATTGTTTTTTCCGTATCGCCTTTAGCAATTGCCCGTAAAAGCTCTGTAATACGCAGGTTTCCCCCAAGACCCATGGCGGACAAAACCCCATCGGAGCTTATGTGTTCGTTTCCCGAGCATTGGTCCAAAAGTGAAAGGGCATCTCGCATAGAGCCATCCGCAAGTCGTGATAAAAGTGCTGCGGCGTCCTTGTCCAACTGAAGATTTTCTCTTTCCGCCACATATTCCAGACGTTTTTCCATATCCTCCGGAGCAATGCGTTTAAAGCTGTGGCGCTGGCAGCGGGACAAAATAGTTGCCGGAACCTTGTTAAGCTCTGTTGTGGCAAGAATAAACATAAGATGCTCCGGCGGTTCTTCAAGTATCTTTAAAAGTGCGTTGAAGGCAGGGCCGGAGAGCATATGAACCTCGTCCACTATATATACCCGCTTTTTCACTGAAACAGGCGAAAAAATCGCCTCGTCACGAAGGGCGCGGACATTGTCAACACCGTTGTTAGAGGCAGCGTCCAGCTCAACAACGTCCAAAATCGAGCCATCCTCAATGCCGACACAGCTTTTACAAACATTGCAGGGGCTGCCGCTTTGCGGATTCTCACAGTTAACAGCTCTTGCCAGAATTTTTGCGCAGGAGGTTTTTCCCGTGCCCCTTGTGCCGACAAAAAGATAAGCGTGGCTTAACCTGCCGTTTATAACTTGGTTTTTAAGAGTCTCCGTAATATGGGGTTGGGAGATAAGGTCGTCAAAAGTGCGCGGACGCCACTTTCTATAAAGTGCCTGATATATAAAAACCCCTCCTTACTCCATGGTGATTGTCTTATCTGCGGTACAATAAAAATCACGGCCCATGACAAGACTGCACACCCGCCTTTGAATAAATTGATATGCCCGTTACCACAGTAGTTAGCTCGGACCCGGCTGCCTTGCGGCACACGGAGTTACCCTCTTAATGCTGCTCGGTTCCCCGCCTGACATGGTTCGTGGGCTTCCGTTGCGCAAGACCAGGCCTTCAACACCACTTGCTGCGGTCAGACGACACATCAATTATCCTGGGGCGGGAATTCATCCCTGCTGTAGCGGATTGCAGGTACAGGGCACCGCTAGCTCCCCGACTAGTGCAGCCTTGTCATGAGCCGCGCTTTATTATATTACTACATAAACTCTAAAATATCAATATGGCTTTGAAATTTTCTTTTGACAAACAATGAAAGTGTGCTATAATATCTGAGTGCATATTGTAAGATTTAATATAATATGCTTATGTTTTCACCGTTTTCCTTACATAATTTAAATAAACGGGCTCGTAGCTTAGCTGGTAAAGCGCTGCGTTCGCAACGCAGAGACCGAGGGTTCGAATCCCTTCGGGTCCACCACGTCGGAGTGCACTGCGCTCCAACACAAACGGCAATCGTCTTTGATGGTTGCCGTTTGCTTATTACGATTTGTGACTCCTCCTTATTTGCGCCGAACCCCCTTCGCTGGGCTTCGCCGCAAAGTAAAAGAGAACGAGGGCTTATGCGCTGGCTAGAACAGCGAATGTGGCCATAAACAATTTTAAAAATTCAGCTTACTTAATGCCAGCTAATAGAAGCCGCCTTTTTTTGTGTGGTGCGGTAATAGGTTACGGCAGGATATCCCAACATCAATGTTGTTACAACCTTTTTCCCTCTTTTTAGCGAAAGTGTCCTGCGAAGGGATACGGATATATTTGCAGCCATAGAAAAAAATCCGCTGTATAGCACCCCTAATCCGCAGCTTTCTGCCATCAAAGCCATATTTGAGGCAGCCAGCGACGCGCTCACCTTGTCTTTTGATACAATAGAAATAGCCAGCGGCGCACCCTTAAAAAAGAATGCGTCATCAATCTCCATGCCCCTTGCAATCGGATAAACCAGCTTAGCTATAGGAAGTAAAAGCTTAAAAAAACCCACTGCCAGTGCCTCGGCCTCGGCTTTTTTATCCTGCAGCACAAGAAAAGATACGCTTTGGATATTCTTTGCGGTAGGGGTCCAGCGGCCTGCCTCAATCACTTTTTTAAGTGTTTCGGCTGGCACAGGCTGCTTCGTGAATTGCCGGATGCTGCGCCTTGCCCGAAGAGCTTCCAAGAGCTGCTGAGGGTTCACTAAGGGCTGTTTATCAAATTCTATGGGTGCTTCATCAAATCCGGTCATAGAAACGGCAGCTTCAGGGCAAACCGCCACACAGTGACCGCACTTTAGACAGTTCTGGGAGATAATCCTTGCCTTTTTATCTGCAATCAAAATATTTTTACCTGTGCAATCTTTTACACAGAGTCCGCAGCCTATGCATTTGTCCCGGTCGATTTGAATTATATGTTCATTCATATTAGAGGTATCTCCTTTTAGAAATTATCCTTTTCCATAATATAATGGCGATGCCGGCCTTTAGACCCAGCCTTATATTCAATGGCCTGCTTTGGGCAGCAGGCAATGCAAGCCATGCAGTGGGTGCAATTCCCCTTCCATGCGGGCTTTCCCGAATCTATTTCGATGTTATTTAAAGGGCAATTTTCCGCACATTGATTGCATGAGATGCAGGTATCTTTTACAGTAAACCCCTTATCCTTAACAAACAAAGGGTAGAACATAAAATTAAGCGGCCCGCTTAAAAGCTTATCTTTTATGGATGCTTTTTTACGGGGAAAGGCCTCTCCCCTTTGTATTTGTTCTGCCAGTAATTTTATATGGGGCTTCGATTCCTCTATTATTATTTGGCATTGGGTTTTATCCGGCGTTGGGAACATGGCCAAATAATTTTCAGGCATGATTATGGGGGCAAGCCCTCGAAAAGTAAGCCCTGCCCTTTTGCAGAGCTTTTTAGCATACACATTTGCGTTTCCGACTTCTCCCCCGCAGGTAAGTATAAAATAAGCCTCTTTATTTCCCGTAAATTCGGCTTTGTGAATCCATTTGTCCACAATCTTAGGTATGCGCCAGGCATAGGTTGGTAAGACGAATATCAGCGGGCTTGCAGATTTAAATATCCCTTGTTTCTCATTTTTAAGAAAGTGGTTAATGGAAACTATCTCATCATTTATATGACCGGCAATTTCTTTAGCCGCAAATTGACTGTTGCCCGTACCACTAAAATAAAAAACCATGAAGTTCCTCCTATTGACACTCTTGATTTTATTTAATATGATATAAATTGTATCATATTTGTGATTGATGTCAATAATTTAACCTGATACAAAACAAGGAGAAATGTTTCATGGATAAAAGAAAAATATCGAATCAGAAAGTAAAGGATAAGCTTTTATCCGCACTGATTACGCTCATGCAAAATAAGGAATGGTCTAAGATTAGCATCACTGAGCTTATTGAGGTGTCCGGTGTTGCCCGTGCCTCCTATTATCGTAATTTTAAATCCCTTGGAGAGTTGATGGACTATGGTCTTGAGCAGTTTTCAATAAATTATCACGAAGGAAATCCCAGTCCTTATGATGACTTTCATAGCAGAGAATCGATGGAGTATAAATTTAGGTTTTACATGGAAAACGCAGATATTATTTTAGCCTTTTACAATGCGAAAGCACCTATTACACTGCTGGGCGCCATCACTGATTGTGTAATTGATTCTCGGGGGGATATGCCCTTAAGCTCCATCTCTAAATATGAACTATACTACTATTCAGGGGCATTTTATAATATGGTTCTCAGCTGGCTGGAGCGTGGCGCAAAGGAATCTCCGGAAGCTATGGCAGATGAGTTTCTGCGTATTTCAAATAGCTCAAAGAAACTCGAAGGTTCTCAAATATGAAGTCAAAATATGCTTGTCACCCTTTCACAAGAAACCATCTCGAAATGAGATGGTTTCTTGCTCTTTAGGCTAACAATTAAACGGCCTTTCCGATATTCCCACAGCCACGCTTCTTGTCTTAAACCTCACGACTATTAAAAATGCATATACCTTCCCTGAAATATCCGAACCAAAAACCTATCAGCCTTGCCGAAAATTGGTATTTTTAGCATACTGTCTCTTGCGAAGGGGCAAACACTGTGATATTCTGCATTTATCAATTAAACCTTGGGGAGGAGAGTTATTTTGGAGTTTTCAGTCAACAGCCCGATTATCTTTGTGATGGTCGGGGTCGTCATCGCCATCGTGCTTGCCCAGTCTATTTTCTTTCTGGTTCGGGCAATGGGCCGTGCCAGAGAGCTTGGCATGGACAAAGGGCTGCTTCGCAAAACCATCAAAACCGCGGCAATTTTCACTATTGCGCCCGCTGTCGCAATCGTCATCAGCGTCATAACATTGGCAAACGATCTGGGTCTGCCCCTGCCCTGGCTGCGCCTGTCTGTGATTGGTTCCCTGTCTTATGAGACCATCGCCGCGGCAAACGCCGAGAGCGCCATGGGCCTTACCTTTGGTCAGGTCAAAACCCTGACTGCCAGCCAGTACGTTACCATTACCTGGGTTATGACCCTGAGCATCCTTGTAGGCATTTGGCTTATGCCGCTGATTGGCAGAAGAATTCAAAACGGCATGGTCAAAATAGGAGACAAAGATAAAAAATGGAGCGAAATTTTCTCCAATGCCATGTTCATCGGTATGCTGTCCGCATTTTTAGGTTATGTATTCTGCGATTTTTCAACAGTGTTCTCCGCTGACTGGACGGGACTTATACCGGTTTTGGTCATGGCGGCCTCCGCCCTTGTGATGGCCGTTTGCGGCCTGCTGGTTCAAAAAATCAAATGGATTGCCGACTATGCCCTGCCCCTTAGCATGGTTTTGGGTATGCTCTCGGCAATTCCGATTACAGCCTGGCTGTCATAGGAGGGTGACAATATGAAAAAAGAACTGAGCTATCTCGACTCTGTCCACCGCTACGGCATCATCTGGAACCTTTCTGTCATGTTGGTATTCCTTATGTTTCCCGCCTTGCTCATGGTGATTTTTAATGCCCTGCCCGACTGGCGTGGTCTGGGTTTGGGGCTTTTGGCAACAGCTCCCATGTACTGGGCTGTGGCCGTTGTGGAAACCATTACATATGTGCCCATGCTAGGCGCCGGCGGCTCCTATCTTTCCTTCGTAACCGGTAACATTTCAAATCTCAAGCTTCCCTGCGCTCTAAACTCTCTGGAGCAGGCCGGTGTTACGGCGACCTCTGAGGAAGGTGAGCTGATTTCTACAATTTCCATTGCGGTTTCAAGCATTGTTACAACTGTGATTATAATTATTGGGGTGGTTCTCATTGTCCCCCTGACCCCCATTTTGAAGTCCGACTTTCTGGCGCCGGCCTTTGCCCAGCTTATTCCCGCTCTTTTCGGCGGTTTGGCTGTGGTTTTCGTCTCAAAAAACTGGAAGATTGCCATAGCTCCTATGATTTTGATGATAGGCCTTTTTGTCACAATCCCCGCCTTAAACGCCGGAACTGTAGGCATCATGGTTCCCGTAGGCGTGGTGTTCACTCTGGCTGTTGCCCGGCTTATGTATAAAAAAGGTCTGCTTTAAGGAGAGGAAAAATGCTGATTTTATGGATTGTTCTGGGGCTTATTGTCCTGCTTTTGGCTGTTGTGCTGCTGCGCACTGCCGCCTTCCGTCCAAAAACCGCAGCAAGCGTTTCTGCGCCGCCTGTTGACTTTGACAGACAGCGGGCTGTTGATAATCTTCAGGCTCTGGTGCGCTGCAAAACCATTTCCTACGCTGACCACAGTCTGGAGGACGATGGAGAGTTTGAAAAACTCATCGCCCTGCTGCCGGACTTATACCCCAATGTTTTCAAAGTCTGCAGCCTGACAAAATTTCCTGACCGAGGACTTTTGTTTAAATGGTCCGGTAAAAGCTCCGTTGAGCCTTCCGTTATGATGGCCCATTACGATGTTGTGCCGGTGGAGGAAGAAAACTGGGACAAGCCTGCCTTTGAGGGCATCATCGAGGACGGTATCCTCTGGGGCCGCGGAACCTTGGACACCAAGGTCACCTTTAACGGTGTGCTCACGGGGGCAAATGAGCTGATTTCTCGTGGCTTTGTGCCGGAAAATGATATATATTTCGCCTTTTCTGGTCAGGAAGAAATAAACGGTCTGGGCGCTGTTCATATTGTGGATTGGTTTGCGGAAAACGGGATTACACCGGCTCTGGTGGTGGACGAGGGCGGCGCTGTGGTTGAGGGGGTTTTCCCCGGTGTCATCCAGCCCTGCGGCCTTATCGGCATTGCCGAAAAGGGAATGCTCAACCTGAAATACACAGTTTCCTCCCAAGGCGGACACGCATCAGCCCCCCCTGTGCACACACCTGTTGGCATTCTAGCCGAAAGCTGCCGCCGGGTGGAGGCAAAGCCCTTCAAGGCTCATTTAACCGCCCCTGCCGCTAAAATGTTTGACACCCTAGGCCGTCACTCCAGCTTCCTTTATCGTATGATTTTCGCGAATCTCTGGCTGTTTTCCGGTCTGCTTGATCTGATTTGCAAAAAAAGCGGCGGCGAGTTAAACGCCCTTATGCGCACAACAGTGGCCTTCACCCAGATGGAGGGCAGCCTTGCGCCAAACGTCATTCCCCCCTCGGCCAGCATGGTCTCCAATATCCGCTTAAACCCCGAGGACACTGTGGATTCAGCCGTTTCTTATCTTAAAAAGGTTGTGGACAACGAGGCCGTGGTTCTTGAAGTCGGCGACAACATGAACCCCAGCCCCATCTCCGAAACGGACTGCCCCGCCTGGGACAAGGTGGCCCAGACTGTGGGCGAAACCTGGCCCGGCTGCCTTGTCTCCCCCTATCTTATGGTGCAGTGCTCCGACAGCCGCCATTACGGCAGAATTTCCAAGCACGTCTACCGTTTTTCCGCCATGGATCTGACGGCGGAGGAGCGCCAGACCATCCACGGCAACAACGAACGCATCCGCACAGAAACTGCCGCACGGGCCGCGGAGTTTTATATCCGTCTGATGGAAAAATGCTAAACTAAGCAAGCGGCGCTTTTTATAATAAGCGGCTTAAGCTTTCTGCAAATTTTCCGATAATAGTTTCACAGAAAGGAGGCAGATGTACATGAAAAAATACAGGTGCATCCCCTGCGCTTATATTTATGACCCCCAGCTGGGAGATCCCGATGGCGGAATCGCTCCCGGCACAGCCTTTGAGGATATTCCCGATGACTGGCAGTGCCCTATATGCTTTGTAGGAAAAGACGATTTTGAACCCGTAGAGGACTAATATAATTGTTAACTGCCTGCATGAAACCGGTTTCTTTATGAACAGAACTTTAGGGGGAGGAAGGGACAATGTCACGGGGATATAAGCCCTGGCTCATGGTTTTTTCATATTCCACAGCACATTTTATTGTGGATTTTGCCTGCGCCTTTTTGATGTTTAGCAGCATTGCCGAAACACCGGAATGGTATGTATGTGTGCTGCTTTATAATTTCTGTGCCTTTGCCATGCAAATGCCCCTAGGTGCCTTGGCTGATGCCTGCAACAAAAACTTCTTGTTTGCAGCAGCCGGCTGCCTGCTTGTTGCCGCGGCTTTTGGCTTTACCCGCCTGCCTTATGCTGCTGCGGTTATTGCAGGCATTGGCAATGGTATGTTTCATATTGGCGGCGGCGTGGATGTTCTGAATATCAGCGAGAAAAAAAGCAGCGCCCTGGGTATATTCGTATCCCCCGGAGCCTTCGGTATATATTTTGGAACAATTTTGGGCAAGGCCGGCGGTTTATCCCTGCCTTTTGTTTTGTCAGCCCTGCTTCTGGCTGTTGCATTCATCTTTTTTTCCCATCGTGCCCAAGGGGGGAAGTATCCTTTAAACGCCGAATTTTCCCTGCAAAGCGCTGCTTCTGCCCCCGCTATTATAGGGGCTTTCTGTCTGTTTCTTGTGGTATGCCTGCGCTCTCATGTAGGCCTGACCTTGCAGTTTCCGTGGAAAAGCAGCGGATATTGGGGCTTGGCATTAATCTGCGCTGTGGTGTTCGGAAAAATGGCCGGAGGCTTTGCGGCCGACAGGTTCGGCCTGCTTCGCACATCTGCTTTTTCTCTTGGCGCCGCCGCGGTATTGTTTCTTTTTCCCGATATACCGGTAGTGGGTGTGCTGTCTTTGCTGCTGTTTAATATGACAATGCCGATTACCCTTTGGGCCATGGCAAAAATCTTCCCGTCTGCCAAGGGCTTTTCCTTCGGACTTTTGACATTTGGCCTGTTTATAGGCTTTTTGCCCAAGTATTTAGATTTAGGAATATCTGCAGCCCCTTGGGTTTTCGCCCTTCTGGCCGTTTTATCCTTGACCCTGCTTTATGTGGGCATACGAAAGGTCAAGCTATGAACGCTAAACTGCTTTCCGCCCTTGGGATTTCGCTTTTACTTACACTGCTTTTTGAAGTTTGCTTCTTTTGGCTTACAGGTAAGCGCAACAAAAAAGACTTGCTGCTAGTCTGTCTGGTCAATATACTTACAAATCCTGTTGTGGTGCTTTTTTACTGGCTGGCTGTATTGTATACAAGTTTTAACAGTGTTATAGTGAAAATACTTCTTGAGTTTTCTGCAATATTGCTTGAGGCATACTATTACAAAAACTACGGCGAAAACTTCCGGCATCCTTTTGTTTTTTCTCTTTCCGCAAACATTATCTCTTTTGGGCTAGGCTTTTTTATCCAACTTTTCATCTAAACCATACTATTAGGGGGAAAATATTATGAAACGCAGTATCTTATTATTACCGCTGGCGGCTCTCCTGTCCCTGATATTTCCTGTTACCGCATATGCCGATGTAATCGACGGGCCCTCGGTTTCAGTAATTGCCTCAGAAGGAGCTTTGCCAATAGTAATTATCGTTTTGGTGGCCGTTTTGGCGATAGCCACGGTGCTTATTATTCGCAGGTTAAAAAAATAAAGTCAGGGCAATTTGCCCTCTCCCCTTTACGGAAAATACGACGGTGTCCGGAGACATTAAAAGTCTCCAGAAACCCTTGCTGCAATGGGCATTTTGTCTATGCTTGGCAATTGTCGCGGAAAATGCTAAAGCGTGTCTGCCTGTCCCCTTGGGATGTGATAGATGCGCTTTGTGCGTTTTTAGGTAAAGTATTTATGTGCTAGTGATATAATTGCTAAATCAAAGTATAGGAATCGAGGCATATTATGTGGATTGCATTTGCACTGGCATCAGCTCTTTTTGCCGGAATTGTTTCAATGCTGGCAAAAATCGGAATTAGAAACACAGACTCAAATTTAGCAACGGCACTTCGCACGATTGTTGTTCTTGTTTTTTCATGGATAATGTTTTTTGCCGTCGGTTCCCAGTCTGCTCTTTGGGATATAAGCCCAAAAGGTCTTGTATTTCTTGTGTTGCCCGGACTTGCCGCCGGCGCTTCTTGGCTGTGCTATTTTAGGGTCTTGCAGGAGGGTCCGGCAAGCGTTGTTGTACCTATTGATAAACTCAGTATTTTGGTAACAGTCACCTTTGGATATTTTGCTTTCCACGAAAAACTCAGCAAAAAGGCAATCCTTGGGCTTATTATGATTATCGCCGGAACACTAAGTCTGTTGTTATAATATTAAAAAACAGCTAAGTTTGGTCTTTATAGTAAACAAAGGCCAGTTCACACCGGAGAATCTGCCTATAGTTTTGTTGAAAATATAAGTTTCCCCCTCTTTCCTGCAATATGTACTTGAAAAAAAGTATCAAAAGAGTTACAATTAGCCAAATAGGTAGTCAACCAATCGAAACGGCTGCCCCCCAAGCGCGGCGAAAGGAAAACACAAAGCATGATAAGCGATACTTTTTTACATAACAAAACCTCAGCTAAACGAATTTTGGCTCTGTGCCTTGCCCTTGTTCTCTCCTTTTCCATGCTCTCAACAGGCGTATCCGCCGTTAGCCAGCAGGAGCTTGACGCACTAAAAGCTAAACAAAGTGACCTTGCCCGCCAAAAATCTGAGGTTCAGGCTCAGGCAAGCGCTCTGCAAGACGAGCTTAGCGAAAAAAACCAGCAGCTGGACCTGCTTTCCCAAGAAATTGAGCTGACCGTGGAAGAGATTGATACCCTTAACCAACTCATAGCCTCTTACACAAGCGCAGTTGCTCAAATGGAAGATGAGCTTGCGAGAAGCAGGCTGGAGGAAGAAAAGGCAGTGGAGCATTTTCACACCCGTATGCGTGCAATGGAGGAAAACGGCTCCGTCTCCTACATTGCAATTCTCTTTAAAGCAAGCTCCTTTACTGATTTATTAAGCAGGATAAACTGCATTGAGGAAATAAGCAGACATGACAACGAGCTTATAGATAATGTAAGAGCTGCCCAAAAGCTGGTTGAAGAAAATAAGGCGGCCACAGAAGCTCAAATTGCAATTCAGCAAGAGGCTGTTGAGGAATATCAAAAAAAGCAGGATGAGCTATTGGCTCAGCAGGCTGAAGTTGAAGCCGTGCTGGCATCTCTTTCCGCAGACTCTGCCGAATACCAGCAGCAGCTTGAAACAATCGTCTCTATGCAGACAACTTTAAGCGGTCAGGTAAGCACAATGACAACTGCCCTTGAGGAGTTAAAGCGCCTTCAGGCAGAGCAAAACGCAATGCAGGACATCAATAACTCAACAGGCAGCGACAGCACAGGCGGCACTGGAAATACAGGTGGTTCTACATGGTACGGCGATGGGACAAGCACCGCAACGGGCATGGACATAGTTAATTATGCTCAAAGCTTTTTGGGTGTGCCCTATGTCTACGGCGGCACCTCCCCCTCCGGCTTTGACTGCTCCGGACTTATTTATTACTGCTACACCTACTACGGCTATTCTGTTTACCGCACTGCCGCCACCTTAGCCTACAACGGCACTGCCGTTTCAAAAGACAATCTCCAGGCGGGAGATGTAATTTTATTCACATCCTCCGGCGGAGGATACATAGGCCATTGCGGCATTTACGTTGGCGGAGGGCAGTTTATCCACGCGCCCCACACCGGCGATGTTGTTAAGTTTTCCAGTCTCTCTGACAGCTACTACTCACAGCACTACTACGGTGCAAGAAGGATTGTATAGTAAAAGTTAATCCCTTTAAAACACTAAAGCATCCCCGCATACAGCGGAGATGCTTTAGTGTTTTTCAATGGCCTTAGTATAATATTGGGGCAAATTTTTCTGTCCGGACTTTTCGTTTATGCTAAACTATATGTATTTATGGGGGTATTTTTTCATGGGTCTTTATCTTTTATTTCCCCCATAAATACCAATGACTGAAAAACCTTTGCAGTTAGACTGCCACAATTTCCTTAATCATCAGCTCCTGCCCGCTTAAAGCCGTCAGACGCTCATTGTTACCGCAATCGGGACAGCGCAGGTCATGGGCATAGGCATTGAAGCGCTGATTGCAGTTCTCGCACTGGACAAGTCCGGGGATAATTTCCATCTCCATCTTCGTATCCTGAAATCTGGTTTTATAGACTGCCGCGGGAAAGCACTCCTCCATATAGTGGGGGACAACACCGGAAAGCTCCCCCACCTGAAGGACAATTTTCTCCACACGGCTAAGTCCCTCATCTTCCATAATCTGTTCAATGGTGCGAAGCATAGAGCTTATAATTCCCACTTCATGCATAGGTCTCTCCTATCTTTCGCCGCGAAGGGGTTTTGCGGCTATGGTGACACCGCGCTTTACCACGTGCTTTGCAACGGCGAAGGGGAGCTTTTCAAATTTTGAGGAAAAGACATCATATTTTTTCTCCATGCGAATAGCGTCAAAGTTGCACTTGGTAGTGCATTGTCCGCAGCCGATGCATAGATATTCGTCTACCTTGGTAGAGCCGCAGCTCAGGCAGCGGGCAGTTTCACGGCGAAGCTGCTCCTCTGTAAAGGTAACTCTGGTGTCGCCGAAGCTCTTTGCCTTGGCAGCATTATACCCCGGAACCTGACGGGCACCGCTGTCAAAGCTGCCTGTGGATATTAGAGCGTTGTCCCTATCTAAGGCACGGTAGATACGGCGGTCACGGCCCAAGGTCAGGCTTTGTCCCTCGTGTACCTGACGGTGCAGAGAAATTGCGCCCTCCTTGCCGGCGGCTATAGCGTCAATAACAAAGCTCGGGCCTGTAAACACGTCTCCGCCTGCAAAAATGTCGGGTTCTCCTGTCTGATAAGTAAAGGGGTCGGCCTTAACAGTGCCGTCCGGGTTAAATTCCACATTGCTGCCCTTCAAAAGCTCGTTCCAAAGGATGGTCTGGCCCACAGCCACAAGCACATTTTCACACTCAATTTGCAGGGTTTGGTTTTCGTCATAAAGGGGAGAAAAGTTCCCGTTTTCATCCAGTACACGGGTGCATTTTATAAGGGTAACACCCCGAACCCGTCCGGACTCGTCGCTGAGGATTTCCTTGGGTCCCCAGCCGGCTAGAAGCTCCATGCCCTCTTCCTCGGCCTGGGCCACCTCATCTGCCGCAGCAGGCATTTTTTCCCGCTCCTCAAGGCAGACCATGCGCACAGAACCATCCCCCACACGAAGGGCTGTTCTCGCTACGTCCACGGCCACATTGCCGCCGCCGATAACTAGGCTGCGGCCGGACAGGCTTATGTCTTTGCCTTGATTTAAGTCACTCATGAGATGTATGCCGGAATACACACCTTCGGCAGTTTCGCCGGCAATTCCCAAGGCACGGCTGCCCTGTGCGCCTATGGCCACATAAAAGCCCTTATAACCTTCACGGCGCAATTCGTTAATGGTGATATCCTTACCCACCTCAATGCCGCAGCGGAAGTCCACACCCATCTCTTTTAGTATGTCAATTTCCGCCTGAACCACGTCTTTTTCCAGCCGGAAGCCGGGAATGGCATTCATCATCATGCCGCCGGGTCTTGAGGCCTTGTCAAACACTGTGGGCTTATAGCCCCTTTCGGCCAAAAAGAAGGCACAGCTCATACCGGCAGGACCGGCACCGATGATGGCGATCTTTTCCTCATAGGGCTTACCCTGAGGATTGCGCATAGGCGGCACATAACGGGTTTCGGCCTTAAGGTCGTGGTCAGCTATAAAGCGCTTTACCTCGTCAATGGCCACAGCCTCGTCAATATTGCCCCTTGTGCATTCGGTTTCACAGCGGTGGTTGCAAATTCTTCCGCAGACAGCGGGAAAGGGGTTTTCACGTTTAATTAAGGCAAGGGCATCTGTATACCTGCCCTCTGCCGCCAGGCGCAGATAACCCTGAACCGCAATATGGGCAGGACAGGCAGTTTTGCAGGGGGCTGTGCCGCTGGAGACAGTGTCTTCACGATTTTCTCTATAGTTTATATCCCAGTCGGCCTCGCTCCATTTGTCTTTTGTTACCTTCTTATAACGAGGCTCTGGGGTCAAAGGTGTTTTTGTATGGAGTCTTTGTCCCATTTTAAGAGCGTTGCCGGGGCAGACCTCTACGCACTGACCGCAGGCCACGCAGGCTTCTTCATCAATTTTCGCAATAAAATTAGAGCGAACCGCATCTCTTGCCCCAAACATAAGCCCAACCCGCAGACCAAAGCAGGAGCAGCCGCAGCAGTTGCAGATAGAGTCAGACTCTCCGGGTTCGTTAATGTTGGGCAGGCAGTGCATAAGTCCGTTTTCCTCGGCACGGCGGAGCAAATCTTCGGCCTCCTGCCGGCTGACATAATGGGCCTTGCCTGTCTCGGCATAGTATTCGGCTGCCGGACCTAAATGCAGACACATATCCTGCTCTAAATGGCCGCAACCCTCCCCTATGATTCGGCGGGAGGCACGGCAGGAGCAGTCAGAAACACTGTAAACATCAAACTTATCCAAATAATAAGATAGGCGCTCATAAGGAACCGCTTGGGCATTGCCCTCAATGGAGGATTCGATGGGAAAAACACGCATCAGGCTGGAACCCATGGGCAAAGTGGTGGCCAGATGCGCAGCTGTATTGGCCGTGTATTCGTTAAATGCCTTGCCTATGATGGGATGCTTTTCTAATTGCTCCCTGTTTCCCACCATGCGCTCTAATGTGCCCGGGGCAAAAATCTCCACATAGCAACGCTCCAGACCGTCTTCCCTGTCCTGCCAGATAGTGAAGACACCGCTATCTGCAAGCTCGTGGGCCAGACGCTGGGTTTCCTCATAGCTCTTACCGCATTTTTTTGACAAATAGGCAATGGTGCGGGGCTTGCGCAGACCGCAGACCAAAGCCACATCTGCCTGCTCGTCTGTTACAACACAATCAAGACAGTAGTATTCCGGAGAATCTTCAGTTATTTTGTTTAACATACCGGGTACTCCGCCGATCATACGGGCAAGCTTTACAATTTTTGGCCTCATACTCATAGAAAAACCTCCTGATAGTAGTTTTATTGCTAATTTAATGATAAAATAAAAACAAAGATAATAAAAGCAACAAAAGTGTTTTTAGATACAAGGATTCCTTGTAGAATGGAGTCGAATACTACAAAGACTGGAGGGCATATGCAGTTACATACAATTCATCGCTTCCTGCAGCTCTGTGAGGACAAAAATATGCTGCACTGCAGCCAGCGGCTGAACATCAGCCAGCAGGGCTTAAGCCGAAACATTCGGGCTATGGAAGAAGAGCTGGGTGTCAGCTTATTTGTGCGAAACAGCCGCGGTGTCAGCTTAACCCCCGAAGGGGAAATGGTTCTGCCATATTTTGAGGAAATTTGGCGGCAGTATGACTGCGCTTGCGCCGCCCTGCGCAGCCGAAACAAAAGCCAGCCCTTGCATCTGGGCTTCACATTTTCCTCTATTTATGCCACAGGGCTAAACTTTGTGCTAAACTATCAGACGCTTCATCCGGAGGCCTCGATTCAAATCAGCAGTATGTCTAATGACAGCTGTGAGCAGCGGCTTTTAGAGGGC
Source organism: uncultured Oscillospiraceae bacterium (assembly GCA_964617335.1). Taxonomy (GTDB): domain Bacteria; phylum Bacillota; class Clostridia; order Oscillospirales; family Oscillospiraceae; genus UBA2658. The sequence goes on from CAZTXG010000001.1 coordinate 148,115, forward strand.
AGCCTTGATGCCGCATTTATTACCTATCCCCAGCATTCCGACCAATTTAAAACCATACTTGTGTTTGAAAGTCCGGTCTGTGCCGTGCTAAACCGAGAACACCGTCTGGCAGACAGAGCTTCCATCAATTTGGATGATTTAGTGGGAGAAACCATATTCATGCCCAACGGACAATACCGAATGCGTCAGCTTTTTGATGCTTGTTTCCAGCATATGCACAGCCGCTTTAAAAATGTCTTTTCCTCCGGTGAACACATGGAGTATATCAAGCTGCCTATTTCAGTTTCCGGTGTTGCTCTGACCTTTGATTATTTGTGCGGTAATCTTCCGCCGGAACTTGTTAAAATTCCCATGGAGGAAGATTTTCCAAACCGCATCTATTTTTGCGTAAACAAAAACCGGCCTTCAGGCCGGCAACTGGATGATTTTACACAATATGTTAAAGATACTCTTGGTATTCGTGAAAACCTAGAGGATGAAAGCATAATATAACACAATATTTATAAGCTTCCCTACAATGCCCTTGGCTATGGGAAAAGCCCTTCATTGCGGATTTTCATGGGGTGAATTCCGGGGTTTTTATTGCCAAAGCGGCAATATCAGAAAAGTCCTAAGTGAATCGTTTTTAATAAGATAAATAAAATGGTGGTGTAATAACAAGTATGGTAACTGAAGTTGTTGCGGCCCTCATCTGGGATGAGGATAGGTTTATGATATGCCAGCGGCCGGCAGAAAAGGCCCGCGGGCTGCTTTGGGAATTTGCCGGCGGTAAGCTTGAGCCAGGGGAAACAAAAGAGCAGGCCCTCATTCGTGAGTGTCGGGAGGAGCTTAATATTGAGCTTATCATTGGCAGCGAGTTTATGAATGTAAACCATGAATATCCGGATATAAACATCCATCTGACACTGTTTAATGCCAAAATTGCAGCAGGTACACCCCAGAAACTGGAACATAATGATATCCGCTGGATTACCCCTGACGAAATTCCGAAATACAAATTTTGTCCGGCAGATAAGGCGATTTTAAGGAGGCTGCAACATGGAAGCAAAAGTATATAATAAGCTTGTTCGAGATAAAATTCCGGAGATTATTGAAGCCGGCGGCAAAAGCTGCACCTATGAAACATTGCAGGATGAACAATATATCGATTTCCTTAATAAAAAGCTGCTGGAAGAAGTTGAAAAATATCTTGAAAGCGGCACGGTGGAAGAACTGGCTGATATCGGCGAGCTTATGCACGCAATTATGGATTACAAGGGCATAGCACTGGAGGAATTTCAGCGTGTCCGCAATGAAAAGCTAAATGAACAAGGCGGCTTTAAGAAAAGAATTCTACTTAAGGAAGTTTTGGAGGTGCAGTAATGGATTTAGTAAGAGCAAAGCAAATTCTCAGCATACTGGCGGACGGTGTAAACCCCTTGACAGGTGAGCTTTTGGCTGATGATCACCTGTGCAATCAGGTGGAAATCGTTCGGGCGCTGCTCGCAGTTTCGTCTGCTGTATCAGTGCCAAAGGAAAATAATTCTCCGCTCAATGCAGGAAAGCCATGGACAGCCGAAAATGACGAAAAGCTCTCCCAGATGTATGATGCCGGCAGCACGAAGAAAGAAATGCGCTCATATTTCCAGCGCAGCGATGGTGCAATTACATCACGTCTCGTTCATATCGGCAAGGTGCAAATCAGAAAAGAATATCGCAATAAAGTAAAATGAGCCTTCTGCCGATTTATAAGTTTCTTGCTTTGTTCCGGATTGCCCCCATTGAGCAATAAAGTCTTTTACCTCCTGCATACTCAGGAGTTTTTCATAGCTATAATTTCAATCAAATCCGCCGCATCCTCGCAGGCATCACAGCAGTCTTCAAGACGGTCATAAAGGTCACTCCAGACCGAAACAGCCATAGGATCAGAGCCGCTTTTATACAGCTTATGGACGGCCTCAATATAAATTGCGTCCCCATCCTCCTCTGTTGAGTTGACTTCGATTATAGCCTCAAAAAGCTTTTTGGACTTTTGAAAGTTTGGAAATTCCACCATGGCCTTGTGGAGAGATTTGCAGCAGCGCACAATAACATCCGCAAAGTGCTGTGCGTCAGCCTCCATTGAATCGATGTTATACATATACATACGTATTAAGATATCGTCGATTCTGTCTGTCACAGAGTCCAAAGCGTTTGCAAGCTGTATAATGTCCTCTCTGTCCACCGGAGTGACAAATTCCTTTGCCAGTCTGCGCATCATGGCGTGTCTGACCTTATCCGCCCTATGCTCAATCTCGTGCATCTTTTTGCGCTGCTCAGGGAGATTGTCGGGGTCAAAGTCAGTGAAAACCGCCTGAAGGTATCCCGCCGCCTCCACAGAAAAATTCGTCATGGTTATAAAATCATCGAAATACGGGTTGTTTTTCTTTGCCATTATTTCATATCCTTTTCTTTTAATTCTTTAAAAAAAGCACAGCAAAAAGCTTTGCCATAATATAGCCTATAAATCCGCAGCCCGGGAAGGTGAGCACCCAGGTAAGCACCATTTCCCGCACAACATTCCAGTTTACGCTGCTAAGTCTTTTTGCAGCGCCCACGCCCATAATTGCCGTTGTCTTTGTGTGGGTTGTGGATACGGGTATGCCTGTAAGAGAGGAAATCAGCAGACAGCCCGAACCGGCAATGTCTGCCGCAAAGCCCTGATAGGTTTCGAGCTTTACCATATCCATTCCCACTGCTTTTATTATTCGGTATCCGCCGATGGAGGTTCCAAGGCCCATGGTTACAGAGCATAGAAGAATAAGCCAAAAGGGAATTTCAAAAACCGTTTCGTTGGCACTGCCCTTTGCAAGAGCCATGCCCAGCAAAAACACACCCATAAACTTTTGGCCGTCCTGAGCTCCATGCATAAAGGCCATTGCAGCGGCGCTGCCAACCTGGGCATTTTTGAAAAATCCCCGAGTTTTTCTCCGGTCTTTAAAACGAAAGATTGCCTCAATCAGCTTGACCGCGCCCCAGCCCATGCCAAAGCCCAAAAATGTTGAAAGCACAAGTCCGTAAATTACCTTAATCCACTCAGCGCCGTTCACCGCACCAAAGCCGCCGTGAATGGATATGGCAGCGCCTGTGAGTCCGGCGATAAGGGCGTGGCTTTCGCTGGTGGGAATACCGAACCTCCAAGCAGCAACCGCCCAGAGCACAATGGCAACCATTGCGGCACAAAGGGCAACTAAGGCGGCACTGGCATCGTTTCCAAAGTCCACCATGTTATATATAGTTTCAGCCACAGTTTTGTTAAAGCTTGTCATCACAAAAATACCAAGGAAATTGAATATCGATGCCATAATAATAGCAGGTCGAGGTGCAATTGCCTTGGTTGATATAGCTGTAGCTATGGCATTCGGCGCATCTGTCCATCCGTTGACCAAAATTACCGCCAGTGTCAGTAAAGCAGTTACCAGCAATGCAGGGCTTCCTGCAAGCTGGGAGATAAAGCTTGGGAAATCTATCATTAGCTAAGCTCCTTTGCCCATGGTTTGCTTGCTTAATTCGGCTTATTTCCTCTGGGACTATCCTTTGATACTGGAGGGCATATGTAAAGTCCATATCGCCCTAAGCTTGTCCTATACATTTATATTATACACAACAGCAGGCAAAATCAAGGTCAACAATGCTGAAAAGCGCAAAATTTTAGCTAAAATATGTTATTTGAAAAACCCATGTTTTCGGCAAAACGCAAATGCCCCAAATACAATGCTTTATTACCTGTCTTAAGATAGGGCTGGGGCATTGATGCCAAACAGCCATAGCATATCAATATAGCCTTTAACTGCCTTTTGAAATTTAAACCGTCGATTTATGCTTTTAACGCAGTACAAAGAAAATCGGCATAGCCGCTAATACTGCCAAGCTATGCCGATTTATTGCTTTAATTAGATATGCCTATGAGGGTAAATCTTTTAGTGCGGTTTTTGTTTTAGCCGCTGATTTCACCGCCCCTTTGCTGTAAACTTGCTATTTTTAAAGTTTCCAGCTGCAACTTATTTGATTTTCTCGAATGTCCGTATTGCCATGAGAACGGCGGCCTCTCTGGAGGCCATGCCGTAATTCGTGGCCTCGTGTTCAGGCGTCAGGGGTTTCGGCATGAAATTGCCATTTGTATCCCCCAAAATGATTTTAATTTTAGACATATATTTCGTCCCCTCCACCGCCCAGGAGGCAATATGCGCCTGGTCTGGAAAATCCGGAACTCCCGCAGTGCTGTAGTTGGCGCCGGGCGCAATGGCCTTAATATCCCGATAAAGCATGGTGGCGCACTGTTCCCGGGTGATTAGAACATTCGGCGAAAAAGTCGTATCAGAGGTGCCGTTTGTTATGCCCGCCTGATAGGCCTTCAAAATCCGGTAGTTTGTGGTATCTGTAAAGGGATTTGTGACTGTAACCAGTATGATTTTGCCTGTGGCCGTCTCATAAAGCTGAACCGCCAGCTCGGCAAATTCCTCACGGCTTATGGGCTTTTTCATATCCAGACCCTTTAAAATTTCCGGAATCAGGCCCGCGTCATAGGCTTTTTCCAACTCGGGCTTGGCCCAGTCACTGGCACTTTGATAGAAGGGCTCCTTGAGGGCCTCCGGTGTGGATAAAATTTCAGCCTCCAGTCCTTTTCCGCTGCTGTTTACAGCACGAACCCTGAAGCTATAGCTCTGTCCGTTTTTCAGTCCGGTAAAGGTATAGCTGCTTGTGTTGCCCGCTGTGATCCATGTAGCCCCCTTATTACTCGACAACTCAAAGCTTGTAATGGTGCTGGTTCCGCCGTAGGCCGGCAGGGCCCAGCTTAAAGTCACAGCTTTGTCGCCGGGTTTGGCGCTGAGGTTTTGGGGTGCAGAGGGGGTCGGCGCTTGGGGGTCAAAGGTAAAGGTGCTAAGCTGAGACTTGTTCAGGCCGATAATGGCGTTTTCAGATGGCAGGTAGTTATCTTGGCAGGTCAGCCTTTCCAGTTTTGGATTTTTGCTGACATCCAGCGCTGTCAGCTTATTGCCTTGGCAATATAATGACTCTAATAAGGGATTTTTACTCACATCCAGCGAGGTTAGCTGGTTGTCGTAGCAAATAAGACTTTCCAGATTTGGATTTTTGCTCACATCCAGCGCAGTTAGTTGATTGTCTTCGCAAGAAAGATAGTTCAGGTTTGGATTTTTGCTCACATCTAAAGCAGTCAATTTATTCTCAAAGCACATAAGCACCTCAAGCTTTGGGTTCTTGCTTATATCCAGTGAGCTTAGCTTGTTGCCCATACACCAAAGTTTTTCTAAATTTGGATTTTTACTCACATCCAACGCCGTCAACTCATTACCATAGCAAATAAGCTCTTTCAGCTTTGTATTGTTGCTCACATCCAGCTTGGTCAGTGAGTTATGGTTGCAGACAAGCGACTCCAAACCATAAAAATACTCTATTCCGTCAAGGCTGGATATGCCTTTACCGGACACAATTAGTTTGGTAATCTTCGACACATCGGTGGTATACACCTTATCATTGGCGCCCTTGCCCAAGGCCTGCCTTACTGCCGCCAGAAAATTCGCGTCTGTAAACTTGTCTGTGATGTCGATTTTAAACTCAGGTATAATGAGTGCCGCCGCCTGCGGCACTGCCCCCAGCATGAGCACCAGTACAAGAAGCAGGGGAATAAGTCTTTTCACTGCCTTTTTCATAATGACTTCCTCCTCAAATTAATGTTTTGAATTAATCAAGTTGTTATAAAAGCCATGCTATTTTACCGTTGCCAAATTCCAAGCCGCGAGCTTACCCGCCTCCACAAGTTTTTCACTGTTACCCTCGTCGTCTAAATTGCCGATGGCGATTAGGATATAATAGCCGTCCTCCAAGATATGAAGTCCAGGAGTGGCGAAATACGCCTCATCACCGACACCATCCACTTTGATTGCATCCTCAAAATTTTCAACAATTGCCCGATACAGACTTTCCGGCGTCTGGGTCTGCTCTGCGGGCATCATTGCCTGCTGTGTTAAGCTGATTTGAAAAAAATAATCTTCTGATTCGTAAATACATTGCCTAAGACCCACCCGTTCCTGTTCACTTGTTTGAACCCTGTCAAGACTTACTCCAAGGATGCTCTCAGCCTCCTCCTTGGAAATCAGCAACGACGGTTCGATGATTTCCGCCGCCGGACTGTTATCAGACGGGGAGCTTTCCGTTTCCAAAGGCACTTCGGCCTGATTATCTGTGGTTTTGCCGCAGGCACATAGGGCCAGCAGCATTGCTGCAAGGAATAAAGATATTAACTTTCTCACTTCAAAACCCTCCATACTAAGCATTTTGCGGCACTAGAGCTGCCGCCGGACCGAGCTATCACTAGGCTCCGTTGTTAATTAATAAAAAACAATCCGGATGGAAACTCCCTGCTTTTTTCCCGGTTAACAAATATAATATTCATGGTGTATCCTTCCATGGGAGGTCTTGCTTTTATTATACTTCTGGTATTGAAATAATACAACACTATATGTAACAGGGCGCAGCAGATAAAACTGTTGGATTTATGTGTGGCGTAACAGCTCCTACACCGGAACCGCAGCCTGGGCAGGATATACCAAAGGGCGGTCTTAGATTATCCCTTTCCTTCAATCTAAATAGGAAGTAAAACTGTAAAATTCCTATTGCTTTTTTTGAATAATTAGTGTAATATATAGGCCGTTAGAGATATTTAACTCCTGCTGATATTAATTTATACTGTTGTTAAATTCTATCTGCAAACCCAGATAAAAAAGCACGAAAGTCTTGCAGTGTCATATACGCAAGGGAAAGGAAGCAATTATGAGCTTTGATAAATGGAAAGAGAAAATTTCGGATTTTAAGACCATCGATGTGCGCCACATCCACGGGAACTTTTTCCCCGGCTTGCAAAAGCAGGCCAGAAACATTCCTGTAGGAGAGGGAATAAAAATCATCCAAACCTTTAAGCCCCACCCCCTTTATACGGCTATGGAGGCTCTTGGATTTGAGCATCATACCCAACAGACCGAATCGGGTGAGTATCATGTATACTTTTACCGTGTTGAGCTGAAAGAAGATGGGGAGCAGTCTCCCTTTAAGCCTCTGGCCCTGCTCAACTTACCAATGATTGATGAGGAGCTTGGCGATATTGCCGCTGATTTTTGGAATTTAACTTGGAACGACGAAAAGCGCACGCTTCCCTATGAGATGCGGCTGCTGTTGTCCCTTGCCAACGCAGTTGGTGCAGGCAGAATGCGCCAGGCCTCCAGAGAGCTTGTAAAAGCATATATCCACGGAGTGGACAGTGCGGTATTTGACGATGTGTTTGAGCTGCTTGCATGGAATCAGGGCATTGGATTCTTCAGCTCGGAGATTGGCCCGTCCGCATTGTTTCAGGCATATAAGCTTATAAAAGTGCAGGAGAAAAACGGCAAGAGCCGAGATGAAATAGCCCAAATGCTGATGGAAAGGTTCGGCGAAAAAAATCCGGAGGTTTCTGTGCAATAGGGACGATGGGCAGGCTAAATGAGATTTTATAACCTGCCGGAAGCCAAAATAAGAACAATAGATTTTTGGATAATATAAGAATGGTCGGGTTCCTGCTTAAAGGCAGGAGCCCGACCATTTGTGTGTGAGGGGGTTTTGGTGGTTTTTGTTGCCGTTAGTTATTCCAAGAAGAAATCATCTACCTTCTTTATTGAGTCAAGAATCTCCTGTTCACAGGTGCCGGCAGCCTTTGCCAATTTTGCCGAGTTCATCAGTAAACAGCCAAAGTCCGGTGCAAATGCATTGTTTATGAGATTCATGAAAGATTCCGCTTCCGCAAGCAAATCCTTCATGAAAGCATCATACTTTTCTTGAAGCTCCCTGTCAAGTACACGTTGCTGCTCTAAGTACTCCGCCAGCAGCTTTTGCTCATTTCTAAACAGCAAATATCTTCCATATTCAAATGCAAGGGATGCCGCAGCTTGTGCAAGCTGTTCTGCTGCTTCTCCGGCTACGATACCCATAAGCGAGGCTAATAATTTAATCATTGCCTCCAGAGAAATCCAAAGACATCTGTCAATATATTTTGCCTCTGATATATCTCCTTTATGAAGGGTCTCTGTCTCCTCACGCAGGGCTGCAGCTAGCTCTCGGAGGGCTGCAACTGTTTCCTCGGAGGCTCTCATTTCCACAAGTGAGGCGGAAAAGTCAATATACCTTGCATACATGAGGAAAACAAATTCGCTATATTTCTGATTGTCATAGCAAACAGCAAAGTCAGATACTGCACCGGATATTTCAGCCCAATCCGTATTATCAAAATTTTTTATTTGCTTCCCGTTCACGGCTTTTTTTAGCACTGCAAGTGTAAATATTGTCCCGCATTTAATGGTGACCAAGGGCTCCTCGCCGCTTTTATCCAAAAGTGCATACAGATTAGTTTGCACATCCTCTAAGGTGTGCATTGCCTTCTCTATTTGGCTGCCGATAGGTGTTTTCATCAAAAGCTCTACCGACATTCCCTTGATTGATTCGTCTAACTTCATAGCACCCACCCGCTAAGCAATGGTTTTTCCGAGAAGTGCAGATATTGCCTTCGTATTGTTTACAAGAGACCCCACAAGTATCTTCTTTTCATCGGAAAAGGTCAAATAATCCTGCTGGTAGAGTGATAAGCATTCCCTTGTAAGGTCGTTTAGTTTCGCTCTAATCGTACCGGTCTCCTCCAAAAGCGCTGCAATCTTTGCGTCCATCTCCCGAACTGTTTCTATATTTTTCTTCACTTCGCTGATTTCTTCATTCTTTTGTTTGTTTAGTTTTGTCCGCTTGCTTGCAAATAGGACAATAGATGATAGCAGCGTTGCACCGGCAATCGACCAGCCGATAGGTCCTGCCAATGCCAAAAGTGCGGTTCCGGCTGAAATACCACCGCCCCCCGCCGCCAATGCGCCGCCTCCTAACCATGCCAAAGCCGCATTGGTTGCCGCTGCACCAGAGAGTGTGGCGATAGCAGTGCCGGTGGATGCTGTTCCAAAGGTTGTGGCTATCCACATGGCAGCTGTAGGTGCCATGAACGCAACAGATGCCCCTGCTGCAAGACCCGCCCCTGCTCCGCCGGCAGCCACTCTTGCAGCATATAGCTCCTGTTCAGCAAAGGTACAGGAATCCACAAATTGGTTTCGACTAACATTAATTTCTTCAAAGTCAGAATCAAAGGATTTCGGGTGGTTAGCGATACTGTTTACTATGTTCTCCACTGTTTCAATGGAGTCAATCGTCCGGTATCTTTCCACATACAGCTTGATACCCTTATCGTTCATTAGCGTATAAGCATCATTGTACTCTGTGATGGATGTTTCTAATAAGCGATCCAATTCATGAATTTTGTGTCGATATCATTTTTCATTGTAACCGCAGCATCTTTGACGCTTGCAGCCTTTTCCGATATGCCCTTGGCTGTCTGTACCGCCCTTTTTTTTAGCGGTTTCTACATCAATCTTTTCTAAACCACTTTTTGCGATTTCAGCAAAATTGCCGAAGACATTATTTATTTTCTTTGCCATGTTCATTCCTCCCATATTTTTATATGCTTAGTCTCTATGATAGCGTTCGTTAATTCTGCGAGGAGATTTTTCTTCAATCATACAAGACGAGAAATATTAAATTACATATATACAGATTTTAAATATACTATTTTTCAATCTTAAAAGCAAATATATTTGGTGCAATATTACAAAAATAGAATACTAAACGCAGAAAAACCGCCTATTTAGGCGGTTTTCGTAAAATTCGTGGTCCGGGCGACAGGATTCGAACCTGCGGCCCCCTGCTCCCAAAGCAGATGCGCTACCAAACTGCGCTACGCCCGGATATTTTAATTATACTCCTTTTGTGCCGACTCCCAAGCTTATTCTGCCTTCAAATAATCAGGCCATAATATGTTACCACAGCTTGGCGGAAACTGCAACGGTTTTTTATTGATGTTTCCGTCGTATTATGTTATTATCGCAAAAGGAGTGTGAAAATTTCATGAGAATCAGAAAAAAACCAAACCTTATTCCTCGAATGGAGCGAATTTCTTATATAATGGAAGGTGACCCTGCCGCCCTTAGGGGTCAGTGGAAAACCTCCTTTCCGGAGACTTCTTCCCTTTGGCTGGAAATAGGCTGCGGCAAGGGACGCTTCACAGCAGAAATAGCAGAGCAAAACCCAGACTGTTTTCTTGTGGCCATAGAAAAGGTGCCCGAGGCCATGGTGGTTGCCATGGAGCTTTGCGACAGTAAAAAGCTTTCAAATGTTCGTTTTATCGACGGGGACGCCCTTGCCCTTCCTATTATTTTTGAGGAAAAAGAGCTTGACCGTATTTATATAAATTTTTGCGACCCCTGGCCGAAAAGCCGCTATGCCAAACATCGCCTCACCTCTCCCGGTTTTCTTAAAATATACGAATCTGTCTTAAAATCCGGCGGCGAAATCCACTTCAAAACAGATAACAATCCCCTGTTTGAATATTCCATGGATACTTTCATTGAAGAAGGCTGGCAGCTTTCAGAGCTTAGCCGTAACCTCCATGGGAAGGGTCCTGTAGGAATTATGACCGACTACGAGGCCAAATTCTACGCTCAGGGGTTACCAATAAACAGGCTGGTTGCTAAAAAGGAGACATAAAAATGCGACTTATATCATGGAACGTAAACGGCCTTCGGGCTGTTGTTAAAAAAGGCTTCGAGGACATTTTTAATGAGCTTGATGCCGATATGTTTTGTTTGCAGGAAACAAAGCTTCAGGAGGGTCAAATAGACCTTCAGTTTCCCGGCTATGAAAGCTATTGGAGCTATGCAGAAAAAAAGGGCTATTCAGGAACAGCCATTTTCACCCGAGTTGCCCCCCTTTCCGTTTCCTATAATCTTGGCATGGACGAGCATGACGACGAAGGTCGTGCCGTCACCTTGGAGTTTGAGGAGTTTTTCCTCGTCTGTGTTTACACACCCAACTCCCAAGACGGCTTAAAGCGCCTTCCCTACCGCATGAGCTGGGAGGACGCTTTTAGGGACTATGTTTCCGCTCTTGACAAGAAAAAGCCAGTGATTATCTGCGGCGATCTTAACGTTGCCCATCAGGAAATTGACCTTAAAAACCCCTCCACCAACCGTCAGAACCCCGGTTTTTCTGATGAGGAACGGGCAAAGTTCACCCAGCTTTTAGAAGCCGGATTTACAGACAGCTTTCGCTTTCTCTACCCCGATTTAACAGGGGCATACAGCTGGTGGAGTTATCGCTCTAATGCCAGAGCCAACAACACAGGCTGGCGCATTGACTATTTTGTTCTTTCCGACAGGTTGAAAGACAAGATAGATAAGGCATACATCTGTCCGGAAATCATGGGCAGTGATCATTGCCCCGTGGGCTTAGACCTTAAGCTATGATAAAAATCGGCGAAGTTGAGCTTGAGGGTCTTTTGGCCCTTGCCCCTATGGCCGGTGTGTCTGACCTTGCTTTTCGCAAGGTTTGCAGGGAAAACGGAGCCTCATACACCTGCACGGAAATGGTCAGCGCCAAGGCCCTTGTATATAAAGATGAAAAAACAAAGGGCCTTCTTCAGCTAGATGAAAACGAGCACCCCTGTGCCGCCCAAATCTTCGGCAGCGAGCCGGAGTTTATGGAAGAAGGGGCAGCTCTTGCGAGGGAAATTTCCGGAGCGGATGTTATTGACATTAACATGGGCTGCCCCGTGGGTAAGGTTTCCGGCAGCGGTGACGGCTGCGCTCTTATGCGTGAGCCGGAAAAAGCCATGAAAATAATTGAGGCTGTCCGGCGGGGAGCTAAAGTGCCTGTAACCGTTAAGTTTCGCAAGGGCTGGGATAAGGGAAACGTAAACGCCGTGGAGTTTGGAAAAATGTGCGAACAGGCGGGAGCCGCCGCCATTTGTGTCCATGGCCGTACAAAAGCCCAGATGTATTCAGGCCTTGCCGACTGGGACATAATCAGGGATGTTAAAAAAGCCGTGGGCATACCCGTTTTTGCCAACGGTGATGTTTTTGAGCCGGAGGACGCCCCCCGCATACTTCGCTACACCGGCTGCGACGGTATTATGATAGGCCGTGGTGCCTTTGGAAACCCCTGGCTTTTCTCCAGGGCAAAGGCCTTGCTTGAGGGGAAAGACTGCCCCCCTCTGCCTCCCCTTTCCCAGCGGATAGATACTGCCGTGTATCAGTTTGAGCAGGCGGCAAAGTTCAAAGGTGAGAAAATCGCCTGTCTTGAGGCAAGGCGGCATTTTGCATGGTATCTAAGGGGTGTTGCCCATTCAAGCTATTTTCGCAGCCAGCTTGTAAAAGTGGAAACTATTGATGACATTTACCGTCTTGCGAAACAGATGAAAAAAGAACTGAGGTGAGAGCATGACAAGGGAGCAGGAGCGTGAGCTTGTGCAAAAAGCACAGGAGGGCGACAAACAATCCTTTGAAAAGCTCGTTATAGATAACCAGACAAAAGTATATAATCTGGCCCTGCGCATGGTGGGAAACGAGGACGATGCCTTTGACATGACTCAGGAGTCCTTTTTAAGAGCCTATAACAGCCTTAAAAGCTTTCGCGGAGACAGCCGCTTTTCTGTCTGGCTATACAGGCTTACAACCAATATCTGCCTTGACTTTCTTCGGGCGGAAAGCAGGCGCTCTCACAGCTCACTTACCTATATGGGTGAAGGCGAAGACGATAAGGAGCTTGAAATACCGGATGAGCGTTTTTCTCCCCAGTTAATAGCCGAGAAAAACGAGCTTCGCCAAGAGGTTAGGAAGGCTCTTATGAGTCTGCCTGAGGATTATAGGGTAATACTTCTTCTCCGGGAAATAAACGGACTTAGCTATGAAGAAATCGCAAATTGTCTTTCCCTTGAGGCAGGAACGGTGAAGTCCCGTATTTTCAGAGCCAGAAAAAAGCTTTGCTCCATCTTGAGTGAGGAAGGGAACCTTTCCGGTTCTTCTTCGTCAAATAAAGCAAAGGGGGTGTAAGACATGGAAAGCTGCAAGGAACATATTGAGAAAATAAGCGCTATGATAGACGGCCAGTTGGACGATTTGGAAAAGGCAGAGCTTTTATCCCACATCGATTCATGTCCGGAATGTAAAAGCGCTTATGATGCCTTTTCTTTTATCTCATCTGCCATATCTGACGGGCTTGTCCCGCCTCCCGAGGCTCTGGCAGAAAGTGTGATGAAGAAAATCACAGCTAAGAAAGAAAGCAAAAAGAAGCGTCAGCCCGCCCTTATATCCTTTGCGGCACTTGCCGCCTGTTTTGCCCTCATTATTTTTGGAGCCTCACGCTTAGAGCTTTTTAATAATAAATTCTCCTTTGCTTCAAACAGCGCAGCAGGTCTTCAAACAGCCAGTGACTCTGCTATGACGGAGGAAGGCGAAGGCTTTATAGACGAGTATCAGCTTTTTGATTCGGATTCCTTTCTGGATTTACCCGGGCATAATTCATTAAATGAAGCTTATCCTGCCGACAGTTTTGCTTCAAATGGGGATGATGCCGACGGAAACTTCACAGCATACGGAATCTTATCGGAGAATAACCGAATTGCAAATCAGCTTAAAAATGAAATTCCCCTTTGCATTGCAGACTGTGCCGAGCTTAAGGTATACAAAGGTGAGTACAGGGACTCCGATGACAAGGTTCGGGACAGCGCCCTCATGCTCACCATAAACGATGAGCAGGAGCTTGAGCAGCTATCTAAGCTTCTTTACTTTGAGGCTGAGGCTGAAGCCCTTGAAGACGAATCTGCTTACACCATTTTCATTCCGGCGGATTATAGCAGCAGCGACTGTATGGAGGACATCATAGTAAAAATCTGGCTGGATAATGGAAAGGTGATTTTTCAAGACAGTAAAACAAAGCTTGCCAGGCAGGCAATTTGTGAAGCCGATGCCTTTCTAAAATTTTTAGACGGCTTGAGCAGCAAACATAGCTTATAACATTTATGTAAACCTATTTATACAAAAACCCCTGCTTTTATCTAACTTAGATAAAAGCAGGGGTTTGTTATGTCAACTATCTCTGGACAAGCTTTATTTAACGGCAACCATCCGCTCAAGGCTTTGTCTCGCCGCTTCCAGTTCATTCTGGGGCAGACTAAGCTGCTCCCTTTTACCTTCAAGGCAGGCCAACACATCTTCAAGACTTGTTTTTTTCATGTCAGCACAGAGAAAGTCCTCTTTTATGAGCATAATTTTTTTATCCGGCATTTCATGTTTTAAAATCTCATAAACTCCGCTTTCTGTTCCGATTATAAGTTCCTGAGCCTTAGTTTTTCGAGCAAAATCCAAAATTTCTGCTGTGGAGCCTATAAAGTCAGCGTGCTCAAGGACTTGGGGCCTGCACTCGGGGTGTACAAGAATCTGCGCTTCGGGAAATGCTTTTTTCATGCTCAGAGCATCGTCCGGTGAAACAGCGTCGTGAATTGGGCAGCAGCCATCAAAGAGGATAATGTTTTTCTCCGGAACTTTTTTTGCAACATAGGAGCCAAGGTTTCTGTCCGGTATGAAAATAATGTCCTTATTCGGCAGGCTGCGAACAATTTTTTCAGCAGATGATGAGGTGCAGCAAATATCACTTTGTGCCTTAACCGCCGCAGAGGAATTGACATAGCAAACAACAGCGGCTTCAGGATGCTTTTTTCTAAGCTCCCTTACCTGCTGAGGACTTATCATATCCGCCATTGGGCAGCCAGCATCCTCTGCAGGCAGATAAACGGTTTTTTCTGGATTTAGTATCTTTGCACTCTCTGCCATAAAGCGCACTCCGCAAAGAATAATAAGCTCCTGCTTTGCCTTTTGGGCAAGCTTTGCAAGGGCAAAGGAATCCCCTACCTCGTCTGAAATTTCCTGAACATCCAGATCCTGGTAGTAGTGAGATAATATTAAAGCGTCCTTTTTATTTTTTAGGTCGATTATCTTTTTTTTAAGCTCATTCATTGCTTTTCCTCCCGGATAAAGTTTGTCCCCTTAGTTTGTTTTCCTTCCAGTCATTAGAGATAATTGTATCATATTTTTAAACTTTTTTCAAACATCTTAATTTTATCCTGTTTTCATTTTATCTTGAAATATACATTATAAAAACAAAGATTACAGGCCCTGGCTGAAACAAACTTTTATAGTCTGACTCCTTTAACTTTAGTACCTTCCTGCCAAGGCTTCCGCTGTTTTTATCCCGTCTGCGGCAGCGCTGCTTATGCCTCCGGCATAGCCTGCTCCCTCTCCGCAGGGATAAATTCCCCTTACCGAGGACTGGAAGCTTTCGTCCCGCAAAAGGCGCAGAGGCGAGGAGCTTCTTGTTTCAACACCTGTTAAAAGAGCGTTTTTTTCCCCAAAGCCGTGAAGACTTTTGTCAAATTGCAAAAGCGCCGTTCTAAGACTGTCTGTTACAAAGTCCGGCAGGCACAGGTCAAGGTTTGAAGGCCTGATGCCGGGCAAATATGTGGGTAAAACACTTCCTATATCTTTCGAAGCCTTTTTATCCAAAAAATCCCCAACAGTCTGAACCGGAGCCTTAAAATCTCCTCCCCCAAGGGAAAAGGCAAGGCTCTCCCACTTTTCCTGAAAGGCAATTCCCGCCATAGGATGCTCATTTTCAAAATCCGAAGGCCGAACCCCCACCAGAAAACCGCCGTTTATATTTTCTCCGTCTCTGGCTCTGTTACTCATGCCGTTTGTGACAAGTTTTCCATTTTCCGAAGCCGCCGCAACCACCTGCCCTCCGGGGCAAACACAAAAACTATAAGCCGAGCGGCCATTAGGCAAATGGCAGGACAGCTTATAATCCGCCGCCGGCAGCTTTTCTGCAAAATCACCGTACTGGCTCGCGGATATAAGGCTTTGGCTGTGCTCTATCCTAAGGCCTATGGCAAAGGGCTTTTGCTCCATTTTAAGCCCTGCTAAATGCAGCATTCTAAATGTATCCCTTGCCGAGTGACCTACAGCGAGGATAAGGCTGTCGCAGGGCATTTCATAAAACCCTGCTTTGTCTTCCACCAAAATGCCGGAGAGGGTGTTGTCCTCGATTTTAAGACCGGAAAGCTTATGCTCAAAGTGTATTTCACAGCCTAAAGATATAAGCTCCAGCCGCATACTTTTTACAAGGCTTCTAAGGACATCCGTGCCGATATGGGGCTTGGCAGACCACAAAATATCCTCCGGTGCCCCGTGGGCAACAAAGGTTTCAAAAATATGCCTGACTCTGGGGTCGTTAATGCCTGTGTTAAGCTTTCCGTCGGAAAAGGTGCCTGCTCCCCCTTCCCCAAACTGCACATTGGAGCTTTCGGATAGATTTCCGGTTTTCCAAAAGTGTTCCACCTCAAGACTTCTTTTTTCCACAGAGGCGCCCCGCTCTAAAATAATAGGCGGAAGTCCGGCCCGTGCCAGCTCATAGGCAGCGAAAAGCCCCGCCGGACCCAAACCAACTATAACAGGGCGAAGGCCGCTTTTGCGGCGCAGCTTGGGAAACTCATAGGGCTGCGCCTCAAAAAGGCAGATATTTTTGTTTCCGGCAGCCTTTAAAAGCTTCTTTTCCCTGCGGGCGGAAAAGGTTACAGAAAAAACCTGATGGACATCGCTCTTTTTCCTTGCGTCAACAGACATTCGCGAGATGGAAAAATCTCTTATATCCTCCGGAGAAATCCCCAGCATTTGGGCCGCTCTTACCTTTAGGTTTTCCTTGCTTTCTCCAATCGGCGCTTTTATACCATTTATTTTTATCATGCCCTGCCTCCGTAAAAACCGCAGCCGAAGGAAACCTCGACTGCGGTTTAATCTCTGTATGAGTTTTACTTATTTCTTACTGAAAAGGTTTGAAAAGAAATTGCCTATGCTCTGGAAAAAGTTCTTGATAGACTCCACAAACTCCCCTGCCTTTTCCTTGGCTCCGGAAAGCTTCACCAAGGTGTCCTTAATGGACTCCACCTTCTCACGAAGCTGGTCGGTGTCAAGCTTTTCAAGAGAGCGGCAAAGAGACACAAGCTGGTTTATCTGACTGTCGCTTATGGTGATGTCGTAATCTGCGGCAATCTGCTTAATTTCAGCTATAAGCTCTGCATCTGTCATGTTAACAGTCTGGTCTAGAATAAGCTTTAGCTCGTTGACAATGGCTACAGCGTCAATGTTTCCGATTTCATCCGCAAGCTCTGCCGTTATAACAAGCTCTTGAGTTCCGGCAAGTTTTGCAATTTCATCAAGGGGTTCGCCGGTTATGTCCTCATAGGCTTTGTAAATTCCCGTAAGGGCTGCTGTTCCGGATATGCCTGCAATGGGGCTTGTTACTATAAGCTTTGCGTCGTCTATGCCCGCTGTTACAAGGGCATTCATATACATTTCCTTGGTACACCAGTTTATGTTGGATACATCAACTTCAAGTCCTTTTCCAGCTCCTAAAACCTCGATATAAACACAGGAAATTGAGCGTGTGCCGATGACAGAGGAATCAACAAGGCCATCCAGATAGGCCCGTTCCTCAGTGTTTGTAACGGAAAGCTCCCTAACAGCACCCTGCTCTATACCAAAGGTTTTGTATACACTTGCTTTTTGATCCGCCGTGAGGTCCGCACCTATAACAGCACGGCTGTCGCCCTCGGATATTGCCATGGCAGAACCAAGTCCCGCAATGAGGCTTAACGCAAGGAAAAATGTTAAAATCTTTTTCATTTTCTCGTCCTTTCAAATAATGTAAAGTTTGTGCTGATTTAATTTTAACTTATTGTAAGAAAAAAGTACATCATTTTTGCATATTATTTTAAACGGCTATGATTTCTTAGACGAATTTTATTATAAAAGGTTTCAATGCCTTTGTATTTTAGTGCGAATTTAGTAAATCCTTATAATATATTCCTCTGAATAATCATTATATTTACACAGTCCGTAAATATACAGTTTTTAATTTATAAAAAATTTTTGGCATCGGTTCATTTCAAAAGGCTTTTAAATCAAAGGGGAGATTCATTGTGGATAATTTGCTGCATTTTATTGGAGATATAAACAGCCGGATAAACCTTTTTGTTTGGGGGCTTCCCATGATGGCCCTTTTAATCGGAGCCGGAATCTACATAAGCATAGGCACGAACTTTTTGCAATTTAGAAAATTTGCCTATATGCTCAAAAACACTGTGGGGCAGATTTTTAAAAAACATGAGGAAAAAAAAGGTGAGATCAGCCCCTTCCAATCCCTAACCACCGCCTTAGGCGGCACAGTGGGAACAGGCAATATCGCCGGAGTGGCAGGCGCCATAAGCCTCGGCGGGCCGGGTGCGGTTTTTTGGATGTGGGTTTCCGCTGCCTTCGGTATGGCTACAAAATATGCCGAGATTGTTCTTGCTCTTAAATTTCGTGAGCGAAATTTTGAGGGTGATTTTGTGGGCGGTCCAATGTATTACATTAAAAACGGACTGGGCAAAAGCTGGCGCATCCTCGCCATTTTATTTTCTGTTTTCGGAGCCCTTTCTGCCTTCGGCATAGGAAATATAGCCCAGGCAAATACCATAGCCTCCGCTGTTTCCACGGCGGTTTCGGCCTTTGTACCTTCAGTTTTGGGTAATGAGTCTCGGATAAACCTTGCCGTTGGCATAATATGCTCTATTCTTGCCGCCTCCGTTTTGCTTGGCGGCTTAAAGCGCATAGGCAAGGTTACGGAAAAGCTTATTCCCCTTATGAGCCTTTTGTATATATCCTTTTCCCTTGTTGTTATTTTAACCCATTATGACAGCCTTGGAAAGGTTTTTTCCATAATAATTTCCGGAGCTTTAAACCCGCGGGCTGCCTTGGGAGGCGCTGCCGGCATTGGTATAAGTCAGGCTATGAAACTAGGGGTGGGACGGGGTATTTTTTCAAATGAGGCAGGCCTTGGCTCCGCTCCTATTGCCCATGCTTCAAGCAGTGAAAAAAGTCCCGTAAAGCAAGGGCTTTATGGGATTTTTGAGGTGTTTTTCGATACAATTGTGGTCTGCACCCTAACTGCTTTGGCAATCTTGTCCAGCGATGCTTATATTTCCTATGGAAACGCCGCCGGAGCAGAGCTTACCATATCGGCCTTCGCAACGGCCTTCGGAGCAAAAACGGCAGGGCTAATTATTGCGGGCGGCATAATGTTTTTTGCTTTTTCCTCCATACTAAGCTGGTCACTTTACGGAATGCGCTGCGCCGAATTTCTTTTCGGCAGCAGAGTAAACAAGGCCTATCTTATAGTGTTCATACTTATGATTACCGCCGGAGCAAGTATGGAGCTGTCTTTAGTCTGGGATATATCCGATACCCTAAACGGCCTTATGGCAATTCCAAACCTCATAGCTGTTTTGGGACTTTCCGGCCTTGTCTTTTCCGAGACAAGGAGGTATTTTAAAAAGAAATAAACGGGGTTTTGACCTTTGTTAAATGTGCAAGCTCCACAATAGCTAAACACAATTGCAAACAGGTTTTTATGTCTGTTTTTCATAATATGCGCCGTTGGCAGGCCCTTTTTAATAAAAAGAAAGGCGAGGCAGCTTTCACCGCTCCCGCCTTTAAACTTTTTATAGAAAGTCTTACTTAAGCTCGACCTTTGCGCCGACTGCTTCAAGCTTTGCCTTAAGCTCTTCGGCCTCATCCTTGCTGATGCCTTCCTTAATCTTTGCGGGAACGCCTTCAACAAGAGCCTTTGCTTCGGCAAGACCAAGACCGGTGATGCTGCGGACTTCCTTGATAACCTTAATCTTTTCTGCGCCGAATTCGGTCATAACAACGTCAAACTCGGTCTTTTCTTCTGCTGCTTCTGCTGCTGCGCCGCCTGCTGCGGGTGCTGCCGCTGCTGCTGCGGATACACCGAATTCATCCTCAAGAGCATGTACAAGCTCTGCAAGCTCAAGCACTGTCAGTGCCTTGACTTCTTCAATAAGAGCGGTTACTTTTTCGCTGGCCATAATAAATATCCTCCTAATAAATCAGTTAATGTCTCCGCGGGAATTACTCTGCCGCGGGCTCGGCGGCCGCACCGCCCTTTTGTTCTAGAATCTGGCCGAGAACAACAGCCAGGCTGCTGATGGGAGCAAGCATTGTTCCAAGAACCTTTGCATACAAAGCATCCTTGGAGGGAAGGGCGGATATCTCGCTGATTTCAGCTAGGGAGAGGACTCTGCCGTCCATGTATCCGGCCTTGATGTTGAACTTGTCGGCACCCATTTTCTTTGCAAACTCGCTTATGACGCGGAAGGGTGCAATGGGGTCGCCCGTGCTTGTGGCAAGAGAGGTCGTTCCTTTAAGGATGGGCTCGATTTCGGGAAGTCCAACCTCGGCTATAGCCCTGCGGCAGTAGGTATTCTTTATAACCGTGTAATCAACCTCGCTTTTGCGCAGCTCGCTGCGAAGAGCCGTGTCCTGAGCAACGTTTATGCCCTTGTAGTCAACAAAGACACCGGAGCCGGAAGCCTTTATTCTCTCCACCAGTTCTGCGACTAATGCCTTCTTTTCACTGAGAACCTTTTCGTTTGGCATGATTTCACCTCCGTTGTATACTATCCCTTGGGCGGATATTATACGAATTGAATGTGTACCGAAGGCCCTATTGCCAACGGTATAGAAGCGCTCAAAAAAATAAGCCCCTGCACATAAAAGCACAAGGACGTAAAAAGCTGCTAAATAATAAAAATTAGAAGCCATCCTCGGCAGGGTTTATGGATATAATCCACCTGCTGTCTTTGGAGCGCTTCATGATATTATCATTAAACCCAAGGCTTGTCAAGGCGTTTTTCTAAATTTTAGCCTTAAGGGGACAGGCTGTAAATCTGCCCCCTTAAATTTCATTACACTTAGCCTAGTCTTTGTAAAATTGCCGCAAGCTGAGCCCTTGTTGCCTGCCCTTTTGGGGATAAAACGTTTTGGCTAAGACCGTTTATAATGCCCTTTTCATAGGCCCAGCTCATGGAAGCTCCTGCCCATGGAGAAACTTCTTCCGCATCTATAAAATCTGCAAGGCTTTTTTCCGATAATGGCTGTCCCTTATATCTGTGCAAGATAACCGCAAGCTCCTCACGGGTTACGGGAGAATCAGGGTTAAACACTTCGCCATAGCCTAAGACTATGCCCTTGGAGCTTGCCCAATACACAGCCTCGGAATACCAGCTTCCTTCCTTAACGTCAGAAAAAGCCAGACCCTGACCCTCGGCAGCCGGAAGCCCCTCCATCCTGTGCAAAACCGTTACAACCATGGCACGGCTCATGAGAGTATCCGGCGAGAATTCCCCACCTGCCGTTCCAGTCATAAGCCCTTTTTCACTTACATATTCAACAGCTTCGTAATACCAGCTGTTTTCTGATACGTCATCATAGCGGCCTGGTCTTGTGACCGTAACCGGAATGACAACAGTTTTTTCCCCTGCTGTAACCCTTATGCTGCCCTCGGCACTTTTTTCTCCCGCTGTGAAAACTCCTTCGGAGTTTATGCTGCCAATTTCCCCTTGAACCGACCACTGAAAGCAGCTGTCTTGAGATATTAGGTAGACGTAGTTATCCATAGCCTCGGCCATTAGGTCTGTTTTTGTCCCGCTTTTCACAGAAAGGCTTGTTACAGCGCTGCTTGTCCCCTGATGGAAAACCCGAAGAATATCCGGAGTTTTAACTACATTAACCTGAATTGCCGCACTTTTAAGTCCCTCGCCTGCGGCTGTTATTGTGCCCACACCTTCGCCGGAGGCTGTGAAGGTGCCGTCGGGTAAAATGCTGCCAAAGCCTTCTGTGACAGCCAAAGAAACAGGGGTTTCAAGCTGGGCGCTATAGCCGTTTTCATCAGCGGCTTTAAGGGTGAAGCTTGTCTTTGCCCCTGCCATCATATGGGCGGAAAGGGGATAAAGGGCAAGAGAATCTGCAACTCCTGTGGGCTTTTCCTCTGTCATAAGCATTATGTAGTTTGTAACAGAGCGCTGATAGCCGTCCGAGGGATTGTTTATCTGTGAGGCCGAGCTGTCCCCAAGATAAATGGCGTTAAGGCTTGTGGAGCCTCCTCCGTCCATTATAGTTGCTTCAACACAGCCTAATTCTATCATACGTTCTGCCAGCTGATTCATGCTGACACCAACGCTGTAGCCCGGCTGTCTGCCGTCCATAGTGTAGAAAACCAGTGAACCGTCTGCCTTTTGCCCCACGGCAGTGCGGGGAGCGCTTCCTGCAGGAAGGGATGAGTCTATAACACCGCCTGTTACAAGCTTATATAAAGAGCCTATTGCATATGTAACCTTTGCCCAGTCCTGTGGTGCTGAAACATTAACTGTTAGCGTATCCCCTGCTTCAAGCTCCTTTAAAACTTCGGCTCCTACACTTGAGTCAGACACGCTTAAAACCGTTTTGCCCTCGGGAATTGTAACAGAACCGGCATCGCTTAAAACCTCCTCCACGGTTAGGGTTTGGGAGGAATTTAGCCTAAGGTCGCCGCTTATAGAGCAGATAAGCTCTGTCCCCTTGCCGCTAACCTTAGTCTTCTGAGCATAGCTGTCGGTGAAAAGGGCCGTTACACCCTCTGTGCGTGTTTTGTTAATAGAGCTTAGGGAAAGGCTTTCCCCATTTATATCAAGGCTCATCATCAAAGAGGGCTTTCCGAAAACGGCGCTGCCGTCTTCAAAAAATCCTACACCGTAATGTCCGGCATCCGAGGAGAGCAAAATCCCGTTTTCAATAAGTATGCCCAGAGGTTCATAGTTTGCCATCACATAGTAGTCACCGTTTATTCCGGCTATAACGTGCTTGCCCTGGTTTTCCAAAAGCTTTGCCATAGATGAAAAGCTTCCGTAGTTACATACCTTGGAGCCGGAGACAACCACAGGCCGCACCTTTGAATTTTGGGAATATTCTATGTAGTTTTCCGTCCGATAGTCCGAGCCTGTCCAGTATACCCCTTGGGAAAGCTCCATTCCGCTGCCCAAAAAAGTTTCGTATCCGCTTATAATTTCCCCAAGGGCAGCAGCTAAGGCTCCGCCTGCCAAAGAAAGACATAAAGCAAGGGCAAGGGCGGCCACACGTCTCGGTTTTCCACTAG
Organism: uncultured Oscillospiraceae bacterium; assembly: GCA_964617335.1. GTDB lineage: Bacteria > Bacillota > Clostridia > Oscillospirales > Oscillospiraceae > UBA2658. Next base: position 171,131 of record CAZTXG010000001.1, read on the forward strand.
TCATATTTGCTTCCTTTCTGATTAAGGTTCAAGTCTCTGATTTGCTTGGGATAAAAAGATGTCTTTATTTTATCAGTTTTTATTTTATCACGCAATTGCATACTTTTTGCGTCTATTTAGAGAGTTTAGAAAAGTTTTCCTAAAAAAATACAACCAGCAGAATGGTGCGACAAGCCATTCCGCCGGTTGTATTATGGGATGAGGAGAAAACGAAAAAAGTTCACTGTCTCTTGCATCTTTATAATACCAATAAGATGTTACAGAAAAAACATCATTCATATTTCAAAACTATTAAGTTAAAAATAAATTTGCATTTAATCCTCATTTTTTATTTTTATCTTAGAAAAAAATGGTTTTAACTCTATCAGCTATAAATTTCCGGACAAACTTCCCCTATCTTTTTTTCCAAAGATTTTAAGTCCAAAAATGCCTCGGGCCGCCTTGAGGGGTCCCGCAGCAGGGCGGAAGGATGGTAGGTAGCCATCATCCAAACGCCGTTTCTCTCTGTCCAGCTGCCGTGGTCTTTTGTAATCTTAAAGTCCTCGCTTATGATGCTCATGGCCGAAACCCTGCCAAGGCAGACAATAATCTTTGGCGATATAATTTTCGTCTGGGCACGCAGCCAAGGCAGGCAGGCCTCCTTTTCAATAGAGAGTGGGTCACGGTTGCCGGGAGGGCGGCACTTCACCATGTTTGCTATATAAAGGCGGCTTCGGTCAAGATAAATTATTTCAAGCATTTTATCAAGCAATTTCCCCGCAGGGCCAACAAAGGGAAGACCCCTTAAGTCCTCCTGCTCCCCGGGGCCTTCGCCTATTAACATAATTTTAGCTTCAGGGTTTCCGTCACCAAAAACCACATTGTTTCGTGTGTCAGCCAAAGCGCAGTTTTTGCAGGCGGCGCAAGACTCATAAAGCTCTTTCATATCCAAAAATCATCCCGCCTTTCTATTGTTCCGCCGCTGTATGCTTAATCGGCAGATGCATGGTAATCCTTGTTCCAAAGCTCTCATGGCTCAAAACGTCGAAATAGCCCTCGTGCCTGTCAATTATCCATTCGGCAATGGAAAGACCAAGGCCCGTGCCGCCCTTTTCCCTCCCTCTTGCAGGGTCAGAGCGATAAAATCTGTCGAACATCTTCGGCATATCCTCAAAGCTTATGCCAATGCCGCTATCTTGCACTATAAGGCAGGGATAGCCCATATCGTCCCTTTTTGCCTTAAGCTTTATGCTGCCCCCTGAAGGAGTGTATTTTCTTGCATTATCCGCCAAAATTCTTAAAGCCTGCTTTAAAAGGGCAATGTCCCCAAAGACCTGTATGTTTTCCTCGGCTTCAAGCTCCCAAAGATGGTCCCGGTCAATCATCATAAATTCCTGTGCCACTTCCTTTGCCAAATCAGAAAGGTCGAAGCTTTCAAGCTTTAAGGCAGTCCTTCCGCTGTCGCCTCTTGCAAGAAACAAAAGCTGCTCCACAAGACGGTTCATATGCTCTGTTTCACTTTTTATGGCGAAAATGGACTCTGCCAGTATTTTTTCGTCGTCCTTGCCCCAGCGGTCAAGCATATCCGTATAGCCTTTTATAACGGCAATAGGCGTTCTAAGCTCGTGGGAGGCATCAGATACAAATCGGATCTGCTGGTCAGAGCTTTTTCTCGCCCGTAAAAGCAGGCTGTTTATAGCATTTTCAAGTCCCTTTAAGTCCTCGTCATTGGTTTCAAGCTGGGTGTCCGGCAGATCGGGCTTTAAGCTGTCTATGGCGCTTTCCAAATTGTGTATCCTGCTGCTGTCATAGGCGCCCTGAGAAGCTCCCTCACCCTCGGCAGGGCGGCTGTCCTCCTCTGATAAAATCTGGGCACTTCTCGCAAGATTATAAAGGGGGGAAAGCTGCTTTTTTATATTATAGTTGGCGCTTATGGCGGAAAGGCGCAGCACAATAAAATTCAGCACTCCGGAAGCAAAAACCAGCACAAGGACAGTGTAAAAAAGTCTTGTGATATCTATAACCTTTGTAAGGCCCTTTTGGTTCATAATGGTATAGCGGACTATGGGTATAATGCCTTTTTCCGGCAGGGCAAGGGAAAAGGAGCGCTCTATGGTCTTAAAAAGTAAAAAGGGGTTTTTTATACCTGTAAATTCGCTGTCATTTATATAGCAAAAGCCCAAAATTACTAGGAGCAGAGCAAAAAAACCTGTGAAAAACTGGGCTGTCTCCACCCTGTTTTTTGTAAGCCTTTGAAGTTTTTTCGTAGTTGAGCTGGCACTTCGCTTCTTTTTCATTGGCCCTCATCCTTTATCACATAGCCAACTCCCCGAACGGTGCTTATTAGGCTAAGACCGTAAACATCATCTATCTTACTGCGAAGATATCGTACATATACGTCAACCACATTTGTTTCACCCATATAGTCATAGCCCCAGACCCGCTCGATAATGGTGTCTCGGGATAAAACAATGTTTTTATTCATAAGCATAAGCTCCAAAAGGGCAAACTCACGTTTTGTAAGCTCTATGCCCTCGCCCTTATAGCTAACAGTGTGGGCGTAAATATCAAGCTTTAAATCCCCCCACTCCAAAATTCGGCTTGTAGCACCCGCCTCCGAGCGCTGTCTTTTCCTTAGGATTACACGGATTCTTGCCAAAAGCTCCTCAATGGCAAAAGGCTTTGTAACATAGTCGTCAGCGCCTAGGTCAAGACCTGAAACCTTGTCCATAACAGCGTCTCTGGCGGTAAGCATAATAACAGGCACATCAGAGCTTTTTCTAAGTCTGCGCATAAGCTCAAGACCGCTCATCCCCGGCAGCATAAGGTCTAAAAGAATCAGGTCAAACCCACCGTCGAGAGCAAGGGAAAGCCCCTCACGCCCGTCGGTGGATTTTTTCACTTCGTATCCCTCATGGATAAGCTCCAGCTCAAGAAAGCGGGCAATTTTTTCTTCGTCCTCAACTATAAGGATGTTTTCTTTCATTTCGCTTCCTCCGCTGCCGAAAATGTTTTTCTATTGGTTTTCGCTGTTGGTCATTTCGCTTTTTATCTCGTTTTTAATATTATCTGCAAAATCTGTTGCCTGGCCCATGGCACGGTTCACGCTTTCCTTTCCCAAATCATCACCGGAAAAAGAGTAGCGGAAACCGAAAAACAGACCGGCAATCATAAGAGGAACAATAATCCAAAAGCCTATAATAAGCAGCAGAACAAAAACCGTTACAGGCATACCAATCTTTTTTTCCCCGTCTTTAAACGCTTCAATGTTGTTGCTGTTGCCCTTGTCGAATACGCTGCGGATAAAATCCCAAAAGCTTTTGCCGGATTCCTTAAAGTTTTCGCCGGCCTTGCACTTTTCTTTTTTCTTCTCATCCTTTTCGCTTTTTTCTTTGGTTTCGCCGCCATCTTTTTTTGTGGAATACTCGGCTGTGCCATTGCCAACTGTTTTACCCTGGCTCTCAAGGAGAATTAAGGCTTCAAGGACATCCCAGCCGCTTTCTTCAAGGACGGCCTTTGCCTCGGTGTAGCTTACTCCGGTTTTTTGCACCAGCTTTTCAACCATTTCGATGTTTGCTTCCATATTTCTTACCTCCCTGTCTTAGTATGGCTTTATTATGGAAGCGAAAGCTTATAATTCCATATATAAAAAGATTAGAATTTCATTAGAATTCCAATTAATTTGTCTAATTATGTGTTTATAAAGTATTTTTCACTAAGCTTTATTTTATCATATTCCCCCCGTCTTTTCAACAAAATAAGATGTGCGGGATAAGGCCAAAACCTATCCCGCACAAGCTTTTATTCGTATCCGTGGGCTTTTTTCAGCACCATGTCTTTAACCTTCATAAGCCGAACCTTAGAGCTTCTGTCGTTTTCCTCAAGCTTCATGGAGATATACCTGATATTTTCCTGACATTCGGGAATCATGACATACTCCAAAGCGTTTACCCGACGGCGGGTTTTTTCAATCTCCTGAGCCATAAGCTGCATGGTTTTTTCCACTTCGGCAAGTTCCAGCATATCTTGAAAAACATCGGATAGCTTTTTAAGCGCATCGTCCAATTCACCGGAGGTCTGGGCAAAGCCATAGGTGTATATGTCCCCTTCGTCTGTTGCCCTTGGGCTAAACTTATACTCCGGCACGCTTACGTTCATGATGGTTTTTTTGCCAAGCTCCAGCTCAAGACCGGCACGGGGGGCCAAAATCGCCTGCTCCAACATATCCGGAGACATAAGGGCGGAGGCTATGGTCATGGCGGTGTATGCATCCGTTATACCTGCTTCAACCCTGTCACGAAGCTCACGGTTTCGCCTGACAATGTCCAGAAAGCGCCGCATTAGCTCGTCCCTTTTGTCTTTCAAAAGCTTATGCCCGCGCATGGCGGTTTTAAGTCTTGCCTTCTGCTGGTTAAGCACCATTCTGGTCGGCGTTATCACAGTGTTTGCCACTTTATCGCCTCCCTATTGTTTTTTTGGCAGATACTTATCTATATGCTCCTGTTTTACCCGTTTTAGCTCCGTTTCCGGGAGGATGGACAAAAGCTCCCAGCCTAGGTCCAAGGTTTCCTCCACAGAGCGGTCTTTTTCGTTGCCCTGACTTACATAGTCTTTTTCAAAGGTGTCGGCAAACTTGGCATAAAGCTTATCGATATCAGACAGGGCAGCCTCACCGAAAATGGTCATAAGCTCCTTTGCCTCCTTGCCTCTGGCATAGGCTGCAAAAAGCTGGTTCATGGTTCCGGAGTGGTCTTCACGGGTTTTGCCTTCGCCTATTCCCTTATCTTTAAGGCGGCTAAGGGAGGGCAAAACGTCCACAGGTGGAACAACGCCCTTTCTGTAAAGCTCTCTTGAAAGGATAATCTGGCCTTCTGTTATATAGCCTGTAAGGTCGGGTATGGGGTGGGTTTTGTCGTCCTCCGGCATGGTTAGAATGGGTATCATTGTTATGGAGCCTTCCTTGCCTATAAGGCGGCCTGCCCTTTCATACATGGTGGCAAGGTCTGTGTAAAGGTAGCCCGGATAGCCTCGGCGGCCGGGGACTTCCTTTTTCGCCGCCGAAACTTCTCTTAAAGATTCGGCGTAGTTTGTTATGTCTGTTATGATGACAAGAACGTGCATATCCTTTTCAAAGGCCAGATACTCCGCGGCTGTAAGAGCCATTCTGGGTGTTGCAATGCGCTCAACAGCAGGGTCGCCTGCAAGGTTTGTGAAAAGCACTGCCCTGTCTATGGCACCGGTGCGGCGAAATTCCTGCACGAAATATTCGGATTCCTCAAAGGTTATGCCAACTGCTGCAAAAACAACGGCAAAGTTGGCCTCAGTTCCCAAAACCTTGGCCTGCCTTGCAATCTGGGCGGCAAGCTGGGCATGGGGAAGTCCGGAAGCTGAAAAGATGGGCAGCTTTTGTCCTCTAACCAAGGTGTTAAGCCCGTCTATGGCGGAAACCCCCGTTTGGATAAATTCGTTTGGGTAGTTTCTGGCGGCAGGGTTCATGGGAAGGCCGTTTATGTCACGGTAGGCATCGGCAAGAATTTCCGGACCTCCGTCCATGGGTCTGCCCAGTCCGTCAAAAACCCTGCCAAGCATATCCTCGGAAACGGCAAGCTGGAGGGTGTGCCCCAAAAATCGCACCTTACTTTCCTTAAGGTTTATGCCGGCGGCATTTTCAAAAAGCTGAACAACAGCCTTTGACCCGTCAACCTCCAGCACCTTACAGCGGCGTATTTCACCGTTTGAAAGTTCAATCTCCGCAAGCTCATCATAGGTGACGCCCTCAACGTTTTCAACTATCATGAGGGGGCTTGCGACTTCTCTAATCGTTTTATATTCTCTGATCACAGCTCGCTGCCCTCCTCTGAAATTTCATTTATTTGCTGCTTCATTTCCTCGGCAATTTCGGCATAGGCCTTTGCGTATTCCTCGGCAGCTACACTTTTTGCCCTGCCAATTTTACCGCGAACGGGAATGTCAAGAAGCCTTGACAGCTCCACACCCTGCTCCATGGCGCTGCGGCACAAGATGTCGTAGTCCAAAATAATCTGCAACAGCCGGGCCTGCCTGTCATAAGAGGAGTAACTGTCTATGTCTACAAAGGCGTTTTGCTGGAGGAAATCCTCTCTCAGCATCCTTGAGGTTTCAAGAGTCAGCTTATCGGCATCGGACAAGGCGTCCTGACCGACGAGCCTGACAATTTCCTGAAGGCCTGCCTCATCTTGAAGAAGCTCCATAGTTTTGTCCCGATTTTTCATAAACTGGGGGCCCATTTCCCTGTCATACCAAGGCTTCAGACTGTCTACATACAAAGAGTAGGAGGTCAGCCAGTTTATGGCCGGAAAGTGTCTTGCATAGGCAAGAGACGAATCCAGTCCCCAGAAAACCTTGACTATACGCATGGTGGCCTGAGAAACAGGCTCTGAAGTGTCGCCTCCGGGAGGTGAAACAGCGCCGATTGCCGTAAGGCTTCCGCGGCGCTTGTCCGCGCCTAAGCATTCAACAACCCCTGCCCTCTCGTAAAACTGGGCAAGACGGGAGGCAAGATAGGCAGGATAGCCTTCTTCGCCGGGCATTTCTTCAAGTCTGCCGGACATTTCACGCAGAGCCTCGGCCCATCTTGAAGTTGAGTCTGCTATAACAGCAACGTCATAGCCCATATCACGAAAATACTCGGCTATGGTAATTCCCGTATAAATTGATGCCTCACGGGCCGCAACAGGCATATCCGAAGTGTTTGCAATAAGCACTGTACGCTTCATAAGAGGTTCACCGCTTTTGGGGTCACGCAGCTCGGGAAACTCCATCAAAACGTCTGTCATTTCGTTGCCCCGCTCACCGCAGCCTATATAGACAACAACGTCCACGTCAGACCACTTTGCAAGCTGGTGCTGAACGACTGTTTTGCCGCTGCCGAAAGGTCCCGGCACAGCGGCTGTGCCGCCCTTTGCCAGAGGAAAAAGGGTATCTATAACACGCTGACCGCTACTGAGAGGCCTGTCCGGCACAAACTTTTTACTGTAAGGTCTGTTTACTCTTACAGGCCATTTCTGCATAAGAGTCAGCTTGTGGTTTTCGCCCTTGTCGTCTTTTAAAAGGCAGACGGTATCCTCCACAGTGTAGCTGCCTGCCTGAATGGAAACAACAGTGCCGCTTATTCCGGGGGGCACCATTATTTTATGGAGAATCGCTGTGGTTTCCTGAACCGATCCGATAATATCTCCCGATATAAGCTTATCCCCCGCCTGAGCTGCGGGCACAAACTCCCAGAGCTTTTTCCGGTTTAAGGCAGGGATGGAAACATCTCTTGATATTGTGTGGCCCATAAGCTCCCTTATCTCCTGTAAGGGGCGCTGTATGCCGTCGTATATGCCGTCTAGCATACCCGGCCCAAGCTCGACAGAAAGGGGGCTGCCCGTGGTTTCCACAGAAACACCGGGGCCAAGGCCCGAGGTTTCCTCATAGACCTGTATGGAGGCGCTGTCCCCTGTCATGTTGAGTATTTCACCGATAAGCCTTTGCTCACCTACTCGAACAACGTCCGATACGTTTGCATCTGAAAGTCCGGTCGCCACCACCAGCGGGCCGGACACCTTGGTAACTTTTCCGCTCATTTGCATACCTTCCTTCGTTATTAAAGGATGTCGCTGCCCACGGCACGCTCAACGGCCGACTTTAGGGCAGATTGTCCCAGTCCAAGAGAGCCTTCCCTGCCCGGTATCAAAATGATAGCGGGGGAAATGCTGTTTTTGAACTTATCTATTTCAGCGGAGAGGGCTATGGAAAACCCTTCCTCGATATATATGACCGCATAGTTAGACCCGACCCTTGTAAGCTTTTTAAAGGCGGCAAGTGCCTCCTGCTCATCAGACACAGGAAAGGCCGCAAGACCCAGGGCCTTAAAGCCCATTACAGTTTCCCTGCTGCCGATAACAGCTATTTTATACATTGAGGCCACCCAGCCTTTCTCTTATGCCGGCAGGTTTAAGGCCGGCAAGCTTAGCCCTTAAGATTACCCTAACGGCAGATACTTCGTTTTCCAAAGCGGTGATATAGCCTATAACAGGATTAGCTCCAAAAATCTGGCTGCCCGCTTTTTCCGCAAAGCTTCCCGCAATGGACTTTAAAGCCTGCTCAAACTGTGTTATGGAGCCTTCATGAGCTGCTTCTTCTCCCAGCTGGGCCGCCTTTTCGTATGGGCTGTCCTGATAAAGCTTTGAAAGGGGCTCGCCGGAGGAAAGCTTATCCATAACTTCCAAAATATCAATATTGCCTCCGGGTATCAAAGCCTTTTCTATCTGGGAAAGACTTCCGCCGGAGCGCTGTGTTCTAACAATGGCGGAAAGGTTCACAGCGTCAATTTCAAGTTTTGCATATTCCAGTAAAAAGCTTGTGGAAAGCTTCGAGGCAATACTAAGAAGTTCGGCAAAGTATGCCTTGTCCAGCACAAAGTCTGAAAGTCTGGGGCTTTCCGTGCGCATTAAAACGCCCCTGGCCTCAAAAACGGCCTCTGCCAGCTTTTCGGGGATATCCCCTTTTTCCTCGCTTTGATATGCCTCCTCAAGCTTCTTGGCAGAAAGCCTGCCAAGGCCGGACATAAGGTGTTCATACTCTACATCGGCGCTTTCGGATTTTATTAAAACCTTGGCGTTGTGATAGTCGTATTTAAGGCGAAAGGCATCCAGTATGCCCTTTTCAGGCAGGAGAGGTTCTATTTCGGAAAAAGCGGCTTCCAGATAATTTATAAGTGCCTTTTCCATTTCCGCGGCCTTCATTTTGGACATATCCTCGTAGCCGCACTCGTAAAGCGCCCTTGCCGCCTCGCCGAAGCTATCTGCCTCTATCATGCGGCTCATTTTATCACGGGAGAGCATTTTTGTCTCACGCGCACTGAGCCTTGCGGACAAATAAAGATAATCCGCCTCTTTTGTTTTTGACCTTGTCAAGTGCCGTCCTCCTTGCCGCTTAATTTACCGCAGATATCCCTTAGTCGGAAAATAGTGTTTCCGCGATTGGGCCTGCCAGAGAGTCTCTGGAAAGCTCAATCAGCTTAGAGACACTGCAGTTTACCTCTATATCGCCCTGCCTTACAATAAGGCCGCCTGTAAAGCTTCCTGTATCCTCGGATACTGTAAGAGCCGGCTGTATCCCCCGCTTTTTCAAAATATCATTTGCGGCTTTTATAACAGCCTTTGACACTGAGGCCTTATCCTTTGCGCTGAAAACAACCTCCTCTGTGCCTGTGGATGCCGCTTCCCCCGCAAGTCTGGCAAGAAAGCTTATATATTCCTCCTGGGGCAAATCACAAATACGCTCGGCCGCAAGCTCCAGAACCTTATCCACAGCTTCCTGCTTCATAGCTAAAATGCTTTTTTTCGATTCCATGGCGGCGGCTCCGGCCAAACGCTGTACTTGAAGCTCACAGTCTTTCGCCCCGGCTGTTATAATCTTTTGATATTCTTCCTTGGCCAGACTATCGTAAGCTTCCTCGATTTCGCGGCACTTTTTTTCCATCTTCTCCTGCGTTATGGCAATTTCCTCTCGGGCCTGCGCCATTATACGCTCGGTAATTTTGTCTATACCGTTCATTTTCAAGACCAGCCTTTACAAAGATTTAAAGCACTAGCGAACATTAAGCACCATAAGGAAGGAGGCAAGCAGAGACAGAATGGCGTAAAACTCAACAGTTATACATAAAATCATGCCTTTTGCCCAGTCATCCGGCTTTTTCGCAAGAAGGTGTACGGAGCTGACTGCAACCCTGCCCTGATATATGGCGGAAACCCAACCGCCTATAGCCATAGGCATACAGGCTACAAAATAGCGAAAGCCTTCTGTAATCGTAAGGTCTACAGCGCTGCCGTCTAAAAGTCCCATTTGCAGTACGGCAAAAAACCATACGACGGTGCCGTAAAGACCCTGAGTTCCGGGGATAACCTGCAAAATCATTGCCTTACCGAATTTAGAGGGGTCCTCGCTTAAAAGTCCCGCACTAGCTTCGCCCACCATGCCGGTTCCCTTTGCGCTTCCCAAGCCGCAAAACAGGGCCGCAAGACCCGCACCCAGAAGGCCAATGGCCATTCCGCCAAACTGTTCAAGAAAACTCATCTAATTTTTCCTCCTTATTTGACTGTAACGTCATAATATTTAGTATTTACCTTAAGCGGTTTAAACTCACGACCGCCGTCCTCATAAAATTTCCCGAAGAACTCCAAACACTGAAGTCTAAGGTCGTGCACATAGCAGCCCAAAAGGTTCAGGCCGAAGTTTAAAGTGTGTCCCAAGGCAAAAACCAAAAAATAAACTATTAGATTGCCGGGGATTGCGCCTATGGTGTTGAAAATCTGACCGATAACACTTCCGGCAAGCATCAAAGCCATAAGTCTTGAATAGGAAAGTATGTCGCCTACATAGGCCGTTATATCATAAAGGCTGGCTATACCTCCGATAATCTTGCCGCCTACAGTCGGCTTTTCCCGTCCCTGAGTTAACACAAGAGCCGCAACTCCCGCAATTGCCACCCACCAAAAGCCGGTGATTGCACCCACTATCAGCCCCAAGAACAAAAGCCACCAAGAGCCCTCGTCCATAATAGCGTCTTTAAGCTTTCCGGCACGGGCTTTCTTGGCAAAGTTCACCATCATTCCCGCAACAATATGTATAAAGCCCAAAACCATTGCCGCAAGCAGTATTTCTATGGTGTTGTCAATGGGGGAGAAAAGGGCCGGCAAGCCCTGAAAGCTTGTGTCGGGATTTATTATTTTGGCAATCTGGTAAGGTGTATCTCCAAAAAAGCTTCCCGTCAGCGCACCCCAAAAAATTGTTGAGACGCCGCATTCAAACATTAGCTCAAAGAAGTTTCTCATGCCTTCGGCAGGCCTCTTTTTCTTAAGGACTATAACACTTGCCAAGATCATTAAAAGCCCGTATGCCATATCCGCCATCATGATGCCGTAAAACAAAATGAAAAAGAAAGCCATTCTGGGGTTTGGGTCCACGCTTCCGTACATGGGCAGGCTGTACATATTTGTGACCATGTTAAGAGGTCTTGAAAAGCGCCCGTTTGCAAGCTTAACCGGAACCTGCGGGTACTCATCTTCAAGAGGTTCTCTTATCTCCCAGGCGCAGCCCATATTTTCAATGGTTTTTATAAGCTCCTGCTCCCGTTTTGCCGGAAACCAACCTTCAAAAACCAATGTCTCCTTTGTGTGCAGCAGCTTTTCGCCATTTTCCTCTGCTCCAACCTTTGTCATAAGCCTGTCTGCGCAGAGCTTAAAGTCCTCACGCAAAAAGCCGGCTGAAGTAATTTCCTCATGAAGAGTTTGCCGCTTTTGCTCAAGCTGGGAAAGGCGCTTTTTAAGAGCATCCATGTTTTCTGCTGCCGTGCCCTCATATTCGTTTTTGGCGGTGGATTCCATAAAGCCCCGAGAGGACAAAAAGCTTGCAAGCTCATTTTTATCCTGCTTCATGGCTAAAACAAGGATATAGTTCATATCCTTGTCTTTCGAAATCTCAAAAAGCTGGATTCCGTATGCCAAGTCGTAAAGCTCTGTCTTAAACTGAGCCATATCCGTTGCAGAGGGTATGCCGCCAAGACATACAAAGCAGCTTTTTGTTTCCGAAACCTCCAGAGGAAGGTCCAGCTGCAGCCACGGCTCCAAAGCCTGACAGGCGCTTTTAATCCGGCTTTCCTCCGCCTGTACGGAACGGATATCCTCATCTTTTTTTATAAGCTCTCCAGCCTCGGCCAAAGTTTTTTCCAAGCTGTCCTCATTAAGGATGTCTCCTATATGGATCTCCGGCTTGGGGGCAAGTATCTTGGTTTTTTCAGGTGCGTAGGAATGTAAAAGCTCCAGAGCGGAATTAAGGCTTTCATAGTCGCCTTTTGAACCGCCGTAAGAGGAAGCCCCCTTATCCAAAAGCTCTGCCAAGGCCTCATCTGCCAAGATGCCCTCAGGCTCGTTTATCTCCACGCAGCCTAAAAGCATGAGTTTTTTTAGAAGTTCTTCCCTATCCCCTTTAACCGCCGCAAGCCTCAGCCTTTTCATGTTTTCGATAGCCATCAGCTTTTCACGATCCTTTCAATCACTATGCCCACGGCAAGATTAGCCCTGCCGTTTGCCCGAACCTGCATGGTCGCCTTTCGGTTTTCAGTGTTTCGGACAAGCTCTAATGCCGATTCACGAGCTTTTTCAGCTGCCTCCCTGCGCATTTCGATAACCTCATCCTCGGCCGTTTTCTTTGCGGTAATTACTGCCTGTTTTCCTTTTTCCTCCGCCTCCGCTATAAGCCTTTTTGAAACAGCAGCGGCATCGGATTTGGCTTTTGCCGCCGTTTCCTCAACCTCGCGAATAGTTTTTATCGCCTGAAGTGACATCCTCATAACACCTCCCTGAGCCATGGCGCAAAAGCGAAACCCATAAAGCAGACATTTCACCGCATTTCACGCGCATAAAAATCACATTAAGATTTGTTAATGTAGAAAAATATTCTATTTATAGATTTTAGTCTAATTTACATCAAAATGCAAGCATCATCTCATACAAAAAAATTGCCTTTAAACTAAATCGGCAAATCCTATAAATATATTCCCCCCTGTCACCTTATGCTTAGTGTTTAAGTTTTTTATAAGCAAAACACCACTTGCCATAGAAGGCATCATAATATATAATATTTTAGCAATTGTATGCCCCAGATAAAATTAACAAAGGAAGGTTCAATATGTCTGATATAATATATAAACGCAGACTAGGCGACAGGAAAGAGGGACGGCTTTTACGCTCTTACCCCGCCTATAATAAATTCACGCCTTTCGTAATGAAGCAGTCTAATGATGCCTGCAACTATTTTGAAGATAGCATAGAGGTAACGGAAGTTGACCGCTGGCTTAAAGAAAAAAGAGCCCAGGGCTATAAAGGTCTTGGCATTATGCATCTTTTTCTTGCTGCCTATGTGCGCACCGTTGCCTTCCGTCCGGGTTTAAACCGCTTTGTTTCAGGTCAGCGCATATACGCGAGACATAACATTGAGGTTGTCATGACCGTTAAGCGCTCTATGACCGACGATTCGGAAGAAACCTCCATCAAGGCTTTCTTCTCCCCCTCCGATACAATTTTTGATATCTACAGAAAGATAAATGAAAAGATAGACGAGGTCAAGGCCAATGATGACGGGAGCGGAGCAGACAAGTTTGCCGAAACAGTTATAAAGCTGCCAAGGTTTATTCTTAATTCTCTTATAGCCTCTCTCAAAGCTCTTGATTATTTTGGCTGGGTGCCCCAGTCTCTTTTGGATATAAGCCCCTTCCACGGTTCCATGATAATAACAGACCTTGGCTCTCTTGGTATCCCGCCTGTATACCACCATATATATAACTTCGGCAACCTGCCTCTTTTTATTGCCTTTGGAGCAAAGCGCCGTGTTATCGAGCTTGACAGCTCAGGTCAGCCGGTGTCCAGAAAGTATATAGATTTCAAGGCAACCATAGACGAGAGGATTTGCGACGGCTTTTATATGGCCTCTTCTTTTAAATACATTAAACATTTCCTAAGGAATCCCAGCCTTCTGGAGACCCCCCCTGAAAGAATTGAGCAAGATATTTTCTGATAGCAAAAAGCGGTACGGCTTTAAGTTCTGCCGTACCGCTTTTATTCTGTTTAATATAGTTTAGCTATGCGTAAAGACTTACATTGCGGCTGTAACAAAAATATGTCCAGCCCAGATGACTGTCGTATACCGCTGTATGTGTGCCTCCGCCCTGCCTGAAGTTTGCCTGAAACACCACCGAAGGCTCCATAAGCCTTTCGCCGTTAAACAGGCGCATTGCCGCTAATACGCAGCGCTCCGTTGGTATAAGATTATTAAAATATCTGCTGTTTGCCCCGTAATACTGGCCGGGCTGTTCAAGCACTTCTTTTATTGTATTCGGAAATTCGGGACTTGCAACGCGATTAAATACCACTTCTCCCACGCACATTTTCCAATCGTCGTCCAGCCAGACGGAGCCGGCCTCGGCGTAAATAATCTTTGATATCAGCATAAGCTCGTCAAATTTTATCTCGGGCACAATAATGCCCAAATCCGCGATTTTTTCATTTCTTGCAAGCTCCGCTGCGGAGCCGGTCTCATAATCGCCATGGGTCGCAGCTTCTATCATCAGGGCCGAGTAATCGATATCGGGATCATAGTCGGCATAAGCCGGCGCCGAAATCGCCAGGACCAGCAAGATAGCAGGCAATATGATAAATAGCTTTTTCATGGATTTACCTCCAAACTTGTTTCTTCCTTTTCAAGAGGACAAAATGGTTTCTTCAGCGGCAGCATCTTGGGGACTTGTGCTATTATAAGCACGGCGCCCAGAAAAATATTGTCGCTTCACGTTTGTAACAAAACGCAAGTTTTACCACAAATTTTGCATTTTGTTCAACTAACCCACCAGATACGTTTTTTGATGGTTTTTTTGCTAATTCTGTCCCACTTTTTTGTTTTTTTGAGTGGTTTCCAACAAGTCTAGTGGCTATAATAGCAAAATGCTTGACTGAAATCAAGCATTGTCACATTTTTAACGTAAACTTTAGTAATATTATTGCAGACTTTTGTTACTATTTTGTTCTTTCTTAGTAACTATTCGCTCTTTTTGCAAGTTTTCCTGCTGAAATAAATTTTCTAGCCTTTAGTTAAATCCAAGTTTCGACATAAAAATAGGCATAAAAAAGCACCCTTTTTATGGGCACTTTTAAAATTTGGCCTTATATTTCCAAGGCCGTTCATATCTATATTAAATGTATAACAGGTTTTTTATTCCCCTTTAGTCTTAAAATCCAAACTCCAGACCAAAATGCGGCAAGGAGCCGATTTTACCTTGAATTATATATCCGCCCTTTTCTTCAGAACCGTAAATATCCATAGACTCGCCTAGTTTTGTCTCCATATTAAAATTTATATCCAACCTTTTCGGCGGTGTTAATATAAATTTCTCCGGCAGAAAATCTGTTGCAATCCTTCCATAAACAGCGTTGTTAACATGACCGTTTCCATCTATATCCGAATAATAAACCGACCTTTGTCCAAGAAGGGCAGCTTCTCCCCTTGGTCTTATTCTTTTACAGGCAGCACAGGGGGCATGGTTCGTGTTTTCCGCCGGAAGCCCGCCATAAAGCTCCATGGGTCTTAATATCTCTCTTGTAGATATTTTCACTAAAAGCCAGCAGCTTGTTCCTGCCGCCATAAGGGCCCCTTGGGTATCACGCATTTCATAATCCCTATGAAAAAAAGGACCCTTTGCACCCTTTTCCCAGGTGCTTAAACAAACTGTTTGGGTGTGGCGGGGCCACTCATTAAACTCTATGGCCAGACGGGATAGCAAAAAAGCCTGGTCTTGCTGCTCTAAAAAAGAGTGGCCCAAGCCTCTGACTTCATAATCTTCTCCGGAAGTTTCGGAAAAAAGCTTCATAATAGCGTAGACACTTGCCCTTTTGTTAAGGTCACAGTCTCCAAAGCGAAAGGTAAAGTTTCTTTTATATCTGCCGCCTTTACGGTCTGAGTCATGTAATTTCATAAAATACATCTCCGTTTTAATACCTTTGGAGCAATCTTTTCTTCCTGGGGGCAGGTTTTTTGTCTCCGCGGCATTCTTTATAGTTATAAAAGTATAATACATTCAGCGGCAAAGCTCAATAGAAGGCAAATATTTTAAAAAATTGCCGGATTAGCCTGCCTTAGAGTTTGATTTTTACCGTAAAAGGTGTATAATACTCAAAGTTAGATTACATTTGGAGGAATATTTATGCTAACCAAAATTCTTAATACCCTTAAAGAAAACCGCAGGAAAATCGTTTTTACCGAAGGCGAGGACCCGCGCATTCTACAGGCTGCCAGCCGTCTGGTTTCAGAAGATATTATGGACGTTATTCTTTGCGGCAAACCCGAGAACATCAAAAAAGCAGCGGCTGACGCCGGCTTTAAGCTTGATAAAATCAAGATAGTTGACCCGGAAAACTTTTCCGCCATGGACGAAATGGTAAATGCTATGGTCGAGCTTCGCAAGGGAAAGATGAGCGCCGACGAGTGCCGGGAGGCATTGAAAAAGTCCAACTATTTCGGAACCATGCTGGTAAAGCTTGGCGTTGCTGATGGTCTTCTGGGCGGAGCTACATACTCCACGGCAGACACTGTCCGTCCTGCACTCCAGATTATAAAAACAAAGCCCGGTGCCCATCTTGTAAGCTCCTGCTTTATCTTAAGCCGCGGGGACGAGCGCATAGCAATGGGTGACTGCGCCATAAACATTGACTACCCCGACTCTGTGGATAAAGAAGGCAATGTAACCCTTAAAGGCAGCGATAAACTTGCGGAAGTTGCTGTTGAAACCGCACGCACCGCCTCACTTTTCGGCATTGAGCCCAAGGTTGCCCTCCTTAGCTTTTCCACCAAGGGCAGCGGTAAGGGCGCCACAGTCCAGCTCTCCCGTGACGCTGCTGAAAAGGCAAAGCAGCTTGCTCCCGACCTTGCCATAGACGGTGAATTGCAGTTTGATGCTGCCGTTTCCCCCGAAGTTGCCGCCGCAAAATGCAAGGGCTCCCCTGTTGCAGGTCAGGCCAACACCTTCATTTTCCCCAGCATAGAATCCGGCAACATAGGATACAAAATCGCCCAGAGACTTGGAGGATTTGAAGCCTACGGCCCTATTCTTCAGGGACTTAACGCACCTATAAACGACTTAAGCCGCGGCTGCAGCGCTGACGAGGTTTACACCATGGCCATAATCACCATGGGTCTTAAGTAAGTTTTTCAAAGCTCTTTTAAGTCTGTGAAATCTCGGTTTTTCTTGACAAATCTAATGTTTTATGTATAATAGGATAGCTTGTCTTAAACGGCAGGCTATCCTTGCTCACTTTATGTGGGCCATTAGTCCAGAAGGAGGTGCAAATATGGCAAAGACAATGGAAAAATACGAGCTGATGTACATCATCACGCCCACCCTTGGCGAAGAGGAAACCGCGGCTCTCGTAGAAAAGTTCAAGGCACTTGTCGAGCAGCACGGCACTCTTGATGAGATGGATTTAATGGGTAAGCGCAAGCTTGCTTATGAAATCAACTATCTCAGCGAGGGTTACTATGTTCTCCTCAAGTTCACAAGCTCACCGGATTTCCCCGCAGAGCTTGACCGTATCCTTGGTATAACGGACGGCATTATCAGAAGTCTTATAACAGTCCGCCACGATTAAGGAGGCGCTTTATGCTTAATCAAATTTCCCTTATGGGTCGTCTGACCCGTGACCCGGAGCTGCGCTACACTCAGGCAGGAACGCCTGTGGCCTCATTTTCCCTCGCTGTTGACCGTGACTTTGCGTCTAAGGAAAGCGGCGAGCGCCAGACCGATTTCATAGATATTGTTGCCTGGCGTCAAACCGGCGAATTTGTCTCTAAATACTTTCAAAAAGGAAGCATGGCAGTTGTTACAGGCCGCCTGCAAATTCGTGACTGGCAGGATAAAGAAGGCAACAAGCGCCGAAGTGCCGAAGTTGTCGCGGATAATATTTATTTCGGAGAAAGCAAGCGCTCCCGTGAGGGTGACAGCGGCTACCGTGAAAATGCGCCCCGCTCCTCAAACAGCTCCTATGACGGTCCCTCAAAAAGTTCCGGCTTTGCCGAGCTTGACGACGGTGACGGCGAGCTGCCATTTTAACTTTAACTAATCATATCAAAGATAGGAGGAATGACCTGTGGCATTTGATAAAGACAGATCAAAAAATCGTAAACGCAGAAAAGTCTGCCAGTTTTGCGCAGACAAAAGCGAGCATATAGACTATAAAGACACAGCAAAGCTTCGCCGCTTTCTTTCCGAGCGGGGCAAGATTCTTCCCCGCCGCACCACCGGCACTTGTGCCGCTCACCAGCGTGACCTCACCGACGCTATAAAGCGCTCCCGTCAAATTGCGCTTTTACCTTATGTAATGGACTAAGCTCCATAAAAAAAGAGCTTTCGGATTTTTCCGAAGGCTCTTTTTGCCTGCATAAAAGCCCTGTCTCTGCTCTCTCCTTATAGGCTACTCCCACTTTGCCCAAATCTCGGGACAATAACCCACTGTGGCCGCCTTGCCGTTTCGAACAATCGGCGTTTTTAGAAGGGAGGGGTTTTCCAAAAGCTTTTGCCTTTTGTCCTCGTCATAGGCAAGATATTTTAAAATTTCGGCATCTTTCCCTTTTTCATCAATAAGCGCATCAAGGCCGGTGCGCTCAATTACGCTTTGCAGTTCCCTTGGACTTATACCAAAGCGGGGCAGGTCTATCATCTGATATTTTATTTTTCTTTCCTTAAAATAGCGCTCGGCCTTTTTCGTGTCAAAACATTTTGACTTTCCAAAAATTTGAATATTCACAATACCCTCTCCAAAAAATTAAACAAATTATTATAAAAAATATCCCGAACCAAATCTTCGTTCCAGTTTTTTTGAAGCATGGCCTCGTATATTATCCCATAGCTTTCTATACCCGTCATTCCTTTGGGCAAAGTCTCTATGCCGTCTAAGTCACCGCCGAGACAAAGGGCCTTTTCCCCGCCCAAAGCCAAAAAATGTTCACCATGGCGCAAAATATCCTCTATCCCCGCCTTACCCTTATCACTTAAAAACTCCGGATAAAGGTTAAGCCCTGCTACTCCTTTTTGCCTTACAAGCTCAGAAAACTGGGCATCCGTCAGATTTCGCGGATTATCACAGAGTTTTTTCGAGTTTGAGTGTCCGGCAATAAGGGGTCTTTTCGCAATTTCCGCCGTGTCCCAAAAGGTACGCTCTGAGGCATGAGACAGGTCAACGGCAATCCCATGCTCCTGCATTTTATGGACATATTCTCTGCCCAACTGTGTAAGTCCTGCACCATCTCGTCCATTTGCCGCACCGCAAACAGCATTGTCGTAATTCCAGCAAAGGTTTATAAACCTTACACCTTTTTTATAAAAATACTCCAGCCTGTTCGGATTACAGCCTAAAAGCTCGGAGCCTTCAACAGCAATAAAGGCCGCCGCCTTGCCTTTCAAAGCTGCCTCCTTTGCATCATTAATGTCTCTGCAAAGGATAAGGATGTCTCCATTCTTATTAAATTCAGATAAAAGCAGCTCTAAAAGTCCTTCCCCCAAACGAACAAGCTCTTCTGCCGGAAGGTCAGTGTCATAGTTTTCTTCCGCCATATCCGTTCCAAAAGGGCGGGTGAAAACAGCGAAAATTTGTGCGTAGGGTGAAAAGCAAAGGCCCCTTTTAAGATCGGTATGATATGTGTTTTCACGAATTGAGCCGCCTTTGCTTTGTATAAGGCTTATTGTATCGCAGTGGGCGTCAAACAAGGCAATCCCCATTTTCATTAACCTCCCTTTATCTTAAAAACAGTTTATAACATTATGCTCCATGAAGCAAGTATCGATAATAAAAGTCCCCCTGTGCGGCATATAAAGCCGCACAGGGGGACTTAAGCTTTTCATTTGGAATCTAGGATAAGAAGTCTTACTCGACTACTTGTATTTCCTTCAGGAAAAACTCCGTTCCGCTTAAAACATCTTTATCAAAGCTTCCGCATTTAGGGCAATAGCCCTCTCTTTGAACAACGTTAAATATGGTTTCGCAGTTATTGCATCTGGCATTTCCGGGTATGGTTTCTATTATGAGCTTTGTGTCTTCCATACCGCTTCCGTCAACTGCCGCAGGGTAGCACTCCTCAACAAATCTGGGAACGACGGGCGAGAGTTCACCTATCTGCAAAACGATGGCGTCAACCTTGTCTATACCCTCGTCCTGGGCAATCTTTTTAACCATATTAACTATTTCTATTATAATTCCAAGCTCATGCATAATATTTTCCGCCTGTTTCCGGCTTAAGCCTTTTTAGCAAATGCGTCCTTTACCTTCCTGACAGCTATCTTGCCCTGACGCTTTATCATAGTTTTAACTACGATGGGCTTCATCTTTTCAAAGACTACGCCTTCGCCGTCATAAACCCTCTCTAAGTGGATTGCGTCAAACTTGCACTTGGTTGTACACTGGCCGCAGCCAATACACATATATTCGTCCACTATTGCAGCACCGCAGCCGAGGCAGCGCTCGGTTTCCATCTTCATCTGCTCTTCTGTAAAGGTCATGCGGGTGTCCTTAAATGATCTCTCATTTTCGGGGTTGTGGCCCGCTGTCTGACGGGGGGTGTTGTCGAAGCCGGAAACGATGACGCTGGATTTATCCAGTGAGCAGTACTCACGTCTGTCACGTCCTAAGGTTAGGGTCTGACCGGGCTGGACAAAGCGATGGATGGAAATGGCACCCTGCTTGCCGGCGGCAATAGCGTCGATGGCAAACTTCGGTCCTGTGAAGGCGTCGCCGCCTACGAAGATGTCTTCCTCGTCAGACTGATAGGTAAAGTCATCAGCGTTTGCTGTGTTTCCGCGGCCAAGCTGAACCTTGCTGCCTTCAAGCAGATTGCCCCACTGGATGGACTGACCGACAGACAGAAGAACATAGTCTGCCTCAACGGTTATGGTTTCGTTCTCGTCGTACTTAGGAGCAAACTTACCGTCTTCAAATACGGAAACGCACTTTTTAAATTCAACTCCGGTGACCTTGCCGTTTTCTGTAATGATGCGCTTGGGGCCCCAGCCGTTGTTGATGGCTATCTGCTCGGCCTTGGCTTCTTCGATTTCCTCGGGCAGGGCAGGCATTTCTTCTGCCGACTCAAGACAGTACATACCCACATCTTCGCCGCCCTGACGGATTGCCATACGGGCAACGTCTATGGCAACGTTTCCGCCGCCTATTACTACGACCTTGCCTTCAACCTTTGTGTCCTTGCCAAGGTTTACGTCACGGAGTAAATCAACGCCGGTCATAACGCCCTGAGCATCTTCTCCCTCAAGGCCAAGCTTTCTTCCGCCCTGAGCGCCGATGGCCAGATAAAAGGCCTTATAGCCCTGATCACGCAGTTCTTGCAGGCTTACGTCTTTGCCGACTTCAACGCCGGTTTTAAACTCAACACCCATTTCACGCAGGATGTCGATTTCTGCGTTCACAACGTCTTTTTCAAGGCGGAAGTTGGGGATGCCCAAGGTCAGCATACCGCCCAGCTTTTCCTCTTTTTCAAAAACAGTTATGCTGTATCCGTCTATGGCCAGATAGTATGCGCAGGAAAGACCCGCAGGGCCGGCGCCGACTATTGCAATCTTCTTGTCGCTGTAGTCGTGACGCTTTTTGGGGATAAAGCGGGTTTCGGCATGAAGCTCCTTATCGGCTATAAACTTCTTGATTTCGTCAATGGCTATGGGCTGGTCAATATCGCCTCTTGTGCATTCGCTTTCACAGCCGTGGGGACAGATACGTCCGCAAACCGCCGGCAGGGGGTTTTCCTGCTTTATAAGCTCCAGCGCCTCAAGATATTTGCCCTGTGCCGCAAGCTTTATGTAGCCTTGAACAGCTATATGGGCGGGACAGGCGGTTTTACAAGGTGAGGTGCCGGAATCCACAACGTTTTTGCGGTTTATGCGGTAATCCATATCCCACTTGTCTTCTTCCCACTTGTACTCACGGGGGGTTACTGTTGTGGTTATGTTTTCAACAATCTTACTGCTAGAGCAAAGCTTTTGGCCAAGCTGAATCGCGTTTGTGGGGCAGTTTTCAACGCACTGACCGCAGGCAACGCAGTTTTCCTTATCGACTCTCGCCACATAGTTTGAGCGGGACATATCGGTGTTTTTAAACATGGTGCTGGTGCGCAGGGCATAGCAGCTGCAGCCGCAGCAGTTACAGATTGCGTGGGTTTTTCCGGAGCCGTCGGTGTTGGGTATCTGGTGCATAAGACCATTTTCCTCGGCCTTTTTAATTATTTCGTAGGCTTCCTCACGGGTGATTTCACGGCCGCGTCCGGTGCGGATATAATAGCCGGCGGCATCGTCAAGCTGGATGCACATATCTTCCTTCAGATGTCCGCAGCCCTCGCCCATAATCTCTCTTGATGTGCGGCAAGAGCAGTTAGATACTGAAAATTTAGTTGCTTTATCGAGATATGTGGATATTTCCTCATAGGAGCAGGCGTGCGAGTTGCCGTCGATAGCGGTTTCGATGGGGATTACACGCATAAGACCCACACCTACAGGGAAGGCTCCGGCGGATTTCGGCCCGCGGATGCGCCCATAGGCTTCAAAAGCTTCGGCAATCTGGGGGTACTTATATGGTAAAGTGGGGTGGTTTACCATCATTTCCATTATTCCCGGAATCCAGGATTCATACCAGAACCTGTCTACACCGTCTTCTTCCGTTTTTACAAAACAGACACCTATATCCGCAAGCTCATACAGGCAGCGCTCGGCTGTTTCCAAATCTGTGCCGGAGTCCTTGGCGATTTCCTCTGCGGATTTGCGTACACGAAACTCCATGCCGAGGGCAACAGTTCCCATCTCGTCTGTCATGACAGGCTCCAGAATCATGTATTCCGGATCTTCCCAGGTATATGAGGCTGCCATACCTGACTTTTGCCCGTTCTTTCTGTTGCCGACCTTATTGGCAAATTTAAGGACCATTTCCTTATGTTCCATTATAACTTCCTCCATTTTACTTCATGAAATAAGGGCGGAATATAAAAACCATATCCGCCTTTTGCTCCCTTTTTGCGTAACGCCTTCTTAAGTTTATTTTGCAATAAATGAAGGCGGAAAAGATGGTTGTTCCAAACTACTGTTATAACGTTAACACCAGATTGTCAAAGTGTCAACAATCTATGAGCTGAAAACTGTTTTATTGTTGATATATTTGTGTTTTTTTGTTGCATTTTTGTAGTAATATATGATAGAATGAAGCTGTGGCTTCTGGTCATACCAAAGTCAAGGAGGTTAATAATATGGAATTTGAAAAGCTGTGCGCGCCCACCCTTAAAGAGCTTTTTATTGAACAACTTGAAAACATGATACTAAGCGGAAAACTTTCCATAGGCCAGAAGCTGCCTTCGGAAAGAGAGCTTGCATCATCCATGCATGTAAGCCGCGGAGTTGTAAACGCAGGTCTCGCGGAAATGGCCGAAAAAGGCTTTCTGGAAACAGTCCCCAGAAGCGGAACCTATGTTGCCGACTATCGCCGGCGGGGAAGACTTGAGACTCTTGTGTCAATTATGAAGTTTAACGGCGGTTCACTGCCCAATGCTGACATACGCTCTATCCTTGAAATACGATTGGTACTTTTTAAGCTTGCCTTCGAACTTGCCATACCCAGAATAGAGGACTTTGAGATTGATGAAATGTTTAAATGCTCCGAGGAATTGGATAGGGTAACTGAGCCTGCAAAGGCGGCGCAGCTGGCTTTTGAATTTGACCATCTGCTGTGCTGTTATTCCGGAAATACACTTCTTCCTTTGATTTTCTATTCCTTCAAATCGCCTAATATGACCCTTTTTGAGCGATATTTCCGCTTGCATGGCTATGAAGCAATGCGCCTTAGAACCCGCAGCCTTTGCAAGGCCATGGCTAACCGTGACCTGGAGGCTGCCATAGCCTGTCTAACCCTTTCTATCGAGGAAACTATAGAGGGAAAAACCACCCTCTACAGCTAAAATTGTCTTATTTTATGCTTTTTACGGGCTCTTTGAAAAGACAAATATGTCCTTGTAATTTCTACCAGAGAATTACTTGGTTTTATATGACTTACTACTAAAAATTTACCAAAAGTCCTCTACGTTTTCAACATATTTTTACACAATTGTCTGTTAATTTTTTGTCAAGTTGCTATAAATATTATTCAGCCCCAAAATTTCTTGCATATTATGCAATAGTGTGTTATTTTGTTAACGTTATTTTGTTAACATTATAAATATAATTTATATTCTGGAGGTCACGCAATGAGTAAATCCACCGTGCCGTTTGTCGGTACACAGGAGCAGAAAATCGAGCTTCAAAGCTATATTCAGGAACATGGCTCCGAACCGGGTGCGCTCCTGCCGACGCTTCAAAAGGCCCAGGACATTTATGGCTATCTTCCTATCGAAGTTCAGGAAATGGTTGCTTTGGGGCTTAATATCCCCCTTTCCGAGGTGTATGGAGTTGCAACTTTCTATGCGCAGTTTTCCTTAAGTGCCAGGGGTAAATATAAAATCTCTGTCTGTCTTGGAACAGCCTGCTATGTTAAAGGCGCAGGGGAGATTTTGGAGCGCGTTATGGACGAGCTTGGTATAGGCTACGGCGAATGTACGCCTGACGGGAAGTTTTCCATAGAAGAATGCCGCTGTCTTGGCGCCTGCGGGCTTGCGCCTGTTATGACCATCAACAGCGAGGTCTATGGTCGCCTTACGCCGGACATGATTCCGGATATATTGGCCAAGTATTGACCCTTAGGGAAAAGCATGGCAAACGTTAATTGAAAGGGATTATAGACTATGAAAACCGTGCAAGAATTAAATGAAATCAGGGAGCGTATGCAAGACATCGTTGCCCTGCGGGACAGTCATAAAAGCTCTAAAAAATATAAATACAGCGTCATGGTCTGCGGCGGTACCGGCTGCAACTCCTCGGGCAGCAACGGCATCTACGAAAGACTTCTCTCTGAGGTTGAGGAGGCCGGCATAGCCGACAGCGTTCAGCTTATCCTAACCGGCTGCTTTGGTCTTTGCGCTTTAGGCCCCATTGTAATCGTATATCCCGAAGGCAGCTTTTACTGTCTTGTAGAGCCGGACGGAGCCGAGCGCATCGTCAAAGAGCATCTTGTGGGCGGAACCCCTGTGAAAGACCTTCTTTACCACGAAACTGTCAACGATGACGGCTACCAAAGCCTTGACGAAACTCCTTTTTACAAAAAACAAAAGCGTACAGCCCTTAGAAACTGCGGACGTATCTGTCCTGAAAATATAGACGAATACATTGCCTTTGACGGCTATCTTGCCCTTGAAAAAGTCCTTTGCGAAATGAAGCCGGAGGACGTTACAAAAGTCATCACCGACAGCGGCCTTCGCGGCCGCGGCGGCGGCGGCTTCCCCACAGGTATCAAGTGGAAATTTGCCGCTCAAAACGAGGCCGACCAAAAATATGTCTGCTGCAACGCCGACGAAGGCGACCCGGGGGCATTTATGGACCGCTCCATACTTGAAGGCGACCCCCACGTTATCATAGAGGCCATGGCTATAACAGGCTATGCCATAGGCGCTACGGAAGGCTATGTCTATGTTCGTGCCGAATACCCCATTGCGGTAAGGCGCTTTGAAATCGCCATTAAGCAGGCAAGGGCTTACGGACTCCTTGGAAAAAATATTTTCGGTTCGGGTTTTGATTTTGACCTTCATATAAAGCTTGGCGCCGGTGCCTTTGTTTGCGGCGAGGAAACCGCTCTTATAACCTCCATTGAGGGCAACCGAGGCGAACCAAGACCCAGACCCCCCTTCCCTGCTGTTAAGGGCCTTTGGGGTAAGCCCACAGTTTTAAACAACGTTGAAACCTATGCCAATATCCCCCAGATTATCCTTCACGGGGCAGACTGGTTTAACAGCATGGGTACGGAAAAGTCCAAGGGCACCAAGGTATTTGCTCTTGGCGGTAAAATTCACAACGTGGGTCTTGTGGAAGTCGAAATGGGAACCACCCTGCGGGAGATTGTCGAAGACATCGGCGGCGGCGTTCCCGACGGAAAAAAGTTTAAGGCTGCACAAACCGGCGGACCTTCCGGCGGCTGTATCCCTGCCGAAAAGCTTGATGTGCCCATAGACTATGACAACCTTACAGCTATAGGCTCCATGATGGGCTCCGGCGGACTTATTGTCATGGACGAAGATAACTGCATGGTGGATATAGCAAAGTTTTTCCTTGCTTTCACCGTTGACGAATCCTGCGGAAAATGCACCCCCTGCCGCATCGGAACAAAAAAGCTTCTTGATATGTTAAACGACATAACAGACGGCCGCGGCAAGCCCGGCGACATAGAAAAGATGATAGAGCTTTCCGAATATATCAAGGCAAATTCCCTTTGCGCTTTGGGTCAGACCGCCCCGAACCCTGTTCTTTCAACAATACACTACTTCCGTGAAGAGTATGAAGCCCATATAAACGAGAAGAGATGTCCCTCGGGAGTTTGCAAAAACCTTACCCGTTACGTTATCCTTGCCGACAAGTGCAAGGGCTGCACTCTCTGCGCCCGTAAATGCCCCAACGAGGCTATTGAAGGCCAGGTCAAAACACCCCATGTTATTGACCAGGATAAGTGCATAAAATGCGGTGTCTGCATGAGTGCTTGCAAGTTCGGCGCGGTAATCAAGGCTTGAGAAAGGACTATTTGAAAATGGCTGATATGATAAAACTGACCATCAACTCGATACCCGTCGAAGTGCCTCAGGGTTCCACCATTTTGGACGCTTCTGTAAAAGCGGGTATCCGCATTCCCACCCTGTGCTTTCTCAAGGAAGTAAACGAAATCGGCGCCTGCCGTATGTGCCTTGTTGAAGTTAAAGGCGCAAGAGGCCTTATGGCCGCCTGTGTTTCCCCTGTCTCAGAAGGCATGGAAGTTTGCACAAACTCTGAAAAACTGCGGGAATACCGCAAAATGACCTTGGAGCTTATACTAAGCGACCACAGGGCAGAATGCACCACCTGCTCACGAAGCACAAATTGTGAGCTGCAAACCCTTGCGGTTGAATACTCCGTAGACGATAAATATTTCTCCTCTTCGGATTTAGAGCCTGATATTGACGACTCTGCCATCCACCTTATCCGTGATAACAGCAAGTGCATCCTTTGCCGCCGCTGTGTTTCCGTCTGCCGCAAAGACCAGCACGTAGGTGTTATCGGAGCAATTTCCCGCGGCTTTAACACCCACATAGGCTCTGCCTTCGATATGCCTTTAAGCAGCACCTCCTGCATAAACTGCGGCCAGTGTGTTCAGGTTTGTCCCACTGCCGCCCTTACAGTCCGTGACGACACAGACAAGGTCTGGGCAGCTTTGGCCGACGAAACAAAGCACGTGGTTGTGGCTCCTGCTCCTTCTGTCCGTGTTCAGCTGGGCGAATGCTTCGGTATGCCTATGGGAACCAATGTGGAAGGAAAGCTTGCGGCCTCCCTGCGCCGCATGGGCTTTGACGGTATTTTTGACGTTGATACCGCTGCCGACATGACCATAGTCGAGGAAGGCACAGAGCTTCTCCATAGACTTAAAGAGGGCGGCGCCCTGCCCCTTATAACCTCCTGTTCTCCCGGCTGGGTTAAGTTTTGCGAGCATTACTATCCGGAGTTTCTCCCCAATGTAAGCTCCTGCAAGTCTCCCCAGCAGATGTTCGGCGCCCTTACAAAAACCTATTACGCCGACAAAATGGGTCTTGACCCCAAGGACATCTTCGTTGTCAGCATAATGCCCTGCACAGCGAAAAAGTTTGAGCGCACACGGGCTGACCAAAGCGCCTCCGGCTATCCGGATATAGATGTTGCCATAACAACTCCCGAGCTTGCCAATATGATAAAGCGCTCCGGCATAGTCTTTGAGGAGCTGCCCGACGAAACCTTTGACCCCATTTTCGGCATTGCCTCCGGCGCAGGCCATATCTTCGGCGCCACCGGCGGTGTTATGGAAGCCGCTCTTCGAACAGTTGCGGAAATCGTTACGGGAAAACCTCTTGAAAAGCTTGACTTCCACGAGGTTCGAGGCACAGAAGCCATTAAGGAGGCAGAGTTTGACCTTGCGGGAACAAATGTCCGTGTTGCCGTTGTCTCCGGACTTGAAAATGCCACAAAGCTTTTAAACAGCGTTAAAGAGGGCAAGGCTCACTATGACTTTGTTGAAGTTATGGCCTGCCCCGGCGGCTGTGTAAACGGCGGAGGCCAGCCCAATGTCCCCGGATATATCCAAAACACAAAGGATGTTAAGGCCATCCGTGCCTCCGGTCTTTATGGCAAGGATGCAAAGATGGGTCTGCGCAAAAGCCACGAAAACCCCGTAATCAAGGAGATTTACGAAACCTATCTCGGCGAACCGGGCAGTCATAAGGCCCACGACATTCTTCACACAAAGTATGCGCCAAGAAAAATTTATCAGGACAGATAGCTATTTTTGCCCTTTGACCCGACGCAGGGCAGGGGCCGGATAAAAAAAGCTGCGGAAGATTAAAACCTTCCGCAGCTTTTATATATATATTTATTTGCCTTTAGAATATTCCATAAGGTATTTTCCATAGTCAGACATTTTAAGCTTTTCAGCCACGGAGGCAAGCTCATCACGGCTTATAAGTCCGTTTCTATGGGCAATTTCCTCAAGGCAGCCAATTTGTATACCTGTTTCCTCGCGATATTTGCGAATGGCACAGGCAGCGTCCAAAAGGGAGTTTGCATTCCCCGTGTCAAACCATAAAATTTCCTTTTCCAAGGTGACAACACTAAGTTCTCCCAGCTGAAGATAGCTGTTGTTAACAGAGGTAATTTCCAGCTCTCCCCTATCCGAAGGCTTCACCTTTTTGGCGATTTCCGACACCCTGTTGTCATAGAAATACAGCCCCGGAATGATATAATTTGACTTGGGGTTTTTCGGCTTTTCCTCTATGCTTATAACCCTGCCGTCTTTGTCAAATTCCACAACGCCGAAAGGTCTTGGGTCATCCATATAGCAGCCGAAAACCGTCGCCGCACTGCTGCTTTCCCTGGCCTGCTCAAGCTTTTCTTCAAGCCCTGAGCCAAAGAAAATATTATCCCCAAGAGCAAGGCAGACCCTGTCTCCGTCTATAAAATCCTCGCCCAAAATGAAGGCATCTGCTATGCCTCGCCTGTCATACTGTTTTTTATAGCTTATGCGTACCCCAAAGCTGCTGCCGTCTCCCAAAAGCCACTCAAACTGGTTTTGCTCATCCGGCGGTACAATTATAAGTATATCCCTTATCCCAAGTTCCAAAAAAATGGACAGAGGATAATAAATCATGGGTTTATCATAAACAGGAAGCAGGGGTTTGCACACGGAATGTGTTATGGGATATAGCCTTGTCCCCTTACCTGCCGCAAGAATTATGCCCTTCATACAAACCTCCATTCGCCCTAAAGGCTAATATTCCGTTTGGATTATCGCCTTTGGATACTTTCATAGCTCATCTTCACATCTGCCCTTTGGCCTTAGCACTTAAATCCCCTTTGCCGAAGCACCATATTTTTGCCTGTTTTAAGCTGGGTTTTAAAAATATCTAATATCCTTTGCAAAGCCCTATAATCAGTGTAAATTTATATTTTTATTCATGGCAGACAGTGCTTTTAACCATGGTTTCCCACATAGTATAGCATATACAGAAAAGCCATTCAAGTCATACGACTTGTTACAAACATTACTTATATTTATACAAATTCTTTGCCTTATAACTGTGACTTTTGTGCAATAGTGGACATATATTTAAAATCTTCTTGTACAATCAGACATTTGTATTTTTACTGCTATTGTTATAAAATATTTGAGTGTTAAGTGAGAAGTTTTTCTCACCTGTTTTTGTGTAAAAAATAAGAGGAGTGAAATCATGGAAAGTTATTTCTGGATCGGTTTCGTCGGCTTTGCTCTTGCTGCTGTTTTTGCCATTTTCCAGGCAAAAAAGGTCATGAGCTTTTCCGAGGGTACCGAGACAATGCGGAAAATAGCGGCGTCCATTCGTGAGGGCGCAAACGCTTATCTGCAGCAGCAGTATAAAACTGTCGCAAAGGTTTTTGTGGTTGTTTTTATTCTGCTATTCGCTATGGCATTTGCCACAGGCGGCGAGATGCTGTCTAAGTTTACACCTTTTGCCTTCCTAACAGGCGGCATCTGGTCCCTTTTGGCCGGTTTTATCGGCATGAAAATCGCAACTTATGCAAACGCCCGCACGGCACAGGCAGCATCAGAGAGCTTAAACAGCGGCTTAAGAGTCGCTTTTTCTTCCGGCTCTGTCATGGGCTTCACTGTTGTAGGCCTCGGAATGCTGGACATTTCCATCTGGTTTGTGATGCTTTATAAGGTTTTCGGCATTACTGACCCCACAACCTTCGGAAACATCATGGTTATGAACGCCATGGGCGCCTCCTTCATGGCACTTTTTGCCCGTGTCGGCGGCGGAATCTTCACCAAGGCTGCCGACGTTGGTGCTGACCTTGTCGGCAAGGTTGAAGCCGGAATCCCTGAGGACGACCCCAGAAACCCCGCCACCATTGCCGATAACGTAGGCGACAACGTTGGTGACGTTGCGGGAATGGGTGCAGACCTTTATGAAAGCTATGTAGGCTCTATTCTTGCCTGCTTTGCTCTGGGTGCTGCCGCACAATACGGATTTAACGGCATACTCCTGCCTATGTTCATTGCGGTTGCGGGAATTATTTGCTCTGTTATAGGCTCTTTCTTTATAAAAACAAAGGAAAACGCTTCCCAGAAAGCTCTGCTTTCCAGTCTGCGCACAGGCACCTACCTTGCGGCGGGGCTTGCCGCTATAGCTTCCGCCTTTATCACCCGTCTTCTTATCCCAGAAAACTGGCTTGGCATATACATTGCCATCTTAAGCGGACTTATAGGCGGCAGCGCAATCGGCTACTTTACCGAGTATTACACTTCAGACACATATAAGCCCACCCAGAAGCTTGCCCAGTCCACAGAAACCGGCTCTGCAACTTTAATAATCGGCGGCTTATCCCTTGGTATGAGGTCTACAATCGCCCCCATACTTATAGTCGGAGCCTCCGTTCTTATAAGCTATTTTGCTTCCGGCGGCACCCCCGACATAGTTGATGCAAGCGGAGGCTTCACCCTCGGCTTCAACCAGGGTCTTTACGGAATAGGCATCGCTGCTGTAGGTATGCTTTCAACCCTCGGTATAACCCTTGCCACCGATGCTTACGGCCCTGTGGCCGACAATGCCGGCGGCATTGCCGAAATGGCCGGTATGCCCGAGGAAGTTCGCCGCCGCACCGATGCTCTTGACAGCCTTGGAAACACAACCGCAGCCACTGGCAAGGGCTTTGCCATAGGCTCTGCTTCCCTTACCGCTCTGGCCCTGCTAGTTTCCTATGTGAACATTATTCAGGAGCGCACTATTGAAGTTCTTAACTTCAGCCTCACAAGCCCTCCTGTGCTTATCGGCCTGTTCATCGGCGCAATGCTTGTTTTCGTGTTCTCTGCTTTGACCATGAGCGCTGTCCAAAATGCGGCTCAAAGTGTCGTAGTTGAAGTTCGCCGTCAGTTCCGCGAGATAAAGGGAATTATGACAGGCGAACAAGACCCCGAATATGCCACCTGTGTCTCCCTATGCACCAAGGGCGCTTTAAGCGAGATGGTTGCCCCCGCCCTTCTGGCCGTTGCCGCTCCCATAATCACAGGGCTTATCCTCGGTCCTGAAGGTGTTGTCGGCCTTCTCGGCGGTGTTTCCGTAGCAGGCTTTGCAATGGCTGTGTTTATGTCCAACGCCGGCGGTGCCTGGGATAATGCCAAAAAGTACATAGAAGCCGGAAACCACGGCGGAAAAGGCTCTGAGCAGCATAAGGCCGCCGTTGTAGGCGACACTGTTGGTGACCCCTTCAAAGACACCTCCGGCCCCTCACTTAACATTCTCATAAAACTTTGTGCCACTGTCTCCATAGTTTTCAGCGGCCTTATCGTAAGCTACAATCTCTTTAAGTTTATATTTTAGTTAAAAAAAAGCCCGGCCTCGTGCCGGGCTTTTTCGCCGCAAATATTTAGTGCCATTAAAGCTTTTAAAAGTAAGGGCTTCGGAAGATTTTTCTGAAGCCCTTACTCTTATTTTTTCCTGATAGCTCATTTGTATGAAGCCCTGCTGTCGAGGGGTAGATAAATAGCTAGTCTAAAACACCCTTAAGCAGCAGCTTACTTTCCTGCGTTCATTGATAAATAGGCGTTTATAAAGCCGTCTATGTCTCCGTCCATAACGGCGCTTATATTGCCGTTTTCATAGTTTGTCCTATGGTCTTTCGCCAAGGTGTATGGCATGAAAACATAAGAGCGTATCTGGCTGCCCCATTCAATCTTCATCTGCACACCCTTTATATCCTCAACCTTTTCCAGATGCTGACGCTCTTTTATTTCAGCTAAACGTGAACGCAGCATACTCATGGCATAATCACGGTTTTGGTGTTGGCTGCGCTCTGTCTGGCAGGAAACAACTATGCCGCTGGGTATATGGGTTATGCGTATTGCGCTTTCGGTTTTGTTAACGTGCTGGCCTCCCGCACCGGAGGAGCGGTAGGTGTCCACCTTTAAATCCTCAGGACGTATCTCGATTGCACCCTCGTCTTCAATTTGGGGCATAACCTCAACTGCCGCAAAGCTTGTATGCCTTCTGCCGGAGGAGTCGAAAGGGGAAATGCGCACCAAGCGGTGTATGCCGTTTTCGCTTTTTAAAAAACCATAGGCATTTTCCCCGTCTATTGCCACTGTTGCGCTTTTAAGCCCCGCTTCCTCCCCGTCAAGATAATCTAAAACCTTGAAGGCGAAGCCGTGGCGCTCTGCCCAGCGCTGATACATTCGGTATAGCATTTGCGCCCAATCCTGAGCCTCTGTGCCTCCCGCTCCGGCATGAAGGGATATCATAGCCCCATAGGAGTCGTATTCGCCGGAAAGCAGGGTTGTGAGGCTCGCCTCCTCTAGCTTTTTCTCAAAGCTTGCAAAGCCGGATTTCAGCTCGTCTAAAAGGGAATCGTCGTTTTCCTCCAAGGCCATTTCACAAATGGTGTAAAGATCCTCAAAGTCATCCTCAAGCTTCTTAAATCCGGCGCATTTTGCTTTTTGCCCTTTTATCTGTTTCATAACTTTCTGGGAGTTTTCAAGATCCTCCCAAAAGCCGTCTTTTTCCGTTTCCGCCTCCAGCTCCGAAAGCTCTTTTTTTGCCTCATCAAGCTTAAGAGCCTCTCCTAAAGCCATAAGTTTTGGCTTAAGAGCGCCTAATTTCATTTTATATTCTTCAAACTCAAGCATAGTTTTTAACCATTCCTTTCAGTCCGTCGGGACAAGCCTGCCCCTGCCTTTAAACACGAAGCGCCGTGTTTAAAGGCCGCCTGCTAAAAGCCTTTGGCAGGCAAGATTTTGCAAAGCCGGCTTTGCTGACCTAAGATAATCGCATCTTAAACAGTATATACAAAAACCAGACTCTTGTAAATATTTTATAGACAGGTATTTTTAGAAATAGCCTAATAAAAACCTTTTGACCAAAGGTACAGAAAATTTGACATCGGGACTATTATTTATCCCTATAATTTGCTATAATGTATATGACAAGTGATGGGCTTATTTTTCAGCCTAAAAAATACACAAAGAAAGAGGACGATAGTTTTGATACCACACGGTAAGGAGATTAAGGTTTTTTCCGGAAACTCCAATCCCAAGCTTGCCGACGGCATCTGTAAAAAGCTTAATATTGAGCTTGGAAAATCCATCTGCACCGCCTTTTCAGACGGGGAAATTTCAATTTCAATAAACGAGCCGGTTCGGGGGGCCGATGTTTTTATAATTCAGTCCACCTGCGGTCCCGTTAACAACAACCTAATGGAAATGCTCATTATGATAGACGCCATGCGCAGAGCCTCCGCCGGACGTATAACCGCTGTTATGCCCTATTTCGGTTACGGACGGCAGGACAGAAAGGCAAAAAGCCGTGACCCAATCTCAGCAAAACTTGTGGCAAACCTTATCACAAAGGCCGGTGCCGACAGAGTTCTCACCATGGATCTTCACGCCTCGCAAATTCAGGGCTTTTTTGACATTCCCGTGGATAACCTCATGGGCGGCCCAATTTTCGCAAACTACTATATCAACAAGTTTTCCCACGGCTGCGATGACGCAATTGTGGTCTCCCCCGATGTGGGCAGCGTGGCAAGGGCAAGAAAGTTCTCCCACAAGCTTGGTCTGGGTCTTGCCATTGTGGATAAGCGCCGTGAAAAGGCAAACAGCTCCGAAGTTATGAACATAATCGGCAATGTTGAAGGAAAATGTGTCATATTATTGGACGATATGGTGGATACCGCCGGAAGTCTCTGCGGAGCTGCCAAGGCTTTGGTGGAAATTGGCGGCGCCCGTGAGGTTTATGCCTGTGCCACCCACGGGGTATTATCCGGCCCGGCAATAGACCGTATAAATGAAAGCAGCATAAAAGAGCTTTTATTTTTGGATACTATCCCCTATCCCTCTACGCAAAAATGCGACAAGATAAAATATCTCCCTGTGGATTCCCTGTTTGCGGAGGCCATTGCCAGAGTTTATGAAGAAGTTTCTATTTCCTCACTTTTCGACTGACTTTCTTGCCAACATATCTTAAAATATACTATATGCCGCAAAACAGGCAGCTTTTATGGACAGGCTCTAAGCTTCGGCTCTGTCTCGCCGCCGCTTTTTGTGTTTTCGCGGTGAAAGGATTTTTACGGCGATGTTTTTCAAAGCTAAAAGCGGCGGCGTTTCATGGCTTATCGCGTTTCTGGGCAATCCCGGCCCAAAATATGAAAACACCCGCCACAATGCCGGCTTCATTACAGCAGACATAATCGAAAAGCGTGAGGGGCTTAAAATAAACCGGCTCCGCTTTTCCTCTCTTTCCGCCGCCTGCTCCATAGGCGGAGAAAAGACTTTGCTAATAAAACCCCAAACATATATGAACCTTTCAGGAAACGCTGTTTCCTCTGCCGCTTCTTTTTACAAAATCCCGCCGGAGCGCATTATAGTCGTCTGTGACGATATGGCTTTGCCTGTGGGCAAGCTGCGCATTCGCGCAAAAGGTTCAAGCGGCGGCCATAAAGGCCTTAAAAGCATCATTGCCTGCCTTGGCACGGAGAATTTCCCCCGTGTCAAGATAGGCATAGGCTCTCCCGGAACCGAGGCCAGTGAAGACGAGGTCATAAACTGGGTTATCGGCCGTTTTTCCCGTGAGGAGCTAAGGCTTGTTTCCGGCGCTTGTGAAGCTGCGGCAGAGGCTGTGAGCCTGATTATACAAAGCGGCATTGAAAAGGCTATGAACAGCTTTAACTGACAGCGGAGGTATAGCCTTCCGCTGTCTTGCAATATAGCAAGATTAAAAAGCATTTTATTCCGCTTAGATAAAGGTTGTGATTTGCTATGAACACCATGGAAAAAGACAAGTTTATAAAAAGTTTTTCCGAAGGGGCCGCCCTTAGGGCCGGTGAGTTTCTCGGCGCTTTTCCCGACGAGGACGGCAGCTTGTTCCGTGTGTGGGCGCCGATGGCTGTGGAGGTTTTTGTCGTTGGGGACTGGAACGGCTGGCAGCTTTACAAAAACCCCATGAGCTATCTTGGCGGCGGCATCTGGCAGTGTCATGTGCCGGAGGCGAGGGCTCTCCAGCACTACAAGTTTGCCATAAGCACAAGAGACGGGCAAATTCTCTGGAAGGCCGACCCCTACGGGGTGTATGCCCAGCTTCGGCCGGAGAGTGCCTCTCGGCTTTATGACCTTTCCGGCTATAACTGGGGGGATAAGGCCTGGATGTCTCGGCGGAAAAGATACAAGATGTATAATCGCCCTTTAAACATCTATGAGCTGCATTTTGCCTCATGGCGCCATGATGAAAACGGCCAAGCCTTCACCTACCGCACAATGGCAGATGTGCTTATCCCTTATGTTTTGTCTATGGGCTTTACCCATATTGAGTTTATGCCCCTTTCCGAATACCCCTACGACGGCTCCTGGGGCTATCAATGCACAGGGTATTTTGCCGCCACCTCCCGTTTTGGAGAACCGAAGGATCTTATGTACCTTATCGACCGCTGCCATAGGGCGGGCATAGGGGTTATTATGGACTGGGTTCCGGCACATTTTCCAAAAGACCCCCATGGCCTTGTGGAGTTTGACGGCAGCCGACTATACGAGGAAAATGATCCCCTTATGGCAGAGCATCCAAGCTGGGGCACCAGAATTTTTGACTATTCCAAAGGTGAGGTCAGAAGCTTTCTCATATCCTCTGCCCTGCATTGGCTGGAAAAGTTCCATGTTGACGGTCTGCGGGTAGACGCTGTAGCCTCTATGCTTTATTTAGACTATGATAGGGACTCCGGCCAGTGGAAGCCAAACGAGCACGGGGGCAGGGAAAATCTCGCTGCCGTGTCGTTTTTAAAGCAGCTTAACGAAGCCTGCTTTTCCTATGACGAGAGCATCCTTATGATAGCCGAGGAAAGCACAGCCTGGCCCCTTGTGACCTCCCCCTCTTACTCCGGCGGACTGGGCTTTAACCTTAAGTGGAACATGGGCTGGATGAATGACACCCTCCACTATATAAAAACAGACCCACTGTTCAGAAAAGGCTGCCATAATGACCTGACCTTTTCCATTATGTACGCCTTTTCCGAAAACTATGTCCTGCCAATTTCCCATGACGAGGTTGTCCACATGAAGGGCTCCATTATGGGCAAGGCTCCGGGAACGAGAGAGGAAAAGCTCTCTACACTGCGTCTGCTTTGGGCATATATGCTGGCTCATCCGGGAAAAAAGCTGCTCTTTATGGGGGCAGAGCTTTCACAGGAGAGCGAATGGGACTATAAAGCTCAGCTTCCATGGCAGCTTTTAGAGCAGGAGCAGGGGCTTTCAGTAAATCGCTTCTTCTCCGAGGCCAACAGCTTTTATAAAGACAGCCGCCCCCTATGGGAAAAAGATTTTGACTCTTCTGGCTTTATGTGGCTTTGCCCCGACGAAAGTGACAGAAACCTTCTGGCCTTTATCAGGCGGGACAAACAGGGGAAAGAGCTTTATGCCCTTTGCAACTTTTCCGGTGTAAAGGCTTCGGGCTTTCGCCTGCCCGTCACAGGGTCTGGGCTGTATACTGTTTCGTTTTCCACCGACGAAGAACGCTTCGGCGGCACAGGCTCCCTTGTGGAAGGTAATTTCTTTAAAGCTGACAAAATCCCACACCTTGGTCAAAACCACTCTATTACCTTAGACCTCCCCCCACTTTCTGCTGTATTTTTGCGCAGAACTCGTGGAAAATCACCACAAAGCAAAAAAACTAAGGGCCTATAAAAGGTTTCAAAACACTATAAATATATGACGGAGGCTCAAGCCTATGAAAAAAGAGTGCATCGCAATGCTTCTTGCCGGCGGTCAAGGCTCGCGTCTGTATGCCTTGACGGACAAGGCCGCAAAACCCATCATCCCCTTTGGGGGGAAATACCGTATAATTGACTTTCCCTTAAGTAACTGCGCAAATTCCGGCGTGGACGTTGTGGGTGTGCTTACCCAATACCAGCCCCTGCGATTAAACAGCTATATCGGAAACGGCCAGCCCTGGGACTTAGACCTTCAGCGGGGGGGCGCTTACATTCTGCCCCCATACCAAAGTGCCGGAGCAAAGGGCGAGTGGTTTTCCGGCACGGCAAACGCAATTTATCAGAATATCGACTTTATCGAAATGTGGGACCCTGAATATGTCCTTGTTTTAAGCGGCGACCACATCTACAAAATGGACTATTCCGATATGCTGCGCCAGCACAAGGAAAACAAGGCCGATTGCAGTATAGCTGTTTTGCGGGTTCCTCTGGAGGATGCCTCCCGTTTTGGAATTATGGAGGTGGGCGAAGACGGGTATATAAGCAAGTTTGTGGAAAAACCAAAGGTTCCGGAGTCGGACCTTGCCTCTATGGGCATCTATATTTTTACATGGGAAAAGCTTCGAGAATACCTTATAGCTGATGAAAACGACCCCGCATCAGATAAGGATTTCGGCAAAAACATAATTCCCTCCATGCTTTCCGCCGGTGAAAAGCTCTGGCCATACCGCTTTTCGGGCTACTGGCGGGATGTGGGGACTGTGCAAAGCCTTTGGGACGCAAATATGGATATGCTCTCTCCAACTTTAATAAATCTTTACGACCGCTCTTGGCCTATACGCAGCAGAAGCCCCATAAAGCCCCCTCACTATGTTGGGGAAAACGCCCTTATCGAAAACAGCATACTCACCGAGGGCTGTGACCTGCGGGGCAGGGTGCAAAACTCTGTTTTAGGTAACAGCGTAACAGTTTCCGAAGGGGCGGCTGTGATAAACAGCGTCCTTATGCCCGGCTGCATCATCGAAATGGGCGCTGTGGTGCAATATGCCATTATAGGGGAAAACGCAAGGGTGGGCAGCGGTGCCGTTGTGGGCAGCCCGCCAAACGATGAAGAAGGCTGGGGTATCACCACCTGCGGGCCTGACTCCCACATTCCCGACGGCACCATAGTAAGCCCCGGAGCAATGATATATTCAAACAGGGAGGTAGAGAAATGATTGACCTTCACGGTATTGTCTATGCTTATCACAGTGACCCTGCCTTAAATGAGCTTGTGGTTCACCGCACCAGCGCCTCTTTGCCCTTTTGCTCCCGCTACCGACTTATAGACTTTGCCCTGTCCGCCATGACGAATGCAGGCGTGAGGGACGTTGGGGTTATAATGCAAAGCAATTACCAGTCTCTTTTAGACCATATTGAAGGCGGAAAGGACTGGGACCTAAGCCGCGGCAGCGGCGGCCTGAGCCTTCTTCCCCCCTACGGTCTTCACGACAGCAGCTTTGGCAGATATAGCGGCTGCATGGCGGCTCTTTATGCCATCCGCAGCTATATTGCGGATATAAGGCAGGATAATATCGTTCTTTTCCGCAGTGACCTTGCCGTAAACCTTGACCTTAAAGAGGCCTTCCGAAGCCACATCTCCTCAAACTCTGAGATTACGGCCGTATGTGCCGAAAAAATTAACAACTGCATTTCCGGCTTTTGCTTTCTCGGTGATGAGAACTCCCGCTCAAAGCAGATGGTTTTTGCTCCCTACGGGCAGGAGGGGCTTTCTTCCTCTATGGAGGTCTATATTGTCCGCAAATCCGTACTTATAGGGCTTATAGACTGGTGCAGGGCAAACGGAAAAGTCCACTTCCACAGGGATGCTCTCGCCCATTACCTTGAAAACGGCGGCACAATAGGCCTTTACCGTCACAGGGGCTACTGTGCCCAGATTGCCTCCATTTCCGATTATTACACTGCCAGTATGGATATGCTTACTCAAAGTCTTAAAAGTGAGCTTTTCCCTAAAAACCGTCCGGTTTACACCAAGGGCAGGTCTTCAGTTTCCACCTATTACGCCAAAGAGGCAAGGGTGAAAAACTGCCTTATAGCAGACGGCTGCTATATCGAAGGCAGCCTTGAAAACTGCATTGTGTTCCGTGGGGTGCGGGTAAAAAAAGGCGCGGCACTAAGAAACTGCATCATCATGCAGGATGCGATAATCGGTGAAAATGCCTCTTTAGAATGCGTTATTTCCGACAAGGAAACGGTTTTTTCCGCCGGTCTTACCCTTACAGGAAGCAGCAAGCTGCCCATAACCGTTCCAAAGGGTAAAATAATCTGACTCTAAAATCAAAAAGCTTGACCATGCTCAAGCTCTCCCCTTACAGGAGGTCTTTTATGAATATTCTGTTTGCTGTAAGCGAGGCTGCTCCCTTTGTTAAAACCGGCGGCCTTGCCGATGTTGCAGGCTCCCTTCCGGCTGCCTTAAAGCTTGCCGGAACAGACACAAGAGTGATTTTGCCCTTATATTCGGCTATAAATGACGAATATAGAAGCAAGATGGAATTTCTTTTTTACACCTATGTTGATTTAGGCTGGCGCCACCAATATTGCGGGCTTTTCCGCCTTAAGCATGAGGGTGTTGTTTTTTATTTTATCGACAACGAATACTACTTTAAGCGAGAGGGCATCTATGGCAGCATGGACGACGGTGAGCGCTTTGCCTTTTTCTCAAAGGCTGTTGTAACCGTACTCCCTCTTTTAAACTTTCGCCCCGACCTTATAAATTGCAACGACTGGCAGACGGCCCTTGTGCCCATCTACTTAAACCTTGAGCCTGCGGGCTTTTACAGGGGGATAAAAACCGTTTACACCATCCACAACATAGAATATCAGGGGAGCTTTTCTTTCCACACCGCCGACGATGTTTTCGGTCTGCCGAAAAATCTTTATGAGGAGGGCCTTCTTCGCTATGACGACGGGGTTAACCTTATGAAAGGCGCAATTTATTTTGCCGATTACGTTACAACCGTAAGCCCCAACTATGCCGAGGAGCTGCGCTATCCCTTTTATGCTCACGGCCTTCATGAGATTATAGCTCAAAACTCCCATAAGCTTAGAGGCATCATAAACGGTCTTGATACCAAACTCTATAACCCCGAAACCGACAAGGCTTTGCCTTGCAATTTCAGCTCTAGAGACAGCTCCGGAAAGGGCGAATGCAAAAAGCAGCTTTGCGCCATGCTGGACTTTGACCCTGATGAGAGCAGTCCAATAATCGCTTGTATCTCAAGACTTGTTGAGCATAAGGGCTTTGATCTTGTTGTCCATGTGCTGGATGATATTATTGCAAAAGGCGCCCGCCTTGCCATTTTGGGCACTGGTGACCGAAGCTTTGAGGACTTTTTCCGCTCTGCCGGGGATAGATATCCCGGCCGAGTCTCCGCTAATATCATGTATTCAGAAAAAATGGCAAGTCTTATATATGCCGGAGCCGATATGCTTCTCATGCCCTCTAAAAGTGAGCCTTGCGGCCTGTCTCAGCTTATAGCCATGCGCTATGGCACAGTGCCAATTGTGCGCTCGGCAGGGGGCCTTAAAGACACTGTCATCCCCCACCCTTCTGAAAATTCAAACGGCTTTAGATTTGATAATTACGATGCCTATGAGATGCTTGGCACCATTGGCTATGCCTTGGAAACATACGGGGATAAGGCTCAGTGGCAGCTTCTTATAAATCGCTGTATGACTCAGGAGCTTGGCTGGGAAAAGTCGGCAAAGCAATATATCGAGGTTTACGCATCTCTTTTTGACTAGATTAATTTACAAAAAATCCTTATAAATATCTTTTACTGAAACAAGGCTTAGCTGCCTTGTTTCAAACGCTGCAGCAAATATATAAAAGGGGAAAATAAGTCCCCTATCAAGCAGGGAAAGGAAACGGCTTATGAGCCAAATTGAAAATAATACCCTTAAATCACAAATTGAAGATAAGCTAAATGCCCATTTCGGAGTTGCCGCCGATAAGGCCAGTAAAAGCGAAGTTTTTTCCGCCTGTGCCATCCTTCTTCGGGAGATGATAGCAAGGCTTCAGTCAAAGCAAAGCTCTGAGGACGGTCGGCAGCTGCACTATTTGTCAATGGAGTTTTTGATGGGGAGATCCCTTTCAAAAAACGCCTACAACTTAGGAATTTTATCCGAACTTAATGAGGCCCTTGAGGAAATGGGCTTTGACCCTTGCGAAATCTTTGAAACTGAGCCGGACGCTGGTCTTGGTAACGGCGGTCTTGGCAGACTTGCCGCCTGTTATATGGATAGTCTTGCAAGTCTTGACCTTCCCGCCACAGGCTACTGCCTTTGCTATGAGCTGGGAATGTTCCGTCAGGAAATTATAAACGGCATTCAGGTGGAGCGTCCGGACAGCTGGGCCATAGCTGCCGACAGCTGGCTTGTCCCCTGCTATGGAGATGAGGTTGAAGTGCGCTTCGGCGGAAGGCTTGAAGAATGCTGGGAAATAAGCGGCAAATGCAGCACCTCTATAAAAGACTATACCTCCGTTCTCGCTGTGCCTCGGGATATGCTTGTTTTAGGCTATGAGGGCAAAAGGGTAAACACTCTGCGCCTTTGGGAGGCCCGCTCTGCCAGCGGTCTGGACATGAACCTTTTTTCCGGCGGTGATTACGTTAAATCTATGGAAAAGCGAACCATGGCAGAGGTTATAACAAAGGTTCTCTACCCTGCGGACGAACACAGGGAGGGCAAGGTGCTGCGCATAAAACAGCAGTATTTCTTTGTTTCTGCCACAGCCCAGTCCGTTGTTAAAAAGTACAGGGAAAAGCACGGCAATGTGTTGGATTTTGCAAAGTACCACGTTTTCCAGATAAATGACACCCACCCAACT
Source organism: uncultured Oscillospiraceae bacterium (assembly GCA_964617335.1). Taxonomy (GTDB): domain Bacteria; phylum Bacillota; class Clostridia; order Oscillospirales; family Oscillospiraceae; genus UBA2658. The sequence continues at coordinate 212,962 of CAZTXG010000001.1, forward strand.
ATGATAATTCCGGAGCTTATGCGGATTTTTATGGACGAGGACGGCCTTGGCTGGGATGAGGCTCTTTCCATTGTTTCCGCCTGCACAAATTACACAAACCACACTGTCATGTCAGAGGCCCTAGAGCGTTGGCCTCAGGAAATTATTGCCGAGCAGCTTCCGCGAATTTGGCAGATAATACGGGAAATAGACCTTCGCTACAGGGCGCATTTAGCACAGGTTTTTAAAAATGACGACAGCGCGGTTTTGCGCAACCTCATCATCGAGGGCGGTATGGTGCGCATGGCAAACATCTGCCTTGCTGTCTGCGATAAGGTAAACGGTGTGTCAAAGCTCCATAGCAACATCCTTAAAAATGACCTTTTCCGTGATGTTTACAGCCAAAGCCCTGAAAGATTTGTAAACGTCACCAACGGCATAGACCACAGGCGCTGGCTTTCCCAGATAAACCCCGGTCTGCACTCCCTTATATGTGAGCTTTTAGGCAGTGACGACTACCTTAAAAAGCCGGAGCTTTTAATAAACCTTGAGGACTTTTCGGAAGATTTTGAGGTTTTGCGCCGTTTGGACGAAATAAAACACCAAAATAAGCTGGCCTTTTCCCAATACGCTTTAAAAACCTCCGGCACTCATATAGACCCCTCATTTATTTTTGACGTTCAGGTGAAAAGGCTTCACGAGTATAAGCGTCAAATGCTTTGCGCCATGCTTATTTGCCACCTTCAAAACCGTATCCACCAAAATCCCCAGGCATATTTTGCCCCTCGCTGCTTTATTTTTGGGGCAAAGGCCGCCGGAAGCTACAAAATTGCAAAACGCATAATAAGCCTTATCTGCTCATTGTCTAAAGACATTGAGGATGACGAGCTTTGCAAAGGAAAGCTTCAGGTATACTTTGCGGAAAACTATAGGGTTTCCGTTGCTGAAAAGCTTATGCCGGCAGCCCAGGTTTCTCAGCAGATTTCAACAGCGGGCAAGGAGGCCAGCGGCACAGGCAACATGAAGCTTATGATGAACGGCGCTATAACCATAGGCACCCTTGACGGGGCCAATGTGGAGATGTATGAAAGACTTGGGGATGACAATATGTTCCTTTTCGGCCTTCGTGCCGAGGATGTTGTAAATCTTAAGAAAAACGGCTATTCGCCTGTGGATATTTATGATAAAAACAGCGCTGTAAGAAATGTTTTAAATCGCTTCAGCATGGGCTTTTCCGATGGGGAAAGCTATTCGGATCTTGTCTCCCGCCTTGTTTACGGCGGCGATGAATATATGCTTTTGGCGGATTTCGACAGTTATGTTAAAACCCATGACAGACTTTACGAAACCCTCTCCCATGAGAAAACCCGCTCAAAGATTTCCCTCATGAACATTGCCAGAAGCGGAGTTTTCGCAGCCGACAGGGCAGTTTCCGACTATGCGGAAAACATCTGGCATATCTAAGTAAAAACCTTAAAATAATAATCCGGTAAGCTTTAAGCCTGCCGGATTATTATTTTTCTGCGACTTAAAGCAACGATTTTTTTGCCCCTTGTCCCATATACTTCATATATGAAAACGATTTATGTGGACACTGTGTTCCTTTTGAATTTTATCATAAATTATTTTATCCTTCTTCTAACGGCAAGGGTTTGCTGCCTGCCTTTAAAGCGCTTTAGGTATTTTTTTGGGGCGGCTCTGGGTGCCTTATATTCCGTGGCGGTGCTTTATCCCTCTTTTTCCTTTCTTTCCTCCCCTGTTTTAAAGTTATGTCTCGGCGCTTTCATGGCTTTAATCTCCTACGGCGGCTCACAAAATCTTTTAAAACCTTTTTTGACCTTTCTTGCCATGTCTGCCGCCTTTGGGGGAGCGGTTTTCGCAATTTCTCTTTTTGCGGGGGAGAGTTTTTCCGGCGGCTTTTACATAAACATCTCTTTCCGTGTTCTGCTTTTGTCATTTGCGGTCTTCTATTTTATTTTAAGCTTTGTTTTTCGCCGTCTGGGCGCAAGGCAGCGGCGGGAAACCCTGACCGTCTCCCTTAGCCTTTGCGGAAAAACTGCAGATATAAGGGCTCTTAAGGATACGGGAAACGAGCTTTACGACCCCATAAGCGGCCTTCCCATTATGGTGGCAGGCTTTGATGCCGCAAAGCAGCTTTTGCCCGAGGACTGTGCCAATGCTCTTTTGCAGGGTGCGCCGGAATTTATGCTGGCAGTTTCAGAACATGAGGCCCTGCGCCCTCGCTTTCGCCTTGTTCCATACTCTGCTGTGGGAGTTTCTTTTGCCATGCTTCCTGTTTTCAAACCGGACATGGCCCTTGTCACCGGAAAAGCCACCGACAAGCTGCTAGTGGGGCTTAGTCCCATAAATATGTGTCCTGATGGTGATTTTTCCGCCATAATTTGAATTTTTAACTTAAATTTACCAGTCAAGTGGGTTTTGCAAATAATCGGGGGGTGTTCTTTTTGAATCATAAACTGCGTCAAATCCAAGGGAAAATATATGTAACTTACAGAGAGGTCCTTTTAAAACTCCATCTTTGCCGACCGCCCTCCATCCACTATATAGGCGGCAGCGACATCCTTCCCCCTCCCCTTCCCAAAGACCAGGAGCAACACGCTTTAGATGCCTTGGAGTGTGGGGACGAGCAGGCAAAAAACCTCCTTATCGAGCATAATCTGCGTCTTGTGGTCTATATCGCCCGCCGCTTTGAAAACACAGGCGTGGGCCTGGAAGACCTTATTTCCATAGGCACTATTGGGCTTATTAAGGCCATAGGCACTTTTAAAGGTGACAAAAAAATAAAGCTTGCCACCTATGCCTCCCGCTGTGTTGAAAACGAAATTCTTATGTATTTAAGAAAAATCAACTGTCAAAAGGCAGAGGTTTCCCTTGATGAGCCGCTAAATACCGACTGGGACGGCAACGAGCTTTTGCTCTCCGACATTCTCGGCAGCGACGGGGACGAAATTTCCCGTCCTTTAGAAGATGATGCCGATAGGCGGATGCTTCTTGATGCGGTTGCCTGCCTTGAGGAGCGGGAGAGAAACATAATTGTAATGCGCTTCGGTCTTTGCGGCTCCACAGAATACACCCAAAAAGAGGTGGCCGATATTATGGGTATATCCCAATCCTACATAAGCCGTTTAGAAAAACGCATTATAGTAAGATTAAGACGGGAAATTATTAGGCAAAGCCGATAGTTTTTATTAAGCAGCGGCGTGAGCTATAAGGTCATTTTTCGACGGCAGGGACAGAAAAGCCCTGCCGCCGTCTTGCTTTTTTCCCCTTTACAGCTGGTCATTTCTTAATTGCAAAGACTGCATAGACCTTGACAAAGCCTTCCTTTCAGCCCATAATAATACTGTATTATTCCATTGCCGGTTTACATATTTATATCAAACCGCCGCAAAACTCGGAAGGAGCAGCCCTATGAAAATAAGCCGTTCAGCCATAAAAAATAATGCCAGGGTTCTGATGTCAAAATCAAGGCCCAGCCCTTTTTTAGTGGCCTTAGTGTTTTTCGCCATTTCCTATGTGCTTAACCTTCTTTTAATGTCCGTAAGCGGTCAGACGCAAATGCTTAACAGCATGATGGATGCCTTTTCAGCAGGCAATTATGACTATACGCCGCTTTTGCCCCAGCTTGGCCTGACAGCCATACTTTTAATGCTTGCCATATCCCTTATGTACCTTATGATGGACGTGGGCTTTTGGATATACTGCTTTAATCTTTCCAGCGGTAAAAAGGCCTCCTATGGCAACCTTTTTGACGGTTTCGGCATCTTTTTTAAAGTGATTTGGCTAAATATACTAATGCTTTTTTTCATATATCTTTGGTCGCTTCTTCTCATTATCCCAGGGATAATCGCCTCTTACCGCTACCGCATGGCACTTTTCATCATGCTGGATAATCCAGATATAAGCGCTCTTGAGTGTATTCGCCGCAGTAAGAAAATGATGGCTGGGCATAAGTGGGAGCTTTTTGTTCTAGATTTCAGCTTTTTGGGCTGGTCATTCCTTACAGTTTTGCCCTTTGTTTCAATTTATGTAATTCCTTATAAGAGCCTTAGCTATGTAAATTATTATATAGCCTTAAGGAATATGCCAAATGGAGCCAATCAAGCTGTTTGAATCGGATATAGGGGGAAATAAAATGATTTTTGCAGGACTTTCATTTTCAGTATTTGCATCACTGGTGCTGCCTTTTGGCTTAATAATTTATACCAGTGTTAAAAAGCGCCCGCTTTTTTCTTCTATATTTTTCGGTGCCCTTTGTTTCTTTGTTTTTCAGGTTTTAAGCCGTCTTCCCCTTTTGCAGCTTGTTCTTCCCCAAATGGACTGGTATCTGCTTTTTGTTTCTTCCCACCCTGTGCTTTATATACTTTTTCTTTCCCTCACAGCCGCCCTTTTTGAAGAAATAGGCAGGTATATTATAATGGGCTTTTTTATGAAAAAGCGCCGTACTGTTGATGATGCCCTTGCCTTTGGTTTGGGCCATGGCGCCATTGAAGCAGTTCTTCTGGTGGGGCTGCCTACGCTGACGGTTTTACTTTCCCAAAACTCCGAGCTTTTTTCCCAGCTAAACTTTTCGGATGCGGCCGTGGGCGGGGTTGAAAGAATTCTAACCATGGCAATTCATATAGGCCTTTCGGTGCTTGTTATGCAAAGCTTAAGAAAGAAAAATCTTCTCTGGCTTTTACTTGCCCTTTTTATGCACACCTCTGTAAACTTTTTCTCCGTTTATGCACTTAATGCAATGGGACTTAATATTTGGCTTGTTGAGCTTATTGTCGCGCTTTTTGCCCTGTCTCTGGCTTATTACGCCCGCTTTGAATATAAAAACGACAAAGCGGAAAACTGACTTTTTAAAAACAAAAATGCCCGGGTCTAATTTGAAGCAGCCTATTTGTAAAAGCTTGTAAAGCTAAAATGCAAATTGCTTTGCCGCAAAAAGTACCCGGACATTTTTATTTTTTTATTTTTAAACTATCAAATCTTCGATATCTTCAATGGAACTTTTAGGCTCATAGCAGGTGTTTTCTTTGCAAAGATAATAGCTACAGCCTTTTTCCGGTATGGGATAGTCCGCTGTGAAAGGGGCCGCTTCTGAAAGCTCTTTTTCATTTTCAGGGTTTTTAAATAGCACTGTAAGATTAAACATAAACTTTCGGGAAATAAGCTCTAAAAGCTCCTGGGACGCTTTTTCTTCTCCTGTAACGCAGACAAGCTGATAAGAGGGATAAAGCACTTCGGTAAAGGCCAAAAGTGCCATGCTGTGCCCCGCTTTTTCCCTTTGGGCAAAGCCTGCCAGAAATCCCAGCTGACTTTCTGAGGCAAGCCTTATATCCTCTTGTCCCGTATAATCGAAAAGTCTTTGGAGGAAAAGTCCGGCTACAGCGTTTCCCGAGGGCAGTGCCCCGTCATAAGCGGGTTTTGGTCTGGTAAGAAGCTTTTCGCTGTCGGAGGAATACATGAAGAACCCTCCATTTTCCTCATCTAAGAAAAGCCTTTGCATAATCTTCCAAATTTCTGCCGCTCGCTTAAGGTATGAAACATCAAAGGTGGAGGCATAAAGCTCCAAAAAGGCAAAACCCAAAAAAGCATAATCGTCAAGCTGGCCGTCATTTGCGCTCTCCCCATCCCGCCAGCGAACTTTTAGCCTGCCGGATTTATCTGTCAGGTGCTTTTCAATGGCTTTTTGCGCTTTTTCGGCAGTTTGGATATGCTCAGTTTTCCCAAGAAGCCGGCCTGCTCGAGCTAG
>CAZTXG010000002.1:0-15459 GCA_964617335.1 uncultured Oscillospiraceae bacterium
TTGGAATATCCATACTAATCTCCGGAATTGCTGAGGTAATCACGTTTATAGCTGAAGGAAAAGGGAATCACTCCGGATGGATATTGGCAAGCGGAATAATGACAAGTGTTATTGGTATCTGGATTAGCTTTGGCAACGGCTCGGAATTTCTCCTGAGCATCCTGCCATATGTTTTTGGCACATGGGTCATAGTGTCCAGTGTAATGCATATAGCCGCCTCTCAAACTTTGAAGCAATGGGGCCGCACATATTGGCTTTGGCATATGCTGTTTGGCATTTTGGGCATTGTCTTTGGGTTGTTTGCCCTGTTTACCCCCATGATTTCAGCTGCCATTATTTCCTGCACAATTGCACTTATGCTCATTTCCTACGGTGCTCATAATATAGCTGTGTACTTCCGAATGAAAAGGTTTGGAAACCATATCCGCAGGCAGCTTGAAATATAAGATTAAAAATCGGCATCTAAGTTTTTAAAAGCTATATCAAATGCCCAAGGCACAAAATGCCGTCGTCGAAGCTTATGCTCTGACGGCGGCATCATTGCGCAAAAAAACAACATAGGGGATAAACTCTGACAATAAATCTAAGAAAATATCTTATGCTATTTACAAAAAAAGCTTTTATAATATAATAAAGCCCAAAGGAAAGCTTATATACGGCTGTAGTGCCGGCTGCACAGCCGTGTAAGTTTATGGAAAAGGCCGCCGGACAAAACACAGATCGAAAGGAAAATTAAGTATGGAAAAAAGACCCTATGTATCTTGGGAACTTATGCAAAGCTTTTTAACAGAGGCTTTTTGCGGCTATGGAGTGCCGGAAAAAGACGCTGCCTTATGCGCCGATGTTTTGCTTGAAAGTGACAGGCGGGGCATTGAAAGCCACGGCTGCAACCGATTTAAGCCCATATATATCGACAGAATAGTAGAGGGCATTCAAAAGCCTGTTACAAAGATAGACATTTTGAAAGAAACACCCACCACGGCAGTTTTGGACGCTAACGACGGCATGGGTATGGTGGCAAGCCATAAGGCCATGGAAATGGCCATAGAAAAGGCGAAGACCTATGGACTTTCTATGGTTGCCGTGCGAAACTCCACCCATTACGGCATAGCAGGCTACTGGGCAAGCATGGCAACCAAGGCCGGCATGATAGGAATTACAGGCACAAACGCAAGACCCTCAATTGCCCCTACCTTTGGTGTTGAAAATATGCTGGGAACAAACCCTTTAACCATAGGACTTCCAACAGACGAGGACTTTCCCTTTATGCTGGACTGTGCCACATCCATCACCCAAAGGGGTAAAATAGAGTATTACGCCCGCATGGGGCAGGATACCCCTGCCGGAATGGTTATAGGCCGTGACGGCAGCGCCCTTACAGACAGCGAGCAGATTTTAAAAGACCTCGTCAGCGGAAAGGCGGCTCTGTCTCCCTTAGGGGGCATAGGCGAGGAGCTGGGCGGCTACAAGGGCTATGGCTATGCCACTGTTGTAGAGGTGCTATCGGCTGCTCTCCAGGCAGGAAATTTCCTTAAGGCTCTTACGGGGCTAGACGAAAACGGCGGGAAAAAAGCCTATCATCTGGGACACTTTTTCCTTGTTATTGACCCTGATGCCTTTATGGGGCAGGAGGGCTTTAAGAAAACATGCGGAGATATACTCCGTGAGCTTAGAGCCTCGGAAAAGGCCCCCGGTGAGGATAGAATATACACAGCAGGGGAAAAGGAATACCTTGTCTGGCTGGAGAGAAAAGACAAGGGCGTTCCCCTTGGCGAGGCGGTGCAAAAGGATATTTTGGCTGTACGTGACGCCCTTTCACTGTCATACAGCTTCCCCTTTGAAAAGTAAAAACTAAAAGCGCAAAAAAATACGGGTCTGCTAATAAAAGGCAGACCCGCGTTGCTTTAAGGGTATATTATCTTTGTCCAAGCTCTTTGTCGAGGATATACAGACCGTTCCATGCACCGCCTATGCGGTCAAGGCGCTCAACGAGGACAGAGAAGGTGTCTTCTTCTTCAATCTGCTCATCCACAAACCAGGTGAGGAGATTCAAAACTCTCTGATCGTTTTCTGCTCTGGCCATATCTACCAAGGCATGGATTTTACCGGTGACCACTTTTTCGTGGGCAAGGGCCTTGGCAAAGACTTCCTCTATGGAGGCAAACTTGCCGTCGCCGGGGTTAAGGCTGCGGTATTTTATGCCGTAGCCGGTGTCCTGAAGGAAGGTCTTGAACTTGCCGGCGTGCTCAACCTCTTCTTTAGCCTGTTCGTCGATAAAATGGGTCATGCCCTTCATATTCATATCGGCCAGATAAGCGGACATACTGGCGTAAATATAGGCCGATTCCAGTTCGAAGTTCATCTGCTCGTTTAATGCGTCGTATAACTTGCTCATTTTTATCGTCTCCTTCATATTATAATTGTCAGTTGTGGCAAGCCGTCCGTTTTTTGCTGCAAACGGCGTTTTTTGCTGAAGCGTTCAAGTGCTTAGCTGCATTATACATCAAGAATCCCAAAAAAACAATTCGATTTGTAAAGATAAGGGCTCATTATGACTTAAGCTTTACCCAAATGGAATCGTAGTAATCAAGGGTTTCCTGAGGCAGGCTTATAAAGGATTCGCAATTTGCTAAAATTTCCTCTGAGGGGTACATAACGCTCATGACAGTTTCGTCCCCATCGATAAGGGCTTCAACCTCAACATTGGGGCTTGTATAGCCGATAAACTCGGAGTTTGCGGCGCTTTGCTCCGTTCCTGCCATGAAGTTTATAAACTTCTCGGCATTTTCCTTATTTTCGGCACCTTTTAAAATACACATGGCATCGACAAAAACGTTTGAGCCTTCTTCCGGAACGCAAAATTTAAGGTTTGGGTTTGCCTCACGCATAACAAGATAATCTCCGGCATAATAGGGGCCTATGGCTGCCTCTCCGGTTTCAAGCTTATCGAATATCTGGTCCATAACATAGCCTTGGAGTATGGGCTTTTGCTGCTGCAAAAGGGCAAAGGCCTCGCTAAGCTCTTCCTTATCTGTGGTGTTCATGGAATAGCCCAGATATTTAAGAGCAATGCCCATGGCATCCCGTGAGTTGTCGAACATGAGGATTTTTCCGCTGTTTTTAGAGTCAAAAAGAGCGCTCCAGCTAGTCACCTCACCCACTATAGCGGGGTCATAGATTATGCCCACGGTGCCCCACATATAAGGCACACTGAATTTATTTAAAGGGTCGTAATCCATATTTTTAAGGCTTTCGTCTATGAGGGAGTAGTTGGGGATATTATCAAAGTTAAGTTCTGCCAGCATATCTTCGTTTATAAGGCGGGAAACCATATAGTCCGAGGGGATAACAAGGTCATAGCTAACGCCCCCCTGACGCAAAACGCTATACATTTGCTCATTGGACTCATAGGTTTTGTAGTTTACCTTTATGCCGGTTTCATTTTCAAACTGCTTAATAAGGTCAAGGTCTATATATTCCCCCCAGTTATAAACGTTTACAAGGCCGTTTTCGGCTTTTTTTCCGCCGCAGCCGGAAAAAAGGCTTAGAAGCAGCATAAGGGATAAAAGAGAAACAATAAATCTTTTCATTATCTACCGTCCTTTCAACATCCGTTGTTTTTTAGCCTCGGCTTTTGCCTGTCTGGCCTCACGGAGGTTAACAATTACAAGAAGGATTAAAACCACCGCAAACAAAAGGGTGGATATGGCGTTTATCTTGGGGCTTATCCTGCGCCTTGTCATGGCATAGATGGTCATGGAAAGGGTTTGCACGCTGCTGCCCGCTGTGAAATAGCTTATGACAAAATCATCCACCGACATGGTGAAGGCTATTATAAAGCCATTTATTATGCCGGGCATAATTTCCGGTATAATAACCTTATATATGGTTTGAAACCAGGTGCAGCCCAAGTCCTGAGCCGCCTCGAAAAGATTTCTGTCAAGCTGGTAGAGCTTTGGCATAACAGAAAGGATAATATAGGGGATGTTAAAGCTGATGTGGGCAATCAGCAAGGTGCCAAAGCCCAAATCAAAGCCCAAAATCGCTCCGGCTGAAACAAAAAGCAGGGATAGGGAAACGCCCGTTATGATGTCCGCATTTATAACAGGTATATTGTTAATGGTTAAAAGAGGGGAGCGCCAGCTTCGCTTCATCTTGAAAAAGCCTATGGCGGCGAAGGTTCCAACAATGGTTGCTATAAGAGCGCCTAAAACAGAAACCGCAAGGGTGGTTTGCAGGGAGGTCATTATTGTGCTGTCTGTAAAAAGCTCCCTGTACCAGTCTAAAGTGAAGCCTGACCATATGGTTCGGCTTTTTGTTTTGTTAAAAGAAAAGACAATAAGCACAACTATGGGCAGATAAAGGAATATGAGGGTCAAAAAGGTCATAAAGTTGCCGAAGGGATTTTTATACTTTCTTGTCACATCAGCACCGCCTGTTCCTCACCCTCACCGAAACGGTTCATGATGCTCATACACAAAACGACTATTACCATCATTATAAGGGAGATAGCAGAGCCTAGATGGGGGTTGTATGCCGCTCCCAAAAACTGCATTTCGATAAGGTCGCCTAAAAGCATATCAGTTCCGCCGCCTAGAAGCTTTGAAATTACAAAGGTGGAAACTGAAGGCACAAAAACCATGGTGATGCCGCTTATAACACCTGAAAGCGACAGGGGCAAAATAACCTTTCGGAAAACCGTGGAGCGGTTTGCCCCCAAATCCTGAGCCGCCTCTATAACAAAGGGGTCAATTTTTATTATGACGCTGTGGATGGGAAGAATCATAAAGGGCAGGTAGTTATAAACCATGCCCAAAACCACGGCGCCGCCGGTGTTGATCATTTGAAAATGATCAATAGGTATATAAGATGGGTTGCCGGAATGAAGGGAATTTATAAGCTCAAAAACCCCCAAAAAGGCAAGGGCGCGGTTTATAAGCCCTGTGTTTTCCAAAAGGGACATCCAGGCATAGGTGCGCAAAAGAAAATTTATCCACATAGGCAGCATTAAAAGCATCATAAGAATGCGCTGGGACTTGGGACTTGTGCGGCTTATGGCAAGGGCCACAGGATAGCCTATAAAAAGACAGATGACCGTTGCTAAAAAGGCAAGCCAAAGACTGCGCCCGAAAACAGGGGCATAGGAGGCCATGCCGGCAAAGTTGCGAAGGGTGAAGCCTCCGGAGTCTGTAAAGGCATAAAGCCCTATAAGAATTATGGGAATTACGACAAAAATCGCCATCCATATAATATAAGGATAGGCAAAAGACTGTTTTTGGTGGCGCTTAAAAAAAGTCTTTATTTTATTTGCAGCGGAAAGGCAAAAGTCCTTTGTGCCTTTTTTTGAGCAGGTTTTTTTACTCATCCTCCTGCCCTCCCGTGTCCGGGTCGGCGGAAAGCTCGTCGTATTCCTCACTGTAAGAGCTATAGTCTCCGTAAAGGCCGGAATATTCGCTCTTTTTCATTATATGAAAGCCGTCAGGATCAATTTTAACGCCGATTTTTGAGCCTACGGGAGAAAAGTCCGTGGTTTGAATAAGCCACTTAAAACCCTCGAAATCGACAATAATGTCGTATTGCATACCTTTGAAGGTGACATCTGTCACAGTGCCCGTAATCTGGCCTTGCTCCACGGGAACAATGTCAATGTCCTCAGGGCGCACAACCACGTCCACAGACTCGTTTTTGGCAAAGCCCTTGTCAAGGCAGGGGAAATTCCGCCTGTACATCCGGACAACATTATCCTCCACCATTACGCCGTCTATAATATTGCTTTCGCCGATGAAATCCGCCACGAAGGCATTTTTAGGTTCGTTATATATATCCACAGGAGTGCCAATCTGCTGAATTTCACCCTTGTTCATAACAACAATGGTGTCAGACATGGTGAGGGCTTCCTCCTGGTCATGAGTCACATAAATAAAGGTAATTCCAACCTGCTGCTGTATTTGTTTAAGCTCCCTTTGCATATCCTTGCGCAGCTTTAGGTCTAAGGCACCTAAAGGCTCGTCCAATAAAAGCACCTGGGGGCGGTTAACTATGGCTCTTGCTATGGCTATGCGCTGCTGCTGACCGCCGGAGAGCTGGCTGACAGAACGCCTATCATAGCCTTTAAGGGCAACAAGCTCCAAAGCCTCAAAAACTCTGGTTTCGATTTCTTTTTCAGAAAGCTTCGGTCTTTGAATACGAAGTCCGAAAGCAATGTTTTCAAAAACATTGAGATGGGTAAACAGGGCATACTTTTGAAAAACAGTGTTTACCTTTCGCTTGTGAGGGGGAAGGTCGTTTATCTTCACGCCGTCAAAAAGCACTTTTCCGGAATCGGGCTTTAAAAAGCCGCCGATTATACGGAGGGTTGTTGTTTTGCCGCAGCCGGAAGGGCCCAGCAGGGTTAAAAATTCCTTGTCTCGTATAAATAAATTAATTGAGTCCAGTACGACTTCTCCGTCAAATTCTTTGCGGCAGTCAACAAGTCGTATGAGTTCTTTGGCCATAGTCGTCCCCCTTAGAAATATTATACCGAAGGGCCTTGTCTCCGGCAGCTTTTACCCGATTTTTTCTGTATGTTATTTTGCGTAAACTTCAATATATATAGAAAAATGTCACTTGTCAACGGAAATATTAAAATCAAAATATTTTTCCGCGAAATCAACTTTCGCCACGGAAAAACAGCGTCCGGAAAGGTAGTCTAAAGCTCCGGCAGGAGTTTTAAAATCGAAGGAAAGCTTGTATGAATAAAGGGCCTGCCCCTTCTCCACAAAGCCTTGGTTTTCCCCCTTTACCCCATATTTCAAATCCCCCAGAAGGGGAGTGCCGAGGTTTGCCATTTGCACTCTTATTTGGTGGGTGCGCCCTGTTATAAGGCGGCACTCCACAAGGGAAAGACCGTTTTTGTGTTTTAGAGTATTATACTCTGTTACTGCCAATTTAGCGGCGGGGAAATCAATATCTTTTACAAAAACCTGGTTTTTAGACTCGTCTTTGAAAATGTAGTCCTCAAGTCTGCCCTTGGGTGGGCTTGGTTTTCCCACAACTGCGCAGAGATAGTATTTGTCTATTTCCCGTTCTTTTATTTTTTCATTTATAATCCTGAGGGCCTCGGCATTTTTAGCGGCAATAACAAGGCCCCCCGTGTTTCTGTCAATGCGGTTGCAAAGGGCAGGGGCAAAGGAATTTTCCTCCCGTGGGCGCCACTGGCCGTTTAAATAGCAGTGAGCCTGAATATTAGAAACAAGGCTGTCCTGACTTTGCTTTCCGCTGCTGTGGCACAAAACTCCCGGGGGCTTATCGGCAAGAAGAATGTTTTCATCTTCATATATTATATCCAGACGGGGCTTTGAAAGCTTTAAATAGGCATTTTTTTCATTGGGCTTTTCGAAAAACTCGTCAGATATATAAAGCTGCAAAACATCCCCCTGCTTTAAACGCTCGTCCCTTTTCGCCCCTTTGCCGTTTAATTTTATCCGTTTTATGCGAATATATTTTTGCAAAAGTGACTCCGGAAGAAGGGGCAGAGCCTTAGATACAAAGCGGTCAAGGCGCTGACCTGCGTCGTTTTGGGTTATTATCAGCTCTTTCATGCCTTCCTCCGAATATATTTGTTTTATATAGGGCTTTGTGGTAAAATAAATTCCCTGTCTTCGGTTATATTATCAGACTGCCTGCATAACTAACATTTAAGCGGCGGCTTATTAGGCCGAAGGATGTTTATAATAAGTATAACACGGGAAAACGGCTTGGTATATAGGATTTTTTCTGTTGACAAGCAGGATTATTTAATTTATAATACTCAAGCGACTATAGCGAGGTGTCCCATGAGGATAAATCTTTGTGAAATCATCGAAATGCCGGGGAAAAGTCTTCCTTTTTCCCTTGAGCTGGATACAGAGCGGATTTCCATGCCCTCTGTTTTAAGATTTCTTTCGCCGCCGAAGGCCAGCGGATTAATAATAAATACCGCCGGAGCCATGAGCCTTGAAGGAGAAATTTCAGCGGAGCTTCTTTTATCTTGCGACAGATGCGCAAGGGAATATGAAAAAAAGCTTTCCATCCCTGTTTTCGCAAAACTTTCCGAAAGCGCCGAGGAAGGGGAGGACCCCGAACTTTTCCCCATAGAGGACAACCATCTGGACTTAGCTGACCTTTTGGAAACCTCTTTCATCCTCAGCATGGAGCAAAAATCACTATGTGATGAAAACTGCGCCGGACTTTGCGAAAGGTGCGGAAAAAACCTTAACGACGGCCCCTGCGGCTGTAAAAAGGAAATTGATCCAAGATTGGCTGTATTAGGGCAGCTTTTGGATAAACCCAATGAATAAAAGCTGTCTATTCAGCTGACAAGTAGGAGGTGTAAGCAATGGCGGTTCCAAAGAGAAAAACTTCAAAGGCCAGACGAGATAAAAGACGCAACTCTCACTGGAAGCTCGAGGCGCCCAACATCGTTGCGTGCCCGAATTGCGGAGCGTATCGTCTGCCCCACCGAGTCTGCAAGGCCTGCGGTCACTACAACGGACGTAAGGTCATAGACGTTAAAAGGTAACAAAACGTGCTTGAGGAGAGGAGCTTATGCCCCTCTCTTTTTGCTGTCTACAGCAGGTTAAAACCCCTTGTAAAAAAATGCAATGGGTGTATTCTTATAATATCAATTAGTATTAATTAGCACTTTTGGCGGGAGGGAGGCTTTGGCATGAGCCTTATTACAAAAATAGAAAAGGGCAGCCCCTTATATCATAAGGCAAGCATAGGCGACAGGCTTGTTTCCATAAACGGCAGGGAAATTCATGATGTTCTCGACTATAAGTTTTTTTCCTATGAGACAAGGCTTTCTCTTGTGCTGGAATCCCCAGAGGGAAAGCAGCGAAGGCTGAAGATAAAAAAACCCTTGGGCGGCGAGCTGGGCCTTACCTTTGAAAGCTATCTTATGGACAAGGCAAGAGCCTGCCGCAACCGCTGTGTTTTCTGCTTTGTGGACCAGCTTCCAAAAGGTATGCGAAAAACCCTTTATTTTAAAGATGACGACGCGAGACTAAGTTTTTTAACGGGAAACTACATCACCCTTACAAACCTTTCCGAAAGGGAGCTTCGGCGGATTATAGACCTTCGCATAAGCCCTATAAATATCTCTGTCCACGCAACAGAGCCGGAGCTTCGGGCCCTTATGCTTGGAAACCCCGAGGCTGCAAAAGGCTATGAGCTTATGGAAAGGCTTGCCGCCGGAAAAATAATTATGAACTGCCAGATTGTCTGCTGCCCTGGTTTAAACGACGGAAAGGCCCTTTTGCGCAGCATGGAAGATTTGGAAAAACTTTTCCCCCAGGTTGCCTCGGTTTCCATTGTCCCCGTGGGGCTTACAAAGCACAGGCAAAGTCTTTGCCCTTTAGAGCCTTTTTCTGAAGACAGTGCCGGAGAAGCCATAGAGAGCATAAACAGTTTTGGCGAGGCCTGCCTTAAAAAACACGGCAGCCGCATATTTTTTCCCTCGGACGAATTATACCTTAAGGCAAAGCTCGCCATACCCGAGGACGAATATTATGAGGACTATATCCAGCTTGAAAACGGCGTGGGTATGCTGCGGCTTTTAATAAGTGAATTTATGTCGGCCTTGGAGCATGAAGATGCCTTCTGTTCAGGGGAGAGCTTTTCCATTGCTACGGGAGTATCGGCAGCGCCTTTTATGGAAAAGCTTTTAGTGACAGCAAAGGAAAAGTATGATAATATTAACGGCAATGTATTTGTCATCTATAACGACTTTTTCGGGCACACAATTAATGTGGCGGGACTTATAACAGGCCGTGACCTTATAAATCAGCTTCGGGGAAAAGACCTTGGAAAAAGGCTGCTCATCTCCCGCACCATGCTCCGTGAAGGGGAAAAGGTGTTTTTAGACGATATCAGCACAGACGAAGTCCAGGAGGAGCTTAAAGTTAAGCTTGTGCCGGTTTCCCAAGACGGCGAAGAGCTTTTTTCCGCCATAATGGGATAAAAATCGTCAGTCAAATTGTGCTTTAATATAATAATAGCGAAAATAGCAAAGGAGGGCAGGACATGAAACCGCTTCTTGCCATAGTGGGGCGGCCGAACGTCGGCAAATCCCACCTTTTTAACAGGATAGTAGGCCAAAGGCTTTCCATAGTCGAAGACACCCCCGGCGTAACCCGTGACAGGATTTATGCGGAAGCCGACTGGGACGGTGTTTTCTTCGACGTGGTGGACACCGGCGGAATAGAGCCTCACACTGACAACGAAATACTGCTTTTTATCCGTGAGCAGGCAAAGATAGCCATAGACACGGCGGATGTTATAGTCCTTGTCACCGAAATAGGCACAGGGGTGACAGCAGCGGACAAAGATGTGGCAAATATGCTGCTAAAATCAAAAAAGCCCGTGGTTCTGGCAGTTAACAAAATGGACTCCACAGGCCAACCCGACCCCGGCTTTTACGAATTTTACTCTCTTGGTCTTGGTGACCCCATAGCTGTCTCCGCTGTTCACGGCCACGGCACGGGGGATTTGCTTGATGCCTGCCTTGCCGCCTTTCCTAAAACCACAGAGGAGCCGGAGGAAGAGGATAGGATAAAGGTTGCGGTTATCGGAAAGCCCAATGTGGGAAAGTCCTCCCTTATAAACCTTATTTTAGGAGAAAACCGCTGCATAGTGTCAAATGTTGCAGGCACAACTCGTGACGCTATTGACACTCATGTAGATAACGACTACGGCAAATATGTTTTTATAGATACCGCCGGCATAAGGCGAAAATCCAAGGTGGACGATCGTATCGAGAAGTTTTCCGTTATGCGGGCACAGCTTGCCATTGAAAGGTCTGATGTCTGCCTTATAATGATAGATGCCCGCGAGGGAGTTACAGAGCAGGACACAAAAATAGCGGGGCTTGCCCATGAGGCGGGCAAGGCCAGTATTATAATAGTGAACAAATGGGACCTTATCGAAAAAGACTCGAAAACCATGGATAATATGCGCAAGGAAGTTTTGCAGGGGCTATCTTTTATGACCTATGCCCCCATACTTTTCATATCGGCCTTAACAGGCCAGAGAACCCAAAGGATTTTCGAGCTTGTTAATTTTGTTAACGAGCAAAGCTGCCTGCGGATATCCACAGGTATGCTTAACAACGTCCTCGCCGATGCCACGATGCGGGTTCAGCCCCCAACCGACAGGGGAAAAAGACTTAAAATATACTATATGACTCAAACGGGCATAAGGCCGCCAAACTTTGTTGTTTTCGCCAACAGCCGTGAGCTTTTCCATTTTTCCTATCAGCGCTACCTTGAGAATCAAATAAGAAGCGTATTCGGACTGGAGGGAACTCCCATCAGAATGGTAATCAGACAGAAGGGTGACAAGGAATGATTACAAAAATCACTGTTTATTTGTTTATCACGGCAATTGCTGCTTATTTTATAGGGGGTCTTAACGGGGCTATAATAGCCTCTAAAACGATTTTTCGCAAGGATATCCGAAACTTCGGCAGCGGAAACGCGGGACTTACAAACTTTACCCGAACCTTCGGGGCAAAGGGTGTTGTCATTGTGCTGGCGGTGGACATTTTAAAGGCCGTTGCGGCCGTTTCCTTTGGCGGCTGGCTGCTGGGCCTTGAAGCTTACGCACCTTTAGGAAGGCTTTTTGCAGGCTTTTGCACTATGCTTGGCCATGTTTATCCCGTTTACTACCGGCTTAAAGGCGGAAAGGCAGCCCTTTGCGGCGGCACTGTAATGTGGATGGTGGATTGGCGTATGGCCCTTATCTGCTGGTCGGTTTTTATTATTGTTGTGGTGTTCACAAAATATGTTTCCCTAGGCTCCATACTGGCCAGCATATGCATACCTCTTGGGCTTCTCATTTTCGGCTATGGCTGGCTTGAAGTTGTTATCGGGCTTTTATGCACACTTCTTGTTATAATAGCCCACAGGGAAAATGTTGTGAGGCTGATAAGCGGCACGGAATCAAAGCTTGCCATAGGGGGAAGCGGAAACTCAAAATAAAGGGCGCAGCTATTGCGGCCTAAATAAATCTTATGGTTTTGGTCAAGATGTAATATAAAGAAAAAAGGTCTGCGGAAAACTTTCCGCAGACCTTTTTCTTGTTATAACCCCGCTAAGGGATACATTTCATTAAAAGGTGCATACAATATGCGTGATTTAGGGGTTTATCCCAACAAAGATAATAGATGCACTCGACGGGGCCCGCTATATAGAAGTGAAGGCCCTTCCAAGGGAAGGGAAACCGATTGGCAGGTTTTTAATGGCCGCACTCGTCGTGATGCTTATGCTCATGACAGATAGAACCGGTGGACTTAAGTGAGCCTTGCAGATAGGCCTCTACTGCATCGGCAGCCTTACCCCTTGCACCCACAATAACTTCTATGCCTTTTTCATTAAAAATGTCAACAGCACCGCCGCCCATACCGCCGGAAATAATTACGTTTACCCCTTTGTCGTTGAGATAGTTGGGGAGAAATCCGGGCTTGTGTCCGGGGTTGGGGATGGACTCGTGCTTTACAACCTTGTTGTTTTCGGCATCGTAGATATTAAAGTTTGAGCAGTGTCCAAAGTGCTCGGTCACCATTTCGTTCTCGCTTGCTACCGCAATTTTAATCATTTTGTTTGTCCTCCAAGTTTTCTTTTTTATCATCGGGCAAATAGTGCAGCCGCAGAAAAAAGCATTAGGCCTCTTCTTCTAAAAGAAGCTCCATGGTTTTCTTAAAAACCGCCTTTACCGCCTTGCCTGACCGGCAATCTATATCCGCAATGGTCAGGCCCATGTTAACTGCCCTTACCGCCTCGGTGTCATAGGGAATTCGCCCGATAAAGGGCAGCTTGTGCTTATTGCAAAAGTCCTCGATTTGCTGGGTGTTTTCCAAATTTGCGTCAAATTTATTTACGCAAACCGCTGTTTTAACGGCAAATTTCGCCGCCGTTTGGATAATTCGTTCCATATCGTGAATGCCGCTTACAGAAGGCTCTGCCACGATTAAAACCATGTCCACGCCGCTTAAAGAGGCTATAACAGGGCAGCCTATGCCGGGGGAGCCGTCAATAATGGCAAAGTCCGCCTTTGCTGCTGCGGATTTCATCTGTTTTTTAACTTCAGACACAAGCAGGCCTGAATTACCGCTGCCCATTTTAAGCTGGGCTGTGGAGAAGGTTTCGCCTCCGTCGGTATACAGCATAAGTTCACCTGCCACAGCGGGCTTTAGGGTGACTGCTTTTTCCGGACACAGAGCCTCGCAGACTCCGCAGCCTTCACAGGCAAAGGAATCTACCGCATATTCTCCGTTTACCTTGATAGCGTCAAAGCGGCAGTTTTCCCTGCAAATGTCACATTTAATGCATTTTTCAGTATCGATTTCCGCCTTGTCCATGCCGTAATAATCGGTCCTTGCAGGCTTTGCCCCCTGGGCTGAAATAAGATGAAGGTTAGGTGCGTCAACGTCGCAGTCGGCATAGGCCTTTGCACTAGACAGCTTAATAAAAGCGCTGGCTATTGTGGTTTTTCCCGTGCCGCCTTTTCCGCTAAGAATTAGAAGCTGCTTCATGGCGCACCTCCTTTTTAACCCCTTCAAGCAAGTCGGAAAAGAGCCTTCGGTACTTGCCGCTTTCTCGTGCCGCAATTTTTCCGTCGGAGTTTAATTTTCCCAGCTCCTTGTCAAAAGGTATCCTGCCTAGAATCTTTATGTCTTTTTCCAGACAAAAGTCCTCTGCGGGGTTTTTACCTTCCAGACATTTATTTAAAACTACGCCAAAAGGCTTGTTGAAAAGGCGCACCAGCTCATAGACCATGTTAAGGTTGTGTACGCCAAAGAGAGTTGGTTCTGCCACAAGCAGGCAATAGTCCGCATCCTGAATACTTTCCATAACGGTGCAGGCGCTTCCCGGAGGGCAGTCGATAAAAACTGCTTTGTCTGTTTGTGCTTTGTTTTCACTAAGGAGCTTTTTTATAATCGGAACACCGGTGGCTTCGCAGGTATTCATAATCCCCGTTTGCACCAAGACCCCCCCGGAAGTTCCTTTTTGGATTTTGCCTATGGGCTTTTCTTTTTCTGTCAGGGCTTTTTCGGGGCATAGGAGCACACAGCCCCCGCAGGAATGGCAGATTTCCTCAAAAACCATCAGCTTGTCGTTTATTAAGGCAAGGGCGTTAAACTTGCAAAAATCCACACAGACCCGACAACCGTTACAAAGCTCGGGATTAACCTGAGGAATTGTTACCGTAACGGTTGTTTCATCCAGACCTTCGGGGCGAAAAAACAGGTGGCCGTTCGGCTCCTCTACGTCACAGTCTAAATATACAGCATCTTCTGCCACAGAGGCAAGGTTTGCCGAAACTAAGGTTTTTCCCGTACCGCCCTTGCCGCTTAGCACAGCAACAGTCATATCAGTTGCCCCTGTGCCCGTGAAAGCCCGCATGAATTTCATCTAAGATAGGGAGTTTTCCGGCGATAAAAGCCTCAATATCGGCCAAAGCGGGGGCGCCTGTGGTTTTATATAGTTTAATGTCGGCAGCCTTCAATACATTGGCGGCATTTTCTCCGCAGCGAGGGGTCAAGAGAGCCTTTGCCCCGCTGTCTACTATAGCCTGAGCAGCCTTTATTCCGGCACCGCCGGTGCTTGTTGCTGCGCTGTTGTCCAAAAATTCGTTTTCCTTTGTTTCGGTATTGTAAATGAGGAAATAAGGTGCCCTGCCAAAAGAGGTGCAGACTCCCGTTTCCATGTTTTTGTTATCTACAGGTATTGCAATTTTCATAATATGCCTCCATTTTTGTTAGTCTTTTTCTGTTGTTGTATCTTCCGGTAAACAGCTGCTGCGTCTATGGTGGCTGCAGCCGCGGCCGCAGCCGCTGCCTCGACCTTCGCAAAGACGGTATTCACCGCCTTCAATAAGCAGCACCTTGCTGTTTACAAGGGATTCGGCCAGCTTTTTTCTTGCCGACACATAAATGCCCTGAACCGTTGTGCGGGCAACATTCATCTGCTCGGCGCACTCCTCCTGAGTGAAGTCTTCCAAATCGATTAGACGTATGGCCTCATATTCATCCACCGTCATCCTGACATAGCTTCTCTCCCCCTCCTTAAGGCCAAGGGGACCAAAGCGGTTTCGCTCCGGCAGGCTGCAAACCTTTCTCCATTTTACAGGTCTTGCCATTTCATATCACCTCGATTCTTCTAAGAAAAACTAAAGGGCATCCCGCTTGTTAATTTTATACCCCAGGGTTAAAACTACATATTCAAAGCGGAATTAACCTGATAAAAGTAATTGACATATGTCATCTATGCTCTATTATACACAGTTTGCGACATATGTCAATAACTATTTTATTAAATTTATTATTTCCAGACCTATAAAGCTTAAGTACTATTGCACAAGGCCTTTTTTATCCGAATATTTGCTCCTTTGAATCTTTTTCAAAAAGAAAAACGGCGATATAGCGAGGATTGAGCATAT
>CAZTXG010000002.1:15559-81533 GCA_964617335.1 uncultured Oscillospiraceae bacterium
TGAGCATATGAAAAATACTTTATTAAATTCAGCTGCTTTGGGCGCTTTCAAAGCCCTCTATGATTTTGTCCAAAACCGCCTGTTGGGAGACTGTAAGCTTATGCTCGGCATATAGTATTTCACAGTCCTTTTCACTTACAACCTCCGACTGTAAATCAAAGCCGATTTCATAGCCTATGCCAAAGCCCAAGTTTTCAGTGCCGCCCCTATCCTTGGGTATTTCTGTCATGGCAATTTGGGAAAGAGTGGTGTCAAAATCCTTTAAAAGCCGCCTGCCTAATGTGAAATTCACTGCTGTGGCCAAGGCGCCGTCTCGGTAATGGGCGATTTTAAGCACTTCCTCAGTGGTGTAGCTGTCAATGTTTTCAATTGCCGCCTGCCCATTGATATGGCCGTTTTCGTCTAATATAACATTGCCGCTTTCGTCAAAGACCAAGTCTGCCGGAGAAAACACCGAAGGCGGAGTTTCAGTCTGATTAACAAAAGGGGAGGGGGAGGAAGCTTCTTCAGAGCTTTTGCAGCCTGTTGCCATAAAGGCAAGGGATAAAAGCAGAAGAAAAACCAAAAGTTTTTTCATTGTTAACCTCCAAGATAAAGTTTGTTTGGATAGATGATGATAGGTTTTCCCTGCTGTTCCGACGGAAAAGTCGGAGCTTTGTTCCGCTTATACCCTCTTTTTATAAAAGAAGTGCCGGCATCGGCTTGTGCCGCTGTATTTACGGCAAAAGCTATTTATGGTATGGGACAGTGATTGCAGCTTAATGAAATATATTAAAATTGAAGCCCATAGGAAAAATGAATAAGCAAACACTTAATCAAAATCAGCCCCCGGGGGGCTTGCGCAATAAGAGCTTCAGGCTTATAATGACCTGTGGCAGGCAAAGAGCCTGCTATAAAAAATCATTCAAAGGTGATTTTGCCTTTTTAATAATATAAATGGAGGTAAAAATGAAGAAACATGAACTAAAAAATCTTGCGGCTTATTATAAGCCCCATATGAAGCTCTTTTTAGCTGACCTATTTTTTGCTACTTTAGGCGCGGCGGCAACCATTATAATCCCGTTGCTCGTCCGCTATATAGCCACAGAAGTTGTGTATTGGGCCGGAAATGAGGCTGTGAGAGCCATAATTAAAATCGTCGCCTTGATGATAGGGCTTTTGCTTCTTGAAATGTGGTGTAACTATTTTATCACATTTTACGGGCATATGATGGGTGCTAAAATAGAATACACCATGCGAAATGAGCTATTTTCCCATTACCACGAGCTTTCCTTCTCATTTTTCGACGACCAGAAAATCGGTCAGCTGATGTCAAGGGTTACAAATGACCTTTTTGATATAAGCGAACTGCTCCACCACGGGCCGGAGGAGCTTGTTATATCGGCGATAAAGCTTATAGGCACCTTCTCGGTGCTTCTTGTAATAAACTGGCAGCTTGCCCTTATTGCCTTTGCCCCTGTGCCTTTTATGCTGTGGTTTGCCATAATATATAACAGGAAGATGAAGTCTGCCTTTGTAAGAAACAGGGCGAGAATAGCGGATATAAACGCCACTATGGAAGACAGCCTTTCAGGGGTGCGGGTTGTGCGCTCCTTTGCCAATGAGGAGCATGAAATTGAAAAATTCAGCCGCGGCAACAGGCGCTTTGTAAGCAGCAAGAAAAATAGCTACCGCTACATGGCAACCTATCATACTGTTTTAAATGCTTTGACCACAATGATAACCATAGCGGTTGCGGGCTTCGGCACCATTTTGCTGACTCAAGGTCAGGTGAAAATTGAGGATCTTCTTATATTTCTCCTTTACATCAGCAACTTCACAGAGCCTATAAAAAAGCTGGTTTTCATAACGGAATCCTTCCAAAATGGCCTTTCCGGCTATGAGCGCTTTCGTGAGATGCTCTCTATTGAACCGGAAATCGAGGACGCTCCTGATGCAGTTGAGCTTAGTGAGGTTAAAGGCGATATACGCTTCGAGGGAGTTTCCTTCAGCTATGGCGACTCCGCCGAAGTATTTGAAAAGCTGGATCTTTTCGTTCCGGCAGGAGATAATATTGCCCTTGTCGGCTCCTCCGGTGTTGGAAAAACCACCCTTTGCAGCCTGATACCCCGCTTTTACGAGGTTTCCGAGGGCAGCATTTCCATAGACGGCATCGATATAAGAAAAATAAAAACAAAAAGTCTGCGAGAGCACATAGGCATAGTCCAGCAGGATGTCTATCTTTTTGCCGGCACCGTTATGGAAAACATACGTTACGGAAAGCCCGATGCAACAGATGAGGAAATAATAGAAGCGGCAAAAAGAGCCAATGCCCATGAGTTTATAATGGAGCTGCCGGAAGGTTATGACTCTGACGTGGGGCAGTCCGGAGTGAAGCTCTCCGGCGGACAAAAACAAAGACTTTCCATAGCAAGAGTTTTTCTTAAAAACCCGCCCATACTCATTTTTGACGAGGCCACAAGCGCCTTGGACAACGAAAGCGAGAGGGTTGTTAAAGAATCCATGCAGGAGCTTGCCCGAGGCAGAACAAGCATAGTTATAGCTCACAGGCTTTCAACTGTGCGAAATGCCCGCCGCATACTGGTTTTGACCCATGAAGGAATAGCCGAGGAAGGCAGCCATGAGGAGCTTCTTGAAAAAGACGGAGCCTACTCCGCCCTTTATAATGCCGTGCTGCTTTAGCTTAAAAGCTGCTGTGCAAAGCTTTTTATCAGGCATTTTCAATTAAAAAAAGAGGAGGCGGACTAAAAAATCCGCTTCCTCTTTTTTAATATCCGGCTGACAAAAAGTGACCTTATAGCGTTATGAATGCATGGTCTTCGTTCTTCCCAGACCGTCTGCCTTTTAGATATCTAAGCCAAAAGCCCTGGAAGGAAAAAGCTTTTCCAACAAAGTTTTATAAGCAGCTTTGCTATAAGAAAGCACAGGGGCCTAAGAGTAAATGCGTCTTCTAAAGGAAGGGGGTATGCCCATTTCATCGCGGTATTTTGCAACGGTGCGCCGGCTGACGTTTATGCCTGTGCGGCGCAGGGCATCCACTATTGCCTCATCGCTCATGGGGGACCTGCGGTCCTCGTTGTGGATTATGGCCTGAATACTGCTTTCAATGCCGATTTTTGTAATCAGGGGGTGGGAATCAACAGAACTTTTCGGGAAAAAGTAGTCCGTGGGGAACATCCCCCAGGAGCACTCCACATATTTGTCCTTTAAGGCACGGCTGACTGTGGATTCACTTCTGCCAATTTTCTCGGCAAGCTCTTTCCGGTTATAGGGCCGCAGAGACTCAGGGCCAAACTCGAAAAAATCACGCTGACTTGCAAGAAGCTGGGAAGCGCAGGCCATAAGGGTTTCGCAGCGCTGACGGATACTGTCTTTAAGCCACTGAGCCTTTTTCATATTATTGTCAAGAAAGCTTCGGACAGTTTCGTTGTCCGTCTCGTTATATATTTTAATGTAGGTGTCATCGATAATTAAACTATCGGCGGCGATTTGGTTAAGCTCAACCACAAATTGACCGTCTTTTTTTATAATCCTTATATCCGGAGATATATACTCATTTCCTGCAAGGCGCCCCTCAAGCATTAGGGGCTTGGGGTTCAAAGAGCGTATGGCCTGCTGGGCATTTACAACTCTATGGAGGGGGATGCCGGTTTTTCTGGCGATTTGGGGAAGCTTGTTTTTTCCCAAAAGCTCAAGATGGCTTTGTGCCACCTTCCATGCATCGCTGTCTTTAAGACCACGGCGCTCAAGCTGAAGCAGGATGCATTCTCTGGGGTTAAAGGCGCCGACTCCGGCAGGCTCCAAAGACTGAAGGGCATCTAAAGCTGTTTTAAGATCGTCAAGAGAAAGATGGGCTGCCTGAACCAGCCTTTCAACATCGTCATAGCAGAGGTAGCCGTTTTCGTCCAGCAGATATATAAGGGCATAGCCTATGCGCTGGATATGCTCGGGCAGCTTTAACATGGCAAGCTGGATGCGAAGTGACACTATGGGCGAATCATTGTCGTCTGTAACACGCTCGGATATATCGTCGCTGTCTCCGTATTCGGGACGGAAGCGGGAGGAGCGGCGGCACTTTTCCGCATAATCTATGCTATCAAAGGTGATGACGGGGTTTTCCTCGATTTCTTTTACAAGGTACTCGTAAAGCTCTGCCGAGGGCATTTGCAAAACAGAAAGAGATTGGAGCATACGGGGAGACAGTATTTGCGCCTGCTCCTGAAGCTGCTGTGCGCCGAATCCATAATCCATTGTGCAAAGTCACCTCCTTATTTTAGCCATGTTTTTATGTGTTATTACAGTGTCTTATTCTTGCATCCTATCCTTACTGAAAAAGTTTGTTTTAATAAATCTCTTAAGAAGATAATGTGCTGCAAAGGCTGCCAGTGTTCCCACAATAATACCGCCTAAAATATCTGTGGGGTAATGGACTCCAACATACAGCCTTGAAAGGGATATTGCCGCTGCTAAGATATAAGACCAGGCGCCTTTTTTGCCGAAGGCCAAGCTAAGGCCCGCGGCAGAGGCAAAGCTTGCGTTTGTGTGGCCGGAGGGGAAGGAAAAGGAAGTTTCCGGCGGCACAAGTATAGAAAGCCCTTCTATCATCTCATAGGGCCTTGTTCTGGCGAAAAGGTCTTTTAAAACCAAATCGTTTAAAAGAAAGGCAAGAAGCAGGCACATGAGCATTTCAAAGCCGCCCCGTCTGGTTTTTTTCGGGATAAGCAGGGCGAGGCCGAGGATTATCCATATAATGCCGTTGTCGCCCAGCTTAGTTATAAAAGTTACTATAGGGTTTAAAAATTCATTTCTAAGGTGTTCCTGTATGAACAAAAGAACCGATGCGTCAAAATTAAAAATTGCTTCCGTCATGACTTAAGCTCCACTATATCATTTTCTTCCATTTGCAGCTCCCTGGGGTGATATACTCTTTTTTGGGCGGGGATAAAGCCGCGGATGTTGGTGAGAGGGTATATCCAGCTATATGGGCCTATGTGGCTGCCCGGCTGGGTAACGCAATTTGCCCCCAGCCTTGCGCTGTCCCCAAGAATACAGCCGAAAAAGCTATCCCCCAAATCCACCTGCTCGCCGTCAATTTTTATGGTGGCGTTAGACTGGTTGAATTTCCGGTTAGCGGTTATGACTCCGCTGCCGATTCTGGCGCTTGCCCCCAAAACACAGTCTCCCGCAAAGGCGAGGGAAGCAACCTTTGAGCCGCCGAACATCACACAGTGTTTAAGCTCGCTGCCGTGGCCGACACAGCAGCCGTCGGCAATTATGCTGTTTGGACGAATTACAGCGCCGGGCATAATCTCACAATTTCTTCCTATATAAACAGGACCTATAACAGTAACGTCATTATAGATAACAGTGCCTTCGCCTATATAGTAGTTTCCGTGGAGATTCGGAGCGCTGCCACGGATTTCCCCGTGGTTTTCCATTATATTTTTATCAACAAGAGTATCCTTTAAGTATACTTTTGCCTTCTGAAGTATCTCATAGGTTTCCGTAAGCCCGTCAAAAAAGTGAGGAACGGGGAATTTTTCGAGTTTTTTAAAGTAATAGCTTATTTTTGTTGACATTCTTTCCTCCTTTTGCTTTATGAAGCAAGAGCCATGGTTTTTTGCTCTTTGGCCTTAATATTTATATATGCCGCCGCCTATAAATTCACGCAGCAAAGACTCCGGTGCCACAAGAGCCGGATCTATAGCTTCAAACTTATCAAAGGCGGGCACTATGGAGCGAAGCTCCTGATAGCGGGGGGTACCCTCGGGCACACCACGGAAAAGATCCTCGGCTATGGTTTTCATCACGCAGACCTCATAGGCAAAAGAGGAGTCAAACTTTAAAGCGGCCTTATCTTTAAAGGGGCTTATATTCAACTTTTCACCTCGGCGGACATTTGCCCAAAGGCTGAGGGTATATTCCGGCGCTGCCCCGCGGAACTTATAGTCCCGCACAACCCGGCGGACAAGGCGCATCCAAGTGCCCTTAAAGCAGACAGAGCCGTTTTCGTCCTCAACATTGGAGCGGGCGCTTATATATAGCTTCAGCGCATCGGGGTGGGCATCGGTTAACTCATCGTTTAAAGCGTGTATGCCTTCAACTACGACAACATCGTTTTTACCTATTTTTAAAGTCTGCGAGGGTTTATCTGCCCTGCGCTGCTCGGAAAATATATATTTGGGCACATCTATTGGGCCGCCTTCTCTAAGCCGATTGAAATGCTCGGTTAGAAGGTCCATATCAACACAATGGGGGGATTCCAAATCGATTTTACCGTCTTGAGTTTTGGGTGAATTGTTATTTACCGTGCGAAAATAGCTGTCCATAGCCAAGGCATGGGTCATAATACCGCGGGAGCGAAGCTCCTCTTCAATTTTTTTGGAAGTTGTGGTTTTGCCGCTTCCCGAAGGGCCGGAGATAAGAACAATAGGACTGTTTGAAAGGTTTTCCACAATCAGATCCGCAGCGTGAACCACCCTGTCGTGGTAAATTGAATCACATTTTCTGATTAATTCCTCAGGATTATTTCTAGCCATGCTATTAATTTCGTCTATTTTGTATGCTACCATAGGGTCTCCTTTATTTTTTCCTTGCTTTTTATAATTTTGTCTATGCCATTTATATACTCTGCCGGATATTTGGGGTTGAAAATTCTTTCCAGCCGCCCGTTTTCCGCGCAAAGCTTTGTAGAGGCGCCGCCGCCCATAGAAATGATGCTGCAAAGCTCCTCCATTATACATATGTTATAAATATTCCCTTTGCTGCCCCGCTGCCAACCGATATTTTCAAAGCCGCCGGACATATATTTCTGCCTGTAAAGATAGTATGGCTCATAACCCGCGGAAAAAAGCGAGGCACTTGCGTATTCCAGCATTTCCGAAACCTGTTTTGCTGTGGGCTTTCCCGTTTCTTCAAGCATAATGCTGCTGCCTTTTTTAAGGGAAAGGGTGTGTACGGTGATATTTTCCGGAGCTATTTCCAAAACAGTGTCCAAGGTTTTTTTAAAGGTATCCGGAGTGTCCAAAGGAAGCCCCGCTATAAGGTCCATATTTATTTCAAGGCCGCCCACAATAGCCGCCTCATCCAAGGCACGAAAAATATCTTTTGCTGTGTGGCGGCGGCCTATGGCCTCAAGAACCCTGTCGTCCATGGTTTGGGGGTTTATGCTGACCCGTGTAACGCCGTGAGCCTTTAAAACTCTTAGCTTTTCCACGTTTATGGTGTCTGGCCGGCCGGCCTCAACAGTAAATTCCCGAAGAGAGCTAAGGTCAAAGGCCGAATAAAGCTTTTCGCAAAGCTTGTGAAGCTGATCTGCCGAAAGAGTTGTTGGGGTGCCTCCCCCAAGGTAAAGAGAGATAGGTCGAAGCTTAAGCTCTTTTAAAACTGCGGCTGTGGCCTCAATTTCGGAATAAAGAGCCTCCAGAAAAGGCGGGATAAGCTCCATGCTTTTTGAGACAGACTGACTTACAAAACTGCAATATGAGCAGCGTGTGGGGCAAAAAGGTATGCCCACATAAAGACAGACATCTCCAGGCGAAAGACAGGCTGAGCAGGCAAGACCGGCACGGGCAGCGTATAGGCATAAAAGCGCCCTGTCCCTAGATACGTCATAGTCTTTGCAAAACCGTGAAACAGCCAGAGCCTCGCTCATCCCTTCTTCAAGAAGGTTTGACATAAGCTTTGCCGGACGTATGCCCGTGAGAGCCCCCCAGATAGGGCGGGGCAGACCGGAACGTATCACTGCACGATAAAATGAGAGCCTTATTATCTTCTGGAGATAACGGTCTTTAGAAAGCTCATCTGTAATCATGTGTTTTGCTGCAGAGGCCCTGCCTATATACTTTTTGCCGGAAAGATTAAGAGAGCAAAAGGCGGTATAATATTTTTCACCCTTGGAAAGTGAGAGGCATACCCTGTCTCCCGAAGGGGGCCCTTCGGGGTATTCGGGTTTTTCGCCGGGGAACAGAGAAAGCAAAATCTGCTCGGCGGCATATTTGTAATTATGGCCGGAAAAATAAATTCTCATATCAATTTAGAATACCTTTTCTTTTATCCCTAGTCAAGCAAAAATGAGCATATATCCTAAAATCTTACAAAATGATAAGGTGAAAACAGGAGATAATATACTGTCGGAGCTTATTTAGCGACATACTTCTACCGAAAAAGCCGGCTATATAAGGATAAAATCATAAGGGGACACCGCAAGAAAAATCTTGCGGTATCCCCTTAAAGCTTTCGACAATTATTCTTGGCTAACAACAGGATTCAGAACTTGCGCTGCAGGATTCACACTGCATCTGCTTTATCATGTCGCAGTCACAGCCGCCGGCCTTATCTGTCTGTATGCGGCGCTCCACTAAAACAAGACTGCGCCAGACCCCAAAGCGGTCTTTTGCAACCCTTTCTCTTGTTCCAACTGTGCGGAAGGAGCATTTTTCAAAGACAGAAAGCTTTGGGCGGTTAGACTCAAACACTTCAGCCTCCAAAAGCCAGTAGCCGGCTTTTTCGGATTCCTCCGCCAGAGCGGATAAAAGCTCTGCGGCAGCTTCGCCCCCGCTGTGGTCGGCATCAAGGTATATGCTAACAGAGGCCACGCCTTTATAAGCCTCCAAAGGTGACACGGAGGAGAGAGCTGCCCAGCCCACAACACTGTAATCATCCTCAATTACAAGGCGGCAGTCCGGCAGGTTGCTTACATCCCACTGGTCAAAATCCGGACATTCAAGGAGAAAGCTGTCGTTGTTAGATTGAATGGCCTGGTATAAAATCTCAACAGCCTCGGGCCAGTCGCCCCGTTCCATAGGTCTTATGTTTAGTTCCATAAGCGCCTCCATAAATTTTATTTTATATTCCCGTTCTTTAAATCAGAAAAAGCACGGGTAAAGGTCTGCATTTTAAAAACTATAATGAATCAAGATAAGAAGAAACATCAAAAGGTTCAACAGGCAGGTCTTTTCTAAGATAAAGGGGGTGATGGGGGTGGCCCTTTAAAGTGCGTTTTCCAACCTTTAGCCAAAGGGCCTCATACTTTTGGCCAATCTCAGTCATGTCTCTAACACAAGAGGCCAGGTATGAGCGCTTTTCGATCACGGCGCCCCAGGCTGCCCATATATGGGGACGGCCAGAGGGGCCAAGCTCTGAGAGCATATATTCAAAGGCTTTCATATTTTCACGGTGCAGCTGGGAATTTATTGTCTTATCCATATCGTTAGGCCGGGTTGCCCGCTGGGCGTAGACATTAAACATTATAAAGCTGTCGAAGCCGTTTCCCTCGGCTATCCGTGAAACAGACTTTAAGGTGTTGTCTAAAGCGCCGGGAACGGCAGTTGAGGGGTTAACGCCGATACAAATAAGAGGATTTTGTCCCCTTGTCCCCAAGATATAGCGGTATTCCGAGTAAAGCTCGGGTATGTAAATCCACTTTTCCCTATCGTAAGAGCAGGGCTCAAGACGCTGGGAAAGGGCTTCGGAAAAAGATAAAACGGAAACATTTTGAGTACAGGCTGCCGGTATATGCATATGTAAATCCACCTTTTTTTGCTTATTCGATTGTATGTCTCTTGAAGGTCAAAGTCAAGAGCATATAAAAGCCGCCTTGCTCATAGGGGGGCAAAATTAGAAAAAATCAAAGAGAAGCTGAAGATTAAAAACAATACATTATTGCATGAATCCTTTGTCCCAACGCCGGAAGCAGCATGAATTTACTTGAAATATTATCCAAAAGTATTTAGCAACTTTTATATGGAACAACAAATTTTTAGAGCAATTTTAACAAAAAATCAAAATGACTCACAAAATTTCTTGCACATCTTGCCATAGGGGAATAGAGTGTATCCGTATGGTGAAGACAAACAGCAAATACAGGCTCTATAATTAAACACAGGAGGAGAATCATGGACTACGGGAAACTATTTGAATCGGATATTTCCAGCGAAGCTGTCAAAAAGTGGCGGCAGCAGGGGAAAAAGGCCCTTGGAATAATCTGCTGTCATGTGCCGGAGGAAATCTTCCATGCGGCGGGCATTTTGCCTGTTCGCATGAGGGCTACGGGATGCGTGGATGCCAGCGAGGCTGAAATGTGGATGTCAAGCTTTAGCTGCAGCTTTGCTAAAAGTGTTCTTCAGTATTGGCTCGAGGGCAGATATGAGCTGGACGGCATTGTGGCTTCTGACGGCTGCATTATGGCCTCGCGCATTTACGACAATGCCGAGTATATTAACCGCACCCGAAACAAAGGGCAAACTATAATACAGATTGCAGCGCCGAGAAAGCACACAGAAAGAACGGTTCCCTTTTATGTGAGCGAGCTTCGTGACCTTATAGAGGCTCTGGAAAATCTGACGGGAGAAAAGATTACGGAGGAAAAGCTCAGAGCTTCTGTTGAGGTTTATAATGAAGCCAGAGAGCTTATAAAAGAGCTTTATGAGCTGCGAAAAGAAAAAAACCCCGTAATAAGCGGAGTCGAAGCCCTTCAAATAACTCTGTCTAAAACAAATATGCCCATAGAGGAGTACATAGAACTGCTCAAGGCATTTTTGGCAGACGCAAAAAACCGCAAGCCTATAGATTCATGGCGGGCCCGCCTTATGATAATCGGCTCTGCTCTGGATGATCCCGAATATCTGCGGGTTATTGAAGATAAGGGAGGGCTTATAGTCACCGACACCCTCTGCTTTGGCCAAATGCAATTCCGTGACCCAATGGAGCAAAAAGATGATGAAGACATACTCACAACAATTGCCGATTACTATCTAAGGCGTGTTGTCTGCCCGAGGATGATGGACGTACATGAGGAGCTTCACGATTTCATAATAAACTCCGTAAAGGAGTTTTCTTGTGACGGTGTGATTTATCAAAGGATGCAAAACTGCGAGTGCTGGGGCGGAGAAAACATCCTTCTGGAGAAAAAGCTGAAAGATGCCGGCATACCTCAGATAACGGTTGAACGTGAACAGCAAATGGCAAATGCCGCCCAGCTTGCGGTGCGGGCCGAAGCATTTATAGAAATGGTGGAAAAGGAGGAATAATCATGTCGGAAGTAAAAGATTTGGAACAGATGGTGTTAGACGGGGAAATGACCATAACGGAATTTGCCTGTGCTAAAGTTGACGGGTCTCTGGAGCGCATGAGGGAAAAACATCCCGAGATGCTCTGGACAATGGAAATACAAAAATTCATGTGGGACAGCTATAGGGATGTAAAGAAAAACGGTCAAAAGCTTTGCTTTTACGGCGGCTCTGTGCCAACGGAGATTATAGCCGCCTTTGACTGCCTTGGCTTTTATATGGACACCATACCCTTTCGTCTTTCCACAAACCCGAACCTCACATCTAAATACATAGACGAGGCGGAAAAATACGTAAGCGCCTCCATGTGCGGCCTTGACAAGGTGGAGCTGGGGGCCTGGCTCTCCGGCGCATACGGCATGGAGCCTGACCTTTTTGTTTATAACTCCGTACCCTGCGACAGCTCCAGAGTCGCCTATCCGGCAATGGAGAAAATAATCGGAGTTCCAAGCTTTTCCTTTGACCACCCCTTCCGTCGGGACGAGCGGGGAGCCGAGTATCTTGCAGACCAGCTGGAAGATTTTATAGAGTTTATGGAAGAACAAACCGGCAAGAAGCTGGATTGGGATAAGCTTAAATATTATATGCAAAACGCCAACCGCAACTTTGAGCTTCAGAAAAAATGTGCCGACCTGCGCAAACATAAGCCCTGCCCCCTGCCCGGAAGACTTTTGGTTTTAAACGGCACCACAAACGCCGTTGCCTGCTATCCCGAAATGGGCGACCTTTACGAGGGAGAGCTTGAAGCCGGTCAGATGATGATAGACTTAGGGCTAGGTGCCTGCCCTGATGAAAAATACCGTGTGGGTATGCTGCAAAACATGATTTGGGGCCACGCTAAAATAATGGATTGGATGGAAAGAACCTACAATGCCGTTGCCGTTATGGACGCCTTTGGTTTTCAGGGAGATATTTATTACGAGCACCTTGATGACAGGCGTGACTGCCTAAAGACCATGGGAAGAAAAATGCAAAACAACCCCATGATTCACGGAGCCTCGGGGCCTTCCCGCCATCACTTAGAGCTTGTTGAAAAAATATTTGACGAGTATGACCCCAACGTATCTATGTTCCTGGGTCATGTGGGCTGCAAACACACCTGGGCCTCATCTAAAATCATAACAGATATGATTCAGGATAAATACGGACTGCCCACCCTTTTTGTTGACCTTGACGCCATCGACGGAAGATATAAATCCGGCGATGAAATTAAAGATCAGATATCCGAATACTTTGAAACAGTGGTTATGAAGTAAAAAACAACTCATAACTAAATAGATATCAACTTATACTTATTTGGGGTCAAAAGTACGGATAAACCTATTTTTGACCTCAATTTCCAAATCTTTTTACCTATCAAGTTTGTGGTCTGTTGTTCTATTATACAATTGCCGTCGTGAAATATGGTTGAATTGCGCAAAATTTAATCGAGAATTGACAATCATCTTTTCTGACTGTAAAATGTATCTTGTGTGACTTGGGTCTATGCGGGCAACAGTCACTCAGCGCGGCTCACTCCCACTTAATTTCGCGCTATTAGTTAAAATTTTACTTATGACAGCGTGACCCTTTAGGGTGTCGGCGTGTCATAGGATGAAATTATTGCCCCAAGAACAATAAAGGAGGAGACACATGGATTACCAGAAATTATTCGAAAAAGACATTAACCAGGAGTCGGTTAAAGCTTGGAGAGCACAGGGGAAAAAGGCCATAGGCTATATTTGCTGTCATGTTCCTATTGAAATTTTGCAGGCACTTGACATTCTGCCCGTTCGCATCAGAGCAACAGGCGTAACCGAAACCCCCGAGGCAGACACATGGATGTCCACATTCAGCTGCAGCTTTGCTAGAGGTATGCTTCAGCGCTGGATGGACGGCACCTATGAGCTTGACGGACTTATCACCAGTGACGGCTGCATGATGTCATCCCGCACCTATGATAACGCAGAGTATCAGGGCAAGGGAGACGGCAGGTTCTATATGCAGATCGGCGCACCCCGTATGTATAAGGGCGAGCTTGAAAAGAGCTATTACCGTGAAGAGATTGCCGACCTTATAAAGGGTCTTGAGGAGTTTTCCGGCAACAAGCTTACAGATGAAAATCTTAAGGCTGCCATAGAGAAGGAAAATAAGGCCCGCGGCCTTATCCGCCAGGTTTTCGAGCTTAGAAAAGCCGAGCATCCCGTAATAAGCGGCGAGGACGCCCTGCAGATTGCTCTTGCTCACTGCGATTATCCCGTAGATGAGTACATAGCAATGCTTGAGGCATTTTTGGCAGACGCCAAAAACCGCGCTCCCATCACCGACAGCCGCGCACGTCTCATGCTTATCGGTTCTGCTCTTGATAACGCCGGATACATTAAGGTTATCGAAGAAAAGGGCGGACTCGTAGTTGCAGACGCAACCTGCTTCGGCAGCAGACCTTTTGCCGCCGATGTTGAAATCAAAGACAATCTTATTGACAGTCTTTCCGAGTTCTATCTCAACCGTATACTTTGCCCCCGTATGCTTGACAACCGCGTTAAGCTTCAGAAGATGATAGTTGACACCTGTAAGGAATATAACGTACAGGGCGTCATATACGAAAAGATGCAGTATTGCGAGTGCTGGGGCGGCGAAAGTCTCTATCTCGAGCCTGACCTTAAGGACATCGGTGTTCCTATGCTTCAGCTTGAGCGTGAAGAGCATCTTGCAAACGCCGGCCAGCTTGCAATCCGTGCAGAGGCCTTTATCGAAATGATAGAGAACTAAGAAAAGGAGGATATAACAAAATGAGTGAAAAAAAAGTTAGAGATACTAGATTAGAAGACGCGGTAATGCGCGGCGAGCTTTCTGTTTTCGATTTCTGCTGCCAGAAGATTGAAGGACAGATTGAGCGTATGAAGGAAAGAAACCCCGACCTCCTTTGGACTCTTGACATTCAGTCTGTCATGTGGCACAACTACCGTGACGCTCAGAAGTCCGGTAAGAAGCTTGTCTTCTTCGGCGGTCCGGTTCCCGTGGATATCATAGTCGCTTTTGACTGTATCCCCGTATACCTTGACACAATTCCCATCCGTCTTTCCCCCAACCCCGTCCTGACAGGTAAGTTCATCGACTCTGCCGAAAGATATGTTCCCCAGACCACCTGCGGTCTGTGCAAAACCTATCTCGGAACCGCCCTTGAGGACCAGTACGGCTCCAAGCCCGACGCTTTCGTCTATTCCGCAGTTCCCTGCGACTCCTCCCGTGTTGTTTATCCCAACATGGAAAGATTGTTCGACGTTCCCACCTTCGCTTTTGACTATCCCTACCGCCGTGACGCCCGTGGCCACGAATATCTCGTCGCTCAGACCGAGAAGTTCGTTGAGTTCATGGAAGAGCTGACAGGCACAAAGCTTGACTGGGAAAAGCTTAAAGTCGCAATGGGCCACTCCAACAACACCTATGAGCTTCAGGGTAAGTGCGCCGACCTGCGTAAGCGTAAGCCCTGCCCCCTGCCCGGACGTATGCTGGTTCTCAACGGAACCTCCAACGCCATGGCCTGCTTCCCCGAGATGGCAGAGCTTCTCCAGAAGGAGCTTGAAGTCGGCGAAATGCTCTATGAGCTTGGCATGGGCCCCTGCCCCAATGGTGAAAAGCACCGTGCGGCCCTTCTCCAGAATATGCTTTGGTCCAGCTCCGGCGTTATGGACTGGCTTGAAAAAGAATATGATACCGTTGCTGTTATGGACGCCTTCGGCTTCCAGCACGGTGACCTGTATCAGGATCTTGACGATAGGCATCACTGCTTCACCGTCATGGCAAAGAAGATGCAGAACAACCCCATGATTCACGGTGCCGCAGGCCCCTCCGAGAACTTTGTATACCTCGTAGACAAGATTTTCGAAGAGTACGACCCAGACGTATCCATGTTTGTCGGACATATCGGCTGCAAGCACACTTGGGCTTCCGCAAAGATGGTTACCGACATGATTCAGGATAAGTACGGCATTCCCTCTCTGTATCTCGACGTTGACGGCATCGACGGCCGTTATAAGTCCCCCGACGAGATTAAGGGTCAAATCGCTGAATATATGGACACTGTTGTCAATAAGTAAGCGAGGAAAACTACAAAGCCATAAAGGGACGGAGGCGCAAAGGCGCTTCCGTTCTTTTTTGGGAACTGAAAAATGAAAACCGGCATTGCAAAAATAAGCCTATATTTAAGCATATAAAAAGAGCGGGCAATAGTGTATCTCGCATAAAGTGTGGACGTGTCTTGACATGGAATTGACACAGTTTTGAAGCGTTATTGACTGTGTTAGGCAGGATACAACTATTGCGCCTTGACCTTAATTAAAAATTTGATTAAGTCGATATTGCGGAAACGTCTCTTGTCGACAAAATGTTCCACAAAAATCATATACCTAATTTAGCAAGAAGCAACCAAAAAAATAAGAACGAGTAAGTTGGCACAAGCTTTGCTCTTTATAATAATAGACCCTAATGTCGTCCCTATACAAATAGACGGTAAAGGACGGCGTAGCATATAAAGGAGGAAGAAGTAATGATAACCGTTGGAATCGATTGCGGCAGCCAGAACACCAAGGGTGCTGTCCTGAAGGATGGTAAGGTTGTTGCAAAGACCATAGCTCCCACTGCGTTTGACGCGGATATTGCGGCTGAGAACGTATTAAAGGAACTTTTGGAATCAGCAGGAATAAGCAGAGAAGAAGTTGACAGCATTGTTATCACCGGCATAGGACGTGAGTTAGTCAAATGGGGCGACAAGGAAGTCAACGAGGTTGGCGCGGCCGTTCGCGGGGCGAGATTTGCCCTGCCCGATACGGAAACTGTCATTGACATGGGAGCAGACAGCTGCCGTGTAATCCGTCTCAACCCGGACGGAACAGTTATGAAGTACGAGGCAAACGACAAGTGCGCCTCTGGAGCAGGCACCTTTATAGAGGCCATGGCTCGGGCGCTTCAAATAACCACAGAGGAAATGGGCGACTTTTCCCTGCGCCACACCAAGGATTTAGCAACCAACGCCCAGTGTGTTGTTTTTGCAGAGTCCGAGGTCATTTCCCTCATCCACGCCAAAGAAACCCGAGAGGACATAGCTTTCGGCGTACATATGGGAATATCGAACCGCATAGCGTCTATGATCCGCAGGGTGGGCCTGACAGACAAATACACCATGATAGGCGGCCCCGCTTATAACAAGGGTCTTGTCCGCTGTATGTCCGATGTTTTTGAAAGAGAAATCAGAGTACCCGAGGATAACCAGCTTCTCAGCGCTATAGGCGCTGCGATCTTCGGCACGGAGAATAAGTAAACGGAGGTAAGAAACCATGGCTGAAATAGAAAAAGTAGAATATTGGAGATGGAAGGAATCCAACTGGAAAAACCCTGACATCCCTGACTGGCACGGAAGCCTTATAACCGCCGGTGTAGATATCGGCTCTACCAGTACCCAGGCTGTTATCATGGCCGACGGCATACCCTATGCATATTCCAACATGAGAACCGGCTCTAACAGCCCCGATTCCGCAATCGACGCGATTAACTGGGCAATGAAGGACACCGGATTGACACTTGAGGATATAACCTATACAATAGGTACGGGATACGGACGTGTAAACGTACCCTTTTCCAACAAAACCGTAACAGAAATAACCTGCCACTCAAAAGGCGCAAACTTTATTTACGGACCTACCACCCGCACGATTCTCGATATGGGCGGACAGGACTGTAAAGCCATACACTGCGATGAAAACGGCGCTGTTACATCTTTTATGATGAACGACAAGTGCGCTGCCGGTACAGGCCGCGGCATGGAAGTTATTGCAAACCTTCTTGCTGTCCGTGTTGAGGATATCGGCAGGATGTCCTTTGAAATCGATGAAGAGCCGCCCCCGGTTTCCTCCACCTGTGTTATTTTCGCAAAAAGTGAAGCTACAAAGCTTATGCGTGCAGGCTGGACAAAGGAAAAGGTTCTGGCGGCATATTGTCATGCTATGGCACTGCGTGTTGTGCGCCTTCTCGAGCGTAACGGCATGGAGCTTGACTTCGCCATCACAGGCGGTATTGCCAAGAATATAGGCGTTGTAAAACGCATAGAACGACTAATGGGAGTTACCGCTCTTGAACCTAAATGGGACACCCAGATTGCCGGCGCAGCCGGTGCTGCTCTTATTGCCAAGGACCTTGTTGAGAGAAAAAGAGCCAGAGAGGCAGTTGCAGCAAAATAAGGGACAAAGCTTATACACAGAACCTTGAGAACTAAAAGTGCAAGATGGAAGGAGGCGAAAGCCGTGATAGCAAACTATGGCTATGAGGACGGTTCCGGTCACTATTACATCAAGATAGACACCGCCAAATGTGCCGAGTGTTCTGACAAGCCTTGTATAAAGGCGTGTCCGGAGCAGCTTTACGTTACAGAACTGGATGATTTTGACGACGAAGTTATAATCATACGGGAAGATGCCCGCAACACCTTGCAAACAAACTGCGCTAACTGCAAAGCCGACCAAAAAACGGAGCTTTGCAGACAAGTCTGTCCCTCGGACGCTATTGGATTCTCATGGTGAGAAGCGCCACATCAAATTTTAACTTTCGGATGCCCCGGCACCCTGGGCCAAGCCGGGATATCCGAGAGCTTTAAAATTACCTTTTCCAATAACATAAAGGAGGAAACACATGAGTTACCAGAAATTATTCGAGACCAAAATTTCAGGCGAAGCCGCAAAAGCTTGGCAGGCACAAGGCAAGAAAGCCATAGGTTATGTATGCTGTCATGTTCCTGAAGAAATCTTCTATGCGGCGGACGTTCTCCCCATCCGCCTTCGGGCAACGGACTGCGTTGACAGCAGCGAGGCGGAGGCATGGATGTCCAGCTTCAGCTGCAGCTTCGCACGCTCGATTCTCCAGTATCTTATCGACGGCACCTATAAGCTTGACGGTCTTGTACAGACTGACGGCTGCATGATGCCCGCCCGCATTATGGACAACTGGGAGCATATTTCCGAGAAGGAAGGAAAAAACCAGTTTACCCATTTTATAGGCGCTCCCCGCATAACAAACGATATTTCTATCGGATTCTACAAGTCTGAGCTTCAGGAGCTGGTTGATGCCGTTTCTAAATTCTCCGGAGTTGAGATTACAGACGAGGCTCTTAAGGCAGCTATTGTCAAGACCAACGAAATGCGCGCCCTTATAGACCAGGTTTATGAGCTGCGCCGTGCGGAAAATCCCGTTGTTTCCGGTGCCGAAGTTCTCTCCATCACCCTCGCCGAGTGCGACCATCACATTGACGACTATATCCAGATGCTCAAGGATTTCCTCGCAGACGCGAAAAACCGCAAGCCCATCGAGGCTCGCGCACGTCTTATGATTATTGGCTCCGCTCTTGACAACCCCGAATACATAAAGGTTATCGAGGAAAAGGGCGGCCTTATAGTTGCAGACGACCTCTGCTTCGGCAGACGTGCTTTCGGCCCCCAGCTTGAAGTTGATGACAGTGATGTTCTCGGCTCCATTGCAAAGTACTATCTTGAGCGCAACGTATGTCCCCGCAGTCTGGACAACCGTCCTACTATGCATAAGGAAATCGCCGACATCGCTAAAGAATACAATGTTCAGGGCGTTGTTTACCAGAAGATGCAAAACTGCGAATGCTGGGGCGGAGAAGCTTATTATCTGGAGCCTGACCTTAAGGACATCGGCATTCCCATGCTTCAGCTTGAGCGTGAGGAGCAGATGGCAAACGCAGGTCAGCTCGCGGTTCGTGCCGAAGCTTTCATCGAAATGTTAGAGAAGTAAGAAGGAGGAATAAATAATGGCTAAACCTAAACAGAACTTTGACCCGACAAAGCCGGTTAATATGATAGAGCTTACCTGTGAGCAGGTTGACAGTATTTATCAGCATATGCTTTCAAAGGGTATGCCCGAAATCATGTGGACCGTTGAAATTCAGAAGTTCACATGGGAAGAAGTCCGTGACGCTGCGAAAAACGGCAAAAAGCTTGTTGCCTTTGGCGGTCCGGTTCCCGTTACCATCATCCGTGCTTTTGACTGCGTTCCTTTCTTCCTTGATACTATCCCCACCCGTATCGCTTCCATGGAAGACCTCTGCGGACGCTTTATTGACGAAACTGAAAAGTTTGCTCCCCAGAGTATGTGCGCTATCGACAAGGCACAGCTTGGTGTTATGCTCAAGGGCGAACTTGGCGTTAAGGTAGACGCCTTTGTTCACGCCACCGTCCCCTGCGACTCTGCCCGTATTGCCTATCCCCTTATGGAGCGTCTTATGGACTGCCCCAGCTACACCTTTGACTGCCCCTTCCGTCATGACGACAAGGGCTTTAAGTATGTAGCAGACCAGATTGAAGCCTTCATCCCCTTCATGGAAGAGCTTACCGGTCTTAAATGGGACGACGAGCGCAAGGCGAAGTTTAAACAGATAAACGAAGAGTCCAACAAGGCTTATGAGCTGCTTATCCAGCTTGCCGAGCTCCGCAAGAAAAAGCCCTGCGTACTTCCCGGACGTATGCTCGTTCTTAACGAGATTATCGCTCCTCTTGCTGGAACCCCTGAAGTTACCGAAATGCTCCAGACTCAGCTTGACATGGGCAATATGCTTGCCGACATGGGAATGACCGCCACAAGATGCCCCGAGGAGCGTTATCGTGTATGTCTCATGCAGAATATGCTCTGGTCAAACACCG
The DNA here is from genome assembly GCA_964617335.1 of uncultured Oscillospiraceae bacterium. Classification (GTDB taxonomy): domain Bacteria; phylum Bacillota; class Clostridia; order Oscillospirales; family Oscillospiraceae; genus UBA2658. The sequence goes on from CAZTXG010000002.1 coordinate 35,319, forward strand.
GCATCATGGACTGGATGGAAAAGACCTATGGCGCTATCACCGTTATGGACGGCTTCGGATATCAAGACGGCGTAATTATTCAGGATCTCGACAACTGGGAAGCTGTTAAGTATCAGACCGCTAAGTCTATGCTTCTTGTTCCCATGATTCACGGTGCCACCGGCCCCACTGAATACTGGCTCAAGGTCATCGATAAGATGTACGAGGAGTTCGGCGTAAACGTATCCATCTTCATGGGTCACGTTGGCTGCAAGCACACTTGGGCATCGGGCAAAATCGTCACCGACTACATCCAGGAAAAGTATGGTTTACCCACCCTGTATGTGGACGTCGACGCAATCGACCCCCGCTACAAGTCAAACGACGAGCTGCGTGCGCAGATCGGCGAATACATGGAATCCGTTGTGGGAGCACATAACTTCACAAAGGAAGCCTAAGCACCTTAAACTAAAAGAAAAATGCCGTGACCGCGGGAAATTAATTCTGCGGTCACGGTACATAGAAAACAACCTTTTTTAGAAAAGCGAGGGACCAAAAATGGAAAAAATTAAAACTATAGCTGTCACAGGAAAAGGCGGAACCGGAAAAACCGTTGTATCCACCCTTCTTATCCGCGCTTTAAGCGAGCGCTTCCCGGGCAAGGTTCTCGCGATTGACGCGGACTCGGCTATGAGCCTGTGCTACACCACCGGACTTAAGGTTGAAAAAACCGTAAGTAATCTCCGCACCGAACTTTTGGGTTCACGGCATGCCCGCGAGCAGCTTGATGCCGGCCCCACAAAAAACCTTATGCGCGGCATACTTGCCCATGGTGACGGCTTTGACCTTCTGACCATGGGAAGGCCTGAGGAGCCGGGCTGCTTCTGCGCCTGCAACGAGCTTCTCCGCTACGGAATTGACACCCTTATAGAGGACTATGACTATTGCATAGTTGACGGCGAAGCCGGCCCCGAACAGCTCAATCGCCGGGTTATGAAAAGTGTTGACCTGCTGCTGGTTATGGCGGATATGTCCGCTAGAAGCCTTCAGACTGCTGCAGGCATACTTGAAGTCGCCAAGGGCGGCGAAAACAACATAGACGTTAAGCAGGCAGGCCTTGTATTAAACCGCGTTCGCGGCGACGAGCCGAAGGATGAGCTTTTGAAAAAGGTTGGCCTTGAAGTATTGGCAGAGCTGCCTGAGGATGCCCTTGTCAACAAATATGACCGTGACAGCACTTCTCTCTTTGAGCTGCCCATGGATAGTGCCTGCCCCACAGCCATCCGTGAAATGCTGAAAAAGCTGATACCTGAGTTTTAAGCTGTACAATTAAGGAGTAAGCACATGAGCAAGACAGCGGCGCAAGGCGCACAGGAAAACCACAACCATTCCCGGGTCACGATTCACAGCCACGGCGAAAATGGGGTTCCCCATGTCCACACCAACAAAAAGGCGGTGCTGGGCCGTCTCGCTAAGGCGAGGGGGCATCTTGATTCCGTTATGACCATGATAGAAAACGACAGGGATTGCGCTGAGGTTTTAGTGCAAATTGCAGCCGTCCGGTCAGCGATAAATAATGCCGGCAAGGTTATTTTGCAGGACCATATCGCGGAATGTGTCATAGAAGCGGTTTCCTGCGGTGACTATGAAAAAATAGAGGACCTTAACAAGGCAATAGAACGATTTATGAAGTAAAAAAGCATAAAGCAAATAAATAAGGTAGGTATACGCGAGGCTGTGATTTGGTCACAACACTCAAAAAGCGTATACCTTCTCTTATTTTTTGCACAAAATTGTCTGTATGGCCAAGTCTCGGTTGCAATTATATTAAATTTAGTATAAGATGATAACCATGTTAAATATAATTGAAAAGCAGCTTAAGAAGTGTTATGCTGTGGCATTTAAATCAGGAAAAATCAATTTGGGTTTTTCCAAAGGGGGAATATATAGGGAAGTATGTAAAAAGTAATAAAGGAAAGTGCCGAAATATTCGAAATTGCATTGAGATTCCCCGCCATTAATAGCATTTAGCGGTCTCTTCATTGGACATGTTTACGAAATATTTTGCATCTTATCTTATATTATCTACAAACATTGCCCGCAAGTTAAATATCGATTGCATTTGTTAAATTTTTAGTTTAGAATTAACTGAGTGCAGATATTGACATTTCGACTTCGATTATTTCGAAAAGAGCATTTTCCTCGGGAAAAAGCGAGAGATTTCACTATCAATATGTATATGGTAAAGGAGTTCAAATTATGGCGAAAAGAAATCTTAGCGGTGACTGGAAGCAGCACTACAAGGACCATCTCATTACCTTGGAGGAAGCTGTTGACAAGCTTGAAGACGGGGACTGTGTATTTTTAGGACAGGCCACCATGAATCCCCTGGCCTTCCTTGATGCTATCTACGAAAAGAAAGACAAGTTCAAGAACCTCGGTTTCTGGTACAATGTCATGAGCGGCCCCGCAAATATGGTTTTCGATCCTAACGCAAAAGATCATTTCAAGCTTCGCAGTATCTATCAGCTGCCCATTGAGCGTATGGCTATCGACGAAGGCTCTATTCAGGTTCTCGGCTCCGGCTACGACCAGTACGAATACAGTATGTGGGAAAACGGCGTTAACACCACCGCCCTCACCTACTGCCCTCCCGATGAAAACGGCTGGTGCAACTGCGGCTGCTATGGCGTCTGCACAAACAACACCATCTCCCGCGACCCCCGCGTGGTGAAAAAGTTTGCTTTTATTGACAAGACCGGTGTTTATCCCGCTCCTGGTCCGGAAGAGGAAATAAGCGTTCACATTACCGACTTTGACTACATAATCGAGCTTGACACAGAAATGCTTGAGATTCCTTCTCCTCTGCCCACACCGGTTGATGAGAAAATCGGCTCATACATCATTCCCTACCTCAGAAACGGTGACAAGATTCAAATCGGCTACGGCGGTCTTGGTGAAATTATAATCAAGTCCCTTAACGATTTCTCCGGCACCTTCGAAATATTCTCCGAGGTACTTTGTGACAACATGGTTCCCATGGTTGAATCCGGCAAGGTTACGGCCCTTTATGCTTCCAGCCCCGGCGGCTGCAGTGAGGCAACCTTTAAATGGCTTGCAACCACCGACAAAGACGTTCGTCTTTATCCGAGAACCCTCTGCATAGATCCTCTTGGAGTTATGGAGCAGGAGAACATGGTTGCCATTAACTCCACCTTTATGTGCGACCTTCTCGGTCAGTGCTGCTCTGAAGCTCAGGGCCTGCGCCCCTACACCGGCATGGGCGGCTCTTTGGCATACATCTACGGCTCACAGCGTTGTAAGGGCGGCCGCAGCTTCATCTGCCTGCGCTCCACATATAAGGACGCAAACGGCGAAAGACAGTCCAACGTTCAGCCCTGGCTGCCCGAAGGCAGCATAGTCTCCATGCTGAAAAACTATGTTATGTTCCTGGTTTCCGAATGGGGCGTAGCAGACGTTTACCTCAAGACCTATCCCGAGAGAATCAAGGCCATCATCAAGATTGCCCATCCGGACTTCCGCGAGTGGCTGAAAGAAAAGATTCTCACCACACCTCTTATTGACGAAAAGGATTTAGTAGGCTACGATATGTTTGACGAAAAAATACCCGAGCCCAGACAGCCGGCAACCTGCGTTCCCTTCAGACAGTATGAGTTCCCCATCCGTGATGACATGGAAAAATAAGCTTAAATCTAGAAACCGCGGCGAAGTTTTTCGCCGCGGTTTTACTGTTTTTGAGTAATTTTATAAATAATCTCAGATTCTCTGCCTAAGCTTATTGAAAACCTCGCTTATAATTGATACAATAAACAACAAAGTCTTTTGAGAGGCGTTAGCAAAATGAAATATGTATCAAACGGGTTTCCGGATAATATAGAGCATATAAGCTTTGATGTGATAATAATCGGCGCCGGTATAGCAGGACTATACACGGCCCTTCATATCGACGAGAGGTACTCTTGCTGCATTCTAAGCAAGGGCAATGTGGACCTTAGCAACTCCTGGCTTGCTCAGGGGGGGATTGCTGCCGCCATAGCCATGGACGACCGGCCTAAATATCACTATGAAGACACCTTCACGGCAGGTGCCGGCATATGCGACAATGCTGCCGTTAGTGTCTTGGTTTCGGAAGGGCCTTCAGACGTAAAAAGGCTTGTCGAAATGCGGGTTCCCTTCGACCTTGACGGGGAGGGGGATCTTGACATTACCCGAGAGGGGGGGCACCGACGCCGCCGTGTTGTCCACGCAGGGGGCGACGCTACAGGGCGTGAAACGGTGAAGGCTCTGGAGCATATTGCCTCCCAGAGAAAAAATGTAACCTTCATGGCAGACAGCTTTTTAACGGATATATTAACAGATTCAAATGGAGCTGTTACCGGCTGCGCTGTTTTAGATAAAGATGATGTTTTAAAAATACTGGACTCCGGAAGCGTGGTTATAGCAACCGGCGGCATAGGTCAGGTTTATAAGGTCAGCACAAACCCCGCTGTGGCCACAGGGGACGGATTAGCTGCAGCCATGCGTGTCGGAGCAAAGCTTAAAGATATGGAGTTTATCCAGTTTCACCCCACGGGCCTATGGACAAGTAAGGACGAAAACCGTGCCTTTCTCATATCCGAGGCAGTGCGGGGGGAAGGCGGTCTTCTCAAAAATGCCGCGGGAGAGCGCTTTATGCTGGGTCAACACGAATTGGCAGAGCTTGCACCCAGAGACATTGTCGCCCGTGCCATAACAGAGGAAATGAAAAGACGGGGTGAGGACCATGTGTTTGTGGATATAACTGAAAAGTCCTCGGAATACCTTCAAAAAAGGTTCCCCACCATATATAATGAATGCCTAAGCCGCGGCATAGACATATCGAAAGACTGGATACCTGTCTGCCCTGTTCAGCACTATCTCATTGGGGGCATACAGACGAATCTTCACGCTAAAACCAATGTCAGCGGCCTTTATGCCTGCGGCGAGGCAGCCTCCACAGGTGTTCATGGGGCAAACCGCCTGGCCTCAAATTCCATGCTGGAATGTTTGGTTTTCGGCAGGCGTGCGGCCGAGCATATAAACGCAAGGCTGGCAGAGCCTTCAGAAAGCCTGCCTTCAAAGCTTAGCCATATAGAACCTCGGCCCATAAAAGAGTGGGACCTTGCCCCTTTGCGCTCTGAAATTCAGCAGCTTATGAATGATAATTGCTTTGTCAGCCGCAGGGAAAAAGATATGAAAAAAGCTCTGAGCAGGGTTTCGGAAATAAGACAGGAGCTTGAGCAGGGCTATTGTGAGGGCAGGGAATACATTGAAACCCTGAACATCTCTTTAGTTGCCGAGAGGATTTTACTTTCAGCCATAGAGAGAAAAGACAGTGTTGGGGCCCATTACAGGGAGGATTGAGCATATGGACTTTATAGGACTTGACGAAATTCTTTTAAATGCCCTTCGTGAGGATATAGGCACAGGAGATTTGACAACCATTTCCTGCATTCCGGCAGAAAACCGCTCCGAAGGTGTTTTCATTGCGAAAGAAGACGGGGTTTTGTGCGGTCTTGAAATTGCCGCCAGGGTCTTTGCTCTTGTGGACAAAGACATAAGCCTCGCCCTTTTGAAAAAAGACGGAGACAAGGTGAGTAAGGGAGAAGTTTTCGCCGAAATATCAGGCCCATCTCGTGGCATACTCACAGGGGAGCGGGTGGCATTAAACCTTATGCAGCGCCTTTCCGGCACGGCCACAGCGGCAGAAAAGGCAGCCCAGGCAGTTTCGGGCACAAAGGCCCGAGTGGTTGACACAAGGAAAACAAGCCCCGGCCTGCGTGTTCTGGAAAAATACGCAGTCAGAACAGGAGGCTGCTATAACCACCGCTTTAATCTGGCAGACGGAGTTTTAATTAAAGATAACCATATAAAAGCGGCAGGCAGCATTGAAAAGGCAGTTCTAGCCGCAAGAAATGCCGTCCCCCACCTTATGAAAATAGAGGTGGAAACGGAAAACCTTTCTCAGGTACAGCAGGCTCTTGACGCAGGGGCGGACATTATCATGCTGGATAATATGACAAATGAGCAGATGGCGAAAGCTGTGGAGCTTGTAAACGGACGTGCCATAACCGAGGCTTCGGGGAATATGGGGGAAAAAGACCTTCACGAGGTGGCAAAAACAGGGGTAGACTTTATATCCATAGGCGCCTTGACCCACAGTGTAAAGGCCATGGATATTAGCCTTAAGTTTTAGCTGTCTTTTTAAATAGGCAGAAAAAAGCCGGAATGCCGGAGTTTTTAAAAACTAAAGGCTTTCTATAAACACAAGAAAACGGAGCGGCCAAAAGGCCGCTCCGCATTTATATGTGAAATAAACTTTTAAAATTAGATGGAGTCACAAATCATGCCGTAGCCCCCGTTGTGACGGCGGTATACAACGGCAAAGGCGCCGCCTTCGTCTTCGTTTTTGAAGGCGAAAAACTCATGCTCAAGAAGGTTCATCTGGAGGATGGCCTCGTCGGTGCTCATATGCTTTATGGGGAAGCGCTTTATGCGCACAATGTCAAATTCCTTTTCCTCCGGCTCGCTGATATAGCTTTCGCTGATTTCCCTTTCAAAGGCCCCTTCACGAAGGCGCTTTTCAAGGCGTGTTTTGTTTTTGCGAATCTGCCTTTCTATGGAAGCACAAGCGGAATCGATGGAAGCGTGCATATCGCCTGTAAGCTCGCTTACCCGATAGAAGGTTCCGTTGTTTTCAATGGTGACCTCTGCCCTATATCTGCCCCTTTCGGAGCTGAAAGTTACAAAGGCTTCTGCCTGCCCTCGGAAAAAACGGTCTATTTTGCCGACTTTTCTTTCGGCGTATTCTTTTACCTCATCGGATACTTGAATTTTCTTTTCAGTGAAGGTAAATTTCATATTGTCCAACTCCTTCTCTCGGCGAAACGCCCAATGTTTGTAAACGCCTTATACGAATATAAACCAGAGTTTAATTTGCGTTTACTTGGATTAATTATACCATAAAACCCGTTTAAAACAATAACTAAGTCACAATTTATAAAAATCTACAGTCTGTCCCCGACAGGAGGACAGAGAAAAGAAGGAGACGGAGGGCTATGAAATTAAATACAAAGCAAATGTAACACAAAACCAGTTGACTTTCCTCAAAATTAAACGTAAAATAATTAAGTTAGCCTCTTTGTTTTTAAAACCGAGAAAGGCATTTTTTATTCTGTGTTTTTCCGGTCAATAACAAAGAAGGCTTTTTTCACCCTAAATACACCACATAGGAGAGTTTTATGTTTGCCTATATGAAGCGCGGCAGGGGTTTTTACAGGGATTTATTTTCTCTTGCCCTGCCCATAGTATTTCAAAACTTAATAATGACAGCTCTCGGCATAGTGGATATTTTTATGGTGGGGCTTCTTGGTGAGGGGCCAATGGCGGCTGTAACTGTTGCAAACACTCCGGTTTTTGTAATTCAGCTTATAGTGTTCGGCCTGCAAAGCGGCTCTGCGGTTTTGATAAGCCAATACTGGGGAAAACAAGACAAGGAAGCCATAAATCGTGTTATAGGTATAGGCCTTTACATAGCCGGAGCGATAAGCACGGTATTTGCCTTTGTGATGTTCTTTTTCCCAAGTCAAATGATGGGGCTTTTCAGCAATAATGAGGAGCTTATCCCCATGGCGGCGGAATACGCAAGGGTTATAGGCTTTGCCTATATTGCCTACAGCCTGTTCTCAGTTTATATGGGCGCCCACAGAAGCATGGAAAACCCAAAGCTGGGGCTTATAATATCCGCTGCTGCCATGGTGGTGAATACTTTTTTAAACTGGGTGCTTATTTTCGGAAAGCTTGGCGCCCCCGCCTTGGGGATTAAGGGAGCGGCAATAGCAACTTTAATCGCCTGTATCGCGGGGCTTATATTCACCCTTATACACGTTAAGTTCAGCGGAAGGTTTAAGCTTTCCTTTAAGCTTATATTAAGACCCGGCAAAGCCATGATAAAGGAGTTTTTAAAATACTCCACACCTGTTGTAATAAACGAAACGGCCTGGGGTCTTGGCACTGCCCTATACCCCACCATAATGGGGCATATGGCAAACAGCAAGGAAATTTTAGCTGCCCATACCGTTGCGGGGAATATAGATAAAATTTGCACGGTTGCGGTTTTCGCTGTTGCCGCCACGGCCTCTGTAATAGTGGGCAGGGAAATCGGCAAGGGAAATAAAGACGAGGTATATGACGTGGGAGCGGCCCTTACAACAGTGTCTTTTGTTATGGGCCTTGCCACAGGGCTTATAATGCTGCTGCTTTTAAAAGTGTTTATAGAACCTTTTGTATATCCGCTTTTCGGAATGTCGGCCCTTTCCTCAAACATTGCCAGCATGATGCAAAGAATAACATTTCTCCTTATTGCCGTAAGAGCTTTTAACACCACAAACGTGGTGGGGGTTTTGCGGGGCGGCGGGGACGTGAAGGCGGCGGCCCTCATAGACATAGCACCCCTGTGGGTAATTGCAATTCCCATGGCCGCCATATGCGGGCTTGTTTTAAAGCTTAGTGTTATTTGGGTGGTTCTTGCAAAGGCAGCCGAGGATATTGTTAAATTCAGCATAGGTCTATGGCGCTTCCGCTCAAAAAAATGGATAAACGATGTCACTATAAAAACAGCAAAGCGTTCGGAGCTTTAGGGCTTTCCGAACGCTTTACAGCTTTAGGGTGTGTTGACACAAAATGCGCCAAAATCTGTACATTTCGGATAGTGTCAACACGCCCTAGTAACAGCTACAGCTTATATAAAAGCTATGGCTTCAATTTCAATTTTTACATCTTTTGGGAGCTTTGCCACTTGAACCGCCGAGCGGGCAGGGTGGTTTTCCGTGAAAAACTCTGCATAAATTGCGTTCATGACCGCAAAGTCATTTATATCCGTTAGGAAAACCGTGGTTTTCACCACGTTTTCAAGGCCTGCGCCTGCCGCCTCTAAAACGGCCTTAAGGTTATTAAGGCTTTGACGGGCCTGAGCCTCTATGCTGCTTCCGGCAACGCTGCCTGTGGCAGGGTCTATGGGGATTTGACCGGAAATGAAAACTGCCGTTCCTTTGGCGATTATGCCCTGGGAATAGGGACCTATGGCCGAGGGGGCTTTGTTTGTTGAAACAGGCTTTTTCTCCATAATATTTATTAAACTCCTCTCTCATATAAAGTTTGTACAAAAGGAAGATCCTAGGGGTGTTTTTAATAAGTATATCACCCTCGGGGCCAAAGATTAAGATGATTTTTCAGGAAGATAAAATATTCTATGTTTTTTTGAGCTTTTAACAGTTAATGGACGAAGTTTTAGGGCAAGAATACAAAAGCTCATAAAAAAGCCGATTTAAAAGAAATGTATTGCGGGTAAATGCTTGAAAATAGCTGAAAGCATGATAAAATAGAGATTACTGTAAATTTTCTTTATATGGGAGGTTTATGCTTACTATGGCAAAAAAACAGTTTAAAACAGAATCAAAAAGAATACTGGACCTGATGATAAACTCTATCTACACTCATCAGGAAATTTTTCTAAGAGAGCTTATCTCAAACGCAAGCGATGCCATCGATAAACTTTGCTATCTGTCCCTTACGGACGATAATGTAAAGATGGAGCGCTCGGACTTTAAAATAAAGCTGAGTGTATCCGAGGAGGAACGTATAATAAGCGTTTCCGATAACGGCATTGGCATGACAAAGGAGGATTTGGAAAAAAATCTCGGAGTTATCGCCAGCAGCGGTTCTCTGCGCTTTAAAAATGAGATGGATAAATCCGGCGAGGCCTCGGAGCTTGACATTATAGGTCAGTTCGGCGTGGGCTTTTATTCCGCCTTTATGGTTTCCGACAAGGTGACGGTTATATCAAAGGCCTATGGTTCGGAAACGGCCTATAAGTGGGAAAGCGAAGGCACAGACGGATACACCATTACAGAGTGTGAAAAAGACGGTGTCGGCACAGACATCATCATGAAGATTAAAGAAGACGCGGAAGAAAGTGAATACACAAGATTTTTAAACGAGATGTCCATAGGGCAGCTTGTTAAAAAATACAGTGACTTTATCCGCTGGCCTATTGTGATGGACGGAATACGGTATGAGGAAGTTGAAACAGGTGAGCTTGACGAGGACGGAAAGCCCATCATGACAACTGTGGAGGTCCCCGGCGAGGAAACCATAAACAGCATGGTTCCCATCTGGCAGCTTCCCCGTGAAGAGGTGAGTAAGGAAGAATCCGACGAGTTTTACCAGAACACCTTTTATGATTACACACCCCCCATCAGCACCATCCGTGTAAACGCCGAGGGGCAGGTCACCTATAAGGCCATGATTTTCATTCCCGGCAGGGCGCCCTCAAACTTTTTTTCCGACCAATTTGAAGATGGCCTTCAGCTATACAGCAGCGGTGTAATGGTTATGGACCGCTGCAAAGATGTAATTCCTGACTGCTTCCGCTTTGTCCGCGGCATAGTAGACAGTCTGGATTTCCCCTTAAACATCTCCAGAGAAACCTTGCAGCACAGCAGGCAGCTTAAAATTATATCTAACAACCTTGAAAAGAAAATTAAAAACGAGCTTATCCGCCTGATGGACGAGGAAGCCGAAGAATATGACAAGTTTTATGAGGCCTTCGGCACCCACCTTAAGTATGCTCTTTGCGCCAACTACGGGGAGAAAAAAGAACTGCTGCGTGATCTTATGATGTTCTACTCCAGCACTGAAAAAGAGCTTATACCTCTGCGTGAGTATAAGGAAAAGATGCCCGAGGAACAAAAGTTTATTTATTACGTCTGTACAAGTAGTGTTTTGCAGGCGGAAAACCTTCCCCAGGCCGAGCAGGTCAGGGACCATGGCTATGAAATTCTTTATATGCTTGACGATGAGGACGAGTTTGTCATTCGTGCCTTAAAGGAACACGAAGGCATCCCCTTCTGCAACATTACAACAGACGATTTGGGCTTTGAAACCGAGGAAGACAAGACGCAAACGGAAAAGCAGGAGGAAGAAAACCGTGAGCTTTTGGATTTCGTCAAGGAAACTTTGGGCGAGTCCGTTTCCGACGTTAAGCTTAGCACAAAGCTTAAAACTCATCCCGTGTATCTTAGCACCCAGGGGGATGTTTCCATTGAGATGGAAAAGTATTTCTCCGTTATGAAAAATAACGAGATGGCTCAGGGTATAAAGGCTCAAAGGGTACTGGAGCTAAACGCCTCCCACGAAGCTTTTAAGTCTCTTTCCGAGGCCTTTGAAAACGATAAGGAAAGGGCAAAGCTTCTTGCAAAGCTTCTTCACTCTCAGGCTCTTCTAATTGCGGGGCTGCCTTTAGAAAACCCCTCTGAATATACAGAGCTTGTATGCTCACTTTTCTAATGTAAGGGGCGCTTGGGGGCGGGGAAAAACCTGCCCCCAAGCCGGATAAAAAGCTTAGAGCGGCAAAAAACAAACTTAAACCAAGGCAAGGAAGGAGCGTGACCCATGGAACGCAGGCTGGGAATATATATCCACATACCCTTTTGCGCGGGAAAGTGCTCATATTGCGATTTTTACTCTCTTGCCGGCATGGATAGTTTTATGCCGAGGTATCAGCAGGCGCTCATACGGCATATTGAGGAATCCGCTCCCAATATGGAGCAGTATTATATAGACACGGTGTACTTCGGCGGCGGAACTCCAAGCTATTACGGGGCAAAATATATCTGCGGCATTTTCAGCGCTCTTAAAAGCTGTGCCAAGGTTTTAAAGTCCTCTGAGATAACTGTGGAAATGAATCCCGAAAGTGTAAAAAGAGAGGATTTGCGCCTTTTGAAAAGCGAAGGCGTAAATCGGATTTCCCTTGGGGTTCAGTCGGCAAACGACGAAATCTTAAAAATTATCGGCCGCCGCCATAATTTCAGGCAGGCGGAGCAGGCTGTTAAGCTTATGAGGGCCGAGGGCTTCGACAATATAAGCATGGACCTTATCTACGGCCTTCCCGGGCAGACAAGAAATGACTGGGCAGACACTCTTTCAAAGATAATCGCCCTGCGCCCCCAGCACCTTTCCTGTTACGGACTGAAGCTTGAGGAGGGCACGCCCCTTTGCAAATATGAGGGCAGCGATTTTTTGCCCACAGATGACGACCAGGCAGATATGTATCTTTATATGACGGATATGCTGGAGCATTACGGCTATCCCCAGTATGAAATTTCAAACTTTGCCATGAAGGGCTACCGCTCACGGCACAACCTTAAATATTGGAAGCTGGATGACTATATGGGCTTTGGCCCCGGCGCCCACTCCTGTGTCAGCGGTGTTAGATACAGCTATATAAAAGACCTTGAAGGCTACATAAACGGGGTCTTGGAAGGCTCTGAAATAATTGACGAATACGAAAACACAGACAGGCTGGAGCGGGCGGCGGAATACATCATGCTGGGCATGAGAACCATAAGGGGAATTTCCCGTGAGGAATACAGCAGAGTTTATAGAAGCGGCTTTGACGGCATAGAATATCTTTTGGGTGAATATGAAAAAAAGGGCTGGACAAAAAGACGGGGCGAGCGCTGGAGCTTTACCTCCTCCGGTTTTCTCCTTTCAAATATGCTTATAGGCACCCTTCTTGAAGCTCAATCACAGGAAAAAATCAGCGCCAACCCCTGGATAATCGGCGCCGACAATAAGCAGTTGCCTGAGACTCAAGATGACAATGACAATTTAGTATAAAACTGCGAAAATATTCGCATAAATATAAAGTTTAAAAAGATAAGGGCGGTGGACTATAATGAAGCTGTTCAGTGATAGATCCGGCGATAACAAGAAAAAGGCTTCCAAAAAAGCGCCGGCGGCGGCAAAGTCCCGGCCGCCTAAAAAGAGTGCAAAAAAACCTGTGGAAAAAAAGAGTGAGGGCGGAAGGAAAAAGTTTCTTATAGTGGCGGCTACGGCTGTTTTAGTTCTCTGCGCCGCTTTTTTTGCCCTGGGCGCTTATGCAAACGGTCTTGAAACAATTTTTCCCAAGGTCAGCATGGAGGGAACAGATTTAGGCGGGCTTAGCCTTTCCGAAGCTGCCGAGGCCCTTTCAAAGGGCGTTTTGGGGGAAGCTGAGGACAGGGAGCTTTTTATTTCCCTTCCGGCAGACTGTGAAATGGTTTTAAGCGCCAAAGAAGCGGGCTTTTTCATGCCTGCTCCGGAGGCTGCGGTTTTTGCCTATGAAAGCTGCCATAACAAGGGATTTTTCGGAAACACCGGCACCTACATAAGGGCGCTTACATCGGGAATAGAGCTTAAAACCTCCGATGGAGCAGAGCCTAATGAGGCTTACATCCGCTTAAAAATTCAGGAGGGGGTTCGGGACGCGAACATTGCCCTTATGGAAGAGGACCTTGAAATCGGTGAAGACAGTATAAGCGTTGTTAAAGGAGCCGGCTCTGTCAGCATAAACGAGGATGAGCTTTTCGAGCTTATTTTTGAAGCTTTTAAACGGGGTGACTATCTGCCCATACGCTATACGGCGGAAAAGCCGGGCAGCGGAGATGGGGCGGAAATTGACCTGCAAGAGCTTTACGACACAATTTTTCGTGAACCTGTAAACGCCGAGTATGACAAGGAAACAAAGCAGGCCACAGAGCATATAGTCGGCAGAAGCTTTGATATGGATTTGGCCCAGAGCATTTGGGACAGAGCCGTAAACGGCGATAAAGTAGTTATCCCCCTCATACTTGAAGAACCGGAGATAACCACGGAAAAGCTAAACAGTATGCTGTTTTCCGACCTGCTTTCCCAGAAGAGCACATCCCTCGGCGGCAGCAGCGCCGCCAGAGTTAACAACATTACAAAGGCTGCCGCAGCTATTAACGGCCTTGTTTTAAACCCCGGGGACGAGTTTTCCTTTAACAAAACCGTTGGCCAGCGCACAGCTTCAGCAGGCTATCAGGCCGCCGGAGCCTATTCAAACGGAGAGGTTGTTTCGGAAGTCGGCGGAGGAATTTGTCAGGTGTCCTCAACCCTTTATTACTGCAGCCTTATAGCAAACCTTGAAATTGTGGAAAGATACTGCCACTACTTCGGAGTAAGCTATTTGCCGGCAGGCCTTGATGCCACAGTAAGCTGGCCCGCGCCGGACTTTAGGTTTAAAAACAACAGCGATTACCCCATAAAAATTGAAGCCGGTGTAGATACATCAGCATATACCGTTTATATTAAAATATACGGCTCTAACCCTGATGGCATAAAAGTGGAAATGACCACAGAGACCTGGGCCACGGCAAACGGATACGGAGCGGTTTCCTATCGCTGGGTTTATGATAAAAACGGAAACCTCATAAGCAAAAAAGAAGAGGCAAAAAGCCAATACCACTACCAGAAAGAAGCCGAGGAAAGCCCCAGCCCCAGTCCATCCGAGGAGCCTTCACCCTCACCCTCGGAAAATCCGACTGAGCCAACTCCAACTCCCACACCCACCCCAACACCGACTCCCCCTGAGCCTACGGCACCTGTGGAGCCCACACCGGCTCCTGAGCCTGTACCTGTAAATCCGGAGGCCTGAAGACAAGGCATCTTAAGTTAATAAGGGCACAATTTTACGCCCATAATGGAGGAAGAAATATAATGAGTAAGGAAACATTTTACATCACCACCCCGATTTACTACCCATCGGATAAGCTGCACATAGGCCATGCCTACTGCACTGTGGCAACAGATACCATAGCAAGGTATAAAAGGATGCGGGGCTATGATGTAATGTACCTTACGGGAACCGACGAACATGGGCAAAAGATTGAGGAAAAGGCAAAGGCGAAGGGTGTTTCCCCCAAGGAATTTGTAGACGAGATAGTTGCAGGCAAAGGCGGAATTTTGGATTTGTGGAAGCTTATGAATATTTCCAACGACCGCTTTATCCGCACAACAGACGAGTATCACGTTTCCGCAATACAGAAGATTTTCAAAAAAATGTACGACAAGGGCGACATTTACAAAAGCAGCTATAAAGGAAAATACTGCACACCCTGTGAAAGCTTTTGGACAGACAGCCAGCTTAATGACGGCAAATGCCCCGACTGCGGCAGACCGGTTCATGAGGCCGAAGAAGAAGCCTATTTCTTCCGTCTTTCAAAATACGGGGAAAGAGTGCAGGCCCTTTTGGAAAGCGGCACATTTTTAGAGCCGGCCTCCAGAGTAAACGAAATGATAAACAACTTCATAAAGCCCGGTTTAGAAGACCTCTGCGTTTCCCGCACCAGCTTCAGCTGGGGCATACCTGTGGATTTTGACCCCGATCATGTGGTTTATGTCTGGGTGGACGCTCTTTCAAACTATATAACTGCTCTGGGCTATATGAACGATAAGTATGATGACTTTTCTAAATACTGGCCCTGTGATGTGCATTTTGTGGGCAAGGAAATTGTCCGCTTCCACAGTATAATCTGGCCCGCCATGCTCATGAGTCTAGAGCTGCCCCTGCCGAAAAAGGTTTTTGGCCACGGCTGGCTGCTCATAGACGGGGGCAAGATGAGCAAAAGCCGCGGCAATGTGGTTGACCCTGTGGTTTTGTCCCAGCGCTATGGGGTTGACAGCTTAAGGTATTTTCTTATGCGGGAATTCCCTCTGGGAAGCGACGGAAACTTTACCAACGAGTTGCTTATAAACAGGATAAACTCAGACCTTGCAAACGACTTGGGTAACCTTGTTTCAAGAACTGTGGCCATGGTTATAAAATACTTCGGCGGCACCCTTCCCAAAGAGCGCCGCGGGGATGATATCGACAGGGAGCTTATAGAAATGGCAGGCTCTCTGCGGGGTATTTACGAAACTAACATGGAGAAGTTTGCCACCCAAAACGCTGCCCTTGAAGTTTTTAAGGTGGTGTCTCGAGCGAATAAGTATATCGACGAAACCACCCCATGGATTTTGGCAAAAGACGAGGAAAACCGCCCCCGTCTTGCCAGTGTTATGTATAATCTTCTTGAATCCATCCGCATTTGTGTAAGCCTGCTCCAGCCCTTCATGCCTGAAAGCTGCGAAAAGGTTTTTGCGCAAATCGGCGCTGATGAAAAAGACAGACTTTGGGAAAATGCAGGAACCTTTGGTGTTTTAAATCCGGAGCTTACAGTCCAAAAGGGCGAAACCCTTTTTCCCCGCATTGACCTTGAAAAAGAGCTTCAGGCTCTGGAAAACTTAAACCCTGCCCCCGCGGCAGAGGAAACCAAGGCAGAGCCTATCACCATAGACGATTTTGCCAAGGTGGAAATGACAGTTTGCAAGGTTTTGGAATGTGAAAACGTTAAAAAGTCGGACAAGCTCCTTAAATTTCAGCTTGACGACGGCAGCGGAAAAACCCGTCAAATTCTCTCGGGCATCGCAAAGTTTTATAAGCCCCAGGAGCTTGTTGGAAAAACCCTTGTGGCCTGCACAAATCTGCCCCCCAGAAAAATGATGGGGCAGGACAGCTGCGGCATGATAATTTCCGCCGAAAAGGAAGATGGCCTGCATCTTCTCATTTTGGATGATTCTGTTCCTGCCGGAGCAAAGCTCTGCTAATAGATTAAAAAAGACCATGGCTGTGAGAAGTTTCTCACGGCCATGGTCTTTTTATATAATTTCAAACTATAAAACCGCCGCCTAAAACCAAATCGTCTTTATAAAAAACGGCAGTTTGTCCGGAAGTGGGTGCACGAACAGGTGTTTCAAAGAAAACCTCGGCAGAGTTTCCTTGGTAGCTTATTAGTGCCTTAGTCTGCTCCTTACTGTGGCGAACACGAACCTCGGCGGAAAAGTCCCCTTCTTGAGGGATAAGCCAGTTTATATCACGGACTTTAATAGAGTCTGTCATCAAAGCCTCGCCCTCAGACAAGACCACCTCGTTGGTTTCGGGACGTATTTGGGAGACATAAACCCTTTTTCCGGCGGAAAAGTTAAGCCCCCGCCGCTGACCTATGGTATAGCGGTGTATGCCCCTGTGGCGGCCTAAAACCCTGCCGCTTTCATCAACAAAATTGCCTTCCGGCGGATAGACCCCTCTTTTTTCGATATAGGCAGCATAGTCCTTGTCGGGGATAAAGCAAATTTCCATGCTGGCGGGCTTTTCCGCAGCCGGAATTAAAAACTCATGAGCAAGGGCACGAACCTGCTTTTTGCTGTAATCCCCAAGGGGCAGCAAAAGCCGATTTAGCTGCCCGGGCTCTATGCGGCAGAGCATATAGCTCTGGTCATTTTCCGGATGACCCTTGTATAGCTTTCCATCAATGGCACGGGCATAATGCCCTGTGGCAATATAATCCGCTCCGACTTTATCTGCGTGGTCGCAAAGCACCTTAAACTTCACAAGCCTATTGCACAAAACACAAGGGTTTGGCGTTTCCCCCAGAAGATAGGCGGAAACAAAGGGAGCACAAATCTTTTCCTCCAGCTCTTCCGATATATCCCGAATTTCAAGGGGAATACCAAGAGATGAAGCGGCGCTTACAGCGTCGTTTTTAGCCCCTTCCGTGCCAATGTCCATGTAAAGACCATATAGCTCATAGCCCATTTTTTGAAGAAGACGGGCGGCAAGGGCGCTGTCAACTCCGCCGGATAGGCCGAGAACAACTTTTTTATTCATCTCTTTGCTCCTTGTTCTCCCTGCGGCTTTCCAAATACACCATGAGGGCGGCCATATCCGCCGGAGAAACTCCCGATATGCGGCCTGCCTGCCCAAGGTTTTCCGGCCTAATTTTATTTAACTTCTGGCGGGCCTCTATGCGAAGGCCCTTTATATCTTCATAGTTTAAGTCTCTGGGCAGGCGGCGGTTTTCCATTTTTGAAAACTCCTTCACCTGACGGATTTGCCTGTCGATATAACCTGCGTATTTAAGAGAAATTTCCACCTGCTCAAAAATTTCACGGGAGAGACTTGGCCTTTCTGTGTCAAAAGGGCTAAGGTCCTTATAACTTATCTGTGGGCGGCGAAGAAGATTTGCAAGGGACACGCCGCTATTAGTCGCTGTTGTCCCTGCTGCCAAAAGCATCTTAGAAAGCTCCGGCGTGGGGGCAAGACTTTTACTCTCAAGGCGCTGTATCTCCCTTTCCACGGCAGCGTATTTTTCCAAAACCGCCTCATGGCGCTCATTGGAAACAAGGCCGATGCGGTGACCGAAGGCAGAAAGTCTTATATCGGCATTATCCTGCCGAAGAAGCAGGCGGTATTCCGTGCGGGAGGTCATCATACGGTATGGCTCGTTTGTGCCCTTGGTCACAAGATCATCTATGAGTGTGCCGATATACCCATCAGAGCGCTTTAAAATAAGCTCCGGCTCACCCTTAATTTTAAGGGCGGCATTAACCCCTGCCATAAAACCCTGAACGGCTGCTTCCTCATAGCCGGAGCTGCCGTTAAACTGCCCGGCGCCGTAAAGCCCGGGAATTTTTTTTGACTCCAAGGTGGCATAAAGCTCCGTTGGGTCAACGCAGTCATATTCAATGGCATAGGCAGGGCGGGTCATTTCAGCCTTTTCAAAACCCACAAGACTGTGGAGCATTTTCACCTGAACCTCCTCAGGCAGGGAGGAGGAAAAGCCCTGTAAATACATTTCGTTGGTGTCAAGCCCCATAGGCTCCAAAAAAAGCTGGTGGCGGCTTTTATCAGCGAAACGGACAATTTTATCTTCAATGGAGGGGCAGTACCGTGCGCCTATGCCCTCTATAAGTCCGCCGTAAAGGGGACTTAGGTGAAGATTCTCACGGATGATTTCGTGGGTTTTTTCATTGGTATAGGTAAGGTAACAAACAGCCTTGTTTTCAGGCATTTGTTCAGTTGTGAAGGAAAAGGGAGAAATGTCCTCATCCCCCGGCTGAAGCTCCATTTTGGAAAGGTCAATGGTTTTGCTGTTCACCCTTGGAGGGGTACCGGTTTTAAAGCGGCGCATGGAAAGGCCCAAAGATACAAGTCTCTCCGTTAAAGCCTTTGAAGAAGAAACCCCGTCTGGGCCGGAATCCACAACAACATCGCCGATTATTATGCTGCTGCGAAGGTAAGTCCCCGTGCAGACTATAACAGCACGGCAGCGGTAAACCGCCCCAATATGGGTGACAAGGGAGCTTACAGCCCCATTTTCAAGACGAATATCCACAATCTCCGCCTGCTTAACCCGAAGATTTTCCTGAGACTCCAAGGTGTGCTTCACCACACTTTGATATTTGCGCCTGTCTGCCTGTGCCCTAAGGGAATGGACGGCAGGGCCTTTTCCCAGATTTAGCATCCTATATTGTATACAGGCCTTATCGGCAGCAATGCCCATTTCCCCGCCCATGGCATCAAGCTCACGCACAAGGTGACCCTTGCCTGTGCCGCCAATGGCAGGGTTACAGGGAAGATTTCCGGCGGTGTCAAGGTTTATTGTAAAAATCATCGTGTCAAGGCCCATACGGGCGCAGGCCAGAGCCGCTTCAATTCCAGCGTGCCCCGCCCCGATGACGGCGATATCGCATTTTCCAGCATCATAGTTCATAGTTTTGCCTCCAGAGCAGTAGTTTAACACTTAATTATAAGGTGTTTTTCTCTATTATGCAAATTATTTCACTGTTTTTATTTAGCCCTATTTTACAAAAACCGGCATTTAACAAGCAAAGCCCCAGATTTTAAGAATTTTCCAGCAGAAAGTGAAAAAGATACTTGACATAGTAAGGCTTAAGAGTTAAACTGACTGTGCTAGTACAAATAGTACAGGGGATACAGAAAGGAGGGTGCTTTTGTGTTTTCAATAAATCTCAGGGACTCACGGCCCATATACGAGCAGGTTAAAGACAGTCTGCGCAGAGCGATTATAACCGAAGTTTTGCTTCCGGACGATAAAATACCGTCGGTGCGTGAGCTGGCAAGCCAGCTTGCCATAAATCCGAATACCATACAAAAGGCATATAGGGAGTTGGAAACTGAAGGATATTTATATTCTGTTCCGGGCAAGGGCAGCTTTGTAAGCGAAAGCAGTCAGGCTAAGGAAAGCCGCAAAAAAGAGCTTTTGGAAAAGCTTGACGAAACTGTTACGGAGCTTTCCCACCTTGATGTGACAGTTGCGGAAATATGTGAGCACATCAAAAAAAGAGCCGGGGAGGGGAAACAAGTATGATTGAAGTGAAAAATCTAAGCAAGAGCTTTGATGGCCTAAAGGCTCTTGATAAGCTTAACATAAATGTACCCACAGGGTCCATATACGGACTTGTAGGGCCAAACGGTGCGGGAAAGTCCACCATAATCCGCCACATAACGGGGATTTTTAAGCAGGATGAGGGGGAAGTTCTTGTAAACGGCCAGCCGGTTTTTGAAAATCCGGAGGTAAAATCCCATATAGCCTATATTCCCGATGATGTCTTTTTCTATAATCAGGCAACTATTCACGACATGATGAAGTTTTATAAAGGTGTCTGCCCGAATTTCTCCGCAGAGCGCTATGAAAAGCTCCGAGGCGCCTTTGAGCTTAAGGAAAATGTCAAAATGCGCAGCCTTTCCAAGGGAATGCAAAAGCAGGCGGCCTTTTGGCTAACGGTTTCCATGTGCCCCAAGGTTTTGGTGCTGGACGAGCCGGTGGACGGGCTTGACCCTGTTATGCGCCGGCAAATCTGGAGCATACTAATGTCCGACGTGACGGAAAGCGGTACAACGGTTTTGGTTTCCTCCCATAACCTTCGTGAACTGGAGGATGTTTGCGACCATGTGGGCATTATGAACAGGGGCAGACTTCTTTTAGAGCGCAGCCTTTCCGATATGCAGGAGAACATTGTTAAGGTTCATTTAGCCCTTGAGGAAGAAAAGCAGCTGCCAGAAGGCCTTGACATTCTGCACATAAGCACAAGCGGCAGACTGAAAACCATAATTGTCCGAGGCAAGGCAGAGGAGATTACAAACAAAATCGCCACGGTTCAGCCCTTATTTATGGACCTTATACCCCTGTCTCTTGAGGAGATATTTATTTATGAGCTGGGAGGTGAGCACTATGAAGTCAAAGACATCATACTTTAACGGCACCTTATTTCTGGGTGTGTTTAAACGCTTTTGGCCGATTTTCGCCGGATACTTTCTGATTTTGGCTGCAGCTTTGCCCATGGCTTTGGCTAACAATCTTGCCTGGCTAAGCTATAATCCAAGCGGCGGCAACTTGGTGCTTGCTGCCGCCGAGCAGGTTCTTAACACAGGCTATTTAGGCGGGGCGATTATATCCTTTGTGTTTGCCCTTTTGATTGCCATGGCGGCTTTCAGCTATCTTTACAATGCCCGCAGCGTTTCCATGATGTGTTCTCTGCCCATAAAGCGGGAGGGAGTTTTCCTTTCTGTCTTTACGGCGGGGCTTACAGGTATGTTTTTTGTTAATCTTCTGGTATTTTTTATAAGTCTTGGGGTGGAAGCCATTTATGGCGCTGTGGGGTTTTCATATCTTCTCCAATGGCTTTTAATGACCTGCCTTAGCAATGTGTTTTTCTTTGGCTTTGCCGCTGTTTGCGCAAGCTTTACAGGTCATATCCTTGTGCTGCCCGCAATTTATGTTGTGCTAAACTTTACGGCGGTAGTGGTTGAAGCCATAGTGACATCTCTTATGGAAAGCTTTATCTACGGAGCAACTTCCTCAGGCGGCATAGAAAACTCTCGTTTTCTATCTCCCATTTTAGAGATGACCCTTGGCTGGCGGACAAGTTCCGTAACACAGAAATTATCTGACGGCACTTTTATAGTAACTGACTATGTTTACAGCGGCTGGCCCATGCTTTTTGCCTATGCTGTTGTGGGAATTCTTTTTTCCATTGCTGCCATGCTGCTCCTACGCCGCCGCCCCATGGAAACAGCCGGAGACGTTGTTGCTGTCAGACCCTTAAAGCCTGTGTTTAAATACTGCCTGTCTTTAGGCTGCGCCTTGGTTTTGGGTATTATTTTGTTCTCATGGGTTTCCATAAGCGGTTATTGGGGCACACCTCTCACCCAAATTATAAGCCTAATTATCTTCATGCTTTTAGGGGGCTTCATCGGCTATTTTGCCGCGGAAATGCTTATGCAAAAAACCCTTCGTGTGTTCTCGGGGCAAAACTGGCTGCGCTTCGGCCTAGTGTCCCTTGTGATTATTGCTCTTATGCTCTGCGGTGAGTATGACGTTTTCGGCTTTGAAAAGCGCCTGCCGGAGGCAGACAAGGTAGAAAGTATCACCATTACGTCAGGCGGTGAAAACGCAATTTTAAGCCAGCCGGAGAATATTCAGGCGGCAATCGACTTACACAGGGAAATCATTGAAGGTAAGAAGGAAAACGAGGCTCTTTTAAGTAAAAGCGATTACCAAGACCGTTATGGCGTGAGCATTTATTACTTTATGGAAGACGAAAGTATGCTTTTACGCAGATATGATATCCAGTATGTGGAAGGCGGCATCATCGACAGCTTAAACGAAATTATGAACCTGAAAGAAGCCGTTGACGCCCGAAAAGAGGTCAGCGTACCTGTAAGCGAAAACAATATAGCCGATGCTTATATCGATTATTTTAATCCTGTTACCATGAATAGCGAATACCTGCCCATAACGGCCGAAGAAGCCTATGAGCTTTATACCCAGTGCCTTGTTCCCGATATAGACGAGGGAAATCTGGGCAAGGTTTGGCTTGTTTCTAACGATGGTTATAGAAACACAGTTTATAATGCTACGATTAATATCATTTTCAGCAACCGCATAGCCGACGGGGAGTATAAAAGCCACTATTTCTACACAACGCCAACTGTAACCGCCCTGCGCACAGAAAGCTGGCTCCATGAGCATGGTATAGATATGCTCACCTATGCTCAAACGGATGAACTTTATGAAGGGCAGAATTACTACAATGAGCCAATTTACTACGAAAAGACAATTACAACCCATACTGCCGAGCAGGTCGGATAAAACCTGATAAAAGACAGCATAAAAAAGCCGCCCGGACTAATAATCCGAGCGGTTTTTTATTAAGCAGAGGCTTATTCCTCATACATGGCAAGGCGGGTTTTTACACTATGCTCTTTGCAGGTGGGGCGGAACTTCTGGAAAAGCTCGGTTTCGGAGTGAGCCTGAAGGTCCTCTAAGGTTTCCCATTTTTCAATGAGCATCATTTTTTTGGAATCGTCGGCGCTGATGTAAAAATCATACAACACATTGCCCTTGTCCTTGCGGGAGCCTTCCACAAAGCCCTCGTCGCAGAGAACCTTGTAAAAGTCCTTCATGTCTGTTGTTTCGCTTATAAAGCTGCAGTTAATGACTATCATATATGCTTCCTCCGTCAAATGTTCTGCCTTTCGGCTCATACAGCTAATAATAGCACCAAAATGCCCGCTTTTCAATTCCTTTGTGAAAAAATACGGCTTTTATCTTACGAAACTCCTGATTAAGCTGACAAAATCTTTTCGCAGACGGCTTTTCCAATCTCTCGGCAGCCAAGAAGCTTTTTGCCCTCGCTCATGGTGTCCTCTGTTCGCAGGCCCTCGTCCAAAACTGCCTCAACAGCATTTTCGATTGCCTCGGCCATCACTTCCATACCAAAGCTCATGCGGAGCATCATGGCGGCAGATAAAATCATGGCTAGAGGATTAGCAAGGTTTTTCCCCGCAAGGTCCGGAGCGCTGCCGTGGATAGGCTCGTAAAGCCCACGAGTGCCGGAGCCAAGGCTGCAAGAGCCAATCATACCTATGCTGCCGCAGATTTGGCTGGCCTCGTCAGAGAGAATGTCTCCAAAGAGATTTTCCGTAACAATAACGTCAAACTGGGAGGGGTCACGAACAAGCTGCATGGCGCAGTTATCCACATACATATGGGAAAGCTCCACATCGGGATATTGGGCCGAAACCTCGTTTAAAACCCGCCGCCACAGCTTAGAGCTGTCAAGCACATTGGCCTTATCCACAGAGCAAACCTTTTTGCTTCGCAAGATGGCGGTTTTAAAAGCCACATGGGCAATGCGCTCTATTTCGTTTCGGGAATAGCCCATTATATCACTGGCATATTCCTGACCATTTATCATTTCCGTTTTATGCTCGCCGAAATACGCACCGCCTATAAGCTCTCTTACTATAATAAGGTCTATGCCCTTATCAACAATAGAGGGCTTAAGGGGAGAAGCATCACGAAGCTGGGGGAAAATCTTTGCCGGACGCAGGTTTGAATAAAGCTCCATCCCCGCTCGAAGGCGCAAAAGCCCGCGCTCCGGCCGCTTATCCTTGGGAACTTCGTCCCATTTAGGGCCGCCGATGGCAGAGAGGAGAACACTGTCCGAGGAAAGGCAGGTGTTAAGGCTTTCCTCAGGCAGTGGGTCGCCGAAGCGGTCAATGGCCTCGCCCCCCATGGGGGCTTCCATATAGTTAAAGTTTATTGCATATTTTTCAGAAATTGCATTAAGCACGGAGAGGGCCTGTTCCATTATTTCAGGGCCAATGCCGTCACCACGAATTATCGCTATGTTTTTTGTCATTTTATCTGCCCTCTTTTATAGAATTCATAAGTCCGCCCTTATCAATCATGTCTTTTATAAACTCCGGAAAGGGGGCGGCCTTATAGCTCTCGCCCTTTGTAAGGTTTTCTACAACCCCTGTGTCAAAGTCAACGGAGACTTCGTCACCCTCGTCTATTTTTTCGGCAGCCTCGTTACACTCTAAAATTGCAAGACCTATGTTTATGCTGTTTCTATAAAAAATCCTCGCAAAGCTTTTGGCTATAACACAGGAGATGCCCGAGGCCTTTATAGCAATGGGAGCATGCTCACGGGAGGAGCCGCAGCCGAAGTTTTGCCCTGCCACCATAATGTCGCCAGCTTTAACACGGCTGACAAAGCTTTTGTCCAAGTCCTCCATACAGTGGGAGGCAAGCTCTTTAACGTCTTGAGTGGCAAGGTAGCGGGCGGGGATTATAACATCGGTGTCCACGTTGCTGCCGTATTTTATTGCGCTTCCCTGAGCTTTCATATGGTTTCTACCTCCTTGGGGTGGCTTATATGCCCTGTAATGGCGGAAGCGGCTGCAACGGCGGGGGAGGCAAGATAAACCTCGCTTTCCGTGTGACCCATGCGCCCTACAAAGTTGCGGTTTGTGGTGGACACACAGCGCTCGCCGGAAGCCAAAATGCCCATGTGGCCGCCGAGGCAAGGCCCGCAGGTGGGGGTGGAAACTATGCAGCCGGCTTCCATAAAGATTTTTGTGTAGCCCCTGTCAATACATTCCATATAAATTTTTGGGGTGGCGGGGATAACAATGGCACGCAGCCCCTTTTTTATGCGCCTGCTCTTTAAAATCTCTGCCGCTGCTGCCATATCCTCTATGTTGCCGTTGGTGCAGCTTCCTATAACTACCTGGTCGATTTCAATGTCTGTGCCCTCACTTGCCGGATGGGTATTTTCCGGAAGATGGGGGTATGAAACTGTGCAGGGAACGGAAGCTAGGTCAATGTCTATAACCCTGTCGTAAGAGGCATCAGAGTCAGCGCTGAAAGCCTGCCACTTGCGGTCACAGCGGCCCTTCATATACTCAATTGTTATTTCGTCCACAGGGAAAATGCCGTTTTTTGCCCCTGCTTCTATTGCCATGTTTGATATTGTAAGTCTGTCGCTCATGGTAAGGTTTTTAAGCCCCTCACCGGAAAACTCCAGAGATTTATAAAGAGCGCCGTCTACGCCTATCATACCGATAAGGTGGAGGATAACATCTTTGCCGCTGACGTACTTTTCCATTTTCCCCGTGAGGTTCACTTTTATGGCAGAGGGCACCTTAAACCAGCCTTCCCCCGTTGCCATGGCAGCTGCCATGTCCGTTGAGCCGACTCCCGTGGAAAAAGCACCCAAAGCGCCATAGGTACAGGTGTGGCTGTCTGCTCCTATGGCTGTTTCCCCGGGAGCTATAAGTCCCTTTTCGGGTATAAGGGCGTGCTCTATGCCCATTTCACCCACATCATAAAAATGCTCTAGGTCAAAGCGCTTTGCAAAGCTGCGGCACTTTTTACAGCTTTCCGCCGACTTAATGTCTTTATTTGGGGCAAAGTGGTCCATAACAAGGGTTATACGGGAGTTTTTATCAACAGTTTCAAAGCCTGCCTTATTAAACTCGTTTATAGCCACAGGGCCGGTTATATCGTTTGCCAGCACAAGGTCAAGCCTTGCCTTTATAAGCTGACCTGCCTCCACATGGGAAAGACCTGCATGGGCAGCAAGTATTTTCTGTGTCATTGTCATTGCCATTATAATTATTTCCTTTCAGACGTGCCGATTTTAGGCTGCCGGAAAAAGAGCCTAGGTTGTGTCAACACACCCTAAATGCCGCCCACAATTTTGTTTATGCCGTTTACATAGGCACGGATGGAGGACTCTATAATATCCGTGGACAGTCCGCAGCCGGTGTATAGGTTTTTGCCGGCTTTGAGCTTAACCACAGCCTCGCCCATGGCATCCTCGCCGTCGGTTACGGCATTTAGCCTAAAGTTATCAAGGAAAACATCCAAGCCTGTAATGCGGTCTATGGCCTTATAGGCAGCGTCTATGGGACCTGAGCCCATGGCGACTTCCTCGATAAGCTCGCCGCCTTTTTTAATCTTTATTGTGGCAACATTAGGCGTATCTGTCCCCGTTGTAACCATATGGCTAACAAGCTCATAGGTTTCGGAAACCCCATGGGCATTAGATAGGGCAAGAGCTTCAATATCGCTGTCGGTAAGGCTTTTTTTCTTGTCGGCAAGGGCCTTGAAGCGATTGAATACCTCGTCAAGCTGCTCTTTTGTAAGCTCATAGCCCAGCTGGGAAAGGCGGTCACGCAGAGCGTGCTTTCCACTGTGCTTACCTAAAACCATGGTGTTTTGGGGTATGCCCACATCTGTGGACTTCATTATTTCATAGGTAAGAGCGTTTGCCAGAACTCCGTGCTGGTGGATACCTGACTCGTGGGCAAAGGCATTTGCCCCAACGATGGACTTGCTGGGGGAAACGGGAACACCGGTGATGGAGGAAAGCAGCTTACTGGATTTGTAAATTTGGCGGGTATCCACGCCGCACTCCATCTGGTAATACTCTCTGCGGGTTTTAAGAGCCATAACAATTTCCTCAAGGCTTGCGTTTCCGGCTCTTTCGCCTATGCCGTTAATGGTGCATTCCACCTGTGTTGCCCCTGCCTGCAGGCAGGCAAGGGAGTTTGCAACTCCCATGCCCAAATCGTCGTGGCAGTGGCAGGAAATATCCACAGTTTCAATGCCTTTTGTGTTTTCCCGAAGATAGCTTATAAGCTCGAACATTTCCATGGGGGTGGAATAGCCAACGGTGTCGGGGATGTTTAAAACTGTGGCTCCTGCATTTATGGCGGTTTCGCAGCATTTGACCAAGAAATCCCTGTCGCTGCGGGAGGCATCTTCTGCGGAAAACTCTATATCCTCGCAAAAGGATTTTGCATAGGAAACGTGTTTTGTGATGCTCTCCAAAACCTGTTCACGGCTCATTTTAAGCTTAAACTCCATGTGTATGTCGCTTGTTGCAAGGAAGACGTGAATGCGCGGGTACTTCGCGCCTTTAACGGCATTCCAAGCGGCGTCAATGTCTCCCTGTGTGCAGCGGGCGAGACTTGCAACCTTACAGCGTTCTACGGTTTTGGAGATGGCTTCAACACTTTTAAAATCCTCCGGCGAGGCTATGGCAAAGCCTGCCTCTATAACATCAACACCCAGAGCGTCAAGCTGCCTTGCCATTTCCAGCTTTTCACTTAAATTCATGCTGCATCCGGGAGATTGCTCACCGTCACGCAGGGTGGTGTCAAAGATTTTTATCTTCCTCATATTTTAAATTTAACCTCCTTTTAGATAACAAAAAAAGCCCCAGTCTTCTACATTTAGAAGACGAAGGCTTAAAAGCTTCCGCGGTACCACTTCAATTGACAGTAAACTGTCCGCTTTCAGCATCGAGTTCAATGCCGCCTCTTTGGTAACGGTGAGGAAATCCGGTGCGGCCTTGGGCGAAACCTTCAGCCGACTGCTCAAGGGTGAGTTCGCAAATGTCACGGCATACCGTCTTACACCAATGTAACGGCTCTCTTTGATGCCCTTGACCTGCTTTGTCCCTGTCGTCGCATTTAAATTATTGTGCTAAAGCTAACACAGCCAAATAGCCTTTGTCAAGGGGAATTTGAATTTTTGTTGATATCGCCCATATACTAAGAATACAAGGAGCCGATTATCAGCTTCTTGTTAGGATAAAAGGAGAAAACAAAAGGTTTTTCGCCTATTTTGGGAAAAAGCACAATAGAATGAATATAAAAGCATAAGGAAGTTGAAGGAAATTTAGATAAACATACAGTTGACAATTTCTTTTTTATTGTTGTATGATAGTTGCAATCAAATATCCAAATGCTATGATGGGAACAAGTAGTTATAAGCCGGTCTAAAGAGAGCCGTTACATTGGTGAAAGACGGTGTCATGTCTTATTTACGAAAATCATCCCGGAGCAGTTTACTGAAAGGTTTTTTGCCTGTGTAAGTATAAACGGTTGCGCCCGTTACAGTGCCGAAGGTTAATAGACCTTCAGGAGTGGTTCTTTTTTCGGCAGTGCAGCGCCAAAAAAAGAGCAAGAAGAGTGGTACCGCAGAGGTTTTTGCCTTTGTCTCTTAAGTTATGCGTGAGAGACAGAGGCTTTTTGTATATAAACACACATTACCGATTTAAAGCAGTAGAAGAAAACGCCAAAAAAATGACTTTAAGGAAGTACAAAGGGGCTGCCCATGCTTCCGTTAAAAAACAGGAGGAATGAGCTTTGAAACTGACAGGAGCGGAAATAATCACAGAGGTCCTCATCGAGCAGGGTGTTGAACATCTGTTCGGATACCCCGGCGGCGCTGCCATAAACATTTATGAGGCGCTGTACCACAGACAGGACAAAATTCACCACTACCTTACAGCCCATGAGCAGGGGGCAACCCACGCGGCAGACGGCTATGCAAGAGCCACGGGAAAAACCGGAGTTGTACTTGCCACCAGCGGCCCCGGAGCCACAAACACCGTAACGGGCATTGCAACTGCCTATCTTGACAGTGTTCCCATGGTTGTTATTACTGCCAATGTGGGAACAGACCTTATTGGTAAAGACAGCTTTCAGGAGGTCTTTATAGCCGGTATAACCCAGCCTATAACAAAGCACAACTATGCGGTGCGGGACATTACAAGGCTTGCCGACACCCTGCGGGATGCCTTTAAAATTGCCAACAGCGGCCGCTGCGGCCCTGTTTTGGTGGATGTCCCTAAGGATATAACAGGGGCAATGTGCGAATTTTCAAATGTATCGTGCAATGAATGCACTGCTTCACCGGTGCCTGAGGAAAAAGACCTTATAAAAATTGCCGAGCTTATTAAAAAGTCAAAGCGACCCACCATCTGCTTCGGCGGAGGACTTATAAGCAGCGGAGCAAGCGAGGAGTTTTGCAGCTTTATCGAAAAAACCGGCATACCTGCCTGTCACACCATTATGGGAACGGGAGTTGTAGGTTTTGGAGACGAGCTTGACCTGGGCATAATCGGTATGCACGGCAGCATGACTGCAAACAGGGCCATAGACGAAACCGACCTTCTCATCGCCATGGGCACAAGATTTTCCGACCGTGTGGCCTTAAACCTTAAGGACTTTGCACCCCACGCAACCATAGTCCACATTGACATTGACGAAAGTGAAATTCGCAAAAATGTTTCCATAGACCATGCCATAGTCGGGGATATAAAGCTTACCTTAGAGGCTCTTTTACCCCATTTGGACGACACCCGCCATCCTGATTGGATTGAAACAATTAAAAAATGGCGGGCAGAGGACGAAACGGTGTATGAGGGAGACTTTAAAGGCTTGCGCCCCGGTGATATAATGGAGCTTATAGGCGAAAAGTTCGGGGAAAAGGCCATTGTTGCAACAGACGTAGGCCAGCACCAGATTTGGGCCGCGCAGTTTTGCAAAAAAACCCGTCCCCGGGGCTTTCTCACCAGCGGCGGCCTTGGAACCATGGGCTTTGGCTATGGTGCTGCAATAGGCGCTGCTGTGGGCTGCCCGGGCACCACGGTTTTTCACATCACCAGCGACGGCAGCTTCCACATGAACATGAACGAGGCCTGCACCGCCGTTTCTAATAATCTTCCCGTTATAACGGTTATTTTTGACAATAAGGTTCTGGGCATGGTTCGTCAGTGGCAGACCAGTTTTTACAACAAGCATTATTTTGCCACCCAGCCTGAGCGGAAAACGGACTATGTAAAGGTTGCCGAGGGTTTTGGCGCCAGAGGCTATAAGGCGGAAACAAGACAGGAGTTTGAAAAAGCTCTGGAGCTTGCCGCCGCCGGCGAAGGTCCCTCTTGGATTGTCTGCCCAATAGACAGGGAAGAAAGAGTTCTTCCCATGATACCTGCAGGCGGAACTGTGCGCAGCGCAATTTTGGAATAGATGGGAGGAAAGATAATGGATAAAAAAGTTATAATCTCCATGCTTGTTGAAAACAACGCAAACGTTTTATCCCGTGTATCCATGCTTTTTGGACGGCGGGGCTATAATATCGATTCACTCACCGTTTCCGAAACCAACGATCCTGCTATTTCCCGCATAACCATCTCTGCCGGCGGAGACGACAGGGTTATAGAACAAATTATTCTCCAGACAAAAAAGCTTGTTGAGGTTAAGGCTGTTCAGCTTCAAGATGAAAACAGCGCAATCCTCCGTGAGCTTCTTCTGGTTAAGATTTCGGCGGAGGAGTCTCAGCGTGCCGCCATCCGTGATATTTGCGAAATTTATAAGGCCAGCATTGTGGACTATTCCTCAGGCAGCATGGTATGCGAGCTTACGGGAAAGCCCTGCAAGATAGACGGATTTTTGGACGTTGTGGAAAAGTACGGCATACTGGAGCTGTGCAGAACAGGGGTTACAGCCATTGATCGCGGCTCAAAAACCATGGAATGCACTGACAAAACAAGCCACAGGGCGTAAAAGCTCTCCTTGGCAAAGTATCGGCAGGGCGAAATTTATCGCCTATTGAGATAATAATTTTATATTTTAATATCAAAAGGAGACGACCATTATGATTAACAAGTACTACGACACAGACTGCAATATGGAACT
This sequence comes from uncultured Oscillospiraceae bacterium, assembly GCA_964617335.1. GTDB lineage: Bacteria > Bacillota > Clostridia > Oscillospirales > Oscillospiraceae > UBA2658. The sequence continues at coordinate 66,364 of CAZTXG010000002.1, forward strand.
TTTGAAGGGGCGCACCGTTTCCATAATCGGATACGGCAGTCAGGGCCATGCCCATGCTCTGAACCTTAAGGAGTCCGGAGTTAATGTGGTCGTCGGACTGAGAAAGACCTCCTCAAGCTGGGAAAAGGCTGAGAAAGCCGGACTTAAGGTTATGACCGTTGCCGAGGCGGCAAAGGCAGGTGACCTTATTATGATGCTGGTTCCCGACGAAACTGCCCCCGACCTTTATGAAAATGAAGTTTCCCCGAATCTTTCCGAGGGCAATATGCTTATGTTTGCCCATGGCTTTAACATCCACTTTAACCAGATAGTACCTCCCGCCAATGTGGACGTTACAATGGTTGCTCCCAAAGGCCCCGGCCACACAGTCCGCAGCCAGTATGAGGAAGGCAAGGGGGTTCCCAGCCTTATCGCCATCCATCAGGACTATACAGGAAAGGCAAAAGACCTTGCCCTTGCCTACGCTTCCGGCATCGGAGCGGGCCGTGCGGGCATCCTTGAAACCAACTTCAGGGAAGAAACAGAAACCGACCTTTTCGGTGAGCAGGCTGTTTTGTGCGGCGGCGTTACAGAGCTTATGAAGGCAGGCTTCGACACTCTTGTTGAGGCAGGCTATGAGCCGGAAATGGCATACTTTGAGTGCATCCACGAGATGAAGCTCATCATTGACCTTATTAACAGCGGCGGCTTTGCCATGATGCGCTACAGCGTTTCAAACACCGCCGAATACGGTGACTACAGAAGCGGACGCCGCCTTATAACCGAAGACACCCGCAAGGAAATGAAGAACATCCTGTCCGAAATTCAGGACGGCACCTTTGCCAGCGAGTTTATTCAGGAGTTTTCCAGCGGGCGTAAGGCAAGATTTTTGGCAACCCGCCGCAAGGAAGCGGAGCACCCTCTGGAGAAGGTTGGAAAAGAGCTTCGCAAGATGATGAGCTGGCTTAAAAAGTAAGGAAGCTGCCGAAGGGTTTCGGCAAGTTCCTGAAGGAGTATCAATATGAAAAGTGACAGTTGCAGAGCCGGTGTGTCCCAGGCCCCGCACAGAAGTCTTTTTAAGGCTCTGGGCATGACGAAGGCGGAGATGGAGCGGCCCATGGTGGGCATTGTAAGCTCCTATAACGAAATCGTCCCCGGACATATTAATCTTGATAAAATCACCGAAGCCGTGCGCACGGGAGTTTTGATGGCAGGGGGAACACCGGTGGTGTTCCCTGCCATTGCCGTTTGTGACGGTATCGCAATGGGACATGAGGGCATGAAATATTCTCTTGTCACGAGAGACCTTATAGCCGACAGCACAGAATGCATGGCACAGGCCCACCAGTTTGACGCCCTTGTTATGATTCCAAACTGCGATAAAAATGTTCCGGGTCTGCTTATGGCGGCAGCAAGGATAAACGTGCCCACCATCTTTGTTTCCGGCGGGCCCATGCTTGCCGGAAGGTATGAAAACAAGCGCAGCAGTCTGTCCTCAATGTTCGAGGCAGTGGGCGCCTATCACGCCGGAAAAATCGGCGAAGAAGAGCTTGAAGCCTATGAAAATTCCGCCTGTCCAACCTGCGGCTCCTGTTCAGGTATGTACACGGCAAACTCTATGAACTGCGTTACCGAGGCCTTGGGAATGGCTCTTGCAGGCAACGGCACAATTCCTGCCGTTATGAGCGCAAGGCTGCGCCTTGCCAAGGAAGCAGGCATGAAGGTTATGGAGCTTTATGAAAAGGATATACGCCCACGGGACATTATGACAAAGGCCGCCTTCCACAATGCCGAAATAGTCGATATGGCTCTTGGCTGCTCGACAAACACTATGCTCCACATTCCCGCCATTGCCCACGAGGCAGGGCTTGAACTTAACCTTCAAATGGCAAACGAATTTTCGGCGAAGACTCCAAATCTCTGCCACCTTGCGCCGGCGGGGGACACCTATATGGAGGATTTAGACAGGGCAGGCGGTGTCCACGCTGTTATGGCAGAGCTTAATAAACTAGGGCTTTTAGACATCTCCGTTATGACCTGCACGGGAAAAACTCTTGAGGAAAACCTTAGGGGGCATAAAAACCTTGATGAGGAAATTATCCGCTCTGTTGAAAATCCCTTTTCAAAAAACGGCGGCATAGCCGTACTTTTCGGAAATCTTGCCCCCGAAGGCTGCGTTGTAAAGCAGTCTGCCGTTGCCCCTGAAATGATGCGGCACGAGGGACCTGCAAGAGTATTTGACTGCGAGGACGATGCAATTGCAGCAATCATCGCCGGAAAAATTGTTTCAGGAGACGTGGTTATCATCCGCTATGAAGGGCCAAAGGGCGGCCCCGGTATGAGGGAAATGCTAAACCCCACCTCTGCCATTGCGGGCATGGGCCTTGACAAGGAAGTTGCCCTTATTACCGACGGGCGCTTTTCCGGCGCAACCCGTGGAGCGTCTATAGGTCATGTGTCGCCGGAGGCGGCGCTAGGCGGAACAATTGCCCTAGTTTGCGAGGGGGACACCATTGCAATAGACATACCGGCCTGTAAAATTGAGCTTATGGTGTCTGAAACTGAGCTTCAAGAGCGCCGTGAAAAGTGGGTCTGCCCCCAGCCGAAGATAAAAACCGGATATCTTGCCCGCTATTCCCGCATGGTTACAAGCGCGGCAAAGGGTGCGGTGCTGGAATAAAAAGGAGAAGAGACTGTGTTTCGTGATTTGCAGGAAGGGGATAAAGATGTCTTTTTATCCATGGTAAAGACCTTTTATTCCTCCGAAGCGGTTTCAAGCCCTGTGGAGCCAAAAAACTTTGAAACGACCTTCAAGGCCGCTATGGACAAATCTCCATTTATGCGGGCCTTGATGATTGAACACGAGGGTAAGCCTGTGGGCTACGGACTATTATCTTTCACCTACTCCAACGAGGCTGGGGGTATGGTCGTTCTGGCGGAGGAACTGTATATCGCCGAAGCCTATAGGGGAAAGGGTTACGGACAGGCTTTTTTCGCTTTTACAGAAAAGGAATACCCTGCGGCACGCCGCTTTCGCCTTGAGGTTATGAAAGGCAATAAAAAGGCCATACACCTGTATGAAAAGCTTGGCTACAAGCCCTTGGAATATAGGCAAATGATTAAAGATATTTAATAAAAAAGCTGCCCCTGCCGGCACAAAGGCCGTGGGCAGTTTTTTGCATAAAAGCAGAAATGTTGACATATAAGCCCTGTGTGATAAAATAGCTAAATACTGTAGAAACTGTAAGAAAAAGCTTTTAAAACTTGGAGGCGCGAAGATTGGATGATAAAATTGAAACTATCCGCAGCCTTATTAAAAGGCATCGGGAGTTTATTATGTATGTTATTTTCGGCTTGCTGACAACCTTTATAAACTGGCTTATATATAGCCTGTGTGTCAAAGCTTTGGGGCTTGATTTATATATCTCCGGTATAATCGCCTGGATAATTGTCGTTTCTGTGGCTTTTGTAACAAATAAAATTTGGGTTTTTAACAGTCGGGGCTGGAAAACTCTGCAGCTTATCCGTGAGGCTTTTACCTTTTTCGGCGGTCGGCTGCTCACCGGAGTTTTAGAGGTTGCTGCGGTTCCCGCCTTAGTGTCCTGGGGCTTTAACCAGACCCTTTTTGGAGTCGAAGGACTTCCCGCAAAGATTATTGTATCTATTGTAATTGTGCTTTTAAACTATTTTATAAGTAAATTTCTATCCTTCGGCGGAAGAAAAAGCTAAGGAAATATTTTTCGGCATTAAAAAAGGCAGCCGGTGAAGATTCATCGCCTGTCTTTTCTTATTTTTAACTTTAAAATTTGATCTATTTTGTAAGAGCCCTTTCTGCGGCGCATATTAAAAGTGCCAGCAGCTTTTCAAGGAGAAGAGATAAAAGCACCACCACAAGAGTGTATGCCAAAAGCTCTGCCGTTTCAAGAAAAAGCTTTGACTCATAAAGCTTTCCGCCTATGGAGCCTGAAGTTATTCCTATGACCTCGGCGGAAATACCTGCCTTCCAAGCAAGACCCATGCCCACCTGACAGGCGCTTTTAAGATGGGGCGTCACATAGGGCAGGTATATAAAACGAAAGCGGTCACGCCTTAGCATACCGAAAACCTCGGCGGCCTCAAAGCGCTCTTTGTCAACACTTTTCATGCCGGATAAAAGTGAGGTGTAGAAAACCGGAAAAACCATAAGAAAGGAAATTAAGGCAGAAAGGTTTTTTGAGCCAACGGCAAGCAGGGCCAGAACCACAAAGGATGCAACAGGAGCGGCCTTCACAGCTCCCATAAAGGGACTGAAAAAAGTTTCTAAAAAAGAAAGCTTATAGGCAATAACAGAAAGCAGTGAACCAAAAACAGCAGCGGCAAAAAATCCTGTGAGGATGCGAAGCAAGGAATATAGCACAGTGTTATAAAATTGTGCATTTTGCAAAAGCCCCCAAAGACTTTTTAAAACGGAGATGGGCGAGGCTAAAAAAAGCTCCTGCCCTATGAGAGCTGAGGAAAGCTGCCAAGCGGCAAGCCATATAAGAGCGCTTGCCGCTGTGGTAGCTATTTTCTTTTTTCTTTTAGAATCAAGTGCCATAGTAGAAGCTGTCATCGGGCAGGGTTCCTCCTACAGACTGGGGGTTTTGCTCGAAAAGAGCGCCGAGATAGGCAGAAAGGTCCGCTTTCATGGCAGAGCCGGAGATGAAAGTGATGCTGCAATAGGGCAGAGCCTTTAAAGCAACCTCGCTTTTAGGGACAATGCCGATATCCGCAATAAGCTCGGCTGCGTCCTCTTGGTTTTCGTTAACCCAGGAGGCAGAGCTTTCATAGTCGGCTAAAAAGGCCTCTAAAAGTTCAGGATTATTTTCCGCAAAGTCAGAGGAAACAACCAGAACACCGGTTACAAGTCTGCCGTCTAAAGAGGCTTTTTCCCATTCATCACTAAGGCTTAGGGCGATGCGTGCTTCGGGATTTGCCATAAGCACTGTTGTGGCATAGGGCTGGGGCAAAACGGCTATGGTGCCGGAAACGGCGGTTTCCCCCGATAAAAGTGCCGCAATTTCTGTTGCTTCGGACTTAAACTCAACTGTGAGTCCGGTTTCAGGGTCGATGCCGTTTCCGGAAAGGATGGCATTTAAGGAATACTCTGGAGTGGTGCCCTTACCGGTGGAATAAACGGTTTTTCCTGCAAGGTCAGAAATGGAGTTTACACTGTCGCCTAGCTCCAGAACGCTTAGAACACCCAAGGTGTTTATCGCGGCAACCTTAATGGCTCCTTCTGTTTTATTGAATAAAACAGAGGCAAGGTTTGCAGGGATGGCAGCCATGTCGAGCTCGCCGTTAATGAGCAGGGCTGAAACCTCGTCTGCCGTGCCGTAAATAGAGCTTTCGACCTCATAGGAAAGGCCGCCGTTTTCAGCCTCGTCCAAAAGCTTTACAAGACCCATGGTGGTAGGACCTTTAAGGCTTGCTAAACGTATGGTGCCTTCTATAGGCTCTGTTTCGTCAGCTTCCATACCCTCATCTTCGGGGGTCATCGTTTCGTTGTTTTCCGTGTCCGCAGTTTCCCCGTTGTTGGCTTCGTTTGTCTTGCAGCCTGTGAAAAGAGCAAAGATAAGCGCAAGAGCAAAAAAGATGCTAAGATACCTTTTCATGATTGTCTCCTTCTATCTAAGTATAATATTATCTATTTTACTCCAGAGAAAAATTAAAGTAAAGGGAATAAGACAGACTTTGTTATTTTATTTACAATCTTCCCATAACAAGCTAAATTTCCCTGTCCTTTTCAGCACACATGACGGCAATTTCCATAACCGGCGGCAAAAACTCGTTATAAAGCCCTCGTTTTGTATAGCTAGTGTGCAAAAGCTCGTGGGAAAGCTTGCTGCCCGGCTCGCCAAGATATTCGGAGTACAGTGCAAGTATATCCGGATTTTCGTGGGACTTGCGCTTTTCCTTGCCTTCGTCCTCCCGGCCTAAAGCCTCTCTGCGAAGTTTTAAAACCTCTGATATATCTGTTTCGCAGGTGGATTTTACCCTTGGCTGACCGCCGCCGTTTATGCAGCCGCCAGGACAGCCCATAATTTCAACAAAATGATAAGGGCTTTCTCCGGCCGCAACCTGTTTCATGATGCTATCGGCGCTTTTAAGGCCACTGGCGACGGCAACCTTTGCCTCAACTCCCTCAAGATAAGAAAAATCAGGCAGGCAGTCGGCAAATTTAACGGCCCCATGGTAAACACCTTCAAGACCCTCGGCGGGAGTAAGCTTAAGAGCGTTAGGTTCAAGCTCACGCCCTGTTACAAGTTCGTACACAGTGCGCAGGGCAGCTTCCATAACTCCTCCGGTCATGCCGAAAATATCCGCCGCTCCCGTGGAAAAGCCCAAAGGCGCGTCAAAGCTACTGTCGGGAAGATTTCTAAAGTCTATGCCCATGGTGCGAATCATCCTTGCAAGCTCACGGGTGGTTATGACAGCGTCCACATTGGGGGTGTCACGGTTTTGCATTTCGGGGCGGTCAATTTCAAACTTTTTCGCCGTGCAGGGCATAACGGAAACTACAAACATTTTCTCAGGGGGCAGACCGATTTTGTCCGTGTAATAGCTCTTTATAAGAGCGCCCAGCATAGTGTGGGGAGACTTGCAGGTGGAAAGGTGGGAAAGTTCATTGGGGAAGACGTGTTCAATATGCTTTATCCAACCCGGCGAGCAGCTTGTTATCATGGGAAGGCTTGCCCCCTTGCCTGTAACAGCATCACGCAGGCGGTGTAAAAGCTCTGTGCCCTCTTCCATTATTGTAAGGTCTGCCGCAAAGTTTGTGTCAAAAACATCATCAAAGCCCAAATCTCGCAGGGCTGTTGCAAGCTTTCCTGTTACAAGAGTGCCGGCAGGCAGGGAAAATTCCTCACCTAAGGCGGCACGAACAGCCGGAGCAACCTGGACAGCCACCCTTATGTTCGGGTCATGAAGGGCATTCCATACCATGTCCATTCCGTCGGTTTCCGTAAGAGCTCCCGTGGGACAGACAAGGGTGCACTGACCGCACATGGCGCAGTGGACACTTTCCAAAGGCATTCCCAAAGGCGGTGAGATAACTGTGTTAAAGCCGCGGCTTTGTCCGCTTATTGCGCCCACACCCTGAACATTAGTGCAAACTGTGACACAGCGGCGGCAGAGTATGCACTTTCTTGTATCACGGGTTATGGAAGGGCTTATATCAAGCCTTGCAGGCCCTGCCTCGCCGTGGAAGTGGGTTTCCAAAATGCCCAAGGTGTTTCCAAGCTCCTGAAGCTCACAGCTAAGGTTTCTTGAGCAGGCCGTACACTCTTTGGGGTGGTTTGAAAGCATAAGATCATAAAGAACCTTTCGTGCCGAACGCACTTTTTCCGTGTTTGTGCGGACAACCATGCCCTCTTGAGCCTTAACTATGCATGAGGCCAAAAGGTTTTTTGCCCCTTCCACCTCAACAACACAGATGCGGCAGGAGCCGTGGGCATGAACCCCATGGAGATGGCAGAGTGTGGGTATGGTAATTCCGGAGAGCTTTGCGGCCTCAAGAATTGTGGAGCCTTCCGGCGCCGAGACCTTTTTTCCGTTTATTGTAAGTTCTATCATAATTTTTTCCTCCCTCAGCAAAGCTCTACGGCATCGAAGCGGCAAACAAGCCGGCAGCTGCCGCATTTTATGCACAATTCACTGTCAATCAGATGCGGGAGCTTCTTTTCGCCGCTTATGGCGGCAACGGGACACTTCTGGATACAGGCTCCGCAGCCTCGACACTTGTCGGCATTTATATGATAGCTGCAAAGGTCAAGGCAAATATGAGCAGGACAGGTTTTGTCAACTATATGAGCCTCATACTCGTCCCTGAAGTACCTAAGAGTTGTTAAAACGGGGTTTGGCGCTGTTTGTCCCAGGCCGCACATAGAGGTGAGCTTCACCGTTCTTGCAAGGGTTTCAAGGTCGTCCAAGTCTGAAGGCTCCCCTTGCCCCGAGGTTATTTTTATAAGAAGCTCCAGCATACGCTTTGTTCCGTTTCGGCAGGGCAGGCAGTGGCCGCAGCTCTCGTCCTGAACAAACTCCATGAAATAACGGGCAGTGTCAACAAGGCAGGTGTCCTCGTCCATTACTATAAGGCCGCCCGAACCTATGATGGCACCGGCTGCTGCAAGACTTTCATAGTCAACAGAGGTGTCAAGATGCTGGAAAGTCAGACAGCCGCCGGAGGGGCCGCCGGACTGAACGGCCTTAAAGGCCTTATCATCTTTTATGCCGCCGCCTATTTTATAAATAATATCCCGCAGGGTGGTTCCCATGGGAATTTCTATGATGCCGGAGTTTTTAATGTCTCCCGCCAAGGCAAAGACCTTTGTTCCAAGGCTTTTTCCGACACCGTAGGAAGAAAACCACTCTGGCCCGTTTAAGATGATGGCAGGAACGTTTGCCAGAGTTTCCACGTTGTTTATTATTGTCGGGCAGTCCCAAAGACCCCTTTGGAAGGGGAAGGGAGGCTTTTGCCGAGGCTCGCCTCTTTGACCTTCTATGGAGTTTATAAGAGCTGTTTCCTCGCCGCAGACAAAGGCTCCCGCGCCTATGCGAATTTCAATGTCGAAGTCAAAGCCGGAGGAGAGAATGTTCTTACCCAAAAGCCCCACAGAGCGGGCCGCGTTTAGGGCCTCGCTCAGCCGCTCTATGGCAAGGGGGTATTCCGCGCGCACATAGACATAGCCCATATCGGCACCTATAACATAGCCGCCAATGGTCATAGCCTCCACTATGCTGTGGGGGTCGCCCTCAAGGATGCTCCTGTCCATAAAAGCTCCGGGGTCGCCCTCGTCGGCGTTGCAGATTATGTATTTTTGCTTGCCCTCCTGGCGCATTCCTGCCTGCCACTTTACCCCAAGGGGGAAGCCGGCGCCGCCCCGGCCCCGCAGGCCGGAGTCTATAAGCTGCTTTGTGGTTTCTTCCCTTCCCAGCTCATGCAAAACCTTGGAAAGGGCAAAGTAACCGTCATGACCTATGTAGTCTTCAATTGAAGAAAAGTCAATTCTGCCGCAGTTTCTAAGGGCAATTTTAACCTGGTCGGAGAAAAAGCCAATGTCTTTCATATAGGGCTGGTAGGCTCCTGTCTCCTCGTCAAAATAGCAAAACTCCTCAACAATGCGGCCGCCTATAAGGTGCCTGTCCACTATCATTTTAACTTTTTCCGGTGTAAGCTTGCCGTAAAAAACTCCTTCCGGCTCAACAACCATGCAGGGGCCTTGAGCGCAAAGACCTATACAGCCTGTAAGCACCATGGAAACCTCCGAGGCAAGACCCCGCAAAGCCATGGCTTTTTTCATGGCGTTTACGATGTCGGCACAGTGGGAGGAGGTGCAGCCGCCTCCGCCGCAGACATATACAGTGTGGCGGAAGTCAGAGTTTGCGTCTATAAAATTCTGGCGCAGCTCCTCAAGCTCTGCTTGGTTTTTTATGTTTAAAGTGTAAATTGCGCTCATACAAGCTCACCTCCCTCATCTGACTTATTTTCTTTCTCATACCACTCGGCAAAAATTGCCGGCAGTCTTTCCGGAGTAACCGCCGGATAAACAACAGCGTCAATAGTCATGGCAGGGGCAAGGCCGCAGGCTCCTATACAGCGGGCAATCTCAAAGGTAAACATACCGTCGGCAGTTGTGCGGCCGACTTTTACATTAAGCTCGTTTTGTATGGCGTCGGAGATGGAAACCCCTCCCCGAACATAACAGGCCGTTCCAAGACAGACACGGATGGTGTGGCGCCCGCGAGGCTCCGTTGTAAAAAACGAATAAAAGCTTACAACCCCCGAAACAGTTGACAGGGGAAGTTCAAGCTCTGTTGCCACTATCTGTTGAACCTCAAGGGGAAGGTGGCCGTAAATACCCTGAACCATGTGCAGAACCTGAATAAGGCTGCCTTGCTTACTTCTGCCGTCCGCGGAAATTTGGCGGATACGTTCCAGTACATAGGCATCGGCAGCTTCGACAGTGTCACAGCACTGTCCGGTCTTATTGTTCATATTGTGTTGCCTCCTCTTAGTTATAGTAGAATCTGCGGTTTTGTCCGAAAGCCGGTAATGGGAGCTTATTTATATGTGCCTGCAAGTCAGACAGATGCTTAAAAGGCACACTTATAATAAATGCTATGCCATTTGGGGGAAGAAAGCAAGAAAAGTTAAGTTATTAACGGCTAAAAAGCAGAGAAATTTTAAGAAAAAGTTCTGACAATTTTCATCTTGACTTCTTTGTTGAAATCTACTAAAATAAAAGATACGAGACTTTAAACTTTGTTGCATTTTTAACGATAATTTATTGACAATAAAAAGGCAGCAGCCCTTTTTTGTTTATTTCAGAAAGGGCTGCTGCCTTTTGTTATTTTACATTTTTTGATTTTTGAGGATAAATTTTAAAAAAGCCTTATACCGTCAACATATTTTGCCTTAACCAAGCTGTCGCCGCCTAAATACATAAGGCGCTCCAGCCGCTGGGAAAGGGACATGGGGCGAGGTGACAAAAGGCTGCTGTCATCTAAAACAACGGCATCGAAAAGATAATCCTTATAGAAGCTGCCGACTTTGCCGAAAAAGCTGCCGCCCCCAAGGCTTGCCATATAAAACACCTCGGGGAAGCTAAGGGGAGCAAGAGCTTTGTCAACTAAGCGCCAGCGCAGCTTTGAAACCTGAACAGCAGAGGCCATTGTGCGGAAAAGCGAAAGGTTAGACCCGCCGGCAAGATCTGTTCCAAGGCCCATGTTAAGTCCCTCGTCAAGATAGAGGCGGCTGGGGGCAATACCCGAGGTGAGATTTGTGTTTGACTGGGGGCAGTGGGCTATATATACCCCACGCTCCTTCATACGGGAGACTTCACTTTCACTGGAGTAGACACAGTGGGCCATGACGGTTTTTGCCTCACCTCCGAAAAGACCAAAGCGTTCATAGGTTTCACCATAGTCCTCGGAGTCGGGGTAAAGCTTTTTTACCCACTGAACCTCGTCAAGGTTTTCGGAAAGATGGGACTGAACGGGGAGCTTATATTTTTTTTGAAGCTTCCCCAGACCTTCCATAAGGCTATCCGAGCAGGAGGGGGTAAAGCGGGGGGTGATTATAGGCCCTGTTTTTTTAAAACGGCCGCTTTCTTTAATCCACTCTTCGGTTTTAAAAAGTGAGGCGGAAGTTTCTTCAATAAGGTAGGGAGGGCTGTTTCTATCCATGTTCACCTTGCCCACAAGGCTGCGCAGGCCACTTTTTTCAAGTTTTTCCATAAGAACAAGGCTGGCTTGCCTGTGCAAGGTAGCAAAAATAAGGGCGCTGGTGGTGGAGCTGAAAAGAAGCTCTTGAACAAACATATCGTAGGCTTTTTCGGCATACTCCAAGTTTTCATAGCGGGCTTCCTCGGGAAAGGCCTGGGTATTAAGCCAATCTAAAAGTTCAAGGTCCATGTCGGTGCCCCGAAAGGCATACTGGCAGACATGAAGGTGCAGGTCGCAAAGGCCGGGGATTATAAGCTTATCCCCAAAATCCTCTATGGGCAGATTTGCGTATTTTTTGGGAAGGCTTTTAAAAACCCCTGCAGAAACACCATTTTCACAAACGAGATAAGAGCCTTCGTTTGCAGAAAGCTCCGCAGGGCCTTTGCTGAATATGATGTCGCCTTTTAAGATAAAAGATTTTGCCATGAAAATCACATCCTTATCTATTAAGAAAAGTGTGCCGCAGCCTTTTTAAGCCCCTGCCTTCATAGCTTTTCGGCCTTTATTAAAGGGCATGAAAAAAAGGCTTAGGCAGCCGCTTGTTATGAGATAGACATATAGGCACACGGCTTATTCACCATCGTCTTTATGCTGAATACTCTTTATATTACGCTCAAATTTGCTCCGAGCACCCATAACCTCATGGCCGCAGCCTAAGCAGCGAAGCCTGAAATCCATACCTGTGCGAAGAACAAGCCATCGCTTTTCCCCGCAGGGGTGAGGCTTTTTCATAGTAAGCACATCGCCTACACGAACATCCATATCAGCCCTCCTCCTTTTTTATGGCCTTCCAATAGCTTTTTGCGGCCTGCTCTGTTTTATTGTCGCCATATTCATAATACCTTGCTCCGGAAAGAGCCTCCGGCAGGTATTGCTGTTTTACATAGTGGTTTTCAAAGTTGTGGGGGTATTTATAGTTTTGCTCCCGGGCTTGCTCTGTGGAGTCTAAGTGCATATTTTGAAGTTCCCGTGGTATATCGCCGGTTTTTCCCCGCCGCACATCTGCTATGGCAGAGTCTATTGCCGCATAGGCAGAATTTGACTTAGGTGCTGTGGAAAGAAGGATAACCGCCTGAGCCAAAGGCAGCCTTGCCTCGGGAAGCCCCAGCTGCAAGGCGCTGTCAACACAGGATTTAACAATAGAAACAGCCTGGGGATAGGCAAGGCCAATGTCTTCCGAGGCAGAGCAAAGTATACGGCGGCAGGCTCCGGGAAGGTCCCCCGCCTCTAAAAGTCTTGCAAGATAATGCAGGGCCGCATCCGGATCGCTGCCCCGCATGGACTTCATTAAAGCGGAGAGTATGTCAAAATGGTCGTCCCCCTGCCTGTCATAGCGCATGGCGCTTTTTTGGGATACAAGGCGGGCATCAGAAAGACAGAGGGTGACAGAGTCCTTGCCCTTTCGGCTGGCGGAATATAAAAGCTCTATGGCATTTATGGCCTTTCTGGCATCTCCGCCGCAGCTTGCGGCAATATAGCTTAAAACCTCAGGCTCCGGCTGTATCTTAATTTTATCACGGTCTTGGAGAAAACTGACGGCTCGGATTAAAGCCTTTTCCACATCCTCCGGACTGATGGGCTTAAACTCGAAAATAGTAGAGCGGCTTAAAATTGCGTTAAAAACATAAAAGTAGGGGTTTTCCGTAGTTGAAGCTATAAGGCTTATTTTCCCGTTTTCTATAAATTCCAGAAGGGATTGCTGCTGTTTTTTATTAAAATATTGTATTTCATCAAGGTAGAGAAGTATGCCGTTTGGGGCAAGCAGGGTATCCAACTCGTCGATAATGGCTTTTATATCGGAGATTCCGGAGGTGGTGGCGTTCATATGGCGCAGGCTGCGATGGGTATTTTCCGCTATAATCCTTGCTACGGTGGTTTTTCCCGTGCCGGAAGGACCATAAAAAATCATATTTGGTATATGGCCGGAGGAAATAAGGCGGCGCAGCATGGAGCCTTCGCCAAGTATATGCTCCTGACCTACAACTTCGTCAAGGCAGCTGGGGCGAAGTTCGTCCGCTAAAGGTCTGTACATGACTTTTCTCCTTTCCGGATTTTAAACTTTTTTCCTAGAAAAACTAAGCATATTTTTGTGTGCGGCAAATAATTTATTCTGAAAGGGCCTAAAGGCCCTTAAAATAATATTTCAACGCAAAAGAATGTTTCCGCATCTTAAAACTACAAAAAGAGCCGATGGGTTTGCACCTATCGGCTCTTTTTTGCTGATAAGCAGCCTCTATAAAGGTAATTTTACCATAAGCTTTTTAGCGATACAAGGGGTATTTCCGGCAAAGGGATTCAACACGAGCTTCAATTTCGGCGTGTTTTTCGTCAAAATCTGAAATTGCAAGGTAAATAAGCTGGGCTACCTCAACCATATCCTGCTCTTTAAAGCCGCGGCTTGTAACAGCGGCGCTGCCAAGGCGCAGACCGCTGGTTTCCTTGGCACTGCGGGGGTCTGAGGGGATTTTGTTTTTATTGGTGGTTATGCGCACCTCGTCAAGCCTTTTCTCAAGCTCTGCTCCGGAAACCTCCCTGTCTCTTAAATCTAAAAGTACAAGGTGGTTATCCGTACCGCCGGAAACAAGCTTAAGGCCGTGATTTGTAAGCTCCTGAGCGAGAACAGAGCAGTTTTTGAGAAGCTGGCTTTGATAGGTTTTAAATTCCGGCAGAAGTGCCTCACCGAAGGCAACGGCCTTTCCGGCGATAACGTGCATGAGAGGGCCGCCCTGAGTGCCGGGGAAAATGGCGCTGTTTATCTTTTTTGCTATATCCTCGTCATTAGTGAAAATAGCGCCGCCTCTGGGGCCTCGAAGAGTTTTATGGGTGGTTGTGGTGACAACATCGGCCTGTCCTATGGGTGAGGGATGCAGCCCTGCGGCCACAAGCCCTGCTATATGGGCCATGTCAACCATGAGATATGCTCCGCATTCCTTGGCGATGGCGGCGAATTTGTCAAAATGTATGATGCGGGGATAGGCCGAGGCTCCGGCGATTATCATTTTGGGTTTGCAGGAAAGAGCAGTTTCCCGCAGGGCCTCATAATCTATATAGCCTTCCTCGTTGACTCCGTAGCTAACCATATTATAGTGTTTTCCGGAAAAGTTTATCTTCATGCCGTGGGTAAGGTGGCCGCCGGCGTCTAAATCCATTCCCAAAACTGTGTCCCCCGGGGAGCATAGGGCAAAATAAACTGCATAGTTTGCCTGAGCGCCGCTGTGGGGCTGGACGTTGGCATATTTACAGCCAAAAAGCTCTTTCGCTCTTTCAATGGCAAGGTTTTCAACGATATCCACATATTGACAGCCGCCATAGTAGCGGCGGCCGGGATAGCCTTCCGCATATTTATTGGTGAGGACGCTGCCCACTGCCGCAAGGACAGCCTCGCTTACAAGGTTTTCCGAGGCGATAAGCTCTATGTTATCCCTCTGCCTTTTAAGCTCCAGCGAGATTGCCTCCGACACTGCCTTATCCTGCTTTGCTATGATTTCAAGCTGCTGCTCAACTATCATCTGCACGTCCTCCGTTATCTTTATATATTTGGTTGTATATTATGCCCGCAATGCCCGCAACTTAATTTATTCGTCTTGACAGGGCTTAAGCTGCCATTTTGCCATATGAGTCTAACAGCCATAAAAATACATACATTTCATTATAACTTAGATAAAAACCCATTACAACTGGTTGAAAGCGAGAAAACTTTGACATATTGAAAGCAGATGTTATACTATCTGCAAAAACATATAAATATACCCCAACAGCAGTGTCCGCCTGTGGTATAATGTCCACAGGGTGGACATTATACAGATTCAAATATATATGCCACAACAGCGCTATGCGCTTGTGGCATAAAGTCCACAGTGCGGACATTATACAGATTCAATTACATATGCCGCAACAGCGCTATGCGCTTGTGGCATAAAGTCCACAGTGCGGACATTATACAGATT
>CAZTXG010000002.1:81633-100725 GCA_964617335.1 uncultured Oscillospiraceae bacterium
CAATTATATATGCCACAACAGCACATTGCCCCATACAAAATAGATTTGAAGCCGGAGCTGATATTATGAATATAAAAAAACGTGTAAATGAAATAATCCGCTGCCTTGAGGAAGAATATCCCGGCCCTGTTTGTTCGCTGGAATATGAAAAGGACTATGAGCTGCTCTTTGCCACCCGCCTTGCTGCTCAGTGCACAGACGAGAGGGTTAATAAAATTACTCCTGCCTTGTATGAAAGGTTTCCCACCTTGGAGTCTTTGGCTGCTGCAGACATCGGGGAAGTGGAGGAGCTTGTGCGCTCCTGCGGCTTTTACCGTACCAAGGCAAGGGACATTGTGCTTTCCGCAAACGCCATAATAGACCGCCACGGAGGCAGAGTGCCGGACACAATGGAGGAGCTTTTAAAGCTTCCCGGAGTGGGGAGAAAAACAGCAAACCTCATTTTGGGGGACGTTTACGGCCAGCCTTCCTATGTTGTGGATACTCATTGCATGAGGCTTACAAATCGCATGGGGCTTGTAAAAAACCTTAAAGACCCTGTTAAAATTGAAATGGAGCTTAGAAAGCTTGTTCCGCCGGAAAAATCCACGGATTTTTGCCACCGCACGGTTTTGCACGGCAGGGCAGTTTGCAGCGCAAGGAGAGCCGAATGCGAAAGATGCTGCCTTGCCCACGTTTGCGAGAAAAACATTTGAAGTCTTATAAAATCCGGCGGCCCCGCATATGGAAAAAAGACAAAAATTTTTTAATTTACATAAAAGGCTTTTAATGTTAGAGCTTTTATATTAGAATATCTTTGTACGGATATTATAACACTATAAGTTTTAAGTGAAACGGAGACCTGTATATGGAAGAAAAAAAGCCCGTGTATAAGAGAATCCTTCTGAAAATCAGCGGGGAGGCCCTTGCCGGAGATGCCGGACGCGGCCTTGATTTCGATGTTATAGAGGAGGTCTGCCGCGTAATAAAAAAATGCAGCGAGCTGGACGTTGAAATTGGCGTTGTCGTCGGAGGGGGAAACTTCTGGCGGGGCATTAAAGACGGCGGCGGCAAGATGGAGCGTACAAGAGCCGACCATATGGGCATGATGGCAACTGTTATGAACTGCCTTGCTTTAGCCGATGTGTTAGAACAGATGGGGGTTGAAGTTCGGGTTCAAACGGCCATTGAGATGAGAGCTGTGGCAGAGCCATATATAAGAGGCAGGGCAATGCGCCATCTTGGGCGCAAAAGAGTGGTGATTTTCGGCTGCGGCACGGGAAGCCCCTTTTTCTCAACGGACACAGCAGCCGTGCTTCGGGCAGCAGAAATAGAAGCGGATGTTATTCTCCTTGCCAAAAATATAGACGGAGTATACAGCGCCGACCCGAAAACAGACCCTAAGGCCGTTAAATATGATGCCATCAGCTATGACGAGGTTTTGGCCCAGCATCTTGCGGTTATGGACTCTACGGCCACCTCCCTTTCAATGGACAACAAAATCCCTGTGGTTCTCTTTGCCCTAAAAGACCCTGAAAATATCCTTAGGGTTGTCATGGGCGAAAAAATCGGCACCATAGTCGGTTAAAAAGTTTAATTTTTCATTTCAACATAAGATTTATAAATAATTTTACGGAGGTTAAAACCATGATAGACAAATATCCTGAATATTCCGCGAAAATGAAAAGGACCACTGAGGTTTTAAGTGCCCAGTTTGATTCTGTTCGGGCAGGCCGGGCAAATGCCGCGGTGCTTGACCAGATAAAAGTTGAATATTACGGCACACCCACACCTATTCAGCAGATAGCCACAGTGGCAACCCCTGACCCTCGCAGCCTTTCCATTCAGCCCTGGGACGTGTCTTCATTAAAGCTTATTGAAAAGGCCATTTTAGAGTCTGATTTAGGCATAAACCCCCAGAACGACGGTAAGATTATAAGGCTTAACTTCCCACAGCTGACCGAGGAGCGCAGAAAAGAGCTTATAAAACAAATAAAAAAATACGCAGAGGACTCGAAAATTGCTATTCGCAATGTCCGCCGTGACGCAATAGATAAATTTAAGGACCAGAAAAAGAAATCCGAGATAACCGAGGATGACCTTAAGAACGTTGAAAAAGAGCTGCAAAAGCTCACCGATGACTTTATAAAGGAAATTGACGATATCACAGCGAAGAAGGAAAAGGAGCTTTTGGCTATCTGATGAGTCTGCGGCGAAAAAAGAAAAGCGCCCCCAGGGACTTGGATTTAGAAAATCTTCCCCGCCACATTGCCGTCATAATGGACGGTAACGGGCGCTGGGCCCAGAAAAGAGGTCTGCCGCGCACAGCAGGCCACAGCCGTGGTGCGGAAAATTTCCGGACTGTGGCCACCCATTGCAAGGAAATCGGCATTGAATACCTTACAGTATATGCTTTTTCCACGGAAAACTGGAGCCGTCCGGCTAATGAAATTGAAACCATCATGGGGCTGTTGGAAAAATATCTTTACGAAGCCATAGAGCGTATGGAGCGTGATAAGGTGAAAATGAAGTTTTTCGGCGAAGTTTCCGTTCTGCCGGAAAAGCTTCGCGGTCTTATTGAGCGCACAGAGCTTATCAGCGAAAAATATGATGGCTGTCAGGTGAATATCTGCCTTAATTACGGCGGCAGGGACGATATAATTAGGGCGGCACAAAGCTATGCCGAAGATTTTGCCGCCGGCAATGTAGATGGCCTGACAAATAAGGAGTTTTCTGAAAGGCTTTATTCCGGAGGCCTGCCTGACCCCGAGCTTATAATACGTCCCGGAGGAGAAAAGCGCCTTTCAAACTTCCTGCTTTGGCAGGGGGCCTACTCCGAGCTTTATTTTACGGATATCCTCTGGCCGGACTTCGGAAAAGAAGAAATGAACACTGCAATCTCATGGTATCAGGGCAGAAACCGCCGCTTTGGCGGTGTATAAACCTGCCGTGATATCTAAAGCTTTGCAGCGCATAAGGAGATAAAAATAATGGCCACAAGGATAATCGTCGCGGCAATCGGAATACCCCTTCTTCTACTGCTTATATTTCTGGCGCCTTTGTGGGCCTTTGCCATACTGGCAGGCATAATATCCGCCGGAGCAGCCATAGAGCTTCTCGGCTGTGTTGACAGCAAAATGCCCCGCCGCTTTCGTGTATATGCCGCCGCCTCCGGCTTTTTAACAGTCTTTTCTTGGGGTCTTGAAAAAACTCAAGCTATTTCAAGTCTGCCCATGTATCTTCTCTGCCTTATTATGTTTATAGAGCTTATGCTTTCCTTCAGAATGCAGGAGCAAATAAGCTTTGAAACCCTTTTGCAGGTGCTTTTTGCGGGAGCTGTTATGCCCCTTTTGCTTTCCTGGCTTGTTCGCATAGGACAAAGGGAAAACTTTTCAGTATATCTGCTTTTGCCTTTTGTGGCGGCCTTTTCCAGCGACAGCGGAGGGTATTTCGCCGGTATGTATTTGGGAAAACGCAAGGTTTTTCCACATCTCTCCCCAAATAAAACCTTGGCCGGCTGCCTTGGGGGCTTTGGGGGAGCAGTGCTTATGATGCTGCTATACGGCCTTATTTTAAGCTTTTTCAAGTTTGAGATAAATTATCTCTACCTCATAGTTTACGGGCTTTTGGGCAGCCTTGCCTGCCAGCTTGGGGATCTTGCCTTTTCAGCCATAAAAAGGCAGTACGGCATAAAAGACTATGGCAAGCTTATCCCCGGCCACGGAGGTATGCTTGATAGGTTTGACAGTATGCACTTTACAGCGCCCATGATAGGAATTCTTGCCCTTTTACTGCCAGCCATCACATAAGACTTTGAGCCCTTGCCCAAACCCTTCATAAAATGCGAGCTTAATGGTGCCTCGCCGCAAAGCAGCCCTGCCTCGCTTTGCGGCGAATAGTATTTTAAAAGGCTTTTCCAGAAAGGATTATCATGATAAACGCTCTTTCAGTTCTCGGCTCCACCGGCAGTGTGGGCACTCAGGCTTTGGCTGTTGCCGAAAGACTTCGCCTGCCTGTAAGGTCAATTTCCGGAAATAAGAATATTGAGCTTTTGGAGTATCAGGCAAGGCGATTTCTGCCTGAATTTGTCTGTGTTTACAATGAAACTGCCGCAAAGCAGCTAAAAATCGCCCTGGCAGACACAAATATTAAGGTTGGCGGCGGTATGAGCGCTCTAATAGACTGCGCCGCCGCCTATGCAGACTGTGTGGTAACCGCCGTTTCCGGCTCTGTTGGTCTTGAGCCAACCCTTGCCGCCATAGATGAAGGCAGGCGCATTGCCCTTGCAAATAAGGAAACTCTTGTCTGTGGGGGGGAGCTTGTTATGGCAAGAGCCAAAAGAAACCATGGGGAAATTTTGCCTGTTGACAGTGAACATTCGGCCATCTTCCAGTGTCTTGAAGCTCAGGGCAGTGAAAAGGCCTTAAAGCGCATTCACCTAACAGCCTCCGGCGGACCTTTTTTGGGTATGAGCAGGGAGCAAACAAAAAATGTTAGCCCCTCTGAGGCTGTGCGCCACCCCAACTGGAGCATGGGCGCAAAGATAAGCGTGGACAGTGCCACCATGATGAATAAGGGTCTTGAATTTATAGAGGCCATGCATCTTTTTGATGTTTCGCCGGAGATGATAAAGGTAATAATCCACCCTGAGAGCATAATACACTCTATGGTGGAATATATAGACGGTAATATAATCGCCCAGCTTGGGGCGGCAGATATGGCACTGCCCATTCAGTATGCCCTCACATATCCAAAAAGGATAAAATCAGGGATTTCTCCGCCGGATTTTGCAAAGCTCTCTGCCCTTCACTTTTACGAGCCGGAGCCGGAGAAGGTACCCTGTCTTATGCTTGCTATGGACTGTGCAAAAAAAGCAGGCACTGCCCCTGCCGTTATGAGCGCTGCAAACGAAGCGGCAGTTTCCCTATTTCTTCAGGAGAAAATAGGCTATAATGATATATATGACTTGGTGGCACAGGCGGTCAGCGCAATTGACTATTGCGAAAGCCCCAACTTGGAGGATATAAAAAACGCAGATGAGGCCGCAAGGCGCTTTGTTAGGGAAAAGGCAAGCCAAGGCTTAAATTAACAGAAAGTTATCAAAAGCAAAAGAGCTTTGGTGTAATATCTGCAATAGCAGATATTACACGGATTTGATGGCATATGCCTCAAAGGCACTTCGTGCCTGTGGCATAATATCTGCAATAGCAGATACTACACGGATTTGACGGCATATGCCACAAGGGTACTTCGTGCCTGTGGCACAATATCCCAAAGCCCTCACATTATATAAATGTATCGCTTCTAGTTTGGGATTATATTGCGCCCCCTTGTAAGGGAAAGGAATGATTATAGATATGTATATAATTATAGCTATTTTAATATTCGGCCTGCTTATTGCCACCCATGAGCTTGGGCATTTCACCGTGGCAAAGCTTTGCGGTGTGAAGGTGACGGAGTTTGCCGTGGGCATGGGTCCGGCAATCTGGAAAAAGGAAAAAGGGGAAACTCTTTATGCCCTGCGCCTTTTACCCATAGGGGGCTATTGCGCCATGGAGGAGGATGAGCAGTCCGAGGACCCCAGAGCCTTTACAAATCAGGCCTGGTGGAAAAGGATGCTCATTTTAGTGGCGGGAGCGGCCATGAACTTTATAACAGGCTTTATCATACTTTTGTTCATAGTCCAGGGTTCCGGAGCTTTTATGACCCCCGCTATAACGGGCTTTTTTGAAGGCTGCCCCTATGAGGGGGAAATGGGGCTTATGGAAGGTGATGAGTTTTATAAAATCGACGGGCAAAGGGTTTATTTTTCCTCTAACATCAGTTTTCTATTGGGACGGGGAACAGATGAAACCTATGATATAGAGCTGCTCCGTGAGGGAGAAAAAGTGAAGCTTAAAGACTATAAGCTCTCTCAGCTGGAGTATGAAATCGACGGGAAAACTGAAATGAAATACGGCCTGTATTTCGGCGTCAAGGAGGAGGGAGCCTTTGCAAACCTTAAATATGCCTTTAATGCCTCAAAGGATTTTGTGCGTATGGTTTGGATGGGACTATCCGACCTTGTGACGGGAGCCGTGGGATTAAAAGAGCTGTCTGGTCCAGTAGGGATTGTGGAGCTTATAAGCGATGTGGGGGAGGCCTCGGAAACCAAGGTTGACGCTGCCTACAGCATATCTTATCTTGCGGCCTTTATAGCCATAAATCTTGCGGTTATGAATATGCTGCCCATACCTGCCCTAGACGGCGGAAGGATTCTGCTTCTTGTGATAACAGCAGCGGTGGAAGGCATTTCAAAAAAGAAGCTAAACCCCAAATACGAGGGATATATCCATGCGGCAGGACTTGTGCTGCTTTTGGGGCTTATGGCCTTTGTTATGATAAACGACGTTTATAAGCTTTTTGTTTAGGAACCGTTTTTGCCCTAAGGAGGGTTTATGCAAAGGAAAATAACAAGGCAGATAATGGCAGGGGGCCTTGCCATTGGCGGCGGGGCGGCAGTTTCTGTCCAGTCCATGTGTAACACGAAAACACAAAACGTGGAAGAAACCCTTGAGCAGATTGAGGCTCTTTGTAAGGCGGGCTGTGACATTGTGCGCCTTGCCGTGCCCGATAATGAAGCGGCCAAAGTCCTGCCGGAAATTCGGAAAAACTGCAAAATTCCTCTGGTGGCGGACATTCATTTTGACTATAAGCTTGCCATAGCAGCAGCTAAAGCGGGCTTTGATAAAATAAGGATAAACCCCGGGAACATAGGCTCCGAGGAAAAGGTTCGGGAGCTGGCGAGGGCCTGTCGGGAAAACGGAGCTGCCATAAGGGTGGGGGTTAACAGCGGAAGTGTGCCCTCTGACCTTTTGCGGGAATACGGGAACACCCCAAAGGCTCTTTGCGAAAGCGCCCTTCGGCATATTCACCTTCTTGAAAAGGCGGATTTTAAGGATATTTGCGTTTCCTTAAAATCCAGTGACGTTTCCGGAACTGTTGAAGCCTGCCGAATGATGAGCGATCTTACAGATTACCCCTTGCATCTTGGCATAACCGAAAGCGGCACCCCATATTCCGGACTTGTTAAGTCCTCGGTGGGCATAGGCACCCTTTTAATGGAAGGCATTGGGGACACAATCCGTGTTTCTTTAACAGCCGACCCCTTGGAGGAAGTCAAGGCAGGCATTGCCATATTAAAAGCCGCGGGACTACGGCGCTGTGGCGTTAACATTATTTCCTGCCCTACCTGCGGCAGAACGGACATTGACCTTATAAGCCTTACGGAAAAGGTGGAGTTCTTACTTAGCTGCATAGAAAAACCCATCACCGTTGCTGTTATGGGCTGTGCAGTAAACGGGCCCGGCGAGGCAAGAGAGGCAGACTATGGCATTGCCGGAGGCAGGGGCGAGGGGCTGCTTTTTAAAAACGGAGAAATTATTAAAAAGGTTTCCGAAGACGAGCTTGCCCCGGAGCTTTTAAAAATGATACAAAGCGATACCTAGATTGTGTCTACATGAGAGCAAAATGCCTGTCTTTCGGCGGATTTTCCGCCATCCTTCGTTAAATTTTCTTGCTATAAAGCAATTATACCTGCGAAAATTTGCCTTGCCTGACGAAAAATCCCCTCAAAATCCAGAGCTTTCATCTCATGTAGACACAATCTAAGCTATCCTATGGAGGAAAAATGACAGAAGATAATAATAAAACCCCTTTTCTCAAAATGTTTCCCTTCTGCTCAGAGCTTTCCGATTTATGCGGAGGGCTCTCCGGTGCTTTTATAAAAGAAGCCACGGTGAACAAAGAAAAGCTTTCCATGAATATAAGCGCTGTTTTTCCCCGTCACGGGGCACCGGCAGAGCTTCATACTTTGGAGGGGCGTATAGCATCGGAATATGGTCTGCGGGCAGTTAAAATCACGGCTGGAGGCCCAAGAACAGAGCAAGCGCAAAGAGAAAAGCCGAAAAAGACTTCTTCGGACAATAAGGAAAAGCCCCTGTCAGCAGGAAAGGTAATTTATGGCAGGGGTATAAAGGGAAAACCCATAACCATGGATACGCTGAACACAGAGTCCGGCAGTGTTGTGGTTTCCGGGGAGATTTTTTTTGTAGAAAACCGTGAAATTGAAAAGCGCAAAGCCTGGGTCCTCTGTTTTGAGATGACAGATAACACAGGCTCTGTTAGAGTTTCCAAATACTTTAGGGAAGGTGAGGATAAAGGGAGCCTGCAAAACCTTAAAAAGGGAGACTATGTTACGGTTTCCGGACACATTGCCTATAACCGCTATGACGAGGATATTGCCCTAGAGCCGAAAAGTGTTAATCTGGGGAAAAAGCCTCAAAGAGAGGACACGGCCCCTAAAAAGCGGGTGGAGCTGCACCTGCACACAAGGTTTTCGGCTTTAGACGCACTGACTGACCCCGGAGATGCTGTAAAGCTTGCGGCAAAATGGGGACACCCCGCAATCGCCGTTACAGACCATGGGGTTGCCCAGGCCTTTCCGGAAATGTGGAATGCGGGAAAAAAGCATGGGATAAAAATAATCTACGGCATAGAGGGCTATTACATAAATGACCTTGACGACAAGCTTGCCTTTTACGGCTCCCCCGAGGGAGGCATGGACGGGGAGTTTGTGGCCTTTGACATTGAAACCACGGGGCTTTCTTCGGAAAATGAGCGTATGACGGAAATCGGCGCCGTTATTTTCAGAGATGGTGCCCCCTGTGAGCGTTTTCAGACCTTTGTGAACCCCGAAAAACCCATACCAAGGGAGATAACAGAGCTTACAGGCATAACAGACCGAGATGTTTTTGATGCTCCTGACGAGAAAGCGGCACTTTTAAGCTTTATGGACTTTGCAGGGGAAAGAACCCTTGTTGCACATAATGCCGAGTTTGACATTGGCTTTATGCAGGCCTGCGCAAAAAGAACGGGGCTTTCCTTTTCGCCGGATTATATGGACACCTTGACTCTTTCCCAGGCTCTTTTGCCTGACCTGCGGAGATATAAGCTTGATATTGTAACTTCAAGACTGGGTTTGCCGGAGTTTAACCACCACCGTGCCGACGATGATGCCCTTGCCTGCGGCAGGATAATGGCAAAGCTTATGAGTATGCTAGAGGAAAGCGGCGTTACAAACAAGGCCCAGCTTGAGGGCTTTGTTCGAGGCAGAAGAAATGAAAACTCTAAAATTCACAGGACAAGACATATTGTTTTGCTGGTTAAAAACAAAAAGGGACTAAAAAACCTTTACGAAATTATATCAAAATCTCATCTTGAGCATTTTAAGAAAAACCCCATAATCCCCAAAAGCCTTATTATGGAGCATAGGGAAGGGCTTATAATCGGCTCTGCCTGTGAAGCGGGGGAGGTTTTTGACGCTGTTGTAAGAAATAAAAGTGAGGCAGAGCTTTTAAGGCTTGCCGAGTTTTATGATTATTTTGAAATACAGCCCCTGTGCAACAATATGTTCATGTTGGATAACGGCATGGCAAAAAACGAGGAGCAGCTGCGGGACTTTAACCGCCGCATAGCAAAGCTTGCAGAAAGCTTAAATCGACCCCTTATTGCCACAGGGGACGTACATTTTTTAAACCCTGAGGACGAGGTTTACAGGCATATTCTTCTTGCGGGAAAAAAGTTTCAGGATGCAGACAGGAGCCTGCCGCTGTATTTTAAAACCACAGATGAAATGCTGGAGGAGTTTTCCTATCTGGGCGAAAAGACCTGCTTTGAGGCGGTTATAGAAAACCCCAATGCCATAGCAGAAATGTGCGAGGATATAGAGCTTTTGCCAAAGCAGCTTTATCCTCCGGTTATAGAAAATTCCGCCGAGGACTTAAAAAATCTTGTAAACGAAAAAATGACGAGGCTTTACGGGGAAAACCCGCCTGATATTGTGAAAGACCGTGTGGAAACGGAGCTTAACGATATTTTAAGCCGCAAATACGACGTTATTTATATGTCTGCCCAAAAGCTTGTGGCAAAATCTTTGGAGGCAGGTTATCTTGTGGGCTCTCGGGGCAGTGTCGGCTCATCCCTTGTGGCCTTTATGTCGGGGATAACAGAGGTTAATTCTCTGCCTGCTCATTACCGCTGCGAGGGCTGCTCATACAGTGATTTTGAAAGGGGCAAAGGCTTTGGCTGCGGTGCTGATATGCCGGATATGAACTGCCCCGTCTGCGGAGCAAAGCTTAGCAAAGACGGCTTTGATATTCCCTTTGAAACCTTTTTGGGCTTCGGCGGTGATAAGGTGCCGGATATTGATCTTAACTTTTCCGGTGAATATCAGGCAAGGGCCCACAAATACACAGAGGAGCTTTTCGGCCGTGATCATGTTTTCAAGGCGGGAACTGTTGGCACCTTAGCGGAAAAGACTGCCTACGGCTATGTTAAAAACTATCTGTCCGAGCGGGACAAAAAGGTTACAAAGGCCGAGGAAAACCGCCTGGTAAAAGGCTGCGTAGGCGTAAAGCGCACAACAGGCCAGCACCCGGGAGGCCTTGTAATAATCCCTCAGGATATGGACGTTACGGATTTTTGCCCCGTACAGCATCCGGCGGACGATGCCGACAGCGGCATAATAACCACCCATTTTGAATACCACAGCATGGAGGATAACCTTTTAAAGCTTGACGAATTAGGCCACGATGACCCCACCATGATAAAAATGCTGGAGGACTTAACGGGCAAGGATGCAAGAACCATACCTTTGGATGATAAAAAAACCCGAGATATTTTCCGTTCTCCCGCCCCTTTGGGTCTGCCCGAAGACGACCCCATAATAGGAAAGACGGGAACCATAGGCATACCGGAATTCGGCACCGCCTTTACAAGGCAGATGCTTGTGGACACCCAGCCCGAGGAGTTTGACACCCTGGTGCGGCTTTCCGGTTTTTCCCACGGTACGGATGTGTGGCTTGGAAACGCCAAGGACATAATACTAGGCGGCACCGCCAGCGTAAAAGACACCATAGGCTGCCGTGATGATATTATGCTTTATCTTATATCCAAGGGCATGGAGCCAAAGCTTGCCTTTAAGTTTATGGAAGCTGTTAGAAAAGGCTCTATCCACAAGGGAAGGCCCTGGCCCGAGGGTATAGTTGAGCAGATGAAGGATTTAGGCGTTCCGGACTGGTATATTGAATCCTGCAGGAAAATTCAATATCTTTTCCCAAAGGCCCATGCCGTTGCCTATGTTATGATGGCTTTTCGCATTGCCTGGTTTAAGGTGCATTACCCCCTTGCCTATTACAGCTGCTATTTTTATAGGCGCCGTGACAGTTTTGATGCTGTTTTGATGACAAGGGGCATAGAAACCGTTAGAAGAAAGCTAATCGCCATAAAAAATGATGAAAACGCCAGCAAAAAAGACGAGGACACATATACGACACTGGAGGCGGTTTACGAGTTTTACCTTCGTGGTTTTGACTTTGCCCCCATGGATATATATAAGTCTAAGGCAAGCCGTTTTGTCATCGAGGGCAACAGGCTCATTCCGCCTTTTATAGCCATAGCGGGTCTTGGCGAGGCGGCGGCAGGTGACCTTGAAAAATGCGGCTGCGGGGGAGAAAGAAGCTTTATTTCCGTGGAGGAGCTTATGGGTGCCTGCCCCAAGGTGAGCAAGACGAATATTGAGCAGCTAAAGGAGCTGGGTGCTTTGGGAGCCATGCCGGACACCAGCCAAATGAGCCTGTTTTAGACCTATAGACAGAGCTTTGCAAGCTTAGTAAAAACACATGATGTAATTTTTACCTTGCAAAAGCCGCGGCTTTCGCAAATGAAGAGTCTGAATTTTTGCATATAAAAATGCCCCAAACCACAGAGGTTTGGGGCGTTTCTTTGCCGTCTTAGGGTAAAAAAGCCCTGACATAGGACGCAAATTTCACAAGCTCTCTTATAAAGGGAAGAGCATCTGCTGCGGCGGCAAAGGCGGGAGAAATATTTACAAGGACGGTGAAAACAGCGCAAGTGAGCAAAAGCACAAGCAGAGGAGCCCAAAAAGCCCTCTTTGTCCGGCGGCGCTTATGCTTCCTATATCTTATCAGTGCCCTGTCATAGGTATAATCAAGCTTTACAGGAGTGTCCTCAAGAATGTTTAAAATGTTTATGTACTCTTCATTTCTGCCCATATAAACTTTCCTCCCGAATCTGCTCCAGCCCCAAAAAAGAGCTTCCACGGCGAAGCCTTGACAAGGCCTTGGCCTTAGATATTTTGAGAGTATGGGCTGTTTCTGCTATGCTAAGGTTTCCAAAATAAAAAAGTATCACAGGCTCTTTAAGCTCTCGGGGCAGCTGGAAAAGGGCCTTTTCTAAAGGCGGGACAAAGGTTTCGGCCGAAGGGCTAAGACTAATCTTATCTAAAGAAGCTGTCTGTCCTTTATGATTTATCTCCTGCCTGCATTGATTTATAAGAATGCGGCACAGCCATGTATAAAAATAATCAGGGCGGCGAAGCTTAGGCAAGGCCAAAAGAGCTGTAAACACTGCTTCGTCCACAGTCTCCAGTGCCTTGGCTTCATCTCCCAGATACATAAAAGCAATTCGGTACAGGCTGTCCCGATGCTCCGAAATTTTTTTTTCAAACTCATTTAGCCTCATGGCAAGCCCCTTTCCCATGTAAATATCCATCAAATTTTTATCGCCTGCTCTTATATTTCACGTTATTATAACAAAAGACCGCCGCAATTTACAGCGAATTGCGGCGGTCTTTTAGATTTTTATTAATCTAGCTTTCCATCTGTTTACCAAGAAAACTGGCAACGGTTGAAGCAAGCTTTATCTGAACCTCTGTTGGGGCGGCAGATTCTTTTTTTGCGGCAAATATAACGCCTCCTATAAGGTCGCCTTCCGAAAGTATCGGTGCTGCGACACAAACATATAATGAGGAATTACCGTAAACAAAGGGTATTTCCGGAGGTCCTTCGGCGAAATACAGCTTGCGAGCCTCTAAAATATCGGAGAGCTCCTCGCTAAGACGTCTGTCGGCCAACTCCTTTTTCGGAACTCCGGAGCAGGCTACAACGCTGTCTCTGTCGCAAACAGCGGCTATACAGTCACCGGTTTTAAATAGAGACTCACAAATTTGGGCAGCGAAATCCGACAATTCACCCACAGGTGAGTATTTTTTGAAAATCACCTCGCCGTCCTTTTCAGTGAAAATCTCCAAGGGGTCACCGTCATTGATAACACTGACATCGAAGACCTTGTCCGCTTGGCGGTATGCCGATTGGACTATCCGAGCTTGTAAGCTATCTGCGATGTCTAAATTAAAATTTGCGGCATCCTCCCTGTCGGGCAGTTTCCCCCTGCGGATAATGGAGTCAATATCAGATTGAAGCTGAATTTCAAGGTGGTCCTCATAGACCTTAACAAAGTTTATAATCAGCTCAAGGTCATTTCGCTCAAGCTTCGGCTTATTTAAAATGTCGTTAAAAACCTCCATTGCCGTTTTGGCTGCACGATTTACACGGATAATGGTGTTTTGCTTGTCTTGAGTCATGGTAAGCTGGTTTTGCAGGCCCTCAATTTTCCGCACAAGGTCAAGTTCAAGCTCGTCATAAACTTCCTCAAGGGTCTGCTCCTGCTGGGGGTGCTTCATAATGTCCCGCACCCGCTGACGCTTGGTGACCTTAAGCTCCTCTTGTAAATCTTCAAAAATCTGTACAAGGTTTTCTGCTGCCTTTTCAGTTTCGGCCAGGTCTTCGCTTTCTTTTTTGATGTCTTCGTTTAGACGCTCTAACATAGCTTCAGAGTTGTCCCGAATCTTTTGCACATAGTCTTTTATGAGTTTATCCAGAGTTTCCACACGAATATGATGGCTGGTGCAGGCAGAAAGCCCCCGCTTGTGATATTCCCCGCAGCGGTAAGCATCTTTTAAATCCCTGCGGCTCATGGCAAACATCGGGCTGCCGCAGTCTCCGCAGAAAAGAAAGCCTGAATATATATTATCATTTATTTTAATACCGCGGTAGTTGTTTCGGCTTCGCTTTTCCCGCAGAGCCATTGTAGTTGCAAAGGTTCGGTAGTCGATTATAGGTTGGTGGTGGTTTTCAAAAACAAGGTGCTCATCTGTGTCCCTTTTAGTTTGAGGGCCGTTTATTTTTTTCCGTGTATACTTTCCCTGACGGAGGGTACCGATGTAAAAGTCGTTGTCTAAAATCCCCTGCACAGTGGCAATGCTCCAAGCGGCCTTCACTTCCCTTTTGTATTCACCGCCTTGAGCCTCCCGCCGCTGGCACTCGCTCATGCGGGGGGTGGGTATGCCCTCGGCGGTGAGGTGGTTGGCAATTTTCTTATAGCCCCAGCCTTCATTATATAAGGTGAAAATTTTTCGCACAATATCCGCCTCGGTGGGGACAATTTCAAACTGCTGCTGCTTATTTATAATGTATCCGTAGGGGGCGGCGCAGAGCCACTTGCCGTCCTCCTGACGGCGCCTTATGACACTTTTTACTTTTTTGCTGCTGTCGGTGACTGGCATTTCGTTAATTAGAAACTGAAACTGAATTTTCAGCCAGTCGTCATCATTGGGAAAGTCGATGTTATCCCCAATGGAAATAATGCGCACCCCCGCGTCACGCAAGTCCTCAAGCTCTACAAGTCCACGGCTGTTGCGGCGGGAAAATCGGGAAAAGTCCTTTACGACAAGGATGTCCTTTTTACGGGAAATAAGCTCACAGCGCATAGCTTTGTAGCCTTCACGCTGCTCAAAGGTGTAGCCCGAGCGGTCACGGTCCTCATAAAACTCCAGGGTGGATTCCGGAAACCTCTGCCGGACAAAACCCTCTATAATGGCTTTCTGGTTTTCGATGGAAGTATTGTCACGGTCCAGTTCCTCGTCCACAGAAATTCGGCAATAGCCGGCAATGTCAAAGCTTTCTATCAATATAATCACCACCATGTATCTTTATTATAAACAACATTGTATTATAGGTTTTAGAGAAATGCAAGTATTTATTGACTATAAAACGGCCTTTATACTTTCTTCCAGCAAGCTCTTAAAATTTTAGAGTCATAAAAAAGGAGCTTTTGCATAAGGTCAGATGCAAAAGCTCCTTTACTTAGTTTTAAGTTTTTCGTACTGCATGAATTAAGCAATGCCGGAAAGTTTCTTTACTCCGTTCGCAGGGCGACTACCGGGTCTTTTTTTGCAGCGCTTCTTGAGGGGATTAGCCCTGCAATCAGCGAGAGAACAATGCTGATGAAAATTAAAACGGCAGCGGCCTTTGGCGGCAGGTAGGCATTGAGGTTGGCAATACCTGTAAGCCTGTGCAAAAGCATATTAATCGGAATGCACAGCAGGTAGGTAACCACTATGCCCAAAAGGCCCGAAGCAAAGCCGATAATCGCCGTTTCCGCATTAAACATACTGGAAACATCAGCTTTGGAAGCGCCTATGGCACGCAGGATTCCAATTTCCTTGGTGCGCTCCTGAACGGAAATTAAGGTGATTACACCAATCATAATCGACGAAACAATCAGGGAAATAGCCACAAAAGCTAGAAGAACATAGGTTATGGCATTTATAATCGTCGTTACAGAGGACATCATAATGCCCACATAGTCTGTGTATTTAATCTGGGATAGCTCATCTACCCCCTCGTTATACTCTGCAATGGCATCTTCGATTATGTCCTTATTTTCAAAGGATGATGCGTAAAGGTTTATGGCGGTGGGAGCTTCCAAATCCACATAGCCCATATTTGTAAGGTTTGCTTCATAGCTAGATTCGGAAAAAACCATAATTTCATCGTAAAAGTCGGAAAACTGCTGGGAGCTAAAGCTGTCTAAAGACTGGCTTAAGGCGCCTGCAAGCTGGGCTGTTGACATGACGGCCATCTGCTGCTGCACTCCTTCGGCATATTGGCTGCGAATCCTCTCGGCAACCGAGACGGAAAACAGCTCTTTTATATCCTCATCGCTCATAGATGAAATATACGACTGCACAGTTTCCTCGTTAACCCCCATCTGCTGGGTCAAAGCTTCTGCCATGGCCGCCTCAATGTCCTCACGGCTATAGTCTTTAACGGCTTCGGCAGTCATGGTTTCAAGCTGCTCACGAGGCGGGATGCTCATCATGCTCACATAGGCGGCGGCCTTGCCGCCCTCGTCCAAACCGGCAAGATAGGAGCGCAGCTCATGCTCTTTTTCCTTATCACTAAGATTGCCGGTGTTGGTTTTGAAGGGAAGCCCCGTTAAAACATCCCTTGAGTCATCCCTCATCTGGTCTGCTATTACAGGAGCGTTTTTTGCGTGCTCAACAACATATTCCGTCAGTGCCTTCGTATAGGCAATGGAGCCGGAAAGCATTGCCGACTGGGTGTTTTCGCTGGGGCGGATGATGCCTGTCACCTTAAGGCCAAGGCCTTGGTCGTAAAGATAGCGCAGACCGGCATCTGTATCTCTAAGGTCGGAATAAAGTCCCGTCTCGCTGTCGAGGCTGTAGCAGTCGGCATTTAAAATAACACGAAATTCCGTATCGCAAATATCCTCATATGACCAGCTGGTGTCACTTTTTTCAAGCTCTGTTCCCTCTAAAGCGGCGCTCATAATAGCATCCACCTGTTCTTTTGGCTGTAAACCCAGGGCGTAAAGGGTCATGTCGTCAAGCTCATTGTTCTTATCTAAAACCAAAACAACTTCGTTGTAAGCAGAAGGCCAGCTGCCGTAAACCACATCATATTGGTTTTTGAGCAGCTCATTTACCGGAGAGCCGTCTTTACCTGTCAGCATTTCCTGCCAGAGGTTCATTGTCATCATGCCCATAGAGGAAGCCGCCGTGGAACCCAAAGATTCCATGCTGCTGAATATGGAGCCGTCTCCCGAGGCAGAGGAAAAAGTGGCCGTATCGGAACCCATATACTCGCTGAGCAGTTCTTGGAGAAGGGCTCTCGTGTCGGACTTAATAATGTCCCCGTCCACATTTTTTGTATAGAGCAAAAGACCCAAATCATAGGAATACTGCACACCTGTAAGGGCATCTAAAAAGTCTTCACCTGTGTCCTCCGAAAAAGCCTGCTCCTGAAGATAGCTCTTAAATGAGGCCAAGTCGTTTTCGCTGCTGTCAAGATTGTTCATGGCAGTCAGCATATTGTAAATTGAGGACTTTTGATAAACCCCGTCCAGTTCGTGGGAAAGCTTCGCACTGTGAACATTCATAAAAGTTTCCATAAGAGAGCTCATATCAACTGTGGTTTTTTCAATAGTCAGGGGATAGGAGGCAAGGGTATCCTCCTGCACATAGTTTATATACCTTGTGGTGCCTTGGGAAACTGCCAGAATCAGGGCAATGCCCATAATGCCTATGCTGCCTGCAAAGGCCGTTAAGGCAGTGCGCCCTTTTTTGGTAAAAAGATTTTTCAAAGACAGCATAAAGGCCGTTCCAAAGGACATAGAGGGCTTTTTATCCGTCTTTTTTTGCGCCCTGAGGGCCTCACTATGTTTCTGACCTGCCTGAAGCTCGGCTTCTGAAAGAGGGGCGGAGTCGTCGGTGATTCTCCCGTCCAGCATACGGATAGTTCTGGAAGAATACCTCTGGGCCAAATCCGGATTGTGGGTTACCATTATAATAAGGCGGTCTTTAGAAATTTCCTTCAAAATTTCCATGACCTGCACACTGGTTTCCGTGTCTAAAGCTCCCGTTGGCTCATCAGCAAGGATAATGTCAGGGTCGTTAACAAGGGCCCTGGCAATGGCCACACGCTGCATCTGACCGCCGGAAATTTGGTTCGGCCTTTTATTAAACTGATCGCCCAGCCCCACCTGCCGAAGGGCATTTTTTGCACGCTCCCGCCTCTCGGCCTTGGAAACTCCGGAAACTGTCAGGGCAAGCTCCACATTTTGCAGCACCGACTGGTGGGGGATAAGGTTATAGCTTTGAAAAACAAAGCCTATGGAGTGGTTGCGATAGGTGTCCCAATCCCTGTCTTTATAATCCTTTGTGGAGGTTCCGTTTATAATCAAATCTCCGCTGGTGTATTGGTCCAGCCCGCCGATAATATTTAAAAGGGTGGTTTTTCCGCAGCCCGAGGGGCCGAGGATGGCCACAAACTCACTTTCACGAAAGCTAAGGTCAATTCCTTTTAAGGCATTCACCGTGCCGTCGCCGGCAGGATAATCCTTCACGATTTTACGCAGTTGCAACATTATATTCAAGCTCCTTGCTTTGTTCTTTCATATATATATAAAACATTGTATCCCAATTTGAGACAATGTAAATGAACAATTTCTTAATTATCCCCGTGTTTTAAGAGGCCTTTGTATATTAATTTTCAGCAGGCAATGAACAATAAAAACCACCCCTTTCGAGGTGGTTTCATTATGCTTTAGGCAATAGTTAAGCAGCTGCTTATAGAGAAGCATCTTTTCTAAAGAATCGTCTGCTCTTTTTCTTTTTGTACCTCAAGCTGGGCAATGCGCCTGCGGTTATAGCACAAAAGCTCACTTGTGGCCTCCGCCAAATCCCGTGTTCCCGAGAAGAACACAGCTGTTTTATATTTCTTTTTTCCATACTCTGCATACAGGGGCTTTAGGCTTTCCCTCACAGTTTCATCTTGGCTTTCGGCACGAGTCAGCCAAATTTCAACAAGCTTATCTTCTTCAATAATGCATATTTCCAAGGGCTTCACGCTCCCTTATCCATATTACCCCATTCCTTAAGTTTTATGCGGAGGTAAATTATATAAGGATTTAGAAAACACCTCCTCACTATGCAGCCGGTGAAAAAGCGTTTTTAATGACTCATCTTTAAAATAATTTTATTTTTCACAGCTGGAGATGGGTTGTTTATGAATCAAAAAAACAAAAACTGGGTGAGAGAAGATATCTCTCACCCAGTGTTTTTTAAAAAGGGTATTAAGTATTTAGTTAGGTGTAATTTTACTTCGGGGATTTAGGGTTTCCCCCTAAAAACGAATTTAGATAGCCAAACTCAATGCTCTACAAATTGAAGCCTATTTGCCAGCTTTGCATCGCCTTTACACTATTCATTATTAAATTCAGCAAGAAAAACTGAACCATCCTCCCCGCTCATAGTTATACAAAAATGTCTTGTTGCGCCGGTTTCATCTATAAAGGATATTCCTCTATGGGGAATGCTTCCCTGCTCCATCCAGCTTACCACAAAGGGTT
>CAZTXG010000003.1:0-91857 GCA_964617335.1 uncultured Oscillospiraceae bacterium
AATTGGCGACCCAGAACGGGCTCGAACCGTCGACCTCCAGCGTGACAGGCTGGCGTTCTAACCAACTGAACTACTGGGCCATAAGCGCTCCGCCATTGTACAATGAAACCAAGGCTTTGTCAACACCTTTTTACGTTTTGCGCCTGCTTTTAAGCTTTGGCCAGGCTAAGGCATTATAAAAGCCGCCCTGCTGCGGGAAACCAAAGTTTCCCGCAGCAGACTATAGATTTAGCGCAATATTTCCACGCTGTAAGCACTTCGCAAATCCCCTTCGGCAGAGGAGACAAAGACCTTTACCCTTTGTCCTTCGGATAAAATCGCGGCAGTTTTGCTGTCCTCAACGGAGATGACATAGTAAAAGTTGTCGCTGTCAAGCTTTATAAACACATGGGTGTTGCCGTCAATTACGGCAGATTTAATGTCTGTTATCTTCCCCTGCACCGCTTTGTCGGAAAGAACTTCCGGTATGGCAAGATTACTTTGGGCCAGAAGGTTAATATAGTTTTCCTCACACTGGGCAAGAGTTGTGCCGGAAGCCACAAGCTGATACTGCTGAACGTTTACCATGGCATACATTTTAACAAGGCCGCCGCTGTCTTTAAGAGCCATGAAATACGTCGGCTGATTTGAGATGTTAAGAAGCAGAGGGAAGGTGGCCTCATATTCCATATACTGGACTATGCCCTCGGCACTGGACATGGCGGCATATTCAATGGCACCGGCGCAGGAATAATATTTCGTCTCCTTGGTGCGCTGGTTTGCAAGAATGAAGCCCACGATGGAGTTGTCGTTAACAACACTTGTTATGCCGGTGTACATATACACATCGTCGTCCATGGCGATATAGTTGTAGCCGTCCGTTGTGACGGTAACATTCTTTTGGCCGATAAAAGAGTTTATCCAGCCGTTTCTGTACATTCCGTAATAATCATACTGTAAAATGATGAGAGAAGCATCATAAACCCTGTCTACCCAGCCGGGAATATCCTCATAGTATTCACACTCGCCGCTTATGGCGTTCATGAGTACAGCCCCCTGAACATCCTGACCGCCGAAAAGCCCAATTCTTTTCACAATCCTCGGACAAATCCAATAGGGTGTGCCCTCGTCGTCTATCTCAAAGTTTGCCTTATCAAAAATGAAGGTGGGGTAATTAAAGCGCAAATGCCTTGAAACATTGCGGAAGAAAAATTCCGTAGTCGTATATTTCATGCCGTTTTCAAGACGGACGGCATCTGCCTCCTGAGTTACCATGTCGATTATGATATAAGCCGGAAGCCCCTGGGAGCGGTTTGCTATCCACTTAAAAATATCGCCGTATTTAAGGGGAGTCACCCTCACGGGGCGCTCCTTATAGTTTATCTGGGTATAGTCATCCGCAACCTCAAACTGGGATACCATATCCGCAAGCTCACCCATCTTTTTGTCCCCAAGCTTCATTGCCGAGTCCTCATCAAGCATGGGAATTTGGTCATAAGTGATTTCGGTAACCTCCGAGGCAAAATCCCCAGATTCAACTGTGAGCAGTTCCCTATAAGAGGCCGCGCGGATTATCGGAGAAGATATAAGGCTGCCTATAATATATATAACAATTAAAATAAGGCAGATAATTAGGGGTACTGCACAGTGCTTTTTAATATCACTCCAAAGTTCGCCGCCGGTTTCTGCTTTTAAAAGGCCTTGGGTAACTATAGACAAAAAGCTATATACCACGGCTAAAAGTATGAAAAAGCTATAAAAAGCACGGTCTTGAAGATTGATAGCCGGAAGCTTGAAATAAAAATAAACAAGACCGATAAGCAGGGTTATAAGAAGGTTTATAAGGGTTCTTTTAGCCTTACCGTCAGAATTTCTTTTCTCCATTTGTTACCTCCGCTTTGTAATCAGAAAAATAAATCAGATATCATATATATTATACAGTATTTTAACAGTCCTTACAAACAAAAAATAAAAAACTCTCTTTGGCAAAAAGAAAGCGGCGGTTAATCCGCCGCTTCTTGCTTATTCCTTTGGAATTATCAGAGGGCGCTTTTCTATAAAGAAGCCCTCCTCTCCCCCGTTTGCGCTTTCTATAAGCTCTGTGGTGGAGCCGTATTTTTTTGCCAGAGTCCATATATCCGTATGGCTTTGGGCACATATCACGATAAGTGAGGGGCAGCCCTCCTTTGGCCGCGGGGCTTCCTCAACAATTTCAAGTCCGCTGACAACGCTAAGCTGGAAGCAGTCATCAATAATATATTCCGCCATAAGCTCCATTGAAAACTCTGAGCCCGGCTCGCACACCAGAGTCTCCCAACATAGGGATAACAGACGTATATTGCCGTTTTCCGCACTCGGTATCAGGCCGGAGCCTTTAAGCTCTGCCTCCAAAGGCTCTATGTTACCGTTATGGTCAACACCGGCTCCGCGGGCAGTTACAAGGCAGCTCAGCTCTTTTTGGTCTTTTATACAGCTTAAGGTGACAGGAGCAATATACATAATATCTCTAATATCAGCCTTTGAGGGAAGGTTGCCGTTTAGCGAAATCCTCATGGTTTGAGGCTCTGAAATCTCCAGTGCCTTTATTTGCTCATACTCCGTTTCAAGCTCATATTCATTGCTGTAAGCATCGGAAATGTAAACAGAGCTTATATTCTCCATGCAAATAGCTTGGGCGCATATTCCCATACGCACGGCAAAGGTGGTGTTTTCTCTGTCAGGCAATAAGGTGAATTCAAGCTCCTTTATTTGGGCTGTAACAGAGCAGTCATGCTCATCGGCACCTGTCTCAGTTTCTATGATTTGGGAAAATTGCGTGATAAAATCATAGCGGAACAGGCAGTTATCTGCCTTATTTAAAAATATCGCCGAGGTGTTTGCCCTTGCTTTAAAAACCAATTTATTACCCACAGAGTTAGTGTCGAAAACACAGATGTCCGTGTTGGCGGCCAGCATCTTTGCCTCGGTATATTTGCTTGGGAGAATATACTCGTCTGATAGGTTAAAGTTTTTTTCACAGACTCCTGTTATAAGACTGTGCTCAATCTGGGTCTGCTGTATGTAAACCGGAGCACCCTCACAGTTTTCCAAGCTGTCCCAAACAACAAACTTGTCGGGGCCATAGCAGCTGACCTGAGTTTTAATTTCTCCGCGGATAAGAAGCTTTCTAGGATTTAAGGCCCTGGTATCAATTGCGGTGAGGAGGGTTTTCGCCATTACCTCTGTACAATTATCCTCACCGCTAAGACTAAAGCTTTGCTCAAAGGGAATAAGAGCACCTATCCTATGAATTTCACAGCTTCCCTCGGCTGAGTATATAATGCTCACCTCGGCTTGCGCATTTATGATAAGCTCGTCACCGCTGATTTTTTTGGAATTAAGGCAGACCTGTGCCCGTGTATCCAGAATTTTGCCCACGTCACCGCACACGTCGGGGACGACAAGCTCCAGTGTTTCTTCCTTTGTATTTTCATTTTCATATATAAGCCTAAAGCAATCCCTTTTCACCCGATGGAGCGCTGTTGTCATAGCATTATCAGTCCTTTCTAAACCGTTTCACTAGAGAATATGAAACAAGGACAAAGAATAGACCTTTAATATAAGGCTTGTTTTTAAAATCTGCATACTATATTTATAAAAGTTTTCATCTGTCTATAGCAAAAATTTCCCCGCGGCACAGGAAAGTAGCTTCCAGCCGCGGGTAGAGTTTTTTACTTGACTAAGACTTTCTGCAAAAAAGCTTAGTCAGCAAGGCTCTTATAAATTTTGGCGGACGAATAACTGTAACCTTCATAAGCACCTCCAAAAGTTTTTTTCTAACGCCGCCATCTCAGCAGCCAAAAACCACCGATGATAAGTATCAGTCCAAGAACAAACCACCAGAAGCCGGGGGGAAGAACCAAGGCAAGGAGCACAAAAATGCCGGCAAGTACCACAAGGCAGCCCAGCCTTCCCCCATTATTATTGCAGCCCTTGCAGTTGCGATTATTCCTCACGGCACCATCCCCCGTATATCTAAAATAATATCCCCTGCGTAAAATGCACTTTCTGTACATTATACGCAGGGGTATACGCTTTTGTGATTATTTCGGGAAAATCATAAGAAAAAGCTCATTTTTCCAGCTCCCAGTCCTTAATTTTGGAAGCTTCCTCATAAAGCCTTTCATAGCTTTCGTGTCGGCTTTTGCTGATAATCCCCTCATCTACGGCAGAGAGAACAGCACAGCCCGGCTCTTTAAGGTGGGCGCAGTCATCAAAGCGGCAGCTGCCGATATACGGCAAAAACTCGTTAAAGGAAAATTGAAGCTCTTTTTTGGGGATAAATTCCGACCTGTCCATTTCAAAAGAGGAAAAACCCGGGGTGTCGGCTATATAAGCCCCGTCACCAAGGGAAAAAATCTCAACATGACGGGTGGTGTGTCTGCCTCTGCCCAGTTTTTCACTGACCTCGCCAACCTTTATTGAAAGTTCGGGAGACAGACGGTTTATAAGGCTTGACTTACCCACACCGGAGTTTCCTGTAAAAACGCAGAGCTTCCCTGAAATTGCCCTGCGCAGTTCGTCAACACCCTCTCCGCTGCTGGCGCTTGTGCGAATGAGCTTATAATCCGTTTTGCTGTATATATCGTAAAGTTTATCCCCGGAGTCAAGGTCAGATTTGTTAACGCAAATAATAATCTCACAGCCGGCCCGCTGAAAAGCGGCGATTACCCTGTCGGCAACAAAAGGTTCGGTAACGGGGTTTACAGCGGATATAAGTAAAATCATGCAGTCTATATTGGCAACAGCCGGACGGGAAAAGCTATTTTTACGGGGAAGAATGCTATCTATCATCCCCTTGCCGTTTGAGTCAAGGGAATATGTGACATAATCGCCCACTAAAGGCTTGGTTTTTTCCAGTCTAAAACGGCCTCGGGCACGGCATTCCACAAGGCTGTCACCGTCTCTAACATAATAAAAGCCGCTTAAAGCCTTTGTAATAACAGCAGCTTCCATACTTATGCGCTCCCTCCGGAAACCGGTGCCGTGGCAGGAGGGGAAGTTTCCACAGGTTGGCTTGGTGTCTGATTTTCCGCAGGGGGCGTAAGCTCTGCCGTGGGGGCTTCGGATTCAGGGGCTTCGGTTTCCTTAGGTCCGGTCGAGATTTTAAGGTAAACCACAGTGCGTTGGGGCACCTTTTCACCTGCTTCTATGTTCTGCCAGAAAATAGTGCCCTTGGGAAAATCACTTTCAACCTCGCTTATACTGCCCAATTCAAGCTTAGCCTGGGATATGGCGCTTATAGCCGCATCCTTGGTTTTTCCGATAAGAGCAGGCATGGTAACCTCAAGTAAATCAGGACCGCCGCTGACGGATAAATATACGGTGGAGCCGGCAGGCAGCTCATCTCCTGCTGCAGGCTTTGTGCTGACTACATAGCCTTCTGTAATGCTTTCAGAAGCTACAATCTCTTTTTCCACAAGAAAGCCCAGCTTTTCTAAGGCTATGGTTGCCTCCCTGTATTCATGGTTTATAAGGTCGGGGATTTTAGTCATAAGGATGCCTGTGCTGACAGTAAGCTCAAGGTCTATGCCGTCGCTTGTAAGCATAATGCTGCGCCCTGCCTCAGGATCCTGAGAAATCACAACCCCCTCGGGATAGTCGGGGTCTATAGTGTATATTACCCGAAAGTTATAGATATTCTCATAGGCCTTGCTGTTTATAATATCGTTGCTGTTTTCACCCACAAAATCTTGAATAATTATTCGCTGAGTATCAACAAACATATCTTTTATGAAAAAATCCCAAAGAAAGGCAACAAGAGCAAGAAGGAAAATAGTGATAAGAGCAAAGCCGGAAAAGGTGCTGACCTTGCGGGAGCGCACCTTACGCCTTGCATAGCTTTTTTCAGACAGCTCCCCTGTGCGCTTCATAGGGCGTATATTTATGGAGTCTGAATCTAAAAGCTTTGCCGCAAGCTCCTCGTTTATGGGAAGCTCAGACATAGATGAGGTTTGCTCCTTACGAAAAGCCTCAAGGTCCTCCAAAAGCTCATCTGCAGACTGATAACGCAAATCTATATCCGCCGTCATTGCTTTAAGAGTTATTTCCTCAAGCCTTAGGGGAATGTCCGGATTTATGCTTCTTGGGGGCACAGGCGCGGAGCCCATATGCAAAAGAGCAATGGACTCAACGGTTTCCCCTTCATAAGGAAGCTGCCCTGTGAGCATTTCATACATCACTATGCCAAGAGAATATAGGTCTGCCCTAGCATCCACAGCGTCTCCCCTAGCCTGCTCGGGGGATATGTAGTGAACAGAGCCCATAGTTTCGCCGGAGGCGGCACTTTCACTCTGGAGATGGGCAATGCCAAAATCGGCAACCTTAATGCTGCCGTCTTTAACCACCATAATATTATGGGGCTTTATGTCTCTGTGGACAATTCCCTTCCCGTGGGCGTGGCTTAGAGCCTTTGCAATCTGCCCTGAAAAATGAAGGGCTTCCTTCCAGCTTAAAGAGCCTTTTTTCAGCATATATTGTTTAAGGGTAATGCCCTCAAGCAATTCCATAACGATATACTGAACATCAGAATCCCTGCTGAAGTCATAGACAGAGACTATATTGGGATGAGAAAGCATAGCTACAGCATGGGACTCCGCCTTAAAATGCTCACGGAAATCCACATCCCTTGCAAATTCATCCTTCAATATTTTCACCGCCACATAGCGGTTAAGCCTGTTGCATAAGGCCCTGTAAACCACTGCCATGCCGCCGGTTCCTAAAACCTCAAGTATTTCATACCTGTCGTCCAGAACCTTGCCCAGATAGCGATCCATACTGTTATCCATTGCCTTGCCTCCATGTAAAAATGAGGTTTAATAATAAGCCGGTAATTAGAAATAGGAAATGACTATTTGCGCAAAATCCCTAAGGTAACGTTGTCGGGCGCGCCTCTTAAAAGGGCAAGGTCTAAAAGCTCCCTGCCGATATCGTCTAAGTTTTTGTGTTTCTCAGTAATTTCAAGTATCTCAGAGTCGGAAACTGTGTTGCTAAGACCGTCCGAGCATAGCAGAAGCAAATCATTTTTCTTAAACTCCGGAGTGAAAAAATCGCATTCCACTGTTTCCTCCGCTCCCAGTGCCCGAGTTATGACATTTCTTCTGGGGTGACTTCTGGCCTGCTCACGGGTTATGCTGCCTCTTTTCACCATGTCCTCTACAAAGGAATGGTCAACGCTTATCTGGGAAATGGCGCCGCCGGAAATAAGGTAGGCCCTGCTGTCGCCAACATTGACAACAAAACATTGCCTGCCCCTTAAAAAGGCCGCCACAAGAGTTGTTCCCATACCTGCACAGTCAGAGTCAAGCCGGCCTCTTTCATAAACGCACTGGTTTGCGTATTCAACTCCGTCTTTAAGGATATCTTTAAGGGCTGACTTTGATTTTTTTTCATTTATAGAGTCGGTGATTCTGGAAATGAAGGCATCCATGGCGATTTCACTGGCAAGGCCGCCTGACCTTGCCCCGCCCATGCCGTCGCAAAGTGCGAGAAGGGAAAATGAAGGCAGTGTGTTTTGCACAAAACGCACACGGTCCTGATTTTCAGATCTCACCTTACCAATGTCGCTTATGGTGTAGGCTTTCATTTGCTCCTCCAAATCGGCAAAGGCTTAGCCTTCTTTTGCCGCCGTTCGTCTAAGCTGTCCGCAGGAGGCATTCACATCACCGCCTAAGCTTCGCCTGACAGTGACATTTATGCCTTTATCCTCCAGAATTTTTACAAATCGTTTAAGGTCATTGGGGCTAGAGGGTAAAAAACTGCGCTCCTCAACCTTGTTTAAAGGGATAAGGTTAACATGAGCCAGAGCCTCTTTTGCCCTTTCAGCCAAGAG
This sequence comes from uncultured Oscillospiraceae bacterium, assembly GCA_964617335.1. GTDB lineage: Bacteria > Bacillota > Clostridia > Oscillospirales > Oscillospiraceae > UBA2658. The sequence goes on from CAZTXG010000003.1 coordinate 7,850, forward strand.
CCTGGCGTGCTCCGGACTGTCATTTACACCGCTTATCATAGCGTATTCAAAGGAAATTCTTCTTCCCGTGCGCTCAAAATATGAGCGGCAGGCGGAAACAAGCTCATCTACTCCCCTGCCCCTGTTTGCGGGCATAAGACGGCTTCTCGTCTCATCGTCAGGAGCGTGCAGGGAGATGGATAATGTCAATTGTAAATTAAGTTCGGCCAGTTTGTCAAATTTTTCTGTTAAACCGCAGGTAGAAAGAGAAATATGGCGCATACCTATGTTAAGACCCTGGGGGTGATTTACAAGTTCCAGAAAGCGGATTACATTATCAAAGTTATCTAAAGGCTCACCAATTCCCATAAGGACAACGTTTGATATTTTCATGCCAGAGTCCAGCTGGGAGAACAAAACCTCATCAAGCATTTCCGAAGGGCTTAAATCCCGAACAAGCCCACCTATGGCAGAGGCGCAAAAAGCACAGCCCTGACGGCAGCCAACCTGAGATGAGATGCAAACGGTGTTTCCGTGTTTATAGCCCATGACAACTGTTTCGATACAATTGCCGTCAGATAGCCGCCAGAGGTATTTTATGGTGCCGTCCTGTTCCGAAACCTGCTTTCGCACAGCTTCGGGGCAGCTTATAAAAAATCTTTCGTCCAGTACATCCCTAAGGCTTTTTGGAAGGTCTGTCATTTCCTCAAAGCTGGAAACCCCACGGTGGAGCCAAGAAAATATTTGCTTTGCCCTGTATTTCGGCTGAGACATTTGGGAAAGTTCTTGGGATATTTCCTCGGGCAGCAGGGATTTAATATCAGTTTTCATTGGATTTCCTCAGCTTGCATATAAAAAAACCGTCCGTTCCATGAATGTGCGGATAAAGACTAAGCATTCCTTTATGAGACTGCCCTATGGCATCGGGCAGGATAAAGTCCTCTGAAAAAAAGTTTGGATAAAGCTCTAAAAAGCGGGCGATAAGCCCTTCGTTTTCCTCCGGCAGCAGAGTGCAGGTGGAATAAATCAGACTGCCGCCTTTTTTAACGCAGGGGGCAAGTCCCTTTAAAATAGACAGCTGCAGCTCCGGCAGATTTTTAAAGTCTGCCGTATTTTTATAGCGAATATCCGGTTTTTTCCGTATAACGCCAAGACCGGAGCAAGGCACATCGGCAATAACAAGGTCAAAGCTCTCAAAAAAGTCATCCTCCGGCTGGGCGGCATCCATAGTTTTTGCGGATATTATAGAAAGGCCAAGACGCTCGGCGCCAGACTTTATGCGGGAAAGCTTATTTTTATGCAAATCACAGGAGATGATTTCCCCTTTGTTTTCCATCATCACAGCGGCAGCAAAGCTTTTTCCCCCGGGGGCAGCGCAGGCATCCAAAACCCTGTCTCCGGATTTTGGAGCGGCGGCAAGGATAGAAAGCCTTGCAGCAGGGTCCTGAACATAAAAAAGCCCTTCCTTATAGCCGTAAAGCTCCCCTATGCTGCCTGAATCGGAAATTTCAAGGCAGTCCGGCAAAAAAGTATGGCTGCGGCAGTTAATGCCGTCTTTAGTGAAAATATCAAAAAGCTCTTTGGAGCCTGATTTTGTAGTATTTAGCTGTACGAAAGTTGGTACGGGGCTGTTGTTTGCACACAGAAGCCCCTCGGTAAAGTCAAAGTCAAAGTGAGCAAGCAAAAGGCTAACTAGTTCCCGCGGATGGCTGTATTTAACAGAGAGGTAAAAAATTTCGTCATCTCTGGGGATTTCCGGCAGATTGTCCCGCTGGGAGACAATCTTTCGCAAAATGGCATTGACAAAGCCGGATGCACGGGAAAGAGAGTTTTTTTTACACAACTCCACACCTTCGCTTACAGCGGCATGGGGCGGTATCTTATCCATAAATAAGATTTGATAAACCGAAAGCCGCAAAATATCCCGAACCTTCGGTTCAATTTTACCCGATTTTCCTGTGGAAAAACTATCAATATAAAAATCACAGAGGGCAGCATTTTGCAAAACCCCATAGCAAAGCCTTGTGCAAAGGGCGCTGTCTTTTGGGGACAAAGCCGCTTCCTTAACAGCGCTTGATAAAAGCGCATCGGAAAAAGCACCGTCACGGCGGCAGCGGCCCAAGGTTTTAAGGGCAACTTCTCTTGCAGTTTGTGGCATAAATCCTCCCAAAGTTGCTGTTAAAAGTTCATAGGATTTCCGCAGAGATAATCTCTGGCAGACATCTGTTTTCCGCAGCTGGTCTGAAGCCGTGTAATAAGAATACTCTCGCCGTTTCCGCAGGCAACCTCTATCCCCTGCTTGTTATCCGCATTTAAAACTGTGCCGGGTGCCTTGTCGGTTTTGTTGTCTGTATATTCAGCGCCATAAATCTTCATGCAGGTGCCGCAAAGCTCTGTTGTGGCCGCAGGCCAAGGATTTAAACCGCATATATGCTTTATAATTTCCCTTGGGCTTTTGTTCCAGTCTATGGGGCTTTGTTCTTTAGAGAGCATGGGGGCAAAGCTTGCAAGGCTGTGGTCTTGAGGAGTTCGGGGGGCTGTGCCTGCCTTAATATCCACCAAAGTCTTACATAAAAGCTCGGCGCCCATAAGCTTAAGCCTTTGAAAAAGCTCGCAGGAGGTTTCAAATTCTCCTATCTCCGTTTCGGTGGTATATATAATGTCGCCGCTGTCAAGCTCACTGGCGATATACATAGATGTTACTCCGGTAATTTTATCGCCGTTTAAAACAGCCCATTGTATGGGGGCGGCCCCACGGTATTTAGGCAAAAGGGAGCCATGAATATTTATTGTGCCCAAAGGGGGAACAGCCAAAATTTCGTCAGGTAAAATCCTTCCGTAGGCTACAACCGCAACAATATCCGGCTTTAGTGACTCAAGCATTTCAAGGGCTTTTCCGTCACGCATCTTATCAGGCTGAAAAACGGGTATGCCGTTTTCTAGAGCAAGTTCTTTAACAGGACTGGAGCAAAGCTTCATACCTCGGTTTTTAGGTCTGTCAGGTTGGGTGAAAACACCGACTACGTTAAAACCCCCGTCAATAAGGGCTGACAAGGAAGCGGCGGCAAAATCCGGCGTTCCCATAAAAACTATGCGCATAGGCAGAAGTCTCCTTTCATAAAGGTTTTTGGAAGCATGGATTAGGGGCTTTAAAAGTCCTAGTTCTCCGCTTCAGGCTTAAGCTCTTCAGGGTCAAGCATACGCTCGGCCCGCTCTGTAAAGAGTATGCCTTCAAGGTGGTCAAGCTCATGGCAGAAGCAGCGGGCGGTAAGATGCTCCCCTTCCACTGTAAAGCTTTTTCCAAATCTGTCCTGAGCCTTTACAATCACCTTATCGGGTCTTGTGACAAGACCATACTGCCCGGGCACGGAAAGACAGCCCTCGGGGCCGTTTTGTTCACCTTCCACTTCAATTATCTCGGGGTTAACAAGCTCAATAATGTATTCCTCACCATCTTCGGGGACATTGGTTTCCACAACCAGCACCACCCGCCGCAAAACCCCCACCTGAGGGGCGGCAAGGCCGACACCTTCGGAGCTTTCAAGGGTTTGGCGCATATCGTCTATAAGAGTGTGAAGTCTGCCGTCAAAATCCGTTACTGTACGGCAGCGGGTTTCAAGGGTTTTGTCGCCCTTTTTTAAAATATTACGAATAGCCATGTTCTTCCTCCAATCCTAAGACCCAAAAAATAAGATGGGTCTTAAAGTTATGTATCACGAAACAGGGTTCATGTCGCCGAAAACGGAGACTCCCTTAAATTCTTTTTTGGTGTTTAAATAGCAGATAAGGCCGGAAATTTCCTCCCGAAGCTGTTTTGAATCCTTGCAATAAACCATCAGTCTATAGCGGAAACGGTTGTTCACTTTAACAACGGGAAGGGGTGCGGGGCCTAAAACCCTTGCCCCAAAGCCGGAAAGCCGGCGGGATAGTATGCCACGGGCAGAGCTTAGGCATCGGAGAACGAGATCCTCGTTTACGCCTGTGGCGGTAATGGAAAAAAGGTCTGAAAAAGGCGGGCAAAATTGCAGCCTGCGCATTTCAAGCTCAGAAATATAGAAGCTGTCATAATCCTGACCGGCGGCCTGTAAAATAACCTCGTTTTGGGGGGTAAAGGTCTGTATGACAGCTCTTCCGGGAAGATCTCCCCTGCCTGCCCGCCCAACCACTTGTGTAAGAATGGAAAAAGTTTTTTCCGAGGCCCTGTAATCTCCGGAGTAAAGAGATTGGTCCGCGGAAATTACCCCCACAAGGGTAACACCGGGGTAATCAAGCCCTTTTGTAACCATCTGTGTGCCTATCATAATAGGAATTTTCTCATCACGAAAGCGACTTAAAACCGCCTCGTGGGAGCCGGCTCCGGAAACTGTGTCCGTATCCATGCGGATAAGTGCGGTGTCCGGAAAAAGGCTTTTTAACTCATCTTCTACCATTTGGGTTCCCGGGCCGGTAAAACGCAGAGTTCCGCCGCAGTCAGGGCAAAGCTCTCCGGCAGGCATAGAATGGCCGCAGTAATGGCACATAAGCCGGCGGTTTGCCCCGTGATAAGTAAGGCTTACGCTGCATTTGGGGCATTTAAAGGTGAAGCCGCATTCGGGGCAGTTAACAAGCTTATTGGTTCCCCGACGGTTTAAAAACAAGATGCTCTGCTGACCTTGGAAAATGTTTTTCCGAAGCTCCTCCTGCAAAAAAAGGCTTAGACTGCCGCCGTTTTCATTTCGCAGCTCACGCTTCATATCGATTATTTCAACCTCAGGCAGGGCCATTTCGTTAAAACGCCGAGGAAGCTCGAAAAAATTGTAGGTTCCGATTTGCGCCTTATAGCGGCTGACGATGTTTGGGGTTGCGCTGCCTAAAACAAGGGCGGCATTATTTTTTGAACAGCGGAATTTTGCCACATCACAGGCATGATAGCGTGGGGAGTTTTCGGATTTATAGCTATCCTCCTGCTCCTCGTCAATTATTATAAGTCCCAAATTTATAACAGGGGCAAAAACAGCGCTGCGTGTGCCTATAACAAGTCGGGCAATTCCGCTTTTTATGCGCTTATATTCATCGTAACGCTCGCCAACGGAAAGGCTGCTGTGCAAAAGGGCAATCTCATCTCCGAAATAGGATGAAAAGGTGGACAGCATCTGAGGTGTAAGGGAAATTTCCGGAACTAAGAGGATGCAGCCGCGGCCGCTTTTTAAAACCTCGCTTATAAGACGAATGTAGACAAGGGTCTTACCGCTGCCGGTAACTCCGTAAAGCAGAGAGGCGGAAGGCTCATTTTTATCATATAGGGCCAAAATTCCATCAAAGGCTTTTTGCTGATCAAAACTTAAATCAGGCAGGGGCAGGCTCTGCCCTTCACTGTATTCCGGACGGCGAAACACCTCACGCTGCTCTATAGAAATAAGCTCATCCTCCGCAAGGCGCCTGACAGACTGCATACCGGCGCCGGTAAGGTAGCGGATATCCTGAAAGCTCGCACCGCCAAAATCCGCCAAAATTGCCAAAACCGCAGCCTGAGACGGAGCGGAGCGGCGCTTTGCGGCGGAGGCAGCCATGGCCTCCTCGGAGGAAACGTTTAAAAGAAGATAGCTTTGGGTTTTGTCTTTAACCCTTCTTATGCCAACAGGGTCATAAACTATAAGCCCCTTTTTTGCCAAGGCACGAAGGGCCGGAGCTGGATCATCTTCGCCGAAAGAAAGCTCAATAGTACGCAAATCGCAGCTTTGACCGTTTGAGTATAAAACATCCAAAACGGCAAGCTGCTTTTTTGAGCGCTCTGCGGCACTATATGCCTCATCTTTTGAAACACCCTCGGCTATGCGGCACAAAGAGCTTAAATCATACCAAAGACCAGCGGGCAGCATGGCTTTCACGGCCTCATATACCGTGCAGAAAAAACGCTCACGCATCCAAAGGGCAAGGCGTATAAGCTCGTCGGAAAGAGCCGGAGCCTGGTCTAAAAGTGAGGATATGCACTTAAGCTTTTCAAAGCTGCTGTTTTTCGAAAGGGCAAGAACCAGACCCTCACATGGCCTGTTGCCCCTTGAAAAGGGGACAATTACCCTCATTCCGGCAGAAATATCTTCTGCCATACCTTCGGGAACTATATAGTCATAAGGCTTATCTATCCAATAGGTAGCGCCGGAAACGGCAACTTTCGCAATCAGCCTTTCCATTTTCCGGTCACCACCTTATAGCGGATAAGGCCGCTTTATATAATGCAAATCTAATAGTTAATATAGTGTCCGCCATGTTCCTTTAAACTGGGAACTGCCGTAAGTCTTCCCGTATAAACTTCATCAATGGCACAGGAAACCGGCTTTTTTTCAGGAGTATTTTCACTTTCTTCCGAGAGGGAGGCAATCTCCCTTGCTCTGCGTGCTACAAGATTAACAAGAAGATAGCGGCTTCCAACCTTATCAATTAAATCTGACATGGGGGGGTATAACATCATTATAAAGACACCTCGTTTAAATATTTTTTACGGTAAGACGCCCTGCATTTTTCAGCGGTTATGATGGCTTTCATCTCGTTTGCCGCAGTTTCGGGCTCGTCATTTATTACAATATAGTCATATTTTTCAGCCATGGCATATTCTCTGCGGGCAGTTTCTATGCGTTTGGCAATTTTTTCTTCGCTGTCTGTATTCCTTCTCCGCAGTCTTTTTTCAATCTGGGAAAAGTCCGAGGGGATTATAAAAATCAAAACAGCTTCCGGACATTTCAGCTTTATCTGGGCAGCCCCCTGGACCTCAACATCGAAGATGACGCTTTTGCCCCCTTCAATATTTTCAAAGGCCGGAAGCTTCGGCGTTCCGTAATAGTCGCCCACATATTGAGCGTGCTCTAAAAGCTCGGCATTGTCTATCATTTTTTCAAAGATATCTCTGTCTACAAAGTAATAGTCACGGCCTTCAATCTCACCTTTGCGGGGGGCTCTTGTTGTGGCGGATACAGAAAAGGCAATGCTGGGGTCATCTTTCATAACCCTTGCTATCACGGTGCTTTTTCCTGCGCCGGAAGGCCCCGAAACTACAATAAGCTTTCCTTTTTCAGTCACTGTAGCTCTCCCCTCCTGATTCCGGCTCGTTTTTACCGCTCATTCTGCCCGCAACGGTTTCCGGCTGGATTGCCGAGAGGATAATATGTCCGCTGTCCATTATAACAACGGCACGGGTTCTTCTGCCATAGGTAGCGTCAACAAGCTGACCCCTGTCACGGACGTCTTGGATTATCCTTTTTATGGGGGCGGATTCAGGACTTACTATGGCAATTATTCTTGAGCTTGAAACCATGTTACCAAAGCCTATATTTATAAGTTTCAACTAAAAATGCCTCCTACTCAATGTTTTGAACCTGTTCACGGATTTTTTCTATTTCGGCTTTCATATCAAGGACAAGGCGGGTAATCTCCTGATCGCTGCATTTTGAGCCTATGGTGTTTGTTTCCCTGTTAAGCTCCTGAACAATAAAATCAAGTTTTCTACCGGCGGGAGACTCCCCCGTCAGCATGGAACGCATTTGGGAGATATGGCTGCGAAGGCGCACAGTCTCCTCGTCCACCGCTGTGCGGTCGGCATAAATCGCAGCCTCTGTAAGGATGCGCCCCTCGTCTATCTGAGTGTTTTCTAAAATATCCTGCATACGGCGTGTAAGCTTCTCGCGATATTCGCTGACACTTTTCGGGGAGTGTTTTTCGATTAAAGAAACACAGCTTTCAAGGGTGTTAAGCCTTGACAAAACGTCCTCACAAAGCTTTTCTCCCTCTTTGCGGCGCATAGAGTCAAAATCTGAAAGAGCCGCCTCCACAACGGGCATAAGCTGTTTTAAAGCCTCCTCACGGTCAAGCTCTTTTTTGTCTAGAGACAAAACATCGGAGAGCTTTGCGATTTCGTAGGCTGACACTGCGGGACTTATATTTAAAATGTCGGCTATTTTGTCTATGGCCGCCTTATATTCGGCAGCTAAAGCCTCGTTTACAGTGACGGAAGCGTCATCTCCGGAAAGAGAGTTTATGTTTATAAAAACATCGGTCTTCCCACGGGAAATATGGGAGCTAACAGCTAATTTTACGGATTCTTCAGCAAACATAAAGCTTTTTGGCATTCTGATGGAAACGTCAAGATAGCGGTTATTAACACTTTTAAGCTCAACGGAGAACTCATAGCTTTCACCAGCGGCCTTAGCTCCGCCGTATCCGGTCATGCTTTTTATCATAAGCTTTGTTCCTTTCTGTTAAAATCCCAGACTAAGTGATTTTAACGTACAGCTTATAGTCGTCCTCATCAACACAAACGGCACCGACTCCGGTGTAGCCGTCTACATATATTTTTGCGTTAACATGAAAAACTCCGGGATTTGAGCCTATCTCGGCCAAATCTATAACCGCACGGATATTATTAGCCTTGACCTTGTCAATGACATCTTGATTGCCCCGCAGCATTACTTCAACCATTTCCGTTACGGGTGAAGAAGTGCGTCCGGCAGGAGTGTTTATGATGGAAATGTTGCTTACATTGAAAATTGCCGTCTTAAGGCCCAAGACCTCAACTGTAACCTTGGCCTCTGTAAGACCTGTGACATTTGAAACTTCATTGTCAAGAACAATGGGGAATTTCTCCTCAAGGGTAGAGACGAAAGAAGCAAGGTCAATTGTTCCCAAAGATATTTTGTTAATACCCTCAAGGGTTGCGGCATCTCCTGCAATTGTGATGGTTTCCGGTTCAAATTTAAGCTTCACATTTTCCATTGTGGCACCGCCCCCGTCTATAATGTCAACAGAAAGGGGAACCTCCTTGGTAGCGGTAATGGGAAGGGTGACGGAAACCGTTTGGGTTTCAAGCCTGATATTTCCAAGCTCAATTTCCTTGCCTTCGGCATCCACAAGGGTATATTCAGAGTCAAATTTTAAAGTTTTGTCAACATTCTCCCGCGGAATCTGGACAAGGGCATAGGCCACACGGTTTATTTCCTTTTCCGGCCCGCTAATGGTGACTTCACGGGGTTCAAAGCTGATAGTTCCGGCAGCAAACCCCTCCACAACACTGCCGGTAAATTCGCCTTTCAGTTCAATGGACTTTGAGCTTGCCTTGTCCACATAAAAAGAGACAGTTTCCGGCAGGGAAGAAACTAAATCAATGGAGCTTTTATCTATTCCGGAGGGATATTCCATGGTGAAGGGCATGGTGTTGTTTCCCTTAGAGGTAATCTTTGAAACGTCCACCACAGCCGTAATGTTATTTGCCGTAAGCTTAGACAGGGTGCGCAGGGTTCCCCTGAGTGTAACCGTAACGCTATTGGCGCTTAAGTCGGAGATAACGAAGTTTTCCCTGTCACGCAGGCCTTCGGCACCGTTTAAGACGACTTGGACACCTTCAAAGGTCTTATCCCTAACGTCGCCCTCTGTGGTTGTAACATAGACCCAAATAAGGATTGCGGAAATTATGGAGACAAGGACCATAAGAGCCTTGTTGTCCCAGATTTTTGATGTTTCATTTTTCATTTTTCTTCACCTTGAACAAAGACAGGGAGGATTTTTTCTTTTTGCCGCCATCAAGACGCTCGTCCACTATCAGCTCGTTTCTGAGAATTTTTTCAAAGGTTTCCGGTGTAAGGTGGCGCTTTAGCATACCGTCCACAGCAATGGATATAGAGCCTGTTTCTTCGGATACAATAGCAACCACAGCGTCGGAGTGTTCACTCATACCTATGCCTGCACGGTGGCGCATACCCAATTCGCGGCTGAGATTCGGATTTCCCGACATGGGCAGCATACAGCCTGCGGCGGAAACACGGCCCTGGCTAATTATAAGTGCTCCGTCGTGCAAGGGAGCCTTGTTGAAAAAAACGTTCTTTATAAGCTCTGCCGTTGTGTCAGCGTTTATGATGGTGCCGGTGTTCATCTGATTGTCCAGCTTGTTTATACGCTCAAAAACAATAAGGGCGCCTGTTTTGGACTTAGACATTGCCGTGCAGGCTATGACCGTTTGGGTTATGGCGGCATCTACCGTCTGGGCATGAATATTGCCCCGTAAAAAAGACATTATGTTGCCGCTGCCAACCCTTTCCAGCATACGGCGAAGCTCCGGCTGGAAAAGGATGACAAGGGCCAAAAGACCAAGCTCAACTGTTTTTGTTAGAATGAAGTTTGCTATGGTAAGCTTAAAAAGCTCTGAAATCCAAAGGGCAAGAAGAACCACAACAATGCCCTTTGCAACTCTGCTGGTTTTTGTTTTTCTAATAAGTCCTATAAGCTTGTATATAAGAAATGCGACAATAGCAATATCCACAACATCCGAGATATCCGCGGAAAGTAGGTATTGTATTGCCTGCATTATTTCGTTCTTAAACTGTTCCATAGGAAAACCTCTGAATGTAAAAAGTAAAATGTAAGCCGGCGGCAAAAAGTGAGTACAGGAAAGCGCCGGCTATTTTATGCCCGATATAATTGCAACAGCCTATCCGTAAAGCTGTGCTGCCATTGGCGGGATAAAATTTAGAAAAAATACCACGATGACGAATGCATTTAAAAAGACCCAAAAGGCCTATAAAGTCCAAACATATCTTCATCTTATAAATTATATATTATATCTGATGAAATGGCAAATACTTAATAAGCTATTTTACATATTATTAAATATTTTAACCAGAGCATTAGCGGCATAACGCACCTGGGAAGCCGTATTAAAGGGAGAAAAGCTAAATCGAGCAGTTCCGCTTTCCAGTGTACCCGCTGTTTCGTGGGCGCAGGGTGAGCAGTGCAGCCCCGAGCGTATGCAAATTCCCCCAGAGCCAAGCTTTTCGGCAAGCTCATCTGCTGAAAGCCTGTCAGAGCGCAGGGAAAGAACACCGGTTTGCATTTCAGGGTTGTCAGATATAAAAAGCTCAAGCTCCGGTATGGGTGAAATAAGCTTAGCAAAAAGCTCACGCAGCTTACGCTCATGGTCAAGAAGAGCCTTTTCAGAGCGGGATGCGATAAATTTAACCCCCTCATAAAGCCCCGCAATGCCGGGGACATTGTGGGTTCCTGCCTCAAGCCTTTCTGGCAAAAAGTCCGGCATACTGTCAGAGGCGCTGTTGCTGCCTGTGCCGCCGAATAAAACAGGCCTTGTCTCAAAGTTGCACAGCAAAACACCGGTTCCCTGGGGGCCAAGCAGACCTTTGTGACCGGGCATGGCTATAAAGGCGGCGTCAAGCTCCATTAGGTCAATAGGCAGAACACCGGCTGCCTGTGAAGCATCTATTATAAGAGGAACACCCCGCTTTTTGCACAGGGCAGAAATTTCCTTTATAGGCAGAATATAACCAAAAACATTAGAAACATAGGTGCAAACGGCACAGTCGGCTTTGTCCAGCAGCTCATCAAAGGCCAAAACCGCTTTTTGGGGAGAAAACAAAGGGGATCTGGCAACAGATATAGAGGCGTCAAGCCCGCGAAGGGGCCGTGTGACGGAATTGTGCTCATATCCCGATATAACTACATTATCGCCGGTATTTACAAGAGAGTTTATTGCAATATTCAAGGCATGGGTGGCGCTTGAAGTAAATATAACATTTTCAGGCTCGCTGGCATTAAAATAATCGGCAAGTAAAATTCTGGTGTCTAACACACAGTCTGCAGCAAGCATTGCCGGACGGTGGCAGCCTCTGCCGGGGCTTGCCATGGTGGCCATGGCCTTGTTTATGGCTTTTTGAACCGTGGGGGGCTTGTGCATAGATGTTGCGGCGCAGTCAAAATATATCATGAGTTTACCTCACTGACTGAACCGTCATGGGCCATAACAAAAATTTTCGCGGGGCCAAGGCCCTCCTGACTTAGAATTCTAAGAGCTAAAGAAAGCTTGCTTTCAGAAATTTTTACACAATAACCGCAGCCTACACCGCTTGCGCTTTTTGGCGCCTTAGTGATAACTGCGGTTATTCCCGCTTGCTCAAGCGCCCTTGAGGCTCTTTGCGCATAGGTAAGGGACCTGCACATGAGCAGATATTTCAGCATAACTATCTTCCTTCCAAAGCAAAGTTTTGACCCAAGGGGTCTGGAATATCTTATGCTGAAATATAGACGCTTGTTCAATTATTTATTAAGACTACACAGTGAGCGGCAATGCCCTGCCCTGCCCCTGTAAAGCCCAGATGCTCTTCCGTTGTGGCTTTTATATTAACATCGGCCAAAGCTAAACCCAGAGCGGAAGCAATATTTTCTCGCATTTTTGGCATATAAGGCGAAAGCTTAGGTGACTGGGCAACTATAGTGGCGTCTATGTTTGAAACAGAATATCCAGCTTCGGAAAGCCTTTTACCCACAAGGCGCAAAAGCTCTATGCTGTCTGCGTCTTTATATTTTTCGTCTGTATCCGGAAACATTTGGCCGATATCTCCAAAGCCGCCGGCGCCCAAAAGAGCATCAATAACAGCGTGGCTTAAAACATCTGCATCGGAATGGCCATAAAGGCCTTTTTCAAAGGGGATGTGAACTCCGCCTAGGATAAGGCGTCTGCCTTCAGTAAGCCTGTGAACATCATAGCCCTGACCTATGCGCATGGCCTCACCTGTCTTTCCCAGCCGAAGCAAGGCGCTCACGGCGATAATTAAGTATGGTTTCCGCAAGCATAAGGTCCAGCGGAGTGGTTATTTTTATGTTTTCCTCACTGCCGGAGGATATAAAAACAGGAACACCCAAAATTTCAAGAGCCTGGGCATCGTCATATATGCTAAGCTCCTTTTGCAAGGCATTTGTGAGGGCGCCTTTTATAAGCTCCGGAACAAAAACCTGAGGAGTCTGTATGTTAAACACCGAGCCGCGATCCGGCGTTTGCCTAACCTGATAGCCGGAAGTAAGCTTAACCGTATCCTTTGCGGCAACGGCAGGCACAGCCGCCATGTTAAGCTCTGCCATTCGGATTGCCTCAGTTATTATTTTCACTGTAACAAGGGGCCTTGCCCCGTCGTGTATGGCAATTAGTTTTGTTTTCGGATCTGTTTCCGAAACGCCGCTTAAGGCAGATTCAAGTCTTGTTTCACCGCCGCATAAAACCTTTGTTGCCTTTGTAATATTATATTTATCGCAAAGCTCGGAAACCTGTAATATTTTTTCTTCAGCGGTGACGACTATGATTTCACTTATAAGGGGGCAGGCCTGAAAGCTTGAAAGGCTGTATGCCAAAACAGGAATCCCCCTAAGCCGGGCAAATATTTTATCTCCGCCGAAGCGGCTGCCGGAGCCGGCGGCAAGAATTACGGCGGAGCAAAGAGGATTTTTCTTCTGGGGTATAATAAAGTTTCGTAGGGACATAGCTACCTCCGAATAGTTCTGGACACGAAAACGGGCGTGCCGGCAAAACAATAGACTGCCGCCGCCCGTCTTTATGTGTGAATTTTAAGAAATTGCGGTACAGATACGCTTTTCAACATCCTCATAGCTGGAGCTTTCAGAAAGGACAATTTCAGATATAAGTATCTGCTTTGCCGAGTGCAGCATTTTCCTTTCTCCTGTGGAAAGGCCTCTGTCACTTTCACGAATCATAAGTCCTTTTATAACGGCTGCAACCTCCATCAAATCCCCGCTTTTGATTTTGATCATATTTTCACGGTAGCGCTTGTTCCAGTTTTGAGTCATGTTAATCTCTATGTCTGAAAAAGCGTTTATGATCTTTTCCGCCTCCTCGGGGCAGACAATGGGCCTCACACCGATGCTTTCGGTGGCATCGACAGGTATCATAACCTGCATATCACCGGCCGGAAGCTTAAGCGAATAATATTCTCTTTCAGAGCCGTCGACCATGCGTGTTACTATGCTGTCAATTATACCGGCGCCGTGCATAGGATGCGCAATACGGTCTCCCACGCTGAACAATTGAAATCCCCTCCCATCTTTTTTAAAAACGCAAATTTAGTATTCATATAATCATTATACACGAAATAAAAAATTTTAGCAAGGAACTTATGCAAAAAACTGTAATATATAATACTTTGAGATAAAAATCAAGTCTAATATTACTATTTTGCAAAAGGTTCATAATGTGTACATAAAGTTAGATAAAAAAGCAATCCACCCGAAGATTAAGATGGTTCGGGCGGATTGCTCTTTAAATTATGTTGAAAAGTTCTTATTCAGCTTTATTCGGCTCAGAGTCGGGGGCTATTCCGGTGGCCTCTCCTGCTTCGGAAACCTCGTATACAAGAGCGTCAGGCTCAGAGTTTGGAGCAACTTCCGCTACATCGTTATTATCAGGCTCAGCCTTCGGAGCTGGCTCAGAAAGAGCACGGATGCTAAGGGATATCTTCTGCTTTTCATTGTCGATATCGGTTATCTTAACATCTGCTACATCACCGACAGATAAAACCTCGTCAGGCTTGCCAATGCGGCGGTTTGAAATCTGGGAGATGTGTATAAGCCCGTCTACACCGGGGATAACCTCGGCAAAGGCGCCAAAGGGCATAAGCTTAACAATTTTAACGCTGGCAACATCGCCGACATTATAATTGCTGACAAATTTTGTCCAGGGGTTGCCGTCCGGATCTTTGTATCCAAGAGATATCTTGCGGTTTTCCTTGTCAAAGTTAATAACATATACGTCAATAACATCACCGACAGAAAGAACATCATCGGGCTGCTTTATACGGTTCCAGCTGAGTTCGGAAACGTGAACCATGCCGTCTATGCCGCCAATGTCCACAAAAGCGCCATAGCCTGTGAGGGACTTAACGGTTCCCGTGTAATACTTGCCAATTTCGATTTCGTTCCAGATTTTCTCCGCACGCTCTCGACGCTCGTCCCTTAATACGGCACGAATACTTCCCACAACACGGCGGCGGCTGCGGTTGACCTCTGTTATCTTAAGGCGAACCTTCTGCTTTAACAGCTCGCTCATTTCAGCATCCTTGCCAAGGCCTGTCTGAGATGCGGGAACAAATACACGAACACCCTTGACTGTAACGACAATACCGCCCCTGTTGTCCTCTGTAACCATACCTTCAAGGACAGTGCCGCTTTCGCAGGCTTCTTCAACGATTGTCCAGGTTTTTATAGCGTCAAGACGCTTTTTAGAGAGCATAACAGTGCCCTCAATATCATTGACCCTTACAACACAGGCTTCAATGCTGTCGCCCACCTTAACCAAGTCGTTTATGGAAACGTCCGTGTCGTCTGTAAATTCGGAGACAGGAATATAACCGGAGTGCTTTGTACCAAGGTCTACGCTAATTTCGGTGGGGGTGATGGCCGCTACTATACCGGTTACCGTATCTCCGTTATATATAGTCTTGATAGAATCCTCCAGCATTTGATCAAAGGACATTTCAGCCTCCGGCACGGGAGCTTCCTCCTCTATCTTGTTTGCTGCGGCTTCTTCAACTTTAATTTCATCAGTCATGGTTTGTTTTACCTCCTTTATAATCCATGCAGGCGTTGATGCTCCGGCGGTGATGCCAATAGTGTCGGCTTTGTCAAATGCGGAAAGATTAAGCTCCTTCGCCGAGGCGATAAATTGAACATTTTCACAATGCTCTGAGCATATCTCCGCAAGATGAACGCTGTTAGCGCTGCTTTTGGAGCCGATAACCACCATTGCGCCGCACAAAGCGGATAGCTTTGCTGCATCATTTTGCCTAATGGATGTAGCACTACATATTGTATCAAATATTTTAACATTTGTACACAGTTTTTTGAGAATTATTTTAGTACCCTCAAGAATACCTTGAGTTTGAGTGGTTTGAAACACAAAACTCATGGGTTTATGTCTGTTTTCCGGAGCGGAAAGCAGCCAGCTTTCAAGCTCTTCCGGGTCTTTAAATACCAAAGACTGCCTGCACCATCCTTGTATGGCCTTTATTTCCGGATGAGCCTGCTTTCCCATTATAACAGGAAGCCTGCCCTCACGCTCGGCCTTGGCCACAAGCTCATGTATATGGGAAACCTTCGGACAGGTGGCGTCATATATCCCAATGCCCTTTTGCTCCAGCTGTTCATAATCGGAGGGGGAAGCACCGTGGGATCTTATTAAAACCTTGGCTCCTTCCGGAACTTCTTCTACACTATTAGCCACAGACAGACCCTTTTCCCTAAGGGCATCTACAACAAAGCTGTTATGTATAAGCTCTCCCAAGCTATAGCAGGGCACCTGTGAAGTTTCCAGAAGCTTCTCGGCCATTTTTACCGAGCGGCTTACTCCAAAGCAAAAGCCCGCACTTTTGGCTACTATAAGTTTTTTCATCCTTTGGGCTCCAGTTCAAAAATGCTGTCCATAAGCTTTCCCACCAACATCTCATAGTTTTTATCCGGCGGGATTTCCACCATATAGGGGATACCTATTACAAGCCTTGTGAGATGAAAAATCTTCCTGCCGGGGGTGAGGTGTATGGGAAGTATAGGAACCTTAGTTTTTGCGGCTATACGGATGGCTCCCGTTTTCGCCTCAACAGATTCCTCCGGGCTGACCCTTGTGCCTTCCGGAAACATCATAACCATGTCGCCGCTTTTAAGGTATTTCATGGTGGTGCGGATGGAAGAAATATCCGGCTCCCCTCGAGATACTGGAAAAACACAAAGAGCACTAAGAATGCTTTTTAATATCGGGATAGAAAACAGCTCTGCCTTTGCCATAAAATTTAGCCGGCAGTTTATTCCAAAGGCATAGGCAATTAAAATGGGATCTAGGGAGCTTGTGTGGTTTGCGCAAACTATGGCAGGACCTTTGGGGATATTTTCCTTGCCCTTTACCCTAAGGGGGACCAAAATCCGCTGAACAGGCAGAAAAATAGCGTAAATAAACTTAAACCAAAATCTCATGTCGGTGTGTTCTCCCGAATTAAATTACAAATTATATCAAAACTTTTGGAAAGGCTGTTTCCAGTAGTGTCCAATATAATGGCGCCTTCCGCAGGACGCAGAGGGGCAACAGCCCTGCTGCTGTCATTTTTGTCTCTATACTCAATGTCCTTCAGCACCTCATCATAATTTGCGGAAATGCCCCGAAGTAAAAGCTCATCATACCGTCGCCTTGCCCGCTCTGCCGCATCGGCTGTGAGGAAAATCTTCACATCCGCATCCGGTAAAACAACAGTTCCTATATCACGTCCGTCCATGATGACACTGTTTTCCAAAGCCAGGTTTCGTTGCATTTCAAGAAGAAAGGCCCTCACTTCCGGAATAGCGGAAACGTCAGAGGCATAGATGGAGATTTCCGGCTGCCTTATCTCGTCGGTTACGTCAAGGCCGTTTAAAAACATACGCTGAAGCCCGTTTGTATCATAGCTCATGCTTATTTTTATACTGCTTAAAAGTTCTGTAACAGCGCCGGAATCTGTGGACTTTATCTCGGCATTTTTTACGGCAAGGCCGACACTGCGGTAAATTGCGCCGGTGTCCACATATAAAAAACCCAGTTTTTCAGCACACATTTTGGCAAGGGTACTTTTGCCGGCTCCCGAAGGGCCGTCGATTGCAACAGAATAGTATTTCGTCATGCTGCATTTCCTTTCAGAGGTGAAAGATTTGTGTAAAAATTTATGATAAAAGTATGGCCTTTGCAGCGGCATAGGCCGTGGACCAGGCGATTTGAAGATTGAAACCGCCGGTATAGGCGTCAACATCTATTATCTCGCCTGAAAAATAAAGACCGCTTATAAGCTTAGACTCCATGGTTTTGGGGTTTATTTCCTTAACAGAAACACCGCCGGAGGTGATTATAGCCTCGTCAATAGGCCTTTTTTCTCTTATATGAACGGGAAAATTTTTAAAAAGATCTACAAGAGCCTGCCGCTGTTGTTTTGTTATGGAGTTTACCTTCAAGTCCTCCGGTATGCCGGAAAGCCCAACAAGAACGGGAACCATCGACGAAGCGGCAAGGTCAGAAAGGGCATTTTTAAACTCACGGTTTGTGTATTTCGCAAAGTCACGAAGTATACGCTCGTCAAGCTGCTTTTCAGAAAGAGCCGGCTTTAAGTCTATGGAAAGCCTATAGGCACTCATATCCTTTCCTGTCATATGGCAGGAGGCTGAAAGCACCAAAGGCCCGCTTATGCCAAAATGGGTAAAAATCATTTCTCCAAGTTCTTCGTAAACAAGGCCGCCTTTTTCATTACGAAGGCTTAGTTTTACATTTTTAAGGGAAAATCCCTGCATCTCGGCACAATATGCATCATCACAAACTAAAGGAACCAAAGAGGGGCAAGGCTCTTTAATAGTATGACCGAGAGAGGCTGCAATACCATAGCCCTCCCCTGTGGAGCCCGTGCCCGGATAGCCCATGCCCCCTGTACATAAAAGAACACGGGAGCAGAAAATTTCTCCGACATCTGTCACAACAGAGCAAACAGCGCCGGCGGTCTCGTCTGTTTTTACAGACAGAGCACGTCCCCGAAGCCACTTAGCTCCGTTTTTTATGGCAAAGCCTTCAAGGGCCTTTGCCGCGTCATGGGCACTGTCACTTTCGGGAAAAACTCTGTTTCCCCTTTCGGTTTTAAGGGGAAGACCGAGGCTTTCAAAATGAGCCATGGCATCCGCCGGTGAAAAGCCGTTTAAACAGCTCATGAGAAACTTGCCGTTTCTTGGAACACTTTCAAGAAACTGACGGGTATCGCAGTTGTTTGTTAAATTGCAGCGGCCCTTGCCTGTTATGCGAAGTTTTTTTCCGAGAAGCTTGTTCGGCTCCAAGATAAGAGTTTTCACCCCGCCTTTAGCAAGAACACCTGCGGCAAAAAGCCCTGCCGCCCCGCCGCCTATAATTACGGTATCAGTTTTCTGTATTTTCATAGACCTCATTTGCCGTCCAAACGGTTTCAAGGCGCTTGAAGGTGTCGGATAAAGCCTCCTTCGAGCGCAGGCCGATGGAAACTATAAGAGCATTTACAAGACTTAAGGGAGCCACAAGGGAATCCAAAAAAGAAACCATATCACTTTTGGCAAAAAGCCTAATATCAGACAGCTCGACCAAAGGAGAGGACTTCCCGTCGGTAAGTCCGATGGTGGTGGCGCCTGCATCTCTAGCAAAGCGCATGGCCTTAATGGTGCGGCTTGAATATCGGGGATAGCTCATGCCTATAAAAACATCCCCCGGGCCTATTCGCAATATCTGCTCATAAACCTCGCTTACAGCAGTATCGTGGAGCAAAAAAACATTGTCACGCAGAAGATTTAAGTAATAGCCCATAAAGCTTGATAAGGCTGTTGAGGAGCGCATACCGACAATGTATATGTGTTTTCCGTTTATAATAGCATCCACCGCAGCATCAAAGCTCTGGCGGTCTAAATCGTCTATGGTTTTTTGAAGCTTTTCCATATCTGCCGTCAAAACAGCTTTAAGAACATTTGTATCATCTATAAGCTCTTTTGCAACCTCTATACGCTGAACAGAGGTCAGACGGTTTCTTATCATTTCCTGAAGAGCCTTACGCATACCGGGATAGCCGTCATAGCCAAGCTCTGCTGCAAAGCGAACCACGGTAGACTCGCTGACACCGACGGTTTTACCCAGTCTGCCGGCAGTCATAAAGGCGGCCTTATCGTAGTTTTCAATTATATATTTAGCAATACGGCGCTGACCCTTCGAGAAGCTTTTGCTGCCGTTTTCTATAACAGACAAAACATCCTTATCCAAAATATCACACCCTTAAAATTATCAGCAGCTTAAATAACACACTTATTACATAATAATACACTCAATGGAACAAAAGCAAGAGATTGAAGGAGAAAAAATAATAATCTTGCATTTTTAATGGAAAACCAGGGGAAAAATCTGTGTTTATCTGTATTTTTGCAAGTTCTCAAGCTCAGGTTTTGTTAAAGAGCGCCATTTTCCCACAGGCAGCTCGCCCAGCCTCAGGGGGCCTTCGGAAACTCTTTTTAAGCGGGCGACAGAAAGTCCGGCCATAGCACACATTTTGCGCACCTGCCTGTTTCGTCCCTCGGAGATAGTAATGGACAACAAAGCGCCGCCATCTGTTTCCCTTATTTGCTTTACAACAGCCGGCCTTATGGGAGAGCCGTCTATCACAAGGGCCGAGCGTAAAATTTCAAGGCTTTTTGGAAGATTTTCTCCCCTGACAGAAACGTGATAAGTTTTTTTGATGTCAAAGGAAGGATGCATAAGGCGGTTAGACAACTCCCCGTCGTCGGTCATTATGAGAAGTCCTTCTGAATCCAAATCCAATCTGCCCACGGGAAAAACCCGAGCAGGTACGTCTCGGGTTAAATCGGCAACAGTTTTTCTGTTCCTTTCGTCCTTCATTGTGCTGACATAGCCACGGGGCTTGTTTAGCATTATGTAAGTCCTCTCCCTAAATTTAGAGAGAGGATTTCCGTCAATTTTTATAAGGTCTTTACCGCTGTCGGCAGAGCTTCCCAAAAAAGCTATCTGTCCGTTTACAGTAACACGGCCCTCGCTTATAAGCTTTTCGGCAGCCCGACGGGAACAGTAACCGGAGGCGGCTATAATTTTTTGCAAACGCATTTCCATATAATATTATTCCTAGTCAGAGCCTTTAAAAACAAGGCTGTATTTGTTGACAAGAAACCAACCCTGCCGAAAGCGCTCCCAAGGGCTGAGTTTCACGGTTTTTGAAAGGGGGGCATCCTCGTCGTATATAAGGGGAAACTCCCCTATGGTTTCCCCGTCCGACATAATAAAGGCACGGCCGGCGCACTCCCCTTCTTTAACGCCGGCATAGACAAACTCCGGAAGCTCTAAAGAAAGGGAAAGCTCTTTATTTTTATCCACAAGCAGACGGCTGTCACAGCGGCAGGCTATGCCAACACTGCTTTTTTCTCCGGAGATTAAAGGCAGCTCTATAAGCCTGCCTGCCGGCATGGTTCGGGCATACTCAAAGTTTTCAAAAGCCCAGTCATAAAGAGCCGTGTGGTCACTCCAATCGTCCGGATCGGAAAGGGTGACGCAGATAAGGCGCAGACCATTTCTTTCTGCGCCGGAGACAAGACTTCTGCCTGCCGCCATAGTGTAGCCGGTTTTAACGCCTATTGCTCCTTCATAGCGCCAAAGGAGCTTGTTGTGGTTCATATAGGTCTGCTCACCTATTGTATGGGTTTTTGTGGACACGATTTCAGCAAAAAGCTCGTTTTCCAAGGCCTTTGCCGTTATAACCGCAAGGTCTGCGGCACTTGAATAGTGCCCCTGGGCATCAAGTCCGTGGGGATTTTTAAATGAAGTGTTCAAAAGCCCCAGGGCCTGAGCCTTTTCGTTCATCATCTGGGCAAAGCCCTCGTCAGAGCCGCCGCAATGATAGGCAAGGGCGCTGGCAGCGTCGTTTCCCGAGGCCAGCATAAGCCCGTATAGCAAATCAGAAACTGTGTATTCCCCACCGGCCTTAAGGTACATGGAGGAGCCTTCAACAGCGGCGTGCTCCGGTAAGATTGTAACAATCTCATCGGGGTCACAGTTTTCAACAACCACAAGGGCGGTCATAATCTTTGTTGTGCTGGCGACAAGCATTCTCTCGCCGGCATTTTTCTCATACAAAACCTGACCGGTATCCCCGTGTATAAGGATTGCAGCCCCCGCACTGTTATCGGGAGCCGCAAAAGCCCTGCCCTGTAACGCTGCAGGCAAAAGCATAATTAACGTTAACAGACAATAAAGCAGCTTTTTTAGTTTATTCAATAATAGGCACCACCCTTTAAGTTTTTTGGGCAGTGCTTATTATTGACATTCGCAGAAAAATTTATTCAGATTGGAAAAAGCTTAGTTCTTATTTTTCCTTTTGTCTATAAAGGCTTCTATTTTATCTGTAATTTCGGGAATAAGCTCCACAAGCCTGTCAACTGTTGTATTAGCCGGAGGTGTAATGTTTATCATTTTAACAACACCGTCGCTGATGGTGAGAAAACCAATCGGCTCAATTTTAACTCCGGCGCCGTTTCCACCGCCAAACCCCCCTTGATTTGAAACAGGGTATTCCCCGCCGCCGCTGGCAAAGCCAAAGGTGACCTTTGAAACGGGAATAAGTATTGTCCCGTCGGGAGTGTTTATCGGCTCGCCGACTATAGTGTTAACGTCCACCATTTCCTTAATCTTGCTAAGTGTAACCTCGGTAAGGTCGCCTATAGGATGTCTGTCCATTACATTCATTCCTTTCTTTTGCTTTCCTGCTTGCTTTTTTGCTTTTGTCTGAATTTATACTTCAAAAAATCCATGGCAAAGGCAAAAGCTATATACATTACTTCCCAAATTTGTATGCTTGTGATAAGTCTAAAATCAAAAACGGGCTTTCCTGCCAGAAAATCAGCACTTACGCCGAAATCCCGTTCTTTTATATTAAAAGCTTCTTCAACCAAAGGCACAACAGTACCCATAAAAGCAGAACCTATGCCATAGGCCATGGCGGTATTAAAGGGGTCGTCGGCAGCGGCGGTGTAGTGAAGCCGCAAATAATTTACACTTAGATGCCGCCTTAAGTGTCCCAGAGACTTAAGAGCCATTTTAATAAGAGCAAAAACATCATCCTTTGTCATAGGTGGCTTTTTCTTTTTATCTTTTTTGACTTTTTGGGGCTTGGGCTTTTTAGGTTTATGGGCTTTTTTCATTCTTGGAAAAAGTTTAATATTTATAATACCAAGGCGTACATAAAGGTGGAAGGCGCTGCCGTCGTAGCCTCCGTCTATACCTATGGGGAGCAGCAGGAAAACGGAAAGAATTATAAATATGATAAGAAGTGCTTTCAAATGCTCACTCCCTTCAGCAATTTGGGAAAAGCCTAGCTTTCCTCTATGGAAATTTGCTTGTTTTCTTCAGCTTTAACAGCCTCTAAAAGGTTTTTAAGCTGCTCATTGCCCTCGTCGGAGCCAGCTTCGGGAAGCTTTGGCAGTTCGGATAAATCAGATATGCCCATTGTCCGCAGAAACAGCTCCGTTGTGCGGTATATGGAGGGTCTGCCGGTGACATCCAGCCTGCCGCAAGGTTCTATAAGCCCCCTCTCTAACAAAACACCCATGGTGTAAGAGCTGTCCACCCCGCGAACCTGGTCAACATAGGCACGGGTAACCGGCTGAAAATAAGCGCAGATAGAAAGCACCTCCAAAGCAGGCTGACTTAGTCTAGGAGGCTTTCTTCGCTCCAAAGCCCTGACAATCTCCTGAGAAAACTCCGGTGCGCTGCAAAGCTGAAGGCTTTCTCCCATGCGGGCAAGTCTTATACCGCGGCGGTTAAAGCTGTATTCGTCGGAGAGCTTTTTTGCGCACTCATGGACCTCATCATCAGAAACCCCCAAAACAAGGGCAATTCTGGATGCGGGAACAGGCTCGCCTGCGGCAAAAAGTATGGCCTCTATTGCGCTTTCAATTTCCATTTTATCCATCAAAAGGCTCATTCCTATTCACTAAAGGTTTCTTCGAGAAAATCTTCGGAGGCTTCTCCGATAAGGGTTACGGATATTTCCCCTTCATTGTTATAAAGACTGACGCTGCCATGGCTGCAAAGCTCCAAAACGGATACAAAGGTGGCAATAAGCTCAGAACGGCTGCGGCTCATTTCATAAAGCTTACGAAGGGATATAGTTTTGCCATCACGCAAAATACTTATAAGCTGGGAGCTTTTTTCCCTTACGCTGTATATGATGCGCTTTGGCATGAAAAGCGTTTCCCGGCCGGAGCTTGTCCTTTTGGAAAAAACATTATACAGAGCGCCTATAAGCTCATGAGGCTGATGACTGTAACGGTATTCTCCGGAGCTATAGGTTTTAAGGGGCTCCGGCTCCTTGGAAAACATTAAAAGCCCCTGCTGAGACATTCTGGACATCTCGTCTGTCACCGCCTTAACGCTCATATACGCGTCGTGGCAGCGTATTTGTTCAAGGGAGGACATAAGCTCTTCCAGCTCAGAAATTTCCTCGTCGCCGGAGAGCAGGGTTCTTGTTTTTATGTAGACAAGATGAGAAGCCATCTGGACAAATTCGCTGGCAACATCCAAATCCATCTCATGCATTTTGCTGATATGCTCAAGATATTGCTCAAGGATTTCGGATATTTTCAGATCCCGTATCTCAATTTTGTTTTTAGACAGAAGCATGAGGATAAGGTTTAAAGGCCCTGTAAAATCCTCCATCTCCTCGCTGGTTTTTACTATGCCCTCAAGGTGAAAGGTGGGGTTTTTCATTATTAACGTCCATTTCCTATGCCTTATAGTTTAAAAGCCATAAGGCGCTTTTGCGGTTCTGCCCTAGAAACTAAAGGAAAAACCAAACATTGTAAGGTGGGAAAGTATGGCCATAAGCGCCTGTGTCGCACTTGTAAGAAAGGAGGTGAACACCTGTGCTGCAATAAGAATAAACAAAACTATCATGCCATAGCGCTCATATCGCATGAGCTTATAATAGTTTTTCTCCGATAGAACAGAGAACAAAACCTTTGAGCCGTCCAAAGGCGGCAGAGGGATAAGGTTAAACACTGCAAGGGCGCAGCTTAAGTAGGCCGTTGTTACAAGGGTGTCCATGATTACGGTGCCGGTCTCCCCCAGCTTATAAAGAGGGATATATAAAAAACCATAAATAAGGAGGATAAAGGCGGCAAGGATTATGTTTGAAACGGGACCTGCAAGGGCTGTTATGGCCATGTCTCTTTTGGGTTTTTTAAAATTTCCCATATTGACAGGTACAGGCTTTGCCCAGCCGAATTTAAAAACTATCATCATCAAAAGACCCATGGGGTCTATATGCCTTATTGGATTAAGGGTAAGTCTGCCTGCGTTTTTTGCCGTGCTATCCCCCAGTTTGTAAGCCACAAAGCCATGGGAAAGCTCGTGAAAGGTAACACAGATAAGAGCAGGTATTATGGATATGAGAATGCTTGTTAAAACGCTCCAATCAAGGCCGTTTAAAAAGGTTTTTAAGGTTTCTATGCTTAGCCCTCCTTTTCAAGGAAAAAGGCATATTGTATCGCCTGATTATACCAAAAAGGCTCTAAAAATACAAGGGCGGGAGTAAAAACGCTTTTACCGGCAACAAAACCGGCAAAGCCGCCTTACTCCCGCCTGCCATTTATTTTACATAGTTTAATATTTCTTCCATAAGTTCTTCCCTTCCATCGCCTTTTTCAGCGGAAAAGGCAAGAATTTTGACTTCTTCCGACAGGGTCAGGGTTTCACGGATAAGCTGAATGTTAGGTTCAATTTCGTTCTTTTTTAGCTTATCGCACTTGTTGGCTACAACCACCATGGGGCAGCCTGTGGCCTTAAACCACTGGGCCATTGTAACATCGTCTAAGGTGGGCTTGTGTCTGCTGTCAACAATCATAACTCCAAGGGTAATGAGGTTTTCAGTTGCAAAAAACCGGTCCATAAGACGGCCCCAGCGTGCCTTTTCTTCTTTGGAAACCTTGGCATAGCCGTAGCCGGGCAGGTCAACAAAATATGCCTTATTGTCAATGAGAAAGTAGTTTACATGGATGGTTTTCCCCGGAGACTGGCCTACCCTTGCAAAGTTTTTCCTGTTAAGCAGGCGGTTTATAACCGAGGATTTGCCAACGTTTGACTTGCCTGCAAAAACAATGGCAGGTATCACGGCTTCAATAAAATCCTTTGGCTGGGCCGCCGATTTTATAAATTCTGTGTTGTGGATATTCATAATATCACCTATTGTCTCAGTCTTGAGGAGCAAATCGTATCGCCGGAATCTATAACCGGAATGATTGCCTCACCTTCAATTGCCCCTTCGGCAGCTCTGAGCCGAAACTCACGGTTTAAGGCAATGTCCAAAACCTTATCGATATGGTCTGTGGCAACAAAGTTTAAAGCCGCGCGGACGCTGGGGTCAATGTCCTCAAGGTCTTTTTCGTTATCCAGAGGGATAATAACGGTTTTTACGCCGGAACGCAGAGCCGCCATGGTCTTTTCCCGCAGACCGCCCACAGGCAGCACCCTGCCCCGCAGGCTTATTTCACCTGTCATTGCAACATCACGGCGCACAGGCGTTCCTGTAAGGGCGGAAATTAAGGCCATGCAAATGGTTATACCTGCCGAGGGGCCGTCTTTTGAAATAGCGGCCTCAGGAAAGTGGATATGCAGGTCACAGGTTTTGTGAAAGTCCTGAGCAATACCTAAAACTGCCCTTCGGCTGCGGATATAACTTAAAGCGGCCTTCGCCGACTCCTTCATTACATCCCCAAGGTTTCCGGTTAAAACAAGCTCGCCGGAGCCTTCAAGAACGCTTACCTCCACATCCAGCACAGTGCCGCCCACGGATGTCCAGGCAAGGCCCCGCACAAGGCCGATTTCGTCCGCCGGAGCCAAGGTGTCGGGCTTGTATTTGGCAGGGCCTAAAAGCCCCTCCAGCATACCCGAGCGAAGGCGCAGGCTTTTAATCTCGCCGTCGGCGATTTTCTTGGCAGCCTTGCGGCAGATATTCGCAAGCTCACGCTCTAAAATCCTAACGCCGGATTCCTTGGTATAAAGGTTAATAAGCTCTCGTATAGCGTCATCACTAAGCCTTAGCTGGGCGGCGGAAAGACCATGCTTTTTTCTCTGCTTTGAAAGTAGGTGGCGCTTAACAATCTGAAGCTTTTCCTCGTCGGTATAGCTTGAAAGCTCTATAAGCTCCATACGGTCTAAAAGAGCCCTGGGAATGGAATCCGTAGTGTTTGCCGTTGTTATGAAAAGACAGTCTGAAAGGTCAAAGGGTATTTCGAGGTAGTGGTCACGGAAGGCATAGTTTTGCTCTGCGTCAAGAGCCTCTAAAAGAGCTGAGGCTGGGTCTCCCCTATGGTCGCTGCCCAGCTTATCAATCTCGTCAAGAAGCATTAATGGGTTTGAGCTTTTTGCCTGGATAAGCCCTGCTATGATGCGGCCGGGCATGGCGCCTACATAGGTTTTCCTGTGTCCGCGAATTTCCGCCTCGTCGTGAACACCTCCTAAAGAAATTCTTGCAAGCTTACGGTTTGTTGCCCTGGCGATGCTCATTGCAACACTGGTTTTACCCGTGCCCGGAGGGCCAACAAGGCAAAGAACCGTGCCTTTAAGGCCGGGGGCAAGCTTTCTAACCGCAAGGTATTCTAAAATGCGCTCCTTAACCTTTGTAAGCCCAAAGTGGTCGTTATCCAAAATTCTTCTAGCCTTTTCAATATCAATGGTTTCGGTGGTGCGAAGGTTCCAGGGAAGCTCTAAACAGGTGTCAAGATAAGTGCGGATAACGGCGCCTTCCGAGGAGCCGGAAGGCTGCTTTGAAAGGTGTGAAACCTCTTTAAGAAGCTTTTCTGTCAGCTCGTCAGAGAGCTTTAAATCAAGGATTTGGTTTCTGTACTCTCTGATATCGTCATAATCCTCGTCAAATTCCCCCAGTTCGGCCTGTATTATTTTCATCTGCTCACGGAGGAAAAAGTCCTTCTGAGATTTGCGCATCTGCTCATGGGTGCGCTCGTTTAAATCCTGCTCAATTGATAGTATGCTGATTTCCTTGGCAAGAAAGCGGTTTAAAAGGGAAATGCGGGAAAGAGGCTTAATCTCCTCCAGAAGAGCCTGCTTTTTCTCCGGACGCATATAAATATTCTGGGCGATATAGTCGGCAATAAAAGCTGGGTTATCCGAGGCTGATATACGGGCAAGAAGCTCCGGAGGCAATGTTCCCATAAGCCTCAGGTATTCTTCAAAAAGGGCAACACACTGCCGCATAAGGGCCTCTGCCCTTACAGATGAATACTTTGAAGGAATCTCTATCTGCTCAACATGAGCAAAATAAAAATCGTCGTTTTCCTCAAGGATTTCAAGCCTTGCTCTGGAAAGGCCCTCCACAAGAACACGCACACCATCAGCTCCGGGTATGCGTAAAAGCTGCTTTATACGGCAAAGAGTTCCTATTTTATAAAGGTCTTTTTCCTCTGGGCTTTCCTTGGAAACATCTTTTTGAGCAACTATAAATATAAGGCGGTTTGTATTCATGGCGGCATTTAAGGCAGCCACGGATTTTACACGGATAACATCAAAGTTAATGAGCATATCGGGGAAAACCGAAAGTCCGCGCATTGGCAGAAGAGGATAAGCCTCTCTTTCCGGTAATTTTTTTATTTCGTTCATAAGCATCCTACTTTCGAGGGCAAGTCAAATTGACTGTTGTTTGCGATTTTTGATTTCCATTAAAACTTAATCATATGGGCTTTTAAATAAAGACAATACGAGCTTTCGGATATATTATCAAAGAAGCCGCACAAAAGTGCGGCTCCCTGCTGTTTCAGCCTATGCTCCCTTACGGTATACAAGAGGCGAAGTGCCGTTATTTATGCAATCGGCAGTAATAACGACTTTTGTAATGCTCTCATCAGAGGGCACCTCATACATAATATCGGTCATTATACTTTCTGTTACACTGCGCAGGCCTCGGGCGCCGATTTCCATGTCCACAGCCCTATCGGCAATTGCGGCCAAAGCCTCGTCCTCAAATATAAGCTCAACATCGTCATAGCTTAAAAGAGAGCTGTATTGCTTTGTCAAGGCGTTTTTTGGCTCCAGAAGAATACGGATTAAATCCTCTTTCTTAAGGGCATTTAAGGGGGCTATAACGGGCAGACGGCCGATTAGCTCGGGGATAATCCCAAACTTAAGCAAATCATGAGGCTGAACTTCTTGTATAATAGCACTTTTGTCTTCGTCTTTTTTACTTCTTATTTCCGCGCCGAAGCCCATGCTTTTACGGTCAAGACGGTTTTCAATTATTTTTTCAATGCCGTCAAAAGCACCGCCGCAGATAAAGAGAATATCTGTTGTGTCAAGCTTTATAAATTCCTGATGGGGGTGCTTTCGGCCGCCCTGGGGAGGAACGTTTGCAACGGTTCCCTCAAGAATTTTTAAAAGCGCCTGCTGGACACCTTCTCCTGAAACGTCACGGGTTATTGAGGTGTTTTCGCTTTTGCGTGATATTTTATCCATTTCATCAATATAGATTATGCCGCGCTCGGCTTTTTCAACATCAAAATCCGCCGCCTGTAAAAGGCGCAGCAGAATATTTTCCACATCCTCACCAACATAGCCGGCCTCTGTAAGGGTGGTGGCATCTGCAATGGCAAAGGGAACGTCCAAAACCTTTGCCATAGTTTGGGCAAAAAGAGTTTTACCGCTTCCCGTGGGGCCAATAAGGAGGATGTTGCTTTTTTGAAGCTCCACATCATTGCATTTACCATAAAGCACACGTTTATAATGATTGTATACAGCGACGGAAAGGGTGACCTTAGCTTTTTCTTGGCCGATAATATAGTCGTCAAGAACCTTTTTGATATCAGCCGGTTTTGGAAGGCTTCCCGGCTCCAGACCTAAGTCCGTGCAGCAGGCTTCAAGCTTGCTTTCTTTTTCTGGGTCATACATATCGTCAACAATACTCATACACAAACGCACGCATTCGTCACAAATATAAGAGCCGTTTCCAGCAATCATTCTATCAACAAGAGGCTGGGGCTTGCCGCAGAAACTGCAACGAATATTTTCATTTTCATCAAACTTTGCCATATTAGTCCTCTAATTATCGAACATTATTATTTTACATACGCTTATAAAAAACCTTGTCGATAAGGCCGTATTCTTTGGCTTCCTCAGCGGTCATAAAGTTGTCACGCTCGCAGTCTGCCGCAACTTGCTCATAGGACTTACCGGTGTTTTCAGCAAGCATTCTGTTAAGCTTTTCCTTCATTTTAAGGATGCGCTTTGCCTGAATTTCAATGTCTGTTGCCTGACCCTGACTGCCGCCGGAGGGCTGATGAATCATAATTTCGGCATTGGGCAGGGCTATTCTTTTACCCTTGGCGCCGCTGGACAGAAGGAAGGCGCCCATAGAAGCGGCAAGGCCTATGCAGATGGTGGAAACATCGGGCTTTATATATTGCATGGTGTCATATATAGCCATGCCCGAGGTGATGCTTCCGCCGGGGCTGTTAATGTAAAACTGAATGTCTTTATCCGGATCTTGGGCCTCAAGATACAGAAGCTGGGCAACAATCAGGCTTGCCGTTGTATCGTTTACATCTTCAGAAAGCATAACAATACGGTCATTTAAAAGTCTTGAAAAAATATCGTATGAACGCTCTCCTCTAGAGGTCTGCTCTACTACATAAGGTACTAAACTCATGGTATATTCTCCTTTCACAAACGGTTTCTTCAAAAGCACATCTGAAGAACATGGAAATAGTGCTTATATCGGAAGACCTTGGGATTAAAATGGATGCAGAGATTTTACTCTGCAGCCTCGGTTTCTTCAGTGGGCGCAAGGGCAACAGCGGATTCCATAATAATGTCATTCGCCTTCTTTTTGCGCATATCATCAATCATGGAAGCTACAGGCACGGCTGCTTTAATCTGCTCAACGCTTACAGAATAAGATTCGGCAATACCCTTTATAGACTCTTCAAGCTCCTCGTCGGAAACCTGAATATCTTCCGCCTCAGCAATGGCGGCCAGAAGCAGGTCTGTTTTAAGCTGAGCTTCGGCCTGGGGGCGAATAATGTTTTGGAAGGACACAGGGTCCATTCCGGATAGACGCATATACTCCTCAAGGCGCATACCCTGATTCATAAGACTGCGGTCGTATTCATTCATTATGGAATACATACGCTCTTCTATCATGGCTTCGGGCAAATCGCAGGTCATGTTTTCCGTGGCCTTAGTCATAACCTTAACGCCGAAGTCCTCATCAACAGCCTTTGTGCGCTGGGTTACAAGTTCATCCATGATGACTTTTTTGTATTCGTCAAGGGTGTCAAATTCAGAAACATCCTTAGCAAACTCGTCGTCAAGCTCCGGAAGCTCCGTTTCGATAACCTCATGAACCTTTACTTTAAATACAACAGCCTTACCGGCAAGATTTTCGTGGTAATCCTCGGGGAAGGTGATGTTTATATCTCTTTCGTCTCCGGCCTTCATGCCTATCATCTGGTCTTCAAAGCCGGGTACAAAGGTGTTTGAGCCAAGCTCAAGGCGCTGGTTTTCGTTTTGACCGCCGTCAAAACGCTCGCCGTCAAGGTAGCCGTCATAATCGAGAACTACGGTGTCGCCGGAAACGGCCTCACGCTCAACGGAAGTTTGACGGCCGTTACGCTTGCGCATTTCCTCAAGATACTTATCCACATCAAGATCAGTTATATTTATTTCAAGTTTTTCAGCTTCTATGCCTTTATACTGACCAAGGCTAACCTCGGGATAGGCGGCAACGCTGAAAGAAAGCTCCAAAGCCTTTTCATCGGAAATGTCGGCATTTGTGATTTCAGGACGGCCGACGGTTTTCAGCTCTTCGGTGGTGACGGCGTATTCGAAGGCCTTAGGGCCGATATCTTCAATGGCATCGTCATAAAAGATATTTGCACCGTACATTCCCTCAATAACCATTCTGGGGGCCTTGCCCTTACGGAAGCCGGGGACGGCAATGTTCTTTCTATTTTTAAGGTAAGCGCCGGAGAGAGATTCTTCAAATTCCTCAGTGCTTACCTCTACCTGAAAGGTGATAGTTTTGTTGTCCGGTCTTTCTACATTTTTGACAATCATGGGGTTTTCCTCCTACATTTACATCGGCAATCATAATTAGCTGATGATACAAATTACATAAACAGCATTGTAGCAGATGTTAATATTAATTGCAAACATTTTTTATTAACTTTTAACAAACTTACGAGGCCTTTAAAAGCAATGGACTAAAGTCAAGGTAATCCGCCGATACCATTTTGTGGACAGTGCCTTTTAAGCTGCCTTCAAAAACAGCTTTTAGTCCTTTACCGTGTATATGGCCGGCACAGCAGCATAAAGCCTTATATTCTTCAAGCATATCAAGTATTTCGGGGCAGGAATATTCACCGTATTTCGGCGGATAGTGCAAGAACACATATTTGTCGCAGTCACCGGCGGCTTTAAGGGAGGTTTCAAGGCGCAAAAGCTCACGGTTTAATATTTTCCTGTCGTGGGCAGAGCCGGTTTCCTCCTCAAAAAACCAGCCTCTAGTGCCGCAGACGGCGGTTTCTTCGTCATAAAAAAAACAATTGTTATTGAGGATGTCTATGCTGCTTATGCCATGCTCATTAAAAAAGTTTTTCATCTTTGTAGCCGTTGTCCACCAGTAGTCGTGATTGCCCTTTAAAATAATTTTTCTTCCCGGAAAGCTGTCTATAAGAAGAAAATCCTCCAAAGCGCCATTTAAGTCCATACCCCAGCTGGAATCCCCGCAGATAACGGTTACATCCTCCGGTGAAAGCTTTGAAAAAGCAAGCTTGAGCTTTTCCGTATGGTTTTCCCAGACGGAACCAAAGATATCCATAGGCTTATTTGATGTTTCTGAAAGATGAAGATCTCCTATTGCATAAAGTGACATAGCTTTGACTCCAGAATAAAAAACTTGAATTTGATGATAATACATAAAGCGGGGATGTGTTATTATGCTTTTCTCCGTATGGAAAACTAAAAATATTTGGAGGTAAATTATGCACAATAATAAACAGACAAACAGGGACTGCCTTGACGGGGTAAGATGTTCCGTTACAAGCTGCATTTACAACTGCCACGGCAACAATTGCGAGGCAAAGAACATTAAGGTTGCAAGCGAAAACGCTGAAATGAAAATGGATACCTTCTGTTCAACCTTCTCCCCTAAAAACGGTGAAATGCACTAACAAGGCGCGCGGGGCAAAAGCCCCACGCTACATAAGTCTTGCATTTAGGCAAGAAAATCGAAAACCGCCTTAGACATATCCCCTTTTGCGATACAATCGGAAAAGCGGGGATTTTTGCCCTCAAGAGCCCGAAGGGGCAGGGGCGCCTTTGTGCCGGAGGCATCTTCCAAGGCCTTTATAAGCTTTGCGCCGGATATATCGGTCTTATGATCTAAAGACTCCAAAACGCTGTCAGAAAACTTATAAGGACTTGCAGTGGAAACAATGACTGTGGGGAAGCTTTCGCCCTTTTCCTTCCGCAGCTTTTCCAAAACCACAAAGGCATCTGCCGTGTGGGTATCCATAAGATAGCCCTCTGTGTCAAAAACTATTTTGATGCAGAGCTTTGCCTCCTCGTCGGTGGCAAAGCCGCAGTCAAAATCGGCGGCGATTTCAGAGAGAACCTTTTCCCCCACCTCATATTTTCCTGCGGACTTAAGTTCCTCCATCCAGCCTTTTACCGACTTATCGTCAGACAGCATATAAAGAAGTCTTTCAAGGTTGGAGGAAACCAAAATGTCCATAGAGGGTGAAATTGTAGTGAAAAACTTGCGGTTACGGTCGTAAACTCCGGTTTTTATAAAGTCTGTCAGGACATTGTTGCTATTTGAAGCGCAAATGAGCCGGCGCACAGGAAGCCCCATTTTTTTGGCATACCAGCCGGCGAGGATATCTCCGAAGTTTCCGGTGGGAACGCAAAAGTCAATTTCGTCACCCATTTTGATTCTGCCCGAATTTACATAGTCACAGTATGAAGAAAAATAATAAACTATCTGCGGCAAAAGTCTGCCCCAGTTTATAGAGTTTGCCGAAGAGAGGAAAATACCCTTTTCGTTAAGTTTTTCGGCAAAGTCCCTATCTCCGAAAATTTCTTTTACACCTGTCTGGGCATCGTCAAAATTGCCCTCAACCGCACAGACATGAACGTTTTCCCCACGCTGGGTGGTCATTTGCAGCTTTTGCACATCTGAAACACCATCTCGGGGATAAAAAACCACAATAGAGGTTCCCGAAACATCGGCAAAGCCCTCTAAGGCTGCCTTACCCGTGTCTCCGGAGGTGGCAACAAGTATGCAGACTTTGCGCTGCTCTCCAATCTTTTTAAGAGAGGCAGTCAGCAAAAGGGGCAGCATTTGCAAGGCCATATCTTTAAAGGCGCAGGTAGGCCCGTGCCAAAGCTCTAAAAGACCTGTGGAATCGTTTAAAAAGCGAGTGGGTGCGATGCTTTCATCATCATAGTTTTCGGAGTAGGCCTGTTTAACAAAGCCTAATAGCTCCTCTTTTGAAAACTCGTCTAAAAACTTTCCCATTATAAACACAGCCCTGTCACGGTAGTGCATTTTTAAAAGGCTTTCAAGCTCTGTCTGTTCCAAAAGGGGAATACTTTCAGGAAGAAACAGCCCGCCCTCGGCGGAAAGTCCCTGGGCTATGGCCTCGGCGGCGGAAACGGATTTTTCTTTATCTCTTGTGCTTAAGTATTTCATATCGGCACTCCTTATTCAAAGGCGTTTTCTATATGGTTTATGTCCACCAAAGGAGATTTTATCCCCTGAGGCGCATAAATTTCGATTACATCAAAGCGCGGCTGAAGCTTCGTATCGTTTTGGGAAAGCCATAGGGAAGCGGTTGTTTTTATTTTTTCCTGCTTTGAGTGATTTACATACTCACGGGCAAGGGCAAAGCTTTTGGATTTGCGAAGCTTTACCTCGGCAAAAACTATATATTTTTTGTTTTCGGCGATAAGGTCAATTTCCCCCATACGGCAGGAATAGTTCATGCCTATAATTTTAAAGCCCTTGGACTTCAAGTAATTTGCCGCCCTCTGCTCGCCCCAGCGGCCTAAAAGACGCTTTTCCACTAGTTATCCTCCCCGTGCAGGCCTTTTTTGAGAAAGGAGGGCCTGTGTATGGGACAAAGCCCATGCTCACGAAGGGCCTTATAGTGCATTGCCGTGCCATAGCCCTTGTGCTGTGAAAAGCCGTATTGGGGATAGGTTTCATCATAAGAAATCATAAGCCTGTCTCGTGAAACCTTCGCTAAAACGGAGGCTGCGGCAATGCTTGCGCATTTTCCGTCTCCGCCGGTAACACAGCGGTTTTCGTGCTTTATCCCCGTGCTGCGGTTGCCGTCTATAAGACAGAGCTTGGGGCTTATTTTAAGCCCTTTTATGGCTCGGTTCATGGCAAGATAAGTGGCGCCCAGAATGTTCAAGCGCTCAATTTCTTCAACATCCGCAAAGGCCACCGAAAAAGAAAGAGCATTTTCGCAAATTATATTAAAAAGGCTGTCCCTTCGTTTGGCGCTAAGCTTTTTGGAGTCGTTTAGACCCTCGGGCAAAAAGCCTTGGGGCAAAATAACCGCCGCCGCGCAGACGGGGCCTGCAAGGGGCCCTCTGCCTGCTTCGTCCACTCCGCAAAGGGGGAAAAGGCCGCTTTTTATAATTTCGTTTTCAATTTCCCATAAGTCAATATCCATACAAGACACCAATCAAAAGCTTTATTATACAAAATCAGATGGGCGCTCTAAACTTATGCGGCCAAGCTTGCCCCCTCGGAATTCGTCCAGCAAAACTGCCGCCATGCGCTCTAAGTCGTATTCACCGCCGGATATAAGAAAACCACGCTTTCTTGCGGCCGTTTCTAAAAGCTCCAAGCCTGTGGCAGAAGGCTCCGGTGTGAATTTATAGCGGCTTGTTATACTTTCGGGATAAAGCTCTCTCAGCCTTACCATAAGGTTTGCGCAAAGAAGCTCCCTGTCGATTACTTCGTCACGAACGGCGCCTGTGAAAGCAAGGTTCTCCCCTACTGTCTGGCTGTCAAAACGGGGCCAAAGTATGCCCGGAGTGTCTAAAAGCTCCAAGCCTTCGTCAACAGTTATCCACTGCTTGCCGCGGGTTACCCCCGGCTTGTCCGAGGCTTTTGCCGCCTTGCGTTTTGCAACCTTGTTTATAAAGGTTGATTTTCCCACATTGGGAATGCCGAGGATTATGGCCCGCAGAGGTCTGCCCGCCTGTCCCTTTTCGGCATAGGCGGCAAGCTTTTCCTTCAAAATCCCTCGCAAAGCCTTCCCAAAACCGCCAACTCCCTTGCCGCTTTTACAGTCTGTTTCCAAAACGCTAAGGCCCTGTTCCCTAAAATATGAGCGCCATTGGGCAGTTATATTGGGGTCTGCCTGGTCAACACGGTTTAGGATAATAAGCCTTGGCTTTGTGCCGGAAAGCCTGTCTATATCAGGGTTTCGGCTTGAATAGGGAATCCTTCCGTCTATTATTTCACACACAGCGTCAACAAGGCGCATATTTTCCTCTATCATGCGCTCGGCCTTGGTCATATGCCCGGGAAACCAGTTAATATTAAGCTGCTCGGACATATACTCTCCCCCTTTTTATGTGAATGTATTTTTATAAATTAAGCTGATTTATATTAAAAAAAAGTTCTGCTTAGACTTAGTTAATCAATCCAAAATCGGAAATGGGAAGCAAACGCAAAAGAACCTTGCCCATAATATAGCGCTCGTCCACACAGCCGATGACAGAATCACGGCTGTCTGTAGAATGGTTTCTGTTATCGCCCATAACAAAAACATGGTTTTCGGGAACAGTAATCTTCCCGTCAAAATCAATAGGGTTATAGGTTGGCTCTGCCGTGTATGGCTCAGATAGGGGAAGGTCGTCTACATAGACGATTCCCGTTGTAAAGTCTATATCCACAGTCTGCCCTTCAGTGGCGATAACACGCTTTATAATAGGCTCCTCTTGAAAGGAAAGCTTTCGCAAAACGACTATGTCTCCCTGCTTCGGCTCGAAAAACAGATTTGAAATTATAACGCTGTCTCCATCGTGGAAGCTGGGCACCATAGATGTGCCTATTATGTCTATTATACGCACAAAAAAAGCGAAAACCAAAACACAAATAAGAAGGGCCGTAACAAGGCACTGAAGCCACTCGTAAATTTCCGAGGAAATGTTTGTTTCCCTTCCGGAAGTCTTAAGGGTCTTGGGCTTTTTTTTACCTTCGGCCTTAGCCGTGAGAGCGGCTTTTTTTGCCGCTTCTTCCTCAGCCATAAATTTTTCATAGTCAAACTGACTGGATATATCGGCCGCATCAAAAAAACTTTGCTGCTCGCCTAAGCCGCCGTCAAACTTATCTAACAAATAAGGCGCCTCCCTTTTCCCAGCGCAAAACATTGCGAATTAAAAATAAAGTGTAGGGGACAAAAACAAACCGTTCCGATTTACCAGCGCTAAAGCCGCGGTTGGTGATTAATTGCCCTGAAAATATATTATACAGGAATCAGACTACTATAAACAAGGCGAAAGTGTAAATTAACTTGCAGATTTAAAGTTTTTGCAAAAAACTTAATAGAAATCAGTTTAAAAACAAGTAAAAACGGAACCCAGAGGCAAAGTTGCGCTCCGAGTCCCGTTATTAAGAGTTTTAGGACCTGCGAAAATAGCTTTATTGGAAAAGATATACTCTCCGATAAGTTATACGCGCTCCTTAACCTTTGCCTTTTTGCCGACTCTATCACGGAGATAATAGAGCTTAGCCCTGCGCACCTTACCCTTGCGGACGGTTTCAACGGAAACTATCGTCGGGGAATGTACGGGGAAAACTTTTTCACAGCCAACGTTGTAGGAGATGCGGCGAACCGTGATGGTTTCGCTGATTCCACCGTGCTTTCTGGCAATAATGGTGCCGTCGAAAGCCTGATTTCTCTCACGGCTTCCTTCCTTAACACGGACGATAACACGAACTGTGTCTCCAACGTTCATTTCGGGAAGCTCGGGCTTCATATATTGCTGACTGAGGGTTTGTACTAAATCCATATATATTTCCTCCCTTCTCTGTAAACGTTCTTACGCGGGAAACTTCCGCCAGAGGACCGTTCCTTATGAGCAGTGCGAAGCTATATGCACAGACCTTCGCACAGACCATGAAATTCTAGCATAAAAGCCATATATTTGCAAGACTTTTTTATTTTTGGGGAAAATACGGCTTATATTATTAAAAAGCGATGACCATACCGCCTTCATTTGCATAAATTGTACTGATTCCGCCGGCTTTAAGTATATTGCAGCTTTTGAAAGGAACCTTTTCCATAATTCTGTCACGGGCTGTTCTGGCTCTATCCGGACACTTACATTGAGTTATAAAAAGTTT
This sequence comes from uncultured Oscillospiraceae bacterium, assembly GCA_964617335.1. GTDB lineage: Bacteria > Bacillota > Clostridia > Oscillospirales > Oscillospiraceae > UBA2658. Next base: position 45,592 of record CAZTXG010000003.1, read on the forward strand.
GCGGCCGCTCATATCAAGGCCCTTGCATCTTTCGGCTATAAGCTCTGCCATTTTAGTAATGGCCCTGTCAATAGTAAGAGCCTTTCCCCGAACGCATATGTTCCCCGTTTCGTCGCCGCCCATAATAAGCTTTATCCTAAGCGCTCCCGTAACTATGGACTGAAGGTGGTTTAGCCTTCCATTTTTGCGGAAAACGTCCAAAGTTTCAAGGATGAAATAGGTTGAAAGCTCTGATATGAAAGCCAAGGTCTGCTCCACAACATCGTCAAACTCCATGCCGGAGGAGGCAAGCTCTAAAATTTTGTGACAGATGGCAATTTGACCGGAGGCCGCGCTTTTTGAGCTGAATACAAATATATTTTTATCCGGATTTGCGTCTTTAAACATTTTTGCCGCCACAACGGCGCTGTTATAGCTGCCGCTTAGTTTGTCGGACAATGTTACAACATATATATCATTTTCTCCGCACTCATAAGCTTCCAGAAAACTTCCCGGAGAGGGACAGGCAGATTTTGGAGCATTGCGAGAGGCGGCCATCTTGCTTATAAGCATACCGCTGCTAAGGTTTTTGTCGTCCACAAAGGTTTCGCCGTCAAGCTCTATGGTAAGAGGGACTCGTATAAGCCAGGAATAGTCATCCTCAAGGTAGGGATAGTCGCAGCAGCTGTCTCCAATTATTTGAAAGCCCATGATACACCTCACAAATTCAAATGTGGTTTTTAAAACTAGATTATGTAGTTAAACCAACTATATTTAATGCATTATACACAAGCGGTATATCTTTGTCAATCTCTATGGAGACTTATATGGCAGTGTTACAAAAAGTTTACACTTTGGCCAGTTCAGAAATAATTTCTGCACATTTTTCTATTCCAAGTTTTCCGCTGTTAAGGCAAATATCATAGTTCATACTAAGACCCCAAGTCCTGCCGGTATAGTTTTTGTAATAAACCTGTCTTTTTTTGTCTTTTTCTTCAAGGCGTTTTTCAGGGCTTCTATCCCTCTCACCGTAAAGCCGGACAATTCTGTCTGCCTTAAAGTCAGTGTCGGCATGGATGAAAGCGTGAAGACAGCTTTCTTCGTCTTTGAGGATGTAATCTGAACAGCGGCCGACTATAACACAGGGGCCTTCCGAGGCAATCCTCTTTATAATATTGTGCTGGAGAACATAAAGCTTATCGGAAATGGCATAAACACCATCATAATTACCGCCTGTGCCCCCTGAACGGGACAAATTGAAAAGGAAGCTGCTTTTTGAGGTGGCATCCTCTCCCCTTTGCTCTACAAAGTCCTCGGAATAGCCGCTTTCTTTTGCAATAAGCTCCACAAGGGCCTGGTCATAGTATGCATAGCCCAGCCGCTCTGCCACCATTTTTCCTATGCTTCTGCCCCCGCTTCCAAACTCACGGCTTATGGTTATGACCTTTCTGCTCATTTTGCATTCCCTCCAAAAACTTTTTGTTAAAATTATTTTATAAAACCCAGACCTAGCCAAGCTGCTTGTCGCCCGGAAGCTTCAGCTCGTTTTTTTGCGCTGCGGTAATACTTTTGCCAATGAAAATCGCAAAAGGAATGGTTATTAGAAACGAAAAACCATCGGCTACTGCCTGGGCCACAGAAAGCCCCTCAACATCAAAAAGAGACGGCAGTATAAAAAGTACGGGTATCAGGCAAAAGCCTTGACGGGTAGTTCCAAGGATAATAGCGCCCAAGGGTTTTCCAAGGGCAGAATACAGCATATTTACAACTATTACCCAGGCATTTAGCGGCATGATAATACACTGGGATATAAGGCAAAGCCTGCCAATTTCCACAAGGCTTTCATCGGCCTCGGTGAAAAGCAGTATAATCTGTTCTGAGAAAATAGCAATAAGAGCACAGCCTGCCGCAATAAAAAGCACACCTGCTATTGAGGAAAAGCGGTAAGAGGACTTTACCCTGTCATAGTTTCTGGCACCCCAGTTATAGCCCGCCACAGGCATAAAGCCCTGACCGAAGCCCAGCATTGCCGAGGTTGGAAAGGTCATTATTCTTGTAACAACAGAGATAGCGGCCAAGGCAGAGTCTGAGTATGAGCCGGCGATTTTGTTTATGAGAATGTTGGAGACAACCCCAAGACCCATGCGCAAAAACGAAGGCAGACCCATAAGGCTTATTTCTCTTATAATATTCTTGCTATAGCTGATATATTTAAGAGAAATCTTCAAAACACTTTTTTTCGCCGCATAGGGGAAAATCAGTATACAGAAGGAGACAAGTTTGGAAATTGCCGTGGCAATAGCCGCGCCCTTTACTCCCAGACCTAGATTAAAAATAAAAATCGGGTCTAGGATTATATTGAGAACGGCGCCGGAAACCATGCCTATCATTGAATAAATCGGACTGCCCTCCGAACGCAGGCAGTGGTTTAAAACAAAGCTTGCCGCCATGAAAGGGGCAACCAAAAGGATGTAGTTTGCGTAATCAACGGCATAGCCCATAGAATCCTCGGTGGCCCCTAAAAACTGAACCAGAGGAGCTGTGAACATAAGGCCGGGGATCATAACCAGAGCACCCAGTATAATAGCCGAAAAAAAGGCGGTTGATAAAGTTTTAGAGGCCATGAGGTTTTGCTTTGCCCCTAAAAGACGGGAAATATAACTGTTTGCCCCTATTGCAAGAAAAGAGCCGGCCATCATAATTGTAAGGTCAATAGACATATTAACACCCACGGCGGCAGTTGCCGAAGTGCCGAGAGAGCTTACAAAATATGTGTCGGCCATGCTGTAAATTGAATTTATTAGAAGAGCAATTATGGTGGGGGCGGCCATCTGCGGAATCAGCCTTGATATAGGCGTTTCCAGCATCATCAAACGCTTTGCGCCCTTTGACCCATCATCACTTTGCATCTTTTACCTCCATTTATATATGTTTTATGCAGGTTTTTATCTTAAATACATATATTTACATATTATAATGTAATAAATTCTCTGTCAAGGCAGGAAAAACAGGCCTAATGAAAACTAGAAAAGAAGCTCACAAATATAGGCCCAGATTGGAATTGTGACAACACCCAGTAAAATGGAAATGAGCATATATCCTGCGCTTTGAAGCTTTGCCTTAGGCTCGGGGCAATACTCTATGGTGAAGGCCGTGAGCATACTCGCAACCGGCAGAGCCGAGTAAATAACAACCACCTTTGCAAGCAGAGGCTCCAGCGGAATAAAGTAGATAATCGACGTTGTAACAGCCGGAATAAGCAGGTTTCGTATTAAAGGCAAATCCAAATACCTTAGTTTAAAAAGTACGGAAAGCCTATATTTACCAAGGGTTATTCCGCATAAAATCATGCCCATAGGTGAGCAGACAGCTCCTAGGTCTGAAATGGTTTTGTCTAAAAACCCGGGAAGTGACAGACCGGAAATATATAGGCCAAGGCCAACAAAAACCGCTATAAAAGGCGGTGATAATATGTTTTTTAAATGGTCTTTAAGCTTTGCCCTCTCGCCTTTATCCTCCGGTGATGACAAAAGGGGTTTGGCGGAGCTGTAATAAAATATGCGGACGGGTATTATAAATATTGAAAAATAGAAAAGCCCAAGCTGGCCGTATAAAGCCTCCATAACGGGCATTCCCACGAAAGTAATATTGGGAAACATCATACCGAAGCGCAGAATCCTTCCGGCATAGCCTTTACCGGAGAGCTTCATAGCAAGCTGACCTAAAATAAAGCAAAGACCCAAAAGCCCAAAGCTTATAATAAGAAGTATTCCGCAGCTTTCTAATAGCTCCTCGGAATAAGACATATCAAAGGATTTTATTATAAGACAGGGCAAGGCAATGTTCATTATAAAAGAGGCCAGGGATTTGTCAAAGTTTTTACCCACAAGGCCTATTCTCAAAATGAAGAATCCGATTAGAATAAATAAAAGCAGTTGCAGAGACAGTTCAAAGGCTAACATTTTACTTCCCCATTTATTATATTCTGCATCAAAAAGCATAAAAATATAAAAAGGGCGGTAAGACAAGGCCCGCCCTTTCTATATCTTTAAGGTATAAGTTTACTTATGTAATGTCTGATTCGTCAAAGACGTCGCCGCATTCCGGGCAGAATTTCGGCGGATTTTTGGGGTCTTCCGGCTCCCAACCGCACTTGTCGCACTTATACAGCGGTGCATCGGCAGGCTTTTTGCTGCCGCATTCAGAGCAGAAGCTTCCCTTATTAACATTGCCGCAGCTGCAGGTCCAGCCGCTTTGTTCGGCAGGACGGGGTGAGCCGCAGTCGGCACAGAACTTGCCGGTGTTGTCGGACTTTCCGCAGGAGCAGCTCCAGCCGTTTGCGGCGGCAGGAGCGGCAGGAGCCGCGGGGGGTTGGGCGGCGGCTGCTTGAGCCTGCTGCTGTTGCTGACCCATGGCGTAAAGGTTTTGGGTGTTCATTCCGCCGGCCTGACCTGCCATGTTCATGCCCATAAAGCCCATAACAGGCCCCGCACCCTCGTTTTTCGCCGCATCCTGCATGGCCGCTGCCTGAGCGCCCACAAGGTGGGCGGCAGCCATAGTCGGGTCACGGAAGGCAGCATTCCTCTGCAGCTCTTTTATCATCTTTTCGTCTTCCTCGGAAGCATTTACCGAGGATACACCGAAGGAGACGATGGCAAGACCGCGAAGCTCACGCCATTTTTGGGATAAGATTTCGTTTAGGGCGTTAGATAATTCCATTGTATGCCCGGGAAGGGCACTGTAGCGGATGCCCATTTCGGATATTTTGGCAAAGGCTGGCTGAAGAGCCGTTAAAAGCTCAGTTTTGAGCTGACTGTCGATATTATCCCTGAGATAGTCTCCGGGAGCATTGCCGGAAACATTTGTGTAAAACAAAAGGGGGTCAACTATCTTATAGGAATACTCGCCAAAGCAGCGGATGGCAATATCCACGTCAAGGCCGATATTTCTGTCAACCACCCGAAAGGGTACGGGGCTTGAGGTTCCGTATTTGTTTCCGATAAGCTCTTTTGTGTTAAAATAATACACTCTCTGATCCTTGGCAGTGTCTCCTCCAAAGGTAAAACGCTTTCCTATGGTTTTAAAGGTGTCCACCACGGATTTTCCGAAGCTGCCCGAGAAAATACTTGGCTCTGTGGAATTGTCAAACACAAATTCTCCCGGCTCGGCACAGAACTCCACAACCTTGCCCTGCTCAACTATCATCATGCATTGCCCGTCGTTAACGGCGATTATTGAGCCGTTGGAGATGATATTATCTTCTCCTTTGGTGTTGGAGCTGCGTCCGGAGGAGCGCTTCTCCCCTTTTCGCATAAGTACATTCTGGCCCAATGATTCACAATAAAAATACTCTCTCCATTGATCGGCGAGAACTCCGGAAAGGGCGCCCGCGCCCGCTTTTAAAAGACCCACAGCAAGATCTCCTTTCGAATTACAATTTTCTTATGATTTGCGATTAGTCCTTAGATGGTAAAAAAGGAATGAGACGAGAAGCAAATTCCCCAATGCTTATGGTCTGGAGATAAACTCTTCCGGGGCCCCTTACAACAGTAAGAAAAAGGCCTTCGCCTCCAAACAGAATGTTTTTAAAGCCTTTTACGGTTTCGGCGGAATAATCAACTGTGCTTTCAAAGGCGGCAATATTGCCGGTGTCTACCTTTAAGGTTTCACCGGGCATAAGGTCTTTTGCAACTACGCTTCCGTCAAGCTCAAGGAAGCACAGTCCCCTTCCGCTTATCTTTTGCATTATAAAACCTTCTCCGCCGAAAAAACCCGCCTTTGCCTTCTGGACACTGGCTGACAGCCTAACATCCGGTGTGGCGCAGAGGAAAGCGCTTTTCTGGCAGATGTATTCTTTTGTTCCATCAAGCTCAAGGGCAATTATGCTTCCCGGAAAGCTTGAAGCAAGGGTTATCTGTGCGCCATGGCGAGAAGCGGTGTATGTAGCCATAAACATAGATTCACCGGAGAACATACGTCCAATAGCCTTGCCAAAACCGCCTTTCATATTTGTTTCCATGGAAATGCCGTCTGTCATCCAAGTCATACCGCCGGATTGAGTGTAAATGCTTTCACCTTGGTTAAGGGTAATGCTTACAGCAGGTAAGGTTGAACCAAAAATTTCATATTGCATATAATAACCTCCGTTATTTTTTTATGAGCAGTTCTAACAGGTGGCTTTGCGTTCATAATATCAGAATATTCTTTGTTTGTCATCAAAATATTCAAATTTCGTAGAAATATAAAAGCATATGAAGAGCAAGAGCCAGGGTCAAAGTTTATAGATTAAATGTAAATAATTTGCTATACTTGAAATATGTATTATTTTAACAAGAAAAAGGGGCCTTTTGGAGGTGTTTATGGATAATATAATTCTTATAGGTATGCCGGCTACAGGCAAAAGCACTGTTGGTGTTGTGCTTGCAAAGCTTATTGGCTATGATTTTATAGATGTAGACATACTTATTGCAAAAGAGCAGGGCCTGCCTCTTTGCCAGATAATAGCCCAAGAGGGCTATGAGCGTTTTATAGAGATTGAGGGAAAAGCGGGCACGAAATTAAACTGCGAAAAAACGGTTGTGGCAACAGGTGGAAGCATGGTTTTTTCGGAAGCTGCCATGAAAAACCTATCCTCCCTTGGAAAACTTGTTTGGATAGACAGCCCTCTGGCAGAGCTTGAAAAAAGAGTTTCCGGCAGCCTTGCGGAAAGGGGCGTTGCCGCTCCGGAGAAGATGACCATGGGTCAAATTTTTGATTTACGCCGCCCTCTTTATGAAAAGTATGCCGATGTAAAAATAGATGGAAGGGGCAATGCCCAAGCTGTGGTTTCTCTTATCAGGGAAAGCTTAAACATATAAAATTATCAAAGACCAAGGAACAAAAACCTTGCACAAGCGCCGGTCTGACGCGAATTTTTTAAAAATAAATGTCTTGATATATTAAGAAAACAGCTTGTAATTAATGGAAGTAAACTTATTGGTATCAATTTCCATAATAATAAATTATTAATTTGGCATAATGCCAACTATGATTTCAAGCCCTTTTGGTATATACTGGTTATATTAGTCTCAAGCCCTATAACCCCTATATAAACCAAGGGGTAAAGTCCTGCAAAAAGACAATAAAATGGCTTTTGCCATGGAAGCGACCGTCATGTAAAGTGTGTAAATACAGTTTATTGGAGATTGTTATGGATATTAGAGATTTGCGGTTTTTTTGTCTCACAGCGGAGATAGAGCACGTTTCAAAGGCGGCTGAAAGGCTTGGGATTGCCCAACCATACCTTACAAAAATAATTGGTCAGATTGAGGATGAGTTGGGGGCGCAGCTTTTTGACAAGGCCGGCCGGCAGATAAAACTCAACGGCTATGGTGAGGTTTTTTATCTGCAGGCGAAAAAGGTTTTGGCCCATATGGAAAACCTATACACGGAAATGGACTTTGTTCTTGAAAGACAAAGCCGCATGATAACCCTAATGAGCAACACTGAAGCATACACCCCAAATCTCATTGTTGATTTTCAAAAAAAGAACGCAAATTACGGACTTAAGGTATCATATGCAAACCGCGAGGAGATGGCTTCCGCCATTCTTACGGGGGATGCGGATTTTGTCCTTTGCGATCCCCCTTTAAACGAGGATGCTTTTAAAAATATTGCCACAGAATTAGTTTTTCATGAAACTGCCTGTGCCCTGCTTCCGCCGGGGCACGAGTTTTTAGGAAAAAGCTCTATCCGCTTTGAGGACCTTCAAGGAGAAAGGCTTATAACAGCGACAAAGGGCGGAGCCATGCGCGGACACGTGGACTCCGTATTTGAAAAATATTGTGTAAGACCGAGGATAGTCTGCGAAACCCACGATTTAAACCTTATTATTCAGGCAGTTGAAAGCGGCCTTGGCTATGCTTTTATTTGCTACTCAGTATTAGACCGGTTTCCGGAGCTTCGCAGCCGCTGTGTCGAGATAGACAGCATGGATAAATACGGTGTTATGGGCCTTAGCTATAACAGGCTTTCAATTGAAAACCGGAACATATCAGACTTTAGAAATTTTAGCGTGGAATACTTTAAAAAGCTTCAAGAGCATATTGACAAAGAGTTTGGGAAGAAGGAAGGCTTATAATTTTTCCTGCGGCGCCTTATCAGGCACAACATCCTTAATCTGTGCCAAATCAGCCTATAAGCTATGGACACGCAATTTGATATATGATATAATATATATGCTTTTATACATAGATTGATATGTAATAATTCATATGGGCAAGATGTCGTAGGGCTGGAAAACAGGTTTACGGAGGGTTAAATGGAATTAAGAGATTTGCGATATTTTTGCCTTACGGCAGAAATGGAACACGTTACCAAAGCCGCTGAAATACTCGGCATTTCCCAACCGTTTTTAACAAGAATAATCGGACAGCTGGAAAAGGAAATCGGAATTCCCCTGTTTGACAATATAGGCCGTAAAATAAAGCTTAACCAGTATGGAAAAACCTTTTATACCTACGCTAAAAAGGTTTTAACAGATGTGGAAACCCTTTATTCCGAGATGGATTCCCTTATAGAACGGCGGGAGCGCACAATTACCATAATGTCAAATATGGTTGAGGCATATTACCACGAAATGGTCATTGCCTTTAAAGAAACTCATTCAAATTACGCCCTTTCAATAACCTATGCTACGAGAAAAGATATTATAGATGCTTTAACCACCGGTGCGGCAGATTTTGCTTTTTGCAGCCCCCCACTGGCAGATGACCCCTCCAAAGGTATAAAAACCGAAATAGTTTTCCGTGAGCTTAGCTGTGTGCTTTTGCCGCCGGACCACAGCCTTCTCGGAAAAGACACTATTGACATTGAAGACTTATTAGATGAACAGCTGGTTACCTCTCCCATAGGCTCCGGATTAAGAACAAATATAGACCAGTTTTTTGAAACCCATGGTTACAGGCCAAGCATCTCCTGCGAATCCAGCGATATGAACCTTATAATCCAGGCTGTTCGGAAAGGCTTGGGCTATGCAGTCATACCCAGAGCAAAGGTGCTAAGTGACACATCCCTCAGAAAATACTGTATAGATGTTGATTATCCTGATGCCTATGCGGAAATTGGCATGAGCTATAACACAAACACCGACGAAATTCGGGATATATCCGATTTCAGAAGCTTTGCTGTAAAATTCCTAAGCGATTTCCACGACAATTATTATAAAGCCGCAAAGTTCATTACAGATTTTCATGAAGATTTTGCAAAAGATGAAAACGAACACGAAAGCGAAGAGTAGCTAGGCTTTGTAGTTAGTTTTGTTCAGATTTACCCTAGAATTTCAGGCATATACTTGTCTGATGCTCCAAAATATAAGCTTTTTCTTGACAAGATTTCTGTTTCTGTTTATTATATACGCAATATCTTGCTTGGTTTTTTAAAAAATTTAAAATACGCAGCACCCTTAAACGGGTTCTGCCGAAAAAGCTATGACGAGGAAGAAGTAACCTTTACCATATCGAACAGAAAGCAGCCGGTTTGATGAGAGGCGCACGTAAAGTTTTGGTGAATACATCCTCCAGCCTTGCACCGAAAGACGTTTTTCGTCCGGTAGACTGCAACGTATGACAAACGTTATCTTGTCGGCTCATTGCACGGCGCTGTATGCGATGGAAGTGAGCTTTAAGGTCTGTCTTGCAAAGGACAGACGAACCAAGGTGGTACCGCGAATTTTTTCGCCCTTCGGAATTTCCGAAGGGCGTTTTTGTTTTTTAAACCCCTTCTGATAAAACTAAAATACCAAATCATCTCAAGATGATTTGCTCAAGGAGAGAAAGCCATGCCTATTACAGAGCTTTTAGAAAGAAACGCAGAACAGTTCCCCGACGAAACCGCCCTTGTGGAGATTAATCCACAGCATGAAAACAAGGGAAAGCAGACTTCATGGAAGGAATTTAGCTTAGTAGAGCTTAATTACCGTGAGGACACCTACAGGCGGGAGATAAGCTGGAAGGATTTTGACCGCCGTGCAAACCGCTTTGCCCATCTTCTTTTGGCAAACGGGGTGAACAAAGGCGATAAGGTCGGCATACTTCTTATGAATTGCTTAGAGTGGCTGCCCATTTACTTTGGTGTACTTAAAGCCGGCGCTTTGGCAGTACCATTAAACTATCGCTATACCGCCGATGAGATTAAATATTGTCTTGACCTTGCCGACTGCTCCCTTCTGATATTCGGAAACGAATTTATAGACCGTGTTGATGAAATAAGAAGCGAGATTCCAAAGCTTAAAAACCTATATTATGTGGGAACCCACTGTCCTGACTGGGCTCAAAGCTATGGCCGCTTTATGTCTTTTTGCTCCAGCCGCAAGCCTCCGGTGGAAATTACAGACGAGGATTTTGCCGCCATATATTTTTCCTCCGGCACAACGGGTTTCCCCAAGGCCATATTGCATAAGCATGAAAGTCTTGTACATTCCGCCGCCTGTGAGCAGGAGCACCATGGTCAAAAACGTGGGGACTGCTTTCTTTGTATGCCCCCCTTATACCACACCGGAGCTAAGATGCACTGGTTTGGCAGCCTTCGCTCTGCAAGCCTTGGGGTGCTTTTGCGGGGTATAAGTCCAAAGTGGATTTTAGAGACAGCGGCACAGGAGAGGGCAACAAATGTCTGGCTGTTGGTGCCCTGGGCTCAGGATATCTTGGATGCCATAGACAGTGGTGAAATATCTTTAGATGACTATGATTTGTCCGCCTGGAGACTTATGCATATCGGCGCTCAGCCTGTTCCCCCAAGCCTTGTGGCTCGTTGGAAAAAGCACTTTCCAAATCACCAGTATGATACAAACTATGGGCTTTCCGAATCCATTGGCCCCGGCTGTGTACATCTGGGCATAGAAAACGTCCATAAGGTCGGAGCCATAGGTATTGCCGGCTACGGCTGGGAAAGCATGGTTGTTGACAGTGAGAAAAACCCGCTGCCCAGCGGTGAGGTGGGTGAGCTTGCAGTTCGCGGCCCGGGAGTTATGACCTGCTATTACAAAAATGAGCAGGCCACAAAGGAATCTTTGTCTGAGGACGGCTGGCTTTGGACGGGAGATATGGCCCGTGTTGACTCTGATGGCTTTATCTGGCTTGTTGACCGGAAAAAGGACGTAATCATAACCGGCGGGGAAAACCTTTATCCCGTTCAGATTGAAGATTTTTTGCGCGGAAACGAAAAGATAAAGGACGTTGCGGTAATCGGCCGCCCTCATGAGCGCCTTGGCGAAATCGCCTGTGCCGTTATCGAGCTTAAGCCCGGCCTTGAAGCAACAGAAGACGAGATAAACGAATTTTGCAAGGCCCTGCCCCGCTATAAGCGCCCTCGGGAAATCATTTTTGACAAGGTTCCCAGAAACCCCACAGGCAAGATTGAAAAGCCCGTACTCCGTGAAAGATACGGAGCAGCCTCTCTTGTCTCCAAACAGACAGGTGCCTAAGTTTAAACAAATAAATAAGAATACGGCCTCCGTTTTTTAATAGACGGAGGCCGTACCCGCTTATGTATATGGCTTAAAAAGGGGCATTGTTATGTCGGACTTTATATAGCTTTTATTCCTTGCTTGCTTTTATAAGCTCTTTTAAATCCATGGGAGCAAGCTTTTCTCCGTCCTCAAGCTCAAGGCTGATTGCGCCGGAGGGACAAAGGCTTGCGCAGGCCTCACAGCCCATGCAAAGGGAGCTGTCAACGGCATATTTTCCTTCTTCGCTTTGAGATATGGCCAAAAAGTTGCAATTATTAACGCAGTCACCGCAGCTTACGCACTTTTCTTGGTCTATGGCTGCCTTATGACCTGTGCCGGCGTACATGGGAGAACCAAGGAAGTTTTGCGCTACTAAAGCTGTGCAGCAGCAGGAGCAGCAGTTGCAAATATGATACATACGGCCGTTTGCGGCATCCTTGAAAAAGGCAGCGTGAACATCGCCTCTTTCATGGCAGTCATTAAGAATTTGTATTGCTTCCTTCTGGCTAATGCGCCTTGGGTGCACTTCAGGACAGTGCTCTGCTGCCCAGTCAACCCAGGGGTTACCCACCAATATACATACCTGTCGGGGATGGCAGCCCTTTTCCCCCCGCAGAGTGCGGCATACGCAATCTATGACAGCTATATTATCGGGGTTTTCAATAAGTATTGTGCGAGCATGCTCATAGGGAATTATATTTTTTGGAAGCTCGCCTAAATCAACAATATCTTCCTCGATTTCAAAAATGTGCTCGGCGTCGGAAAGCCTTAAAACCTTTGCATGGTATACGCTGGTGTCGGGGTCTGCTCCCCTGGCGCCGGTGTGGTTTACAACAGCCTGAACCATTTCATTGACTTCATCATATTTTTCCCCCTCGGGTCTGATGTTGTCAATTGGTTCGGGCAAAAATCTGTTAAGGCCGTCTCTCATATGCCATATATACAGCTTAATGTATTTAAAATAAAGCTGTATGTGCAGAAGGTTTGCAAGCCCCTCCTCGGTGCGCGGGAATGCTTTTGTAAGAAGTTTTTGAGTTCTCTTTTTTTCCTGAGACATGACCGTTCCCCCTCTTAAATATTTATTTTGTTTAAGCGAAAAGTTTAATCTGTCCACTTGGTCAACTTAAGAATATCATGCCTTGCAGTCCTTGTCAATAAGCTTATAAGTTATTTCTTTAAATTATAAAAACAGCCGAATCCACACAGTTGAAGCGAAGTGAGATTCGGCTGCTTTTATTAATATCGTATAAATTCTATGCTTTTGTAAGGTTTCCTATATAGCCTATGATATTTGAGTTTATATTTCCGGTTAAAGCACGGTTATAGTTGCAGATAAAGGTTCCCGAAATTAAAATCATCATGGCTTCCGCCTCGTTTTCACCTATAGCATCACCATAAACCACCTTTAAGCACTGCTCCATAGTATCCTTCCAGTCCCAAAACTCCTGCTGGACAAGGTTTGCAATTTCCGGGTCGTAATGGGCGAGAACATAGGTTTGTGTGGTGGCGTTAGGGCGGTTTTCCCCCACCTTGCCTGTTGCCACATATTCCATAAAAGCGTTTATATAATCTATTTTTGATGCATAGTCCTCATGGGGATTATCTAAAAACCATTCAACGCATTTTTCCGACATATAGTCACGGGTGAACAGTACATAGGATTTGATTAAATCTTTTTTGTTCTTAAAATAATACAGCAGCTTTGAATGGGGCATACCTGCCGCCTTGGCAATATCTCTAAGGGTTATATTAGTGAGGGGTTTTTCTTCAATACATTCCTGTAAGGCCATAAGTATATCATATCTGACAGCGTCATGGTCAACAACTAAGGGCATTATATACCTCCAAAAATTTTTATAGTCAGGGGAATAAAGGCCTTAGCAGACACGAAGAGTCCAGCCGAAGCTGTCTTTCACTTTGCCCCACTGTATGCCTGTAAGAGAGTCATAAAGTCTCTGGGTTACTTCACCGATTTTAAAGCCGCCTATTTCATGTTTAATGCCGTTAAAGTTAATTTCACCAATGGGTGAAACAACGGCGGCAGTTCCCGTGCCCCAGGCCTCTTCAAGGCTTCCGTCATCAGCGGCAGAGATAAGCTCGTCCACAGTAAAGTCACGCTCTATAACCTCATAGCTCCAGCTTTTCAAAAGCTCTATGGCAGATTTGCGTGTTATTCCCGGAAGAACACTTCCCGTAAGGGCGGGTGTTATTATTTTGCCTGCGATTTTGAACATAACATTCATGGCGCCCACTTCTTCAATGTTGCGCCTTGTTATGCCGTCAAGCCAAAGAACCTGACTGTAGCCCTGCTCTTCGGCTCTTTTTCCCGCACGAATAGAGGCGGCATAATTTCCGCCGCACTTCGTGTGGCCTGTGCCTCCCCGTACTGCACGAACATCGCCGCTTTCAATCATAATGCGAACGGGGTTTAGCCCCTCGGGATAATAGCTGCCCACAGGAGCTGCGATAACAGCAAAAAGATAGCTGTGTGAGGCATTAACTCCAAGATGGTCATCAGTTGCGATTACGAAGGGGCGTATATAAAGAGAGGTGTCCGGCTCCGAGGGAACCCAGCTTTGGTCAAGCTCTACAAGCTTTTTAAGAGCTTCAAGAAAAATATCCTCAGGGATTTGAGGGATGCACAGCCGCTCGGCAGAGCTGTTCATGCGCCTTATGTTTTCTTCAGGCCGGAAAAGCAAAATATCTCCATTTTCCGCCCTATATGCCTTCAAACCCTCAAATATCTCCTGAGCATAGTGAAAGACCATGGAAGCCGGAGAAAGGGTCAGGTCCCCATAGGGCACAATTCTAGCGTCATGCCAGCCCTTGTCAGTGTTGTAGTTCATAAGGAACATATGGTCGGAAAAATGCTTTCCAAAGGGTATGTTTTCCATAGAGGGCTTTTCCTTCGGCGCTGCAGTTTTCTCGATTTTTATCTTTTCCAAACAAATCACTCTCTTTCAATCTTATTTCTATTTACTTAACTAAAGATTTTACCACCACCTAGAAACATTGCAAGGGGAAAATCAAGTATTTTCTCTTTTTCGTCTATTACGTCTTGCAAAACAGATATGGTCAATCGATTTTTGTTGTATTGGCAGATGTTCTTTTTCCCTTGCAAAGACCTTGCTGTAGTATTAGAATAAAAAAGGAAGTTTTAACAAAAATGCAGGTTCATGTTTGCGCTATTGCAAGGGTCGGGATATCAAAATGACCGGAGAGGAAAAACAGAATGTTAAAGGTAGAAAATGTAACAAAGAAATACGGGAAATTTCTTGCTAACAATGATATAAGCTTCTCTGTGGAGGAAGGGCAGATTGCTGTGCTCCTAGGCCCTAACGGGGCGGGAAAATCAACAATTATAAAGTGCGTTGCCGGTCTTTTAAGATTTGACGGAAACATTCTCATAGGCGGAAACAACAACAGAACGGTGGAAGCTAAAAGTCTTCTGGGCTATGTGCCGGAGGTGCCCGCCGTGTATGAGCTTCTGACTGTTTCCGAGCATATGGAATTTATACGCAGAGCCTATAAAATGCCCGACGACGGCTATGATGAATATCTTTTAGGGCGTTTTGAGCTTTTAGATAAAAAAGACAAGCCCGGCAAGGAGCTTTCAAAGGGAATGCAGCAAAAATTGTCTATCTGCTGCACCCTGCGCCATAGGCCAAAGGTGATAATTTTTGACGAGCCTATGGTGGGTCTTGACCCCCACGCCATAAAAGAGCTTAAAAAAATGTTTGCAGAGCTGAAAGAGCAAGGCTGCGCCATACTTATAAGCACTCATATGATAGACAGCGTTGAAAACTATTGGGATGTGGCCCACATAATGATTGACGGAAGCTTTGCCGCCACAAAGACAAATGAGGGTAAGGAAGCAGACGGCAAAAGCCTTGAGGAGCTTTTCTTTAAGATTACCGAGGGCGGCACAGAGGAGGATTCCCAATGAGTAGAAATGCCCTTTTTTACCTTCTTGCCACAAAGCTTAAAAATAATTTGAAGGAATTTATAAGAAAACCTGCAAGGCTGGTTTTTGCTCTTTTTCTTATTGCCATGTTCGGGCTTACTATTTTCGGAGCCTCGCAGGGGGTGAAAAATCCGGAAAGGCAGCTTCGGGACTTTTCCGAGCTTTCCGCCATTATAAGCGCTATACTTATACTCATGTTTTCAATAAGCTTTTACACAGGTCTTTCCCAAGGCGGTTCCATATTTAAAATGCCCGATGTTAACTTTATATTCCCCTCGCCTATAAACAAAAGAAGCGTGATGTTTTTCGGCCTAATCCAGCAAATCGGCGCATCCCTTTTGGTGGGTGTATTTATCATGTTTCAATATACAAACCTACACATAAATTACGGTATTGGCATAGGCGGGCTTTTGCTTATTTTCCTTGTCTATTCCCTGACGGTTTTTTTAGGCCAGACAAGTGCTATGCTCCTTTATATTTTTATAAGCGACAGCGACAGGAAAAGGACAATAGCGAAAAATATATTTATAGCGTATATCATTTTCCTTTGTGGAATTATAGGATTTCAGGTATTTAAAAACCAGGATGATATGCTCAATGTTCTGGTGTCTGCCGGAAACGGGCTTTTGCTCCGCAGCTTTCCCTTTGCCGGCTGGATGGCAGGCTTTGCGCATGGAGTTTTCAGGGGGGAATATTTACAGGCGGCCCTTTGGCTGGGTTTAAGCATTCTTGCTTTTTTGGCCATGCTTTCTGTCATGTCACGGTCGAATCGTGAATACTACGAGGATGTTCTTGCCTCAACGGAAACAGCCTTTAACGCCCTTTCCACAGCGAAAGAAGGCAGCGGCACAGCTCCCATGCCCCAAAAGATAAAGGTGGGTAAGTCCGGTCTTGGTAAAGGACAGGGCGCATCTGTGCTATTTTTTAAGCATATCCTTGAAAAAAGGCGCTCTAAAAGCTTTATCCTCTCACCTTCCGAAATTATCTTTGCCCTTGTAATTATTGTTTTTTCTTTCTTTATGAAAAGCTCCGGCATAATACCGATTATAGCTTTTTCCTCATATATGATGGTATTTTCCATCACTACCGGCCGCTTTAATCTGGAGCTTATGAAGCCCTATATTTACCTTA
Source organism: uncultured Oscillospiraceae bacterium (assembly GCA_964617335.1). Taxonomy (GTDB): domain Bacteria; phylum Bacillota; class Clostridia; order Oscillospirales; family Oscillospiraceae; genus UBA2658. Next base: position 62,151 of record CAZTXG010000003.1, read on the forward strand.
TTCCGGAGCCGCCTTTAAAAAAGCTGTTCTTTTCCATCAGCGAAATGTTTCCCTCTGCCCTGCTTGAAGCTTTTATAATTTTTATCCCTGTAGGTTTTATTTTGGAGCTGAGTGCTTTTGAAACTGCCCTGTGTGTAATCACAAGAGTCAGCTTCGGATTTTTATTTACAGGTGGGATAATTATAGTCGAGAGAATTTGGGGCGGCTCACTTTCAAAAATGGCTGGCTTGATGCTTTATTTGTTGGTTGACATAATTATTGTAATGCCCGCTGTGGCTCTTGCTATATATGCGGCTTTTTCGGGTCTAAATCTGCTTTCCCCTACTGCCGCAATTCTTATTCCCCTTGGAGTTGGAAATGTGCTTACAGCGCTGGTAATCCTCTTTATATGCAGGAATATGCTGCAATATGCCGAAACCTAAGTTTTAATACGCTGTAAATCAGCCTGTGGAAACAAATAAAAGCTAAGACTTTATCCCCCGCCCTGAGAGAAAACAGGACGGGGGATTTGTTTACATAATATTAAAGATAAGCTTTGTTTTTATCTTTTTAAAGCTTAAGGCAGCCAAGAGTTTATAAGCTCTTCATGGCTGTTCATCCATGCTCTGGCAGCATCCAAAGCCTCTCCGCCGCCCTCCTCAATAGCACCCATAAGGTCTCCAAGCTCTGCTTCTGTCAGCTTAAAGTTCTTTAAAAACTGGGTGACCTCAGGCATATCCTCCTCCAGACCCTTTCTGGAATATTTATGGATATTCTCGGCTTCTCCAAGAATGCCCTTGGGGTCGTCTAAAACCTTCAAGTCCCATTTGGCAAACTTCCAGTGGGGAGCCCAGCCGGTTACAAGAACGGGGTTTTCCGAATCTATCGCCTTGCCTAAAGCTGCCGTCATTGTTGGGCCGCTGCCTGTTAATAGTTTATAATCAAGCTCGTATTCTTCAATAGCTTTTTCCGTTGCAATCATAAGTCCTGCTCCGGCATCGATACCGACAATTTCTCCGTTAAAAAGGTCTTTATTTTCATTTAGCTCCTCTATACTGTTTATTTCAACATAGGCCGGTACAACAAGGCCTAAAAGAGCGTTTTCATATACAACACCTAAATCTACCATATCGTCGCCATATTTTTCAATATAACTTTGATGGGTGACAGGGAGCCAAACGTCAAGAAAAACATCTGTATTTCCGCTTGCTACAGAGGTGAAAACAGGGGCGGCATCCGCCATGGTAAGGTTTACCTCATAGCCCATATGGTCTTCAAGGACTGCCGCAGCCAGATTTGTCATTGCAATCCCCTCGGCCCAGTTTACATAGCCAAGCTTCACAGTTCCTGCGGAAGCCGAGTCACCATTACCGGCGCAGCCGGCAAAACCCATCAGCAGTACCAAGACCGCCAAAACTAATACACTTGCTTTTTTAAGCATAAAATCCTCCTTGTTTCTTAAACAGTTCTATTTTCAGAGCGCTTATGTATAAAATTATTTACAAGCGCTTTTCCGGAATTTTTTTGTGATGTACCTAAATGCTGAGTTATCCTATCAAGCAGCATGGCCATGATAACAACGGCAAGCCCCCCTTCAAAGCCCTTGCCGATATTCATCTGGGTAATTCCCTCATAAACCGTTTTTCCAAGGCCGTCAGCTCCTATCATAGCGGAGATGACAACCATGGACAGGGAGAGCATTATGGTCTGGTTAAGACCTGCCATGATGGTTGGAACAGCCAAAGGAACCTGCACCTTAAAAAGCAGCTGGGAGGGTGTGGAGCCAAAAGACCTTGCCGCTTCAACCACATCTGCCGGCACCTGACGTATACCAAGACTGGTAAGCCGGACTATGGGCGGCATGGCGAAAATGATTGTTGCCACAGCTCCCGGCACAGTTCCCAAATCAAAGAAATAGACAGCGGGAATAAGGTAGACAAAGGCGGGCATCGTCTGCATAAAATCCAAAATCGGACGAATAATTTTGTTTGCAGTATTGCTTTTCGCCATTAAAATTCCCAGAGGCAGACCGATTATAAGAGCGATTAGGGTTGCGCTTATAACAAGGGCAAGGGTTTTCATTGTGTTGCCCCAAAGCCCAAGATTTAAAATAAGCAGCAGGCCTATAAGGGAAAAGACTCCGGTTCCGTTTCCAGCCACCCACCAGGCAAGAAAGGCTATAAGTACAATAAGTACAAGGGGAGGTATTGCTATAAGAAGGCTGCTCCCACCTTCAATAATCCATTCAAGTCCGTTTTTTATGCCGGTGAAAAAACCGGCAAAGTTAGCCGTCATCCAGTCTATTGCTTTTTCAACGTAAAATCCAATGGGCAGTTTATCAATTAACATTAGTCTTCTCCTTCTTCCCCGACAATGCCGGCAAGCACAGTTGCTTTAAATATAATGCCCTGAAGCCTTTTTTCCGAGTCAGTGACGGCAACGGGATAGGCCGAGTGTAAAAACAAAGGAATAATCTCGTCTATGGGGGAATCCGGGTCTATGGTCTGTATGTTTTCGTCGATTATAGATTCAATGTCTTCTTTACCCTTGCGAATTTGCTCTGTAATATCGTCAATTGAAACTATGCCGAGGAGCATACCGCTTTTGTTTGTGACAAAGATACTGGAAATGCCCAAGTCTTTCATCTTTCTTGCTGCAGTACGCACACCGGAGCGCTCAAGAACAATGGAGTCCGCGTCCCGCATTATGGAAGATGCCGTTATAATTTTTGCACGGTTAACATCCTGGGTAAATTCACGGACATAGTCGTCTGCCGGGTCTTGTAAAATTTCTTCGGCAGTGCCTATTTGAACAATTTTTCCGTCTTTCATAATTGCGATTCTGTCTCCGATTTTAAGAGCTTCATCCAAATCATGGGTTATGAATATAATTGTCTTGCGCATTTTCTGCTGGAGCAATAAAAGCTCGCTTTGCATATCCTTGCGTATAAGGGGGTCAAGGGCACTGAAAGCTTCGTCCATCAAAAGTATGTCCGCCTCCGTTGCCAAGGCCCTTGCAAGTCCGACACGCTGCTGCATTCCTCCCGAAAGCTCCTTTGGCTTTGCTTCCCCATAACCCTTAAGACCTACGACCTCCAGCATCTCAAGAGCCTTTTGCCTGCGCTTTTCGGGGTTTTCGTTTTGTATTTCAAGGCCGAAAGCAACGTTTTCCAAAACTGTTTTATGGGGCAAAAGAGCAAAGTTTTGAAAAACCATGGCAAGCTTCTTCCTTCGCAGCTCACGAAGGCGGCCGGAGGACATTTTTGTTATATCCTGACCTTCAATTATTATAGAGCCGCTACTTGGCTCTATAAGGCGGTTCAAACAACGAATAAGGGTAGATTTTCCGCTGCCCGAAAGACCCATGACAACGAAAATCTCCCCTTCTTCTACCTGAAAGCTGGCGTTATTTACGCCTACGCTGTGCTTATGTTTTTTTAAAATTCTTGATTTGTCCATGCCGCCTTCAAGCAATGGTATTATCTGCTTGGGCGATGAGCCAAATATTTTGTATAAACCTTTTACTTCAACTTTTTGCATAACTTCTCTCCTATTTAGCAGAGTAACAACACGCTTAAAATTTCGTGTTGTTGCTTTATATGCTAACATAGATGCCTTCATTTGTCAAACCAAATATTGCAGAATTTCATTTTTTTGCAAGAAAAGCATTCAAAAACTATAAAAAACAGCCTTCCAAAATGGAAAGCTGTTTTATAAAATAATGCATTAATTTGCCGGATACAAAAAATTTCTAACACGCTCGTGGCAGTTTTCATCACCGACGTAATATAGTATATCGCCCGCAGTAAGTATGGCATATGGACCGGGAGATATTATTATATCCTCGCCCCGTCCTATGGCTATGATGGTTGCCGAGGTGTTGTGCCAAAAATTGCTTTCGGAAAGGTTGCGGCCGATATGGGAAGCTTCTTCGGTAATCTCCATTTCAAAAGGTGAAAAGGGGTTTACTGTCCGGAAGCGCTCGGTTTTATACATAAGGTCCTCAACCATAGCTTTAAATTCAAGGCTGTGTTTTATCTGCTCATCCAAGCTGTTTGTAATGCGTTTTTTCAGGTCGCTCATTTGGCTTACAGAGTCAAATCTGGTAATAAAATCAGAAGCCAGCCTGCGAGATTTTATCACCACACCGCTGCCTTTTGTTGTCTCCACAATCTTCATGTCTGATAAAACACAGATAGCCCGTCTAGCTGTTTCCGAAGACACACCATACTGGCTTGCCAAGGCAGAGCGCACATATATTTTTTCTCCCTCGGCATATTCGCCGCAGGCAATTTTTGCAGCTATGTCTGCCGCTATTTGTTGATATCTTGGAATTGCTATTTTCATGTGTCACCTCAAGCTGCATAGATGGAACAAAGACTTATCTTTATTAATATACAATAAAAGCAAGAATAAAGCAAAATGTTTGGGTTTACAACATTTTATAAAAGATTTTAAGCTATAAGCCGACCCGTAAAATCTAAAAGACTCTACGGGCCGAAAATCTGATTAATTTCTTTGCGTCATATAAAACCGGCTATTATTATGACTGAGAGGTATACTATCTTCCTATAGAGCTAGTTTGCAGAACTTCAAAGGATTTCTTGGAAACATCTATGGTCTTTATGTATGCAAAACGTTCAGATAAATCGCCATTTTCGTCAAAGCGGATGGTTCCCGTAACCCCTTCGTAATTGGTTTCAGATATGGAAAGGGCAAGCTCCAAAGGTTCAAGAGTTTCTGCTTTTTTTATGGCTTCAACTAAAATCATATAGGCGTCATATCCCAAAGCCGAAAGAGGGGAAACAGCATCTGTGCTGCCGTTTTGTTCTATACGAGACTTGTCGTTGTTGAGCCAGGACTTATATTTTGCGATAAATTCCGCAGTAAGGGGCTTTGCCGGGGCCTCCCCATTAAAACCGGACGCAAAATAGATGTTTTTACCATAGATTGAGCTGCCGCTCATAATTGAGGCAAAGTCGTAGGAGCTGCCGCCCATAATAGGCAGGGACAAACCGTGCTGCCGAAGCTGCTTTATAAATAAGGCGTTTGCCTCCGGACTTTCAAAAGGCATAAAGACAAAATCAGCTTCAAGGGTTTTAATGCGCTTTGCAAGAAAATCATAGTTTGCTTCGTCTAAATCGGCCTTAAGTGAAATGACTTCGCCGCCCTGAAGTGTAAACTGCTCTGTAAAAGCGGCAGATAAAGATTCCGAATAAACATCTCCGACGGCTGTAAGTACAGCGGCTTTTTTAAAGCCTTTGCCAAGGGCAAAGTTTGAGATCGCCCCACTTTGGAAGCTGTCTGAGTAGGAAATTTTAAAGCTTAAATCACCGCTGCAAACCTCTGAATTTGTTGAAGAAATGTTAATACAGGGAATTTTAAGCTCGTCATATACGGCGGCAGCCGCAATAGATTCCGAAGCGCCATAGCCTCCAAGGCAGGCAAGCACTCCCCTATCGGCAAAATCTCCTGCATTTTCCGAGGCAATTTCGGCGCTGGAGCCATTGTCTGATGTGATAAGTCTTATTTCATATTCGATGCCGTCTATGGTGACGCTGTCAGTCACATGGTTTGCGTAAAGAATGCCTAAAAGTTCCTGATTACCGCCGGCGGCATTTTTACCTGTAAGGGGCTGAGAAACCCCAATGTATATTAAGTTTTCGTCCTCCTGCACGGCGGCAGAAGCTGAGGGCTCTCCCCTGCCTATGGCTGTGCTGCAGGCAACAAAAAGCGCCAGCACAAAACATAGGGCAAGGAACATGGAAAATACCTTTTTCATCGCAGTCCCCAATTTTTAATATTAAGTAAAATGCAGAGCCTGTAAAAGCTTGTGTTTAATAAGCAAAAACAAAGCAGATACCTGCACACATTGAAATAATATAACAAAATGGTTACAAATGCAAGCTGTACTTTACATATTATCGAGATATAGATGAAAATTAGGTATTCCTAACAAAAACGACACTATATATTGTTAATTCCGTGTAGGTTCTATACCATATTTGGACTTGTGCGCCAATCCGACATTCCTCGACGTTCATTTTTTGCCTCGTACCCCAGAACATAAAAATCATGAGAATCGCTTTCCAGTTGGAATAAGCATCTGGCTTTTTGAGAAAGCTCTTTTATTGAAGCAGGCTTTGTTATAAGGGGAATTGTGCTGCGCTCGCTTATCATATTAAGAGCAAGTCTGCCCCTTTCGTTCGCGGCTAAAACTCTGGCATAGGGGGGAATTTCATCAGACTGGCCCGCTTTAATACCTAGGGCGGCGCAAAGGCACATTCGGCGCAGCCTAGACAGGGCGTAACGCTTAGTTTTTGCGGCGGAAAGTATCCCGTCAAAGCTTGCCTCCTCACGGGCGGCGGCAAAAAGTCTGTTTCCAAGGCCCTCGCCTGCATCAGGTATGGACTGGAAATCTTCCAAGCTAAGCATACGAAGGCGGGATAACAGGGCGCTTTCCAAGTCTTCCATAAATACCGGTCCTCTGCCCTGAGCCGTTTCTCGGTTCAGCACTTCCAAAACCTCTTTCGGCACATAGGAGTTTATGCCTTCACCGGTTTTTATCATACCCCTAATGCTGCCGGCAGAGCCGCCGGGAGCGTCATGCCCTGCTCCTATTCTTGTTATGGTAATTGGCTCTATGCGCAGCCTTTGGGAGTATATGGCTTTGAGATATTCCACAGCCAGTATATTGTTGGGTGATTTTAGATGGTCGGCAAGACTTCCGATTTCTTCAGAAAGAGCCTCCTGTCTTGCCTGAGCGTAGGAGATGCCTGTGCTCAGCCTTTCTTTAAGTTTTCCGTCAAGCATGGGGTCCATTATGGCAGTGGCAAGGGCATTTAGTATGCCTATGTCCCCGCACTCGCTGCCGAAGCTTAAATAAGAAACGGCGCCCAGCGCTCCCAAAATCCCCACAGAGCCTCGGGCAAAGCCTTCGGCTGAGGATAAGGCCCAAGGTAGGGGCAGCTCAAGGATTAAATCCGCTCCGGCTCTAACAGCGGCAGCGGCTCTGGCGTGTTTTGAAAAAATAGCCGCCTCTCCCCTTTGGACAAAATCTCCGGACATAACGCAGACTATGGCGGTGTTGGGGATCTTTTTCTTAGTTTCCTCAATGTGCAGCCTATGCCCCTTATGAAAGGGGTTATATTCCGCAACTATACCTGTGATTTTCATGGTGAAACCTCCCAAAAGTAAGATAATTCGCATAAAACGAGAGAAAATGTTAAAAAGCCTTGCTTTTTAGAGGACAATAGTATTAAAATAACGTGGTGTGTGTATTTATATGTAAGTTATTATACTTTATATTTTTTTTACTGTTAGTTCAATAAGAAAGGGATAAAAAAATGAAGATTCTAGTAATTAACGCGGGAAGCTCCTCACTTAAATACCAGCTTGTGGATATGGACGGCGAAAAGGTTCTCGCTCAGGGCCTTTGCGAGCGTATAGGAATTGACGGGCATTTAAAGCACAAGCCCTCCGTTTCCGGAAAGCAAAATTTTGACGCTGATGTTTCCCTGCCCAGCCACAGCGAGGCCATTGAAGCTGTTATCGAAAAGCTTACCAGCAAAGAATATGGAGTTTTAAATTCCATGTCCGAAATAAATGCTGTGGGTCACAGAGTTGTCCACGGCGGAGAGCATTTTAAGTCCTCTGTTTTAATAGATGACGAGGTTATGACGGCTCTTGAAGCCTGCACTCCCCTTGCGCCTTTGCACAACCCCGCAAACATAACCGGAATTGTCGCCTGCAAAAAGGTAATGGGCGAATCCGTTCCCCAGATTGCCGTGTTTGACACTGCCTTCCATCAGACCATTCCCGGAAAGGCCTTCATGTATGCCCTTCCTTATGAATATTACGAAAATGATAAGGTTCGCCGCTATGGCTTCCACGGAACCAGCCACCGCTATGTCTCTGCAAGAGCTGCCGAGATGCTTGGAAAGCCCATTGAGGAGCTGAAGCTTATATCCTGCCATATGGGCAACGGCAGCTCCATCTGTGCTATAGAAGGCGGCAAAAGCGTAGACACTTCCATGGGCTTTACCCCCCTTGTCGGCCTTCCCATGGGCACACGCTGCGGCCAGATGGATGCCGGCGCAATTCAGTATATTATGAAAAAATATGGATACTCCATAGATGAAATGCTGCACATCCTCAATAAGAAGTCCGGTGTTCTCGGTGTTTCCGGAATTTCTTCGGACTTCCGTGATTTAGACGAGGCAGCAGATAAAGGCAGTGAAAGAGCAAGACTTGCTCTGGATATGTTCAACTACTGGGTCGCAAAGACTGTGGGTGGTTATGCCGCTGCCATGAACGGTGTTGATGCCATTATCTTCACAGCCGGCATTGGTGAAAACAGTAAAAGCACAAGAGCGGACATCTGCAAATATTTCAGCTATCTGGGATGTCAGGTGGATGAAGAAGCAAACTCCAAGCGCGGGGAAGAAATATTCATTTCCACTCCGGACAGCCGTGTAAAGCTGATTGTAATCCCAACAAATGAGGAAATTGTCATAGCAAGGGACACTCAGGACATTCTGGCAAAGAAATAAGAAGCCCTAGAGGCAGGACGGAAGCTTTAATAAAACTGGTTTTCAGAAAATGCCTTAAATATAAGAAACAGCACAGAGTTATTTGCTCTGTGCTGTTTCTTTTTGTTTTGTTGACAGCTTAAAATTTAAGCCTTAAGTTTTTTGATTTCAGCAATAAGAACAGGAAGAACCTCAAACAAATCACCAACAACGCTATAATCTGCAACGTTGAAGATGGGAGCGGTTTCGTCCTTGTTTATCGCAATGATAGTGTTGGAGCTGCTCATGCCGGCAACGTGCTGAATGGCGCCGGAAATGCCGCAGGCAACATAAAGCTTAGGCCCTACGGTTTTGCCCGTCTGACCAACCTGATGAGAGTGACCAATCCAGCCGGAGTCAACAGCCGCGCGGGAAGCGCCGACAACGCCGCCCAAAAGGTCGGCAAGTTCTTTTATAAGCTTAAAGCCTTCGGGGCCGCCGAGGCCGCGTCCGCCGGATACGATAATTTCAGCGCCTTCAAGGTCAACTATTTCACCGGCAGTTTCCTTTATTATCTCAACAAGCTCGGTGCGAATCATATCAGGAGAAACGTGTATGTCCTCTTTTATGACTTCTGCGCTGCGGGCTTCGTCAGCTTCGCACTTTTTGAAAACGCCGGGGCGCACGGTTCCGATTTGCGGGCGATGGTCAGGGCACATAATAGTTGCCATAAGGTTTCCGCCGAAGGCCGGACGAGTCCAGGCAACGTTTCCGGTTTCCTCGTCAATGGCAAGGGAGGTGCAGTCTGCCGTAAGGCCTGTGTTCAGGCGGCAGGAAACACGGGGGCCAAGGTCACGACCGTTGTTGGTTGCGCCTATCAAAATGCTGGTGGGACCGTATTTTTCAACAAGTGTGCACAGAGCGTGAGTGTAGGCATCAGTGCTGTAATGTGCATATTCCTCACCATCAACAACAAATATCTTGTCAGCGCCGTGAGAGACTGCAGCTTTGACAGAGGCATCCACATTGCTGCCGATTATAACGCCTATAAGCTGGCCGCCCTGCTTATCGGCAAGCTCACGTCCCGGAGATAAAAGCTCAATGCCGACATTTTTGGGACTGCCGTCTTCGTTAGTTTCTATAAATACCCATAAATCCTTGGTTTTTGCATCCATTTCTAGTTACCCCCTCTTAGATGATCTTGTCCGCTGTAAGGCAAGCGAACAATTTCTTTGCGGAATCGGCGCCGGTTTCTTCGTGTATCTTAACGCCGCCGGTTTTAACGTCCGGTGTGAAAGTTTTTTTAACCTTTGTGGGGGAACCCTTAAGACCAATCTTTGTGGCATCTATGGTTGCCTCAAGGTCGGCAAAGGCAATTTTAGCAATTTCCTTGCGGTTTGCGGCCATTTTTGTTTTTATTGTGGGATAACGAGGGTCAAAATCGGGCTTTGTGACAGTTACGAGGCAGGGCATTTTTGCTGCGATAAGCTCAAAACCGTCGTCTACTTCCCTCTTTACCTTTACAAGGTCACCGTCAACATAAGATTCGACAGCATAAGTAATCTGGGGATAATCAAGATGCTCGGCGATTTCGGGGCCAACCTGAGCCGTATCGCCGTCAATTGCCTGTTTACCGCAGAAAATAATGTCGAACTTACCGTCGGTTTCCTCAATCTTTTTGATTGCGGTTGCCAGGATATAGCTGGTTGCAAGAGTGTCCGAGCCGCCGAATTCACGGCCGCTGCACAGATAGGCCACGTCGCCGCCAACTGCAAGGCATTCTTTTAAAGCTGCCTCAGCCTGAGGGGGGCCCATGCACAAAAGTGTTATCTTTGCGCTGGGGTCCTTGTCCTTTATTCTTGCGGCAAGCTCCAGTGCGTATGCGTCAAAGGGGTTAACTATGCTGGGCACACCGTCACGGATAAGGGTCTTTTTGACCGGATCTATCTTAATTTCGGTGGTATCCGGCACCTGTTTTACACAAACAAGTATATTCATGATAGGTATTCCTTCTTTCCAATTTATTGCGCTTCTATATTGCTTTCTTTAGAAAATCCAAACATTTAAAAATTTCTAAATACCTGTTTATTATACATCAGTGATTTAAGTCATGTCAACAAACAAAGATTAACTAAAAAAAGCCCACGCCGCATTCGGCGTTTGGTCTAATAGTTGCAGCATAAGACTAATGGGCAGCCTTATGCTAAAAAAACAGGTCCGCGCAAGCACAAAGTGTTTACGCGGACCGTAAATTAATTGCTTGATAGATGGTAATTAAGCTTAAACTGAGAAATCAGACAAAAGTCTTACATCATGCCAGCGGCCTTAAGCAGGCTCTTTACGATAACCATACGCTGAACCTGGTTTGTTCCCTCAAACAGCTGACCAATCTTTGCGTTTCTAAGGATTATCTCAATGGGATATTCCTTGGAGTATCCGTTTCCGCCGTGAATCTGGATGGCGTCAATGGCACACTCAACAACAGCGTCGGAAGCAAAGGTTTTGGCGGCAGATGCAAGGGCAGAGTCGATAACGCCGTTATCTATCATGCCGGCAACCTTATATGTAAGGGCACGGGCAGCCTCATATTTAATTTCCATGTCAGCTATCATGAACTGGATGGCCTGATTGGTGAGTATGGGCTGACCAAAGGTTTCACGGACTGCCGCATATTCAATGCACTTGTCGATGCAGCTTTTCATAGAGCCGCAGCTTGCAGCGCCGACGCCGGCAGGACGGGTAATGTCAAAAACGCTCATTGCTATTTTGAAGCCCTGGCCTTCTTTGCCAACCAGATGGTCTGCGGGAACACGGACATTATCAAAGAGGACTTCAGTTGTGTTTGAAAGACGGATTCCCATCTTATCCTCTTCAGAGCCTATTGAAACGCCGGCACGGTCACGCTCAACTATAAAGCAGGACATACCACGGGTTCCGGCTCCGGGAGTGGTAACTGCAAATACGGAATAAACACTGGCATGAGCACCATTTGTGATAAAGGTTTTTGTTCCGTTTATGACCCACTCATCACCATCGAGAACAGCTGTTGTGCGGTTATTTGAAACGTCGGAACCGGCATCGGCCTCGGTGAGGGCAAAGGCAGCAAGTCCGCCGTCGACAATGTGCTTACCGAACATTTCTTTCTGTTCCTGAGTGCCAAAAAGAGCGATGGGCTCATAAGCCAGACCACAGGCACCTATAACTGTTGCAAAGCCGATGTCCTGATAGCCAATCTCTTCAAGGACGAGAGAGTTTGTTACCTGACCCATGCCGCCGCCGCCGATTGATTCGGGGAGGGTTATGCTGGTAAGGCCCATTTCAGCGCACTTTTTTACAACATCCATGGGGGTTTCATTTTTCTCGTCGCACTCCTTGATTCTTTCCCAAGGAAGTTCCTTGCGGATGAAATCGCGGGTCATCATCTGAATGTCAATCTGGTCCTGTGTTAAGCCGTAGTCTTCTTTCATGATAATGTCTCCTTCATTATTATAAATAGTCCACCGCCGAATGGGAGATTCTCCTAATGCATATGTGCGCAAGAGGCCAAACGGCAATGAAAAGTAATGGAAATTTCAGAATTTAACACGAATAGGGCCGCAGAAGAAGTGATGCTTCCGTTTGGCATATTAAAAAGTACGTTAAATTCTTGACACTTCGCATTTTTCACATTATACATCAAGGGGGAAAGCTTTGCAATGCTTAATTTTAAAATACTTTTCAATTATTTTATGACCGAATTGGCTTAAAGTCAATAAAATATGCCTACTTTACACGTAAATTAGTAATTTTAAATATATTTACCCAAAAACTCTTAATTACTGAGAATGATTTTCACTTTCAACTTGTAAGGTTTCAACATTTTCTTGACATAAATATGTATAATGTGAGAATATTAGATTCCAGTAATCTATTACTTAAGGAGGGATTCACATGGCCTTTTGCACAGAATGCGGGGCGGGACTTCCGGAGAAGGCCCTTTTCTGCCCCAATTGCGGAGCCACACTAAAAAAGACGGAAACCATACAAAATGACGAAGGGCCGGCTTTTCCTTCGCAAAACGAGGAAAACAAACCAACTTCGGCTTATGGACAGCCGGATTCGTTTATACATATAAATAATGAAGGCTCAGGCTCTTATGAAGCCGATAGGTCAAAGCTTCAGGGTGGCTTTGCTTTTGAGCCGGAAACTTTCAACCGAGAAGAGCTGGGATATCCCCCTGCGGCATATAAGGGAAAACGCAGAAAAAGCTTAAACGGAACTTCGGTTTTGATAATTATTATCGCCTCGGCATTTCTTCTTATTTCTTTGGCTTCGGTTTTGATTTTTAAGGCACTTAATAAAAACAACTCTAAGAAACCTAATGAAGATTACGACACCCCCAGCCTTATAAGTCCTCCGGCCGGAACCGGCCTTGACGGCAGCGGCAAGCTTTCAAAAGGCATCTATTATGTATCCATTATAGGTGCGCAGGCAGCCTATGACTCTGCAGACACTCCAGTTATGCGGGTATACTACGAGTTTACAAACAACTTTAGCTATTCAATTTCTGCTTGGGAGGCCTTGGGTTTTTCCGCAAGTCAGGACGGCTATGAGCTAAATCCTGCTTACACTTGGGGAGAAGACGATGTCTTCAGCAATCATTACCATTATATACGTCCGGGCATAAGCATACAATGCTGCTATGAGTTTGAATATGACGAAGATGGCGGAACAGTTGATTTTTCTATTTTCAGCTGGAAAGACGGAGCCGAGGCAGGAAAGGTCACAGCAAGCTATGACCCTAAAAACCTTCCCGGAGCACCTGCCGTATATGTGATAAAGCCTGTGCCTGACCCTGTGTGGACTCTTTCCATAGACAGTGAGGGGCCGCTGGACGGCTTATATTATGTAAGTGTCCTCAATGCCGAGCTTCTGGATGACGCAGAGGGAAATCCGGCAATTAGAGTATATTACGATTTTAAAAACAATTCACAGGACGATATAAGCCTGTACAATGCTTTGTACATACTAAGCTATCAGGACGGAATATCCCTCAGCGAGACCTATTTATTAAACAGCAGCAAAACCGACAATGATATTCATACTGAAATTGCCCCGGGTGAAACTATAAGGGCTTCGGCAGTTTTTAAATTGCGCAACGAAACCTCCGCTGTTGAGGCAAATGTGGAAGCTTACACCTCTTATGCCGCTGTTGGTCAGACATATAAAATAAGATAAGCCCATGAGAACCAAAGCGAAAGCCCGCCATTTTTCCGGCGGGCTTTCGTTTTAATGCATTGTCTTTTAAGATTTTACCCTTTTGACTAATACTTTATCTCATCAGCGCTTAAAAGGGTAAATCCTTTGGAGCTTAGGCAGCCTAAGGCCTTTTCCTCATCATCACATTTCAGGATGATTGTTGCCAAGCCGGCCTTTTGAGAAACAAAGCCATAGCAATATTCAATCATAATATTGCTTTCCGTCAGGGCTACAAGGGCTTCGTGGAAGGTGCCGGGGCTGTCGTCCACAGCAAGAGCAAGAACATCGGTTTCAATAACCGTCATGCCGTTATTGTGAAGAGCCGCCAAGGCATCTTTACGTCTATCCACTATAAGGCGCACAACTCCGAAATCCGTTGTGTCGGCTATGGATAGGGCACGAATATTTATGCCCTCATCTGCTAAAACTGCCGTAATGTCTCTTATGGCACCGTGGCGGTTTTCCGCAAAAACCGAAATTTGTTTTAGTAACATATTGACCCCCCTAATAATTTACTTGTGTGCGCTTATCTATTACCCGCTTTGCCTTGCCTTCAAAACGCTCTATGCTTTTTGGCTCTACGAGTTTTACCTTTGCTGATACACCCAGAACCGAATGTATTGCCTCCGTTACCTGACGGGACATGGCCTCAAGCTTTCTCACCTCGTCAGTGAAGGTTTCGCCTGTAAGCTCCACAAGAACCGTAAGCTTATCAAGGTTTCCCTCCCTTTCAACCACAAGCTGGAAGAAAGGGGCTATGCCCTGCATATCCATAAGAACGGATTCTATCTGAGAGGGGAAAACATTGACTCCGCGGATTATAAGCATATCATCGGTTCTTCCCGCGGGCTTTACCATTCGGACAAAGCTGCGGCCGCAGTCGCATTTCCCGGGTAATTTTTTCCCTATGTCACGGGTGCGGTAACGTATAAGAGGCAGAGCTTCCTTTGTGATGCAGGTAAAGACAATCTCCCCTTCTTCTCCGTCAGGCACAGGCTGGTTTGTTTCGGGGTCTATTATTTCAAGGTAGAAATGGTCCTCGTTTACATGAAGGCCATTTTGGCACTGGCATTCATAGGCCACTCCGGGGCCTATGATTTCCGACAGACCGTAAATGTCATATGCCTTTAGCTTAAGGCGGCTTTCAATCTCGGCACGCATACTCTCTGTCCAAGGTTCCGCACCAAAAAAGCCGGCTTTAAGGGAAAGCTCATCCGCGGAAATGCCGTTGGCATCCAGAAATTCCGCTATGGTGAGAGCATAAGAGGGCGTTGCAAGAATAAAGGTGGGCTTAAAATCCTGTAAAATCGTTACCTGACGGCGGGTGTTTCCCGTGGAAGCTGGAATTGTGGCGCAGCCTATGGTTTCAGAGCCAAGGCCACCGCCTAGGCCTCCTGTGAAAAGTCCGTAGCCATAGCTTATGTGACCTATGTCAGACTTTGTTATTCCGCCGGCACCGATGGTGCGGGCCATGACCTCACCCCAGATTTTCATATCGGCTTCCGTATAGCCTACAACGGTCTGTTTACCCGTTGTGCCTGAGGAAGCGTGAAGACGAATAATCTCGTCCATGGGCACGGCAAAAAGTCCATAGGGATAACTATCACGAAGATCCTGCTTTAATGTGAATGGCAGCTTTGTGATATCATCGATACTGGAGATATCCTCAGGAGATATACCCATTTCGTCAAAGCGTTTTTTATACAGGGGCACATTTTCATAAACCCTTTTAACCGTGGCGCAAAGCCTTTCGCTTTGAAGGGCGTGGAGTTTTTCTTGGGGCATAGTTTCCGCTTCCGGATTATGAATATGGTATAACATAAAAATTCCCTCTTTATATTTATTTTATAAGTATTCGGTAATACAACCATTTTTTGTTTTTTCTTAAACCGAGCTTTTACCAAAGCTCACCGCTTTCTGCATTTCGGTTAAAATCCCTCAAGATTGCATCGGCCGCAGCATTGAGGCTTCCGTTGTTATCTATGTGGACATCCGCAAAAAACTTATACAAGGGCTGCCGCTGTATAAACATTTTTCTTAGCATCTCGGTGCTTGACGACAGGGGCCTGTCAGTCATGTCAAGGTTTTCAAACTCTCTGTTCAGGCAGTAAATGCGGCCGTTTTGCCGTAAGGGTGCATAGTTTGAAAGGCTTTTTACAACACCGCCGCCTGTGGCAATAACAGAACCTTGAAGCTTGCCGAAGCTTTTTATATGCTCTCTTTCCATTTTTCTGAAAGCGGCCTCACCGTCATTTTTAAAAATATCCGGAATACTTCTTCCAGAGGTTTTTACAATTTCGGTGTCAAGGTCTATATATGGTCTGCCGGTTTTTTCCGATATGAGCTTTGCCATACAGCTTTTTCCTGAGCCGGGCATACCTATTATAATAATATTTTCCGCTTCTAGCCGAAGCCTGCTAAAAAAAATTTTAAGCTCTATGTCAGAGCTGCTTTCATTTTTTAAAAGCTCCTGAGTAGATTTTTCCATACAGGCAAGCATATAAAAACCGCCTGCAGAAGCAATTTCTCGTTTTTTTGCCTCCTGCATAAGGGCTGTTCTTAAAAAAGGATCACCTAGATCTATAAGAGCCCTGCAAGCTGGAAAAAACGAAAGGTCTAAATTATTCAAAGGCTTTTTTGACGCCTCTTTTTCAGAAGGAGCGTTTATTATTATTTCCCCCTCGGCATATTCTTCCGGCACATCATAAGCTTCACCGTTTTCAAGGCTTAGGGAAGAAACATCCAAGGCTTCGCCTTTTAAGGCGGCAAGGCGAGCTAATCGAGCTGCTTCTCCACTGCCGAAAACAAGCACTTTTTTACCTTTAAAATTTATTTTAGCCTGGGCGGCACAATATAAAAAGCTGTCAATGCTTGAGCTTTGCCCAAAGGATGCGGCCATATAATCTTTTCTCTGCTGATAAGTTTCCGGCACTAAAAAACCTCCTTTAGCCTGATTGTAAGTTAAATCCGGCAAGATAAAAAACGGCCCCGCAGCGAGTTTGCCGCAGGACCGTGTAGTTTCCTGTTATAAAGAGCCTTTACTCCTTATTCGACAAACCCGAAAATGCCTTACCGAAGAAAAAACCGGTAAAGCTGCCGATAAAGAAAAAGTTGTGTTTGTTGTCGATAAGGCAGGTGTTCATATAAAAACTCCAAAACCAAATAAATTATAAAAAACTATGGGCTAATGATAGCATAGTAAAAGTGTTTTTAGAAGTGGCAGTTTGTACAATGTTTTGGATTTATGGCCTCTCTTTATAAAAACTATGACAATAAACTTAGCTTAAACCCATGGAAAAAAGCATATAAGCAGTTATTTTTCTGCAAAACCAACAAAATCAATGTAGTAATTTAAAGTGATTTATAATTAATGAACTATTGACTTTATTAGGATAAAGATTTAGAATGACTTCAATATAATAAGGTAAGTATTTGCATCACCAAAACAGCATAAAAAGGGCTTCGTTCAAATACGCAGCCGTTTTTTGTATAGACATGAAATATTAGGAGGAAACAAAATGAAAAAGTTCTTGAGCATTGCGCTTATCCTCGTCCTCATGCTTGGTGTCTTTGCCGCCTGCGGCAACAGCGCTAAGAACACGGAAGACGAGAACAATGTCCCCGCCGACAATAATGCCGGTGACCTGCCCGACGAAGGAAATGAAGCTGTTTCCGGCGACACCATTAAAATAGGCATGATCGGCTGCCACACAGGCGACTATGCCCAGTACGGACTTGGTGTTAAAAACGGTGCCACACTTTACATCGACGAGCTAAACGCAAACGGCGGCATCAACGGCAAACAGGTAGAAATTGTTGCCTATGACAACAAGGGCAACAACCAGGAAGCCATCACCGCATTTAACCGTGCTGTTGACGAGGGCATAGTAGCTCTCATTGGCGACGTTCTCACAGGCAACACCATCGCTGTTGTGGGCGAGGCCTATCCCCTGAACCTGCCCATGATTACCCCCAGTGCAACTGCGGCGGCAGTAACATACGACGACGAAACTGACACAGTTTACGGCAACGTATTCCGCACTTGCTTCATCGACCCCTTCCAGGGCGAGAAAATGGCTGAGTATGCAAGCGAAGTTTTGGATGCTAAAACAGCCGCCATCCTTTTTGAAACCGGCAACGACTACTCTGTCGGTCTGAAGGACGCTTTTGTATCTAAGTGTGCTGAACTTGGCGTTGAAGTCGTTTCCCAGGAAGGCTATGCCACCGGCGACGTTGACTTCAAAAGCCAGCTTACCACCATTTCTTCCAAAAACCCCGACATCCTCTTCTGCCCCAACTATTACGAGGATGACGGACTTATAATCACTCAGGCTCGTGAGGTCGGCTTTAAGGGCACAGTCCTCGGCGGCGACGGCATGAGCGGAGTTACAGGCTATGCAAGCGCCGACGCGCTTGAAGGAACTCTCTATGTTTCCGGCTATGCCCCCGGCAGCACCGACGCTGTTAAGGCTTTTGAAGCTGCTTACATTGAAAAGTACGGTTCCGAAACTTTAAATATGTTCGCTGCCACCGCTTATGACGCTGCTATCGTAATGTGCAATGCTCTTGCAGTTGCGGAAGAAGCCGGGCTTGAGGCCGGCAGCGAGGAATACAAGCAGGCGGTTATCGACGCTATTCGCGACAATAGCGCTGAGCTGGAGTGCATTACAAGCTCCGGATATGCTTTCGACGAGTATAACAACCCCGTTAAGGACGCTGTCATCATGAAGGTTGAAAACGGCGAGGAAGTATTCGTAGAAATATTCTAATATTCCGATTGCAAGCTAATCTTGTGCGGGGAGATTTTCTCCCCGCACATGGGCATTTTAAAGCCCTGGCTTCTTTTCTCGCGTGGACGCTCGATGAGTGGCCCAAACAACAAGTCCGTTTGCGCCAGCCATCGGTCGTCTGCGGCAAATCATTACAGAAAGAGGACTGGATATGAATATGTCCCTCATAATAAGCCAACTCATAAATGGTCTGCAATCCGGCAGTGTCTATGCTCTGATTGCTCTGGGATACAGCATGGTTTACGGCATTATAATGCTTTTAAACTTCGCCCACGGAGACATAATAATGGTCGGAGCCTATGTGGCTTGGCTCGCTATGGTAAACTTTGCGCTAAATCCGATTATTGCCATAATCCTTGCAATCGCGGCCTGCGTCCTTCTTGGCGTAGTGATTGAAAAGGTTGCCTATACTCCTCTGCGTTCTTCGCCGAGGATATCTCTTTTAATAACGGCTATCGGAGTTTCATTTTTGCTGCAAAATCTGGCCCAGCTTATTTTTGGAGCAGGCTCTCAGCGTGTTCCTGCTTTGATTTCCGGCCCCTCCCTTACCATAGCCGGCCAGTATGTAAGCTTTACGGCTATGATTACCATAGTTATTTCGGTTATTTCCATGCTTCTGCTTACCTTGCTTGTGCAAAAATCAAAAATGGGCAAGGCCATGCGTGCGGTTTCAGAGGATATGGGAGCGGCTCAGCTTATGGGTATAAGCGTTAACCGCACCATAAGCTTCACCTTTGCCGTGGGAAGCGCCCTAGCGGGCATAGGCTCCGTCCTTTATTGCTGTGCCTATCCCCAAGCTTCGCCCACCATGGGTAGTATGCTTGGTATAAAAGCTTTTATAGCAGCGGTTTTAGGCGGCATCGGCTCCATTCCCGGCGCTATGATTGGCGGCTTCTGCATAGGACTTGCCGAAGCGCTTATTTCAGCGGTAGGTCTTTCCGTTTGGAAAGACGGCGTGGTTTTTGCAATCCTTATTATCGTTTTGATATTTAAGCCCACGGGCATACTGGGCAAAACGATGACTGAAAAGGTTTAGGGGGCGGCACAATGAGTATTAAGAAAAAAATTATACCTATGCCCCTTCGATACATTATAAATGCTGTGCTCTTTGCTGCCTTCCTTTATTTAATGAATTATATTATCAGTACAGGCATTATATCTAAGTATTATTCCGGTGTTATCTCTCTTATCGGCATATACATTATCTTGGCTGTATCCCTTAACGTGGCCACAGGCTATTTAGGCCAGCTTCCATTAGGCCATGCGGGCTTTATGGCCATAGGCGCTTATACTTCGGCCATTATAATGAAATCCGCGTCTGTGGCAGCAGGCTCAACAGCCCTTGCCTTTCCCTTTGCCCTTCTTGCCGGCGGAATTTTGGCCGGTGTTTTCGGCCTTATCATAGGAATTCCCGCCCTTCGCCTTAGAGGCGACTACCTTGCCATCCTTACCTTGGGCTTTGGCGAAATAATTCGGGTTATACTTCTTAATATTGATAATGTTTTGGGCTTCACCCTTACAAACGGGGCGGCAGGTCTTCAAAAAATACCAAAAACAACAAACTTTCTCATAACATTTGCCTGTGTGGGAATAACTATTTTCGCAATTCACACCATGATGAAGTCACGCCACGGCAGAGCCATACTGTCCATTCGTGAAAACGAGATTGCGGCAGAGGCCTGCGGCATAAACACCACCTACTATAAAACTCTGGGCTTTGTGGTTTCCGCTTTTTTCGCCGGAGTTGCAGGAGGACTTTTTGCCGGATATATCGGTATGCTCTCCCCTTCCGACTTTGGCTTTATGAAGTCAATCGAGATTTTGGTAATGGTGGTTCTCGGCGGCATGGGCAGTATGATAGGCAGTGTTTTAAGCGCAACAGTGCTAACCGCTCTGCCGGAGCTTTTGCGCAGCTTTGAAAAATACCGTATGGTTGTGTATTCGCTTATCCTTGTTATTGTTATGATATTTAAGCCTTCGGGACTTTTCGGAACCTATGACTTTTCTTTAAACAGCCTTTTAGACAAGCTGATTTTATTCTTTAAAGGTGAGGGGAAAAAAGGCCGGAAAAATGATAAGGTAAAGGAGGCTGCGGAAAAATGAGTAAACCTAAAAGAGAACCTGTAAAGCTTGTTCCCGTACCTTCGCATAACATAATCCCTGAAAGGGACGTTGACAAAACGCCTATCCTTGAAGTAAGTCATTTGGGCATAGATTTTGGCGGACTAACCGCTGTTGATGATTTTAACATGGCCATCGGCCGCACTGAAATTGCGGGCCTTATAGGGCCTAACGGTGCTGGAAAAACAACCGTTTTTAACCTTCTTACCAAGGTCTACCACCCCACCCGAGGCACTATAATGCTTGACGGCAGAGATACCGGCGGTATGAACACCATTCAGGTTAACAAAATGGGAGTTGCAAGAACCTTCCAAAACATCAGGCTTTTTAAGGGCCTTACTGTTCTTGATAATGTCCTTATAGGCCTGCACAATGAAATGGATTATCATCTGGGCGGCGCCATCCTCCGTTTCCCCGGATATTGGAAGGCTGAGCGCATCGCAAAACAGCGTGCTCTGGAGCTTTTATCTATTTTCGATATGCAGGACATGGCCGGAGATCTTGCCGGTTCCCTGCCCTATGGTGCCCAGCGCAGGCTTGAAATTGTCAGAGCTTTGGGAACAAACCCTGCCCTGCTCCTTCTAGACGAGCCTGCCGCTGGAATGAACCCCTCGGAAACATCAGAGCTTATGGAAAATATCCAGAAAATCCGTGACACTTTTCAGATTGCCATTATGCTCATCGAGCATGACATGAGCCTTGTTATGGGAATATGCGAGGGCATCTGTGTTTTAAACTACGGAAAAGTAATCGCAAAAGGCACGGCGGAAGAAATTCAGGATAATCCCAAGGTTATAGAGGCCTATCTCGGCAAGAAAAAGGAGGAAAACTAAGCCATGCTAAAGGTAAACGACATAGATGTCTATTACGGCAGCATTCACGCTATTAAAGGTGTTTCCTTCGAAGTTAAAAAAGGCGAGATAGTCACCCTCATTGGGGCTAACGGTGCGGGAAAATCCTCTATCCTAAATACTATTTCAGGACTTTTAAGAAGTAAGGGCGGCTGCATAAAGTTTCGGGACAAAAGCATAAGCAGCACCCTTCCTCACAAAATTGTAGCCATGGGTCTTGCTCAGGTTCCCGAGGGACGTCGGGTTTTTCTTAAAATGTCTGTGCAGGAAAACCTCGAAATGGGCGCCTATACAAGACGGGGCAGCGAGATTAATGAATCAATTGAAGATGTGTATGAGCGCTTTCCCCGCCTTAAGGAGCGCCGCCGTCAGGTTGCCGGAACGCTTTCCGGCGGCGAGCAGCAGATGCTTGCCATGGGCAGGGCATTAATGTCAAAGCCGGAGCTGCTCATGCTCGACGAGCCTTCCATGGGGCTTGCTCCCATTTTGGTTGAGCAGATTTTTGACATTATAAAAGAGCTTAACAGTGCAGGCACCACCATTTTACTTGTTGAACAAAATGCGCAAATGGCTCTTTCCATAGCCGACCGAGGCTATGTTTTGGAAACTGGAAAAATTGTAACCTCTGCTGATGCTCGGGACCTTCTTAACAATGATGCCGTTAAAAAGGCCTACCTGGGAGGATAAAACCGACCCGCCGCTCTCTTTGTAGTGCGGCGGGTTTCGCGCTATTGACTTGCCGCTTATATGTGATGTATACTCTTATAGCGGCTTTTGGGAAGGGTTTTGCTTTAGCTTAACTTAAGCCGTAATTTTAGTTTTAAAATTTTTCCGGCGGCGGGCTTTTTTTCGCCGGCAGTTTCTTATAGGAGGTTAACTGTTGAATGTACTGTATCTCATAAACTATGCCGGCAAGGCAGGAACAGAAAAGTATGTTGAAAATCTTGTAAGGCTCCTGGGCGCTGAAAAGATTAAGGCTTTTTTTGCCTATAATATCGAAGGCGGCTTATCAAAAAAAATGCGTGAAGCGGGGCTTGGATGCCTTCAGTTGGAATTAAACTGGAAAAATGCCCTTTCTTCCGCAAAGAAGCTTGGGGACTTTTGCAGGGAAAATAAAATTGATGTTATCCATGCCCAGTACCCCAGAGAAAATATTATTGCCCTTCTTTCAAAGCGGTATTACCCCTCTGTGAAGGTTGTTTTCACAAGCCACCTTACTCTTAGGCTTTCAGGGGCAAAAGGTTCTGTTTGGAAAATGCTTAACAGGCATTTTACACCGAAAAACCACAGGATAATCTCTGTCTGTAACGAAGGACGGGATATTCTTATTGAAAACGGCGTTATGAAAGAGCGTATTCAAGTTATATTTAACGGTATGGAGCCAGCAGACTCCCCTTCTAAAAACGATGCTATTAAAAAAGAGCTTGGCCTATCTGACGACTGTTTTGTAATGACGATTTTGGCACGTTTTGCTCCGGAAAAGGGTCTTGATTTTTTGTTGGACGTTCTTTACAAGCTTAAAAGCAGCACCGAAAAGCCTTTTAGCTGCCTTATCTGCGGCGACGGGGAGCTGTTTCAGGAAATCAGCGGCCGGGTTTCCCGTCTTGGACTTCAAGGTGAGTGCAAGCTTCTCGGCTTTCGCAGTGACACTAAGGAAATTCTTGCAGGGTCTGATGCCTATCTTTGCACCTCCAGCCATAACGAAGCCATGAGCTTTGCGGTTTTGGAAGCTATGAATGCAGGGCTGCCCCTTGTTCTTACGGATGTAGGCGGCAACCGTGACCTTGCCGAAACCTTTATAAAATGCGGCTTCGTGCTTAAATACGGTGATATCGAAGGCTTTGCCGGGGCGATTTTGACTCTTATGAATGATGAGAATATGCGGAAAACCCTCTCCGCCGCCGCTAGCGAGAAAATAAAAAAGCACTTTGACTTAAACAAGCTGGCGGACGAGGTGTTCGCCGCGTACAACTAAATTTGGAGGAAACCAAAATGATTGATAAAAACGGCAAGCTTTTCGGTAAAATCAATCTTATAGACCTTATAATTATAATTGTTCTGATTGGGCTTTTAGCCTTTGCGGCTCTTAAATTTGTTAGCTCCAGAAATAGCGGCACAGAGCTTGTGGATTTAAATATTAGCTTTTACTCCGACGAGGTGCCTGAGTTTGTTACGGATTACATTGAAATCGGCGCCGGTGTTTTGGATGAAACCAAGGATAATACCATGGGCAAGGTCACAGGCTTTGAGGTGGGCGAGCCTTTGGGCTATGCCACAGATGCCAATGGACAGGTTCAGCAGGTATACAGAAACGGCTACAAATCCGTCAGAGTTGATATGAGCGCCGTGGGCGAGCTTTTAGAAAACGGCGTAAAAATAAACGGTGTTTTGTATGGTGTTGGCCACACCCTCACCATTTATGCCGGAAGGGCAAAGATATATATAAAAATAAGCGCAATCGAAGCTGTGGCTTAGATATTAAATTTACAATGTAATGAAAGGGGGGGTGGCTTTTTGCTTTCCTCAAGCGTTTTAGGAAAAACCTATAATATCTGGCTGCACAGCAGTTTTTTTAACATACTTTTGCTTATTTACAGTGCCTTCAGCCGCTCCTTTGAAAAAAGCTATATTGTTCATCTGTTTGTGCGTGACAGCAGGATAGAGCCGATTTATAAGCGCTCTGTTTTCGCCGGAATATTCAAGGCAATTTTAGATTTTATTACTAAAATCATCTCTTGTGTTTTTGGGTTTATCGCAAAAGCGGCTAGGGGCAGTGTTTCCGCCGCCTTTGCAAGACGTTATATTAAAAGCTCATTCTTTTTAAGCTATGAAACCTTCCTTGGGGGTTTTATCTGCCTTATGTTCATTGTCCCCCATGACTATTGGTCAAACCCCATTGCCCTTTTCGGAGCGGCAGGGCTTTTTCTCCTTTATATTTTAATGGCGGGTGCAGGAGCAAGGCGGCAGTATTATCTCCATGATATGGGCTTTCCAATTCTGCTTTTTGCCATCGCCTGTGTGGCAAGTCTAGCCTTCAGCAGTGCCCGGGGCGACAGCTTAAGGGTTTTGTGGTTTTATATTACCTCCCTGCTTTTTCTTTATATTATTCCTGCGGATATAACAACAAAAGAAAGGCTGATGAAGCTTTTAGGCTTTATTTACACTGCTGTCATCCTCACATCCCTATATGCCGTTTATCAGCGTTTTACCGGAGTTGAGGTCAGCTCAAGCCTTACGGATCTTAGTATAAATGAAGGTGTTCCGGGAAGGGTTTTCTCCAGTTTTGGCAACCCCAACAACTATGCGGAATTTCTGGTTATGATGACACCCCTTGCCGCCGCCTTCGCCGTAAATGTGCGGAAGAAATGGCTGCGTCTGCCTTTGTGCCTTGGCATTTGCCTTCCGGCTCTTGCCCTTTTAATGACCTATTCCCGTTCCGGATGGATTTCCATTTTGATTGCCTGTCTTGTCTTTGTGTATTATTCCAACAAAAAGCTGCTGCCGGCCTTTTTCCTTATCTGTGTGGCGGCAATTCCCTTCCTTCCGGACAGTGTTATGATAAGAATTTCCAGCCTTTTCAATAATGCAGACACTTCAAATATGTTCAGAGTTTATATTTGGACAGGCGGCATAGGCATTGTTAAGGACTATTTTCTAACTGGGATTGGCTTAGGCCCTGAAAGCTTTGCCATGATTTATCCGGACTATGCCCACCCAAAGGCTCTTGTGGGCGCTCCCCATAGCCATATGGTATATATGGAGCTTATAATAGAGCTTGGGATTTTGGGCTTTATATCCTTTATGTGGTTTATGCTCCGGCTTTGGAAAGACAGCGCCTGCGCAATTTTAAAAGCAAAAAGCAAAAAGCTCCAAGCTGTGACTATCGCTGCTCTTTCCTCCCTTATAGGAATATCCTTTGCCTTTGGGGTTGAATATGTATGGTATTATCCCAGAACATTTTTTACGTATTTCATCTTGGCAGCAATTGCCCTGGCAGCTATAAGAATGACAAAAGGTGAAGCAAACATAGAGGGACAGGATTTAAAACAATGAATAAGGACAGAACTAAAAAAATTGTATGGGCGGGTCTGTTTACCGCCATGATAGCCATTGCAACCCTAGTAATACGGGTTCCCTCCCCTCTCGGCGGCTATGTTAATACGGGAGACGCTCTGGTTATACTAAGTGCCTTTCTGCTGTCCCCTGTCTGGGGCGCTGTTGCGGCAGGACTTGGCTCTGCCCTTGCTGATGTTTTTTCCGGTTACGTCATTTATGCTCCGGCGACATTTATTATTAAGGCTCTAATGGCCCTGGCTGCCGGAGGGATACTTCGTCATGTCAAAGATAAAAAACTTTTAAAATCAGCGATATTCGGCAGCATATTGGCAGAGCTTATTATGATTTTAGGCTACTTCATTTTTGAAGCCCTGTTTATGAAATTCGGTTGGGGAGCATTGGCCAACATTCCGGCAAACTGCGTGCAAGGGGTTTTCGGCGCTGCCGCCGGCACCAGTCTTTTCTATGCCCTGCTTCGCATTCCCTATGTCAGAGAAACTTTTTAGCTTGTTTTAGGAGATATTATGATTACTGTTGAAAATTTGTCATTACAATTTGGAGGGCAAAAGCTTTTTGATCGGGTGGACCTTCAGTTTCTTGGAGGCAACTGCTACGGAATAATCGGTGCTAACGGCTCCGGTAAATCCACCTTTCTGCGCATTCTTTCCGGTGAGCTGGATAACTATGAAGGAAATGTTTTCATAGATAAAAAAAGGCGTATGTCTGTTTTGCGTCAGGACCAGAATATGTATGATGATTATTCGGTTATGGACACGGTTATAATGGGCAACCAGCGCCTTTACGACTGCGGTAAGGAAAAGGATGCCATTTACGACAAGCCCGACTTTTCCGACGAGGACGGTATTCGAGCCGCCGAATTAGAAGAAGAATATGCCGAGCTTGGGGGCTGGGAGTCTGAAAGCGAGGCCTCCCGTATTTTACAGGGTCTTGGCATCGCGACAGAGCTTCATTACAGCGGCATGACAGAGCTTGAAGGCAGGCAGAAGGTTAAGGTTTTGCTGGCTCAGGCCCTTTTCGGCCATCCGGATATTATACTTTTGGACGAGCCTACAAACAACTTAGACCTTGCCTCTGTGGTTTGGCTTGAAGACTTTTTGCTGGACTATGACGGCACTGTTCTTGTTGTCTCCCATGACCGCTATTTCCTTAACACCGTCTGCACCCATATAGTGGACATTGACTATGGCAAAATTAAGATGTATGTGGGAAACTATGACTTCTGGTATGAATCCAGCCAGCTTATGCAAAGGCTTATTAAAGACCAGAACAAAAAGGCCGAACAGAAAATCGAGGAGCTTCAAAGCTTTATCAGGCGCTTTTCCGCAAACAAGTCAAAATCCCGTCAGGCCACCAGCCGCCGCAAGCTTATTGAAAAGCTTACAGTGGAGGAAATGCCCGCCTCCTCCCGCCGCTACCCCTGGGTTGGCTTTAAGGCCGAGCGTGAGCCGGGTAAAGACAGGCTTTTTGTCACTGACGTAAGTAAAACCCTTGACGGTGTGAAGGTTTTAAACAAGGTCAGCTTTATAATGGGCAAGGAGGATAAAATTGCTCTTATCGGCAAAAACGAGATTGCCATTACCACCCTGTTTAAAATACTTTCAGGAGAGCTTGAGCCGGACGAAGGCGAGGTAAAATGGGGTGTTTCCACAACACAGGCATATTTCCCCAAGGACAACGGTGAGTATTTTGACAACTGTGACCTTGATATTATGGACTGGATGCGCCAGTTTTCCGAGGACAAGCGGGAGAGCTATCTTCGCACCTTCCTTGGCAGGATGCTTTTTTCAAACGACGAGGTATACAAAAAAGTCAGTGTTCTCTCCGGCGGCGAAAAGGTCCGCTGTATGCTTAGTAAAATGATGCTCTCCGGCGCTAATGTCCTGATGTTTGACCAGCCTACGAACCATCTTGACCTTGAGAGCATTGCCGCCTTAAACAATGGCTTGGATGCTTTTGAGCATAATATAATATTTTCCAGCCACGACCATCAGCTTACTCAAACTGTGGCAAACCGTATTATTGAGCTTACTGAGGACGGCTGTATAGATAAGCTTTGCTCTTATGATGAATATATGAACATTATGGATAAGTAACTTACAGCATAAAACATATATCGGCGGCATTTTTGCCGCCGATATAAGCTTAGACTTCTTTTTCTTTACTTTCAGCCGCAGCTTTGTTATAATATTTCTGCTGCCAAAATATGCGCCCGTAGCTCAGATGGATAGAGTGTCAGACTCCGACTCTGAAGGTCGCGCGTTCGAGTCGCGCCGGGCGTACCATGCTTAACTGTCGGAATCACTGTAATATCAGTGGTTCCGGCAGTTTTTGTTTATAGTTAAGCAACTTTTAAACCTGTGAAAATATGCAGGACATAAATAATACAGAGCGAAATATTCAAAGTTTTAAATTTCTGTTGACAAACAGGTCGAAAAGGTTTAGACTGAATCCAAGGTCTAATCCACTTCGACCTGACTTGAAAGGAGGTATTATGGAAAGGGTATATGAATTGACGGCAGCTGAGACTAAGCTAGCGGAGCTTTTATGGCAAAACTCTCCCATTGCATCCATGGAAATGGTAAGGCTTGGGGAAAAGGAATTCGGCTGGAAAAAGTCCACGACATTTAGTGTCTTAAAGGTTCTGATTAAAAAGGGAGTCGCCAAAAATGAAAATGCAACTGTAAGCATGCTTTGCAGCCGGGAGCAGTTTGTGTCTATGCGCAGCCGCCGCTATGTGGAGGATACTTTTGGTGGAAGCCTCCCCAAATTTATAACTGCCTTTTTTGGCGGGAAAAAGCCTTCGCCCGAACTGACCGAGGAGCTTATTCGCCTTATAAAAGAGCATGGGAGCGAAAATGATGGATAATCTTTTTATTGCCCTTTTGAATATGAGCCTTACGGGGGCATTTGTCATTGCAGGTATTTGCCTTGCAAGGCTTCTCCTGAAAAAAGCCCCTAAAATCATATCATATTGCCTATGGGCTGTTGCCGGTTTTCGTCTTATATTCCCCTATTCAATCAAGGGTAACTTCAGCTTAATTCCATTTAATGCCCAAATCATACCAAAGGACATCGCCATGCAGTCTCTGCCGCAAATTGACAGCGGAGTGGATTTTATAAACACTGCCATAGGCAGCATTTTGCCTGCCGCCACTCCATACGCAAGCATAAATCCCCTGCAAATATGGCTGTTTTTGGGAGAGAGCCTTTGGCTTATTGGTTTTGCCGCCATGCTGCTTTACGGATTTATTTCCTATGTGCTGCTAAAGCGCAAAATGAGAACGGCAATTCTCATTAACGATAATATCTTTGAGGCAGAGGGTATAAAATCCCCCTTTGTTCTTGGTTTCCTCCACCCAAAAATTTATCTTCCCACCTTCCTTGAGTCAAGGGAGCTTGATTATATTATTTTACATGAGCAAACTCATATTCATCGGCGTGATCATATTGTTAAGCCGGCGGCATATTTTATCTTGTGCCTTCACTGGTTTAACCCTCTGGTTTGGGCGGCATTTTTGCTGATGGGTGCGGATATGGAAATGTCCTGCGATGAGCGGGTGCTAAAGGAAATTGGCGGCGAGAGAAAAAAGGATTATTCCTTGTCTCTCCTTTCCGTGGCGACGGAAGGCCGCATAATCGGCGGCTCTCCCCTTACCTTCGGTGAGGGCGGAATTAAAAAAAGGGTGGAAAATGTGTTAAACTTCAAAAAACACTCACAAATAATTATTATTGCGGCGGTGATATTGGCGGCAGTGGTAATTGCGGGCTTTGCAGTTAATCAGAATAAAGACATCCCTCAAGAGGAAATAGGAGAAAACGAGTATATTCTGGGGGGTATCGACGACCAAGGCGGAGTTTTAATTGATGATGATGTGGCAATATATGTGGAGGGCAGAAAAAGCGTACATATGACAATCATGGGATATGAGGCTTGGGTCGCCGCCGGCGAAAACCCCAAGGATGTATACGATTATGCCGAACGGGTGCTATATACCCCCATCGGAAAAGACCTTGACGAGCAGATGTATATGCGCATTGACGAGTATAAAGCCTGGGCTGCCGCCGGAGAAAAGGACGAGGATGTCTATGATTTTGCCCTGCCTTTTAATGGAGAATAGCCTTTCAATTTAACCTTTCCAGCA
>CAZTXG010000004.1:0-79097 GCA_964617335.1 uncultured Oscillospiraceae bacterium
CTGTTTTTGTCCACCAGCATTACTTTAGGGCTTGACTTCTAATAGTTAATCTTTCTTAAAATCGGATCGAAGGTTTTATCCGTACACCTTGGTGGGGGATTTGTCTCTATAAAGACTCATAATTTCCAGTGCCAGCTTATCGCTGTCGTGATGGGCATAGCCCCCCGAGCAGTCCAGCATAGGCCGGCTTATGGTTTTTATTCCAAGGGAGGAAAGTTCTTTTTCGTTTACCCTTGTCTGGCAAGCCCCATAGGCTGCGTATCTTTCCGCCACAGCCTTGGGAAGCTCTGTATTATTAGCAAGGCAATAGTCAAAAAGCTGGGAACCGGAATGCTCAAAAAGGGCCTTCACATGGTCATAGGCTGAATAGCCTTCTGTTTCCCCGTCCTCTGTTGTAACATTTAAAATGAAAACCCGCAGGGCATCGGACTGACTTATTGCCTCACTTATGCCTTCTGTAAGCAGGTTTGGAATTATGCTAGTGTAAAGACTTCCGGGGCCAAGAAGGATAAGGTCTGCCCCTTTTATGGCTTCAATGCTCTCTCCCAAAGCCGGAGGCTTGTCCGGCAAAAGCGCCACACGGCTAATGTGCCGGTCGCCGCTTTTTTTATGGTCCCGTATTTTTGATTCTCCGAAAACTTCCGTGCCGTCGTCAAAGCTTGCAAGCAGGCGCACATCCTCCGTGGTAACCGGCAGGACACGCCCCGTTATGGCCAAAACCTCAGAAAGCTTTTGTACAGCCCCGTAAAAGGAGCCGGAAATATCGTTAAGAGCCGCTAAAAAAAGGTTGCCCATGCTTTGTCCTGTAAGGCAGCCCTCCTTAAAACGGTAGGCCAAAAGCTTTTCCATAACAGGTTCTGTGTTGGCAAGAGCCTGAAGGCAGTTGCGCACATCCCCCGGAGGGGGCATACCCAATTCGTCTCTAAGGGTGCCTGAACCTCCCCCGTCATCAGCCATTGTAACAATGGCCGTAAGCTTGCCTGTATAGTTTTTAAGTCCTCTGAGCATATTTGAAAGTCCGGTTCCGCCGCCTATTGCGACAATTTTAGGCTCAGTTGCCTTTTTCGCCATACCCGACATGAAAACCTCCTTTGCTCCATATGTGAGAAGGCCGCCTTATGCTTTGTTCTTTTACATAAGGGGCGTATTTATTATAGTTAAATTCCTCGTAAAATCTTACTTTTCTATGTCCCTGTTAATGTTTTGAACGGCGTAGCCCAGCTCTTCTATATATTCCGTTAAGCTGCGGGCTATGGCCACACTGCGGTGCCTGCCGCCGGTGCAGCCTATGGAAATTGTAAGGTTTAGCTTGCCCTCCTCGGCATAAAGAGGCAGAAGAAACTTCACCATTGTTTCAAGCTGCTTTAAAAACTCCCACGCCTCACGGCTGCGCAAAACAAAGGCGCTGACCGGTTCATCAAGACCTGAAAGTGAACGAAGCTCGGAAACATAAAAGGGGTTGGGCAAAAACCTTACATCAAACATAAGGTCGGATTCTAAGGGTATGCCGTGTTTAAAGCCAAAGGACATAACATTAACCGTAAGCTTGCGGTTTGATTCTCCCCCGACAAAAAGGCGGTATATCTCACTTTGAAGCATACCCAGTGTCATGTTTCCTGTATTTATAATGTAGTCTGCCCTTTCCCTAACGGGAGCCAGAAGCTTTATCTCGTTTTCTATGGCTTCCTCAACGGAAACACCGGGAGAGGAAAGGGGGTGGCGGCGGCGGGTTTCCTTATAACGCTTTACTATGTTCGGAACATCTGCCTCCATGAAAAGGATGCGGTATTCAAAGCCCAAATCCCAAAGGCCGTCAAGAACCTTGAAAAGCTCGTCAAAGCTTGCTCGCTCCCGTATGTCCGTAACTAAGGCAACTTTTTGATACCTGTCGTCCGCAGCGTCACAAAGCTGGGCAAACTTCGGTATAAGGGCCACCGGCATATTGTCTACGCAATAGTAATCTAAATCCTCAAGCATATCGGCGGCACGGCTTTTTCCCGCCCCCGAAAGCCCCGAAACAATTAAAAATTCCATTACCCGCTCCCCTTTCCTTTTTTATATGTTTTCAATTATCCTAAGTTCGGGGAAAAGCTCTACCCCTCTGCGGCTTAAAACAGTTTCCCTTATATGCTCCATAAGTTTTATAACATCATAAAAGCTTGCGCTGCCTGTGTTTATAACAAAGCCCGCGTGCTTTTCCGAAACCTGAGCGCCTCCTATGGAAAAGCCCTTTAGACCGCATTCGTCTATAAGAGCCGCGGCATAGCCCTCCTTCGGGCGCTTAAAGGTGCTGCCCCCCGAGGGCTTATCAAGGGGCTGGGAAGCCCGCCGCTTTTCGGAAAGCTCACGCATTCTGGCCTGTATTTCCCCTTTGTCCCCTAAAGCAAGCTTCATTTCACAGCCTAATATAATTTTTTCTTTTCCCGTAAAAGCACTGTGCCTATATGAAAAATCAAGCTCATCTTCATGCATTTTACAAAAATTAAGCTCTTCATCAAGGCAGACTGCCGCCTTAACAACATCCTTCATTTCTCCGCCGTAGGCTCCGGCGTTCATATAGGCCGCCCCGCCGAGAGAACCGGGTATCCCATGGGCAAACTCCAAACCCGTTAAAGAAAGCTCTGACGCCTTTAAGGCAAGCCTTGCAAGGCTTATGCCGCACTGGGCAAAAAGCCCCGTTTCCCCAAGCTTCCGAACTTCAGAGAGCTTGTCGGAAATTTTTATAACAAAGGTCTCCAGAGGCTCATCTGTAACCAAAAGGTTTGTTCCCTTGCCTATAACAAGGGGTTTTTGCCCCGTTTCCTTAAGTAAAAGACAGAGACTATGAAGCTGCTCCTCAGAGCTGGGCAGGGCAAAAAGTCTTGCCGGCCCGCCGATTTTAAAGGAGCAATGCTCTTTCATTGGCTCGTTTTCAAAAAGCTCCAAGTCGGGCAGACGGTTTTTTATCTCCTGCGATAATGAAGAAAAGCTGTCCATAAAAAGCCCTTCCTTTCACCTGTGGTCTTAGGCAAAGCTCTATAAAACAGATGCTTTGCATATGGATTCAATCTGCGTTCCCCTTAAAAGAACGCATCGTTGTCTATGGCAAAATCATGGCGCTGCTCCAAATCCTGGGCGGCGTTATAGCCAAGTTTTTTCTGGCGGTTGTTCATAGCGGCAAGCTCTAGTATAACGGCAAGGTTGCGCCCCGGACGAACAGGTATTGTGACAGAAGGCACCTGCACCCCAAGGATTTCGGTATGCTCCAAATCCGCTCCCAGCCTGTCATATGGTCTGTAATCGTCCCAACTTTCAAGGTTTACAACAAGCTCTATATTTTGGGTGGACTTAACCGCGCCGACTCCATAGATGTATCTGGCGTTTATAACCCCTATACCTCGAAACTCCATATAATGCCTTATCATGGCCGGTGCCTGACCTACAAGCTTTCCTCTGGAAATCTGCCTTATTTCCACAGCATCGTCGGCTATAAGCCTATGGCCTCTTTTTATAAGCTCCAGAGCGGTTTCGCTTTTTCCTATGCCGGAGTCCCCCGTTATAAGAAGTCCCTCACCATAGACCTCCACTAAAACACCGTGTATGGTTTTTCTGGGAGCCAAATGCACGTGCAGGGAGCTTATAAGCTGTGCCATAAACTCCGACGTGTCCACGTCCGAGGTGAAAACAGAAACATCATATTTTTTTGCAAGCTCGGCAAGCTCCGGCAGGGGACTTACCTTATGGCAGACAATAAGGGCGCAGGGGTGCTTTTCCATCAGCCCCTCTATGGATTTATATCGTGCCTCGGCAGAGAGCCGCTCCAGGAAGGTATGTTCCTGCTTTCCGCTGACCAGCATTCTTCGGGGGTCGTAATACTCAAAAAAGCCCGCGAACTGAAGGCCCGGCCTGCCCACAGCCATGCTGACAATCTTCTCCTCCTCAAATTTTGATGAGGCGTTGACGATTTTCATTTCATGCTCTTTTACAAGGGTGGATAGCAAAACCGAATATTCAGTGGCCATAAAATACCTCCGCCGTATTTATCTATGTTACCCCTATTCTAATCATAATAGGAGTATTTTGCAATTGTTTTTTGGCGCTTGCCTGCTTCTGGCCCTGCCCTTCCCCAAGGCGCCCCTTTATTTTTCACCTTGGGAAAAATCAAAGAGCAGGCAGCTGTGGATAATAAAACAGCAAAAGACCGAAGGAAAGAACTTCCTCGGTCTTTTGCTTTTAAGGGCGCCCGCAGACGCCGAACCTTTCGGATTTAGGCCCTTTAAAAAAGGCTTTCGTCCGTTTGTTAGCCGGTTTTATACCGCGCGGGTAACCTTACCGCTGCGCAGGCAACGGGTGCAAACGTAGACATGCTTTGGTGTCCCGTCCACTATGGCCTTGACGCGCTTAACATTGGGCTTCCATGTACGGTTGGAGCGTCTGTGGGAATGGCTGACCTTGATTCCGAAAGAAACGCCCTTATCACAAATTTCACACTTTGCCATCTTCTGCTGCACCTCCTCGTATAAATTAAGTCTACGGGTCTTTTGACCCAAAATGAATAGCTATATGATAATAGCAGAATTGGCCGCCAAATGCAAGGACAATTTTGTTTTTTTGCTTTTTTCGCCTTTATGGTAAAACTAAATTGCAATACCTCGGCTATTTTCGCGGCTTTATATCTTTTTCTCATATATAAACGCTTCTTTTGCCTTTTCCCCTGTCCAGACCTCAAAAATATGAATAAACTATCAATAAACAAGCTAAAAGTATTGACAAGAGAGAGCTTTAATGCTAAATTAGCACTCAAGGGGTGAGAGTGCCAACACTCTCGCCGTCCGAGTGCTGATTCAAGGAGGCGCAGGCTTTGGAAATCAGTGAGCGAAAGAAAAAAATCCTTTCGGCAGTTATAGATGCTTATATAGCAACGGCAGAGCCTGTTGGTTCAAAGACCATTGCCGAGTCGGGCATAGTCGATGCCAGCTCTGCCACCATAAGAAACGAAATGGCAGAGCTTACAGCCATAGGCTATCTTGAGCAGCCCCACACCTCGGCAGGGCGCATACCCTCTCCCCTGGGATACAGACTCTATGTAAACGAGCTTATGGCCCGTCAGCGTCTGTCTATGGAGGAAACAGAAGCCATAAACCAAAGCATGAACCTTAAAATTCAGCAGCTTGATAAACTTATGGGTGACATAGGAAGGCTTACATCCTCTCTCACCCAGTATCCCGTTGTGGCTTTGGCCGCTCCCGTTTTTGCGGCGGTGTCACGGTATGACCTTATATATGTAGACTCCAACACCTTTATAGTTGTTCTGCTTTTAAGCGACAAAACCGTTCACAACAAGCTTATAAGCCTGCCCTTTTCCGTTGAAGCCGGCATGGTGCAGCGCCTATCCGGCGTTTTTAACTCAAGCTTTACGGGGATAACCCTTGACCAAATAACACCAAGTCTTATAGACAGCGCTGAGAGAGCCTGCGGAGATACCATGGGGCTTGTCTGTGTTATTTCAGCCTTTGCCATAGAAACATTAAAGCAGGCAAATGAGGGGGAGGCAGTTTTTTCCGGAGCCTCTCATCTTCTCCGCCAGCCGGAGTTTCGAGATCCGGACAAGGCCCATGAGGTTTTAAGCTATCTTTCCGAAAGCGAGCATCTTCTTGGGCTTCCCAAGGGAACACCCGGCAGTGATATAGAGGTCATAATAGGCCCTGAAAACATTGCCGAAGAGCTTCGTGATTCAAGTGTAGTCATAGCTCGCTATGATGCGGGAGATAATATGCAAGGCATCATAGGAGTTGTTGGCCCCACAAGGATGGACTATTCCTCAGTGGCTGCGAAGCTCAGTTATATAGCCGCGGGTTTAGGCCGCCTTCTGGGCAGCGCCGAAGCTCCGCCGGGCTTTCAAAAACTGCAAATCAAAGGAGATGAAAATAAATGAATGATAGCAAATCACCCTTAGAAAATACAGACGAAGCTGCCGAGACCGGCAAAGGGGCAGGGGAAACACAGGACATAGCAGCCGATAAACAGAAAAAGAAAAAAGAACGGGATAAAGATAAGGACAAGGAAATAGACCGTCTTAAAGACGCTTCCGATTCCTTCGCCAGGGAGGCCATGCGCCTTGCCGAAGAGCTTGCAACCGAAAAGGAAAAATACCTTCGCATTATGGCTGAATACGATAACTTCCGCAAAAGAAGCCAGCGTGAGCGTGAAAGTGTTTACACAGATGTTCGCGCGGACACAGTTTTAAGGTTTCTGCCCGTATACGACAACCTTGAGCGGGCCATAAAGCAGGAAACTTCCGACGAAGCTTACGCAAAAGGCGTTGATATGATTATGACCCAGCTTAAAGAGGTCATGGCAAATCTGGGGGTTTCGGAAATAAATGCTGAAGCCGGCACAGTGTTTGACCCGGAGCTTCACGATGCCGTTATGCACGTTGATGACGAAGCCGCCGGCGAGTCTGTCATTGTCGAGGAGTTTCAAAAGGGCTTTAAACTTGGGGATAAGGTCATACGCTTTTCCGTGGTCAAGGTTGCAAATTAGTTTTTATTACGATTGTTTAATCGTTTTTGTAATTTAACAATACACATTTAGTTCAGGAGGAATAATTATGGCTAAGATTATAGGCATAGATTTAGGCACAACCAATAGCTGCGTATCCGTTATGGAAGGCGGCGAATCCGTCGTTATAACAAACGCCGAGGGCAACCGCACAAGCCCCTCTGTGGTGGCTTTTTCAAAAACAGGCGAGCGCCTTATAGGACAGGTGGCAAAGCGTCAGGCTGTCACAAACCCCGACCGCACCATAAGCTCTATTAAGCGTGAGATGGGCTCAAACTACAAGGTTACCATTGACAGCAAGTCTTACACACCTCAGGAAGTTTCCGCAATGATTCTGCAAAAGCTTAAGGCTGATGCGGAAAGCTATCTTGGCACAACAATTACGGAAGCTGTCATCACAGTTCCCGCCTACTTTACCGATGCCCAGCGTCAGGCCACAAAAGACGCGGGCCGCATTGCAGGCCTTGATGTTAAGCGCATCATAAACGAGCCTACGGCAGCTGCTCTTGCCTATGGCATCGACAAGGAAAGCGACCAGAAGATTATGGTCTATGACCTTGGCGGCGGCACCTTTGACGTTTCCGTTCTGGAAATAGGCGACGGAGTCATCGAAGTTCTTGCCACAGCGGGAAATAACCGCCTGGGCGGCGACGACTTTGACGAGAGCGTTACAAAATATCTGGTTGATGAATTTAAAAAGACCGAGGGTATCGACCTTTCCGCAGACAAGGTTGCAATGCAGCGCCTGCGTGAGGCCGCTGAAAAAGCTAAAATCGAGCTTTCCGGAGTTACAAGCTCCAACATAAACCTGCCCTACATCACAGCGGACGCAAACGGCCCCAAGCACCTTGACATGACTCTTACAAGAGCCAAGTTCAACGAGCTTACAAGCCATCTTGTGGAAAAAACCATGGGTCCTGTCCGTCAGGCTCTGTCTGACTCCGGTCTTTCTGCCGGAGAGCTTTCAAAGGTTCTTTTAGTGGGCGGCTCCTCCCGTATCCCTGCTGTTCAGGAAGCTGTTAAGGGCATCACCGGCAAAGACGGCTTTAAGGGCATAAACCCCGACGAGTGCGTTGCCATGGGCGCTGCCATTCAAGGCGGTGTTCTGGGCGGCGACGTAGAGGGCATACTTCTTCTTGACGTTACCCCCCTGTCTCTGGGCATCGAAACCTTAGGCGGAGTTTGCACAAAGCTTATTGAAAGAAACACCACCATCCCCACAAAAAAGAGCCAGATTTTCTCCACTGCCGCTGATAATCAGACCAGTGTTGAGATAAACGTTCTTCAGGGCGAGCGTGAAATGGCCCAGTATAACAAGTCAATCGGCCGTTTCCACCTTGACGGCATTGCTCCGGCCCGCCGCGGCGTTCCTCAGATAGAAGTCACCTTCGACATTGACGCAAACGGCATTGTAAACGTCTCTGCCAAGGACATGGGCACCGGCAAGGAACAGCACATAACCATCACCGCCTCCACAAATCTTTCTAAGGACGACATTGAAAAGGCCGTTCGTGAGGCCGAACAGTTTGCCGCCGAGGATGCAAAGCGCAAGGAAGAAGTTGATGTGCGCAACGCCGGCGACCAGATGGTATATCAGACCGAGAAAACCATCTCCGAGATGGGCGACAAGCTGGATGACGGTGAAAAAGCCGAAATAGACGAGGCTTTGACAAAACTTAAAACCGCTCTTTCCGGCACTGACACAGAATCTATAAAAACTGCCACCGAGGAGCTTACGGAAGCTTTCTACAAGGCCTCTGAGAAGATGTATGCTCAAAGCGGCGAAGGCGCAAGCGATTGCAACTGTGACGAGCATGGCGGCGATTGCAATTGCGACCAGAATTCAGACGGCGAACAGTATTACGACGCTGACTACGAGGTAGTTGACGACGATAAAAAATAAGGATGAACTTTTCCTTATTTTTCCCAAGCTATCAATAAGCCTATGGGCGGGTTAAAATGACCCGCCCGTAATGGCGTTTTCGAGAGGAATACTTATGGCGGAAAAACGAGATTATTACGAGGTTCTTGGACTTGAAAAAGGCGCTTCCGACGCCGATATAAAAAAAGCATACCGAAAGCTTGCCAAAGAATGTCACCCCGACCTTCACCCGGGGGATAATGAATGCGAGACCCGTTTTAAAGAAATAGGCGAGGCCTATGAGGTCTTGTCTGACGAGGATAAAAAGGCCAAGTATGACCAGTTTGGCCATGCCGCCTTTGACCCCACTGTGGGAGGCGGCGGTTTTACAGGTGATTTTGGCGACATAGGCGACATTTTTGGGGATATCTTCGGCGGCATTTTCGGCGGCGGCGGAGCTCGTCCAAACGGCCCCCAGCGGGGAGAAAACCTCCACGCAAGTCTTGCAGTAAGCTTTGAGGAGGCAGCCTTCGGCTGTGAAAAAGAGCTTAGTCTTGCAAGGGTTGAAGAATGCGAAGTCTGCAAGGGCAGCGGCAGCGCACCGGGAACCACGGCCGAGGTCTGCCAAAATTGCTCCGGCAGCGGCATGGTTCGCCAGCAGCAGCGCTCTCCCTTCGGGGTAATTTCCACCACTGCGCCCTGTCCAAACTGTAAGGGCAGCGGAAAAATCATACATCAGCCCTGCGAGTCCTGCAAAGGGGCAGGCTCTGTCCGCCGCTCACGGAAGGTTACTGTAAATATTCCTGCCGGAATAGGCGATGGGCAAACTATTTCCCTGCGGGGTCTTGGAAACGCAGGTAAAAACGGCGGACCTCAGGGTGACCTTTTGGTTACTATAAGCATCAGGCCCCATGCCCATTTCAAGCGGGAGGGCACAAAGGTTTTATATGAACTGCCCATAAGCTTTGTTCAAGCGGCCTTGGGTGACCAGGTTGAGGTTCCCACCTTGGACGGCAAGGTTAAATATACCATTCACGAAGGCACGCAAACCGGCTCTGTCTTCCGTCTTAAAGATAAGGGCATCCCCCTTTTGCGAAACAGCAAACAGCGGGGCGACCAATTTGTAACAGTCAGGGTTAAAACACCGGAAAACCTTGGGGAAGCGCAAAAACAGCTCCTGCGTGAATTTGCCCGGGCAACAGGGGAAACCCTTTCTCCGCCGGAGCCGAAGGCAGAAACAAAAGCTGAAAAAAGGAAAAAGAAAAAAGATAAGTCCTAATTTTAATATACAGCCTCCGAAGCAAATTTCGGAGGCTGTCTTTTTTTCCCAAAGCTTTGTTTTTAAAAACACACAGTTTTATCCTCTCAGAACAGGCAAAAACAAGGGTAAACCCCAGCCTTTAAATTTTTCCATCTCCTTGCTTGAAACATTGCTCCGGCTCTTTGACTGTGCTATACTTTTTATATGCTTAATTTATAAATTCCCATAGCCTAACTAAAGGAGAGCGAAATGTTAAAACTTGTTCTCGGTGCCGCCGGAAGCGGTAAAACAGCATATATTATATCTATGATAAAAAAGGCCGTGGAAGAAAAAACAGGCGGGCAATACCTCATCGTTCCCGAGCAGTACAGCCACGAGGCCGAAAGGGAGCTTTGCCTTGCCTGCGGAGATTCCCTTTCTCTTTATGCCGAAGTTTTAAGCTTTTCCCGCCTTGCCCTCCGTGTGGAGCAGGAGCTGGGAACCGGCGGAAAAGTGCCCCTCGACAAGGGGGGACGGCTTCTTTCCATGACCTTGGCTTTGCGGCAGGGGGCGCCTTTTCTCCGTCTTTACTCTGCCGCCGCCCACAAGCCCGAGCTTCAAATGCAGCTTATGCATACAGTTGAGGAGCTTAAAATGGCAAGGGTTTCCGGCAAGGCACTTTTGGAGGCGTCGGAAAAAGCCCAAGGTGGTCTTTCGGAAAAGCTTTATGACCTTGCCTTGTGCCTTGAGGGCTATGAGGCGGTTTTGTCAGCCGGTCACACAGACCCTGCCGACAGGCTCTTCCGCCTTTCGGAAATTATAGGACAAAGCTCTGTGGGGAATTTAGGGCATATTTATATAGATGGTTTTACAGACTTTACAGGCTCGGAGCTTGAAGTTATTGCGGCCCTTTTAAAAAAGGATGCCGAAATAACCGTCTGCCTTAGCTGCGACAGTTTAGAGGCAGACAGCGAGCATTTTGAGCCTTCCAGAAAAACCGCACGGACTCTTTTGCGCCTTGCAGCGGAAAGGGGTATAGACTCTGAAATTATAAGCTTTGACAGGGAAAGTGAAAAAAATCAAATTCTTGGCTTTTTTCAGGAGCGGCTTTTCCACTATACCGAGGAAACAATGGAGGCGGCAGGCGGAGCATTAACTCTTATCCGCTGTGATAATATTAGGGCAGAGTGCGAGATGGCAGCTTCCCGCTGCCTCAGCCTTGTTCGGGAAAAAGACTGCCGCTGGCGGGATATTGCCATTGCCGTTCGGGGCTTTGACGATTATTCTGCCGCCCTTTCCCAGACCTTCTCCCTTTACGG
This sequence comes from uncultured Oscillospiraceae bacterium, assembly GCA_964617335.1. Classification (GTDB taxonomy): domain Bacteria; phylum Bacillota; class Clostridia; order Oscillospirales; family Oscillospiraceae; genus UBA2658. Next base: position 10,961 of record CAZTXG010000004.1, read on the forward strand.
TATTCCACTTTTCATTGCCCGAAGGGAAAGCATCCTGCAAAAAAGTGTTCCGAATTTTATAAAATGCGCTTTTGAAGTGATTTTTGGCAGCTGGGACAGAGATGCGGTTTCAGAATATATGAAAACAGGACTTTGCGGCATCAGCCGTGAGGACTGCGATCTTTTGGACAGCTATGCCCTCATGTGGAACATAAGAGGTTCTCAATGGTACCGTGAAAAACCATGGACCCAAAACCCCAGAGGTCTTTCTGTTGATGAGTGTCCCGGGGACAGGCTTTTGCTCCAGCGGCTTGACGCTGCCCGCAGGGCCCTCTCCCTGCCTTTGGAGACTCTTTATAAAAACGGAAAAAAAGCTCTTACCGCCGAGGAACAGGCACAAGTGCTTTATGATTTTCTTTTGCGGATAGACCTTCCGGAAAGACTTCAGGAGCGGTCTGCCTTCTTGGAAGAAGCGGGTTTTGCCCTTCTTTCGGCGGAGCTTAGCCAAATTTGGGAGCTTATCGTCAGCTCTTTAGAGCAGCTTTCTGCTCTTTTGGGGGACTTGCCCCTTTCTCAGGATGAGTTTTCAAGGCTGTACCTGCGGCAGCTTTCCCAATACGAAGTTTCCGCAATCCCCATTTCGGCGGATAGCGTGGCAGCAGGAGATATGGACAGAATGCGCCGCCGCCACATAAAGCATCTTTTCATTCTTGGAGCTTCGGATGAGCGCCTGCCGGGAGAAGGGGCCGGCGGCGGGCTTTTATCCTCTGAAGAAAGAGAGGAGCTTTCCTTTTTAGGTCTGCCCCTAGGGGGCGGTATAGAGGACATTTCACGGGAGTTTTCCCTTGTATATAACTGCGTTTCCCTGCCCTCTGAGAGCATAATAATTTCATATCCCGCCTTCCAAAATGACGGCTCTGGCCTTCGCCCCAGCTTTCTTATTAATCGTGCCAAGGCACTTTTTAATATGGAAACGGAAATTTTCTCCCTTTCGGAGGCAAGGCTTTCCGCAAAGAGCCCCGCCTATATTATGGCAGTGGGGGACAAAACAAAAAAAGGCGAACTTGCAAGGGAATATTTTCTCAAGTCAGACGGGGGCAAAGAAAAACTCAGGGAGCTTTCCCAAAGGGTTTCCGCGGACAGGGGCAGGCTTTCGGAAGACTCTCTTATAAGTCTTTACGGAAAGGAGCTTTCCATCTCTCCCTCTCGGGCAGATGCTTTTTCCGCCTGCCGCTTTTCTTATTTTCTGCGCTATGGTCTGGGCTTAAAGGAAAGGGAGCGGGCAAGCTTTGACGCTCCGGAGCTGGGCACTTTTATGCACTATGTCCTTGAAAATGCCGCCAATGAAATAGCCTCCTCTGGCGGCTTTAAAAATGCCGGCGAAGCTTATATAGAGGCTGTTACGGAAAAGCATATACAGGCATATATAAGGGAAAAGCTCGGAAGTCTTGAGGATAAATCCCCCCGTTTCATCTACCTTTTCAGCCGTCTGCGGCCTTCCGTCTCTTCTGTTGTATCCGACATGGTGCGTGAGCTTTCCCGCTCGGATTTTGTGCCCTTAGATTTTGAGCTTTCATTCATGAAAGGCGGCGACGAACCCCAGCTTCGCATCGAAGGGGGCAAAACCCCTCTAAACATAAACGGCATAGCCGACAGGGTGGACGGCTGTCTTATAGACGGGGTTTTATACCTTCGGGTTATAGACTATAAAACCGGAAAAAAGTCCTTTTCCCTGTCGGATATATACTACGGCATGGGAATGCAGATGCTCCTTTACCTTTTCGCTCTGGAAACCCAGGGGGAGCGGCGCTATGGCAATCCTGTTGCTCCGGCAGGGGTTCTTTACGTTCCGGCAAAAGACCCCCTAATAAGCGCTCCCAGCGACCTTGCAGACGGGGAGCTTGCAAAACAGAGAGCAAAGGCAAGGCAGCGCAGCGGACTTATTTTAAACAGCGAAAAAGTTATACGAGCCATGGAGGGCTCCGATGAGCCGGAGTATATTCCCCTTAAATATAAAAAAGACGGCAGTGTCTCCGGAGACAGCCTTGCCGGTGAGGATGGCTTTTCCCTTTTAAAAACCCACACAGAGAAAAAGCTTCTGGAGCTTTCCGAAGCCATTTCCCAAGGCAGCATTGATGCCCGTCCCTATTACAGAGGCGAGCAGGAAAACGCCTGTCTTTTCTGCCCCTATGGCAGTGTCTGCCGCTTTGACGAGGAAAAAGACCAAAGACATTATCTTGCCAAACTTAAGCCCGAGGAGTTCTGGAGCAGACTGGAGGATGAAAAATGAGCGAAATAACTCTTACAAAGCAGCAGGCGGCAGCGGTTAGCCTCCGCCGTTCATCCCTTCTTGTTTCGGCGGCGGCAGGCAGCGGCAAAACCCGCGTGCTCACAGAGCGGCTTATGTCTTATGTCTGCGACGAAAGCTCCCCTGTGAGCATAGACCGCTTTCTTATAATAACTTACACCAGAGCAGCGGCGGCAGAGCTTAAAGGGCGCATTATAACAGAGCTTTCCAAAAGAAGCGCCAAAGAGCCGGAAAACCGCCGTCTGCGCCGTCAGCTTACCTTGTGCCACAGGGCGCAAATCGGCACCATCCACAGCTTTTGCACCAACCTTTTGCGGGAAAATTGCCACAGACTGGGTATCTCGCCGGACTTTCGTGTGGGTGACGAGGACAAATGCGACCAGCTTCGCCAAAAGGCCTTAGAAAAGGTTTTGGAAAATGCCTATGAGCATATGGATGAAAATTCGGGCTTTTCTGACCTTGTGGACAGCGTTGGAGCAGGCAGGGACGACAGCCGTCTTGAAAATGCCATTCTGGATTTGCATGGAAAAATGCAAAGTCACCCCAGCCCTGAAAAATGGGCAGAAAACCAGGCAGAAAACCTTGAGCCTTTAGGCATGAAAGATATTTCTGAAACAGTGTGGGGAAAAAGGCTCATGGAGGACGCTAAAAAAACCGCCTCCTATTGGCTCCGGCGCCTTGAGGACGCTTGGCTTTTCATAAATTCTGCGCCGGAGGAAAACGCCCCTCTTATAAACGCCTATGGCGACAGCCTTTTACAGACAAAGAGTCAGCTTCGGCATTTTGCAGGTGAGCTTAACTTAGGCTGGGATGCCGCCGCAAAGGCCCTTCCCATTGAATTTCCCCGCCTTTCTCCCCTTAGGGACTATGACTATGAGGACAGAAAGCAGCTTGTTGTGGCAGCTCGTGAGGGCTGCAAAAAAGCCATGACAAAAATCTGTGCGGACTTTTCCGACCCTTCGGAAAAGCTTTTTTCAGAGCTTTTCGCCACAGCCCCTTCTATGAAAGCTCTTTTATCTCTTACTCTGGAGTTTGACAGGGTCTATACAAGAGAAAAGCGCCGCCTTAATATTTTGGACTTTTCCGACCTTGAGCATCTTGCCTTAAGGCTTTTGCAAGATGAAAACACAGGGGAGCCAACGGAGCTTGGGATGGAAATTTCAAGGCGCTACAGGGAAATAATGATAGACGAGTATCAAGATGTAAACTCCGTTCAGGAGGCCATTTTCCGCTGTGTATCCCAAAATGAGCAAAACATCTTCATGGTTGGCGACGTGAAACAGTCTGTCTACCGTTTTCGTCTTGCCGACCCTACAATATTTCTCGATAAATATCATAACTTTAAAAATATGGATTCCGCCGCTGAAACAGAGCCAAAAAAGGTGCTGCTGCAAAAAAACTTCCGCTCGGACAGGGGAGTTTTAGCCGCCTGCAACCATGTTTTTTCAAACATAATGTCCGAGGAAGTGGGGGAAATTGCCTATTACGAGGACGTTTACCTTTTCCCAAGGGATGATGCACCCCAAGGGGGAAAAACCCTTATTTCCGTTCTTACAATTCCTCCTGCTCCCGAGGGGGGCAGGACTCCGGACAAAACCTATCTAGAGGCAAAAATGGTGGCCGCACAGATAAAAAGCCTTGTGGATAGCGGGAAAGTGATTCCAGAGGGGAAAACCCTGCGCCCTGTGGGCTATGGGGACATTGCCATACTTTTGCGCTCTCCCGGCGGGGCGGGGGCTGCCTTTCGCCTTGCCCTTTCAGAGCTGGGCATTCCCGTTTCCGCAGAGCAGGGCGGGGGCTTTTTTGATAGCTTGGAAATAAGCTTTATGGTTTCTCTATTGTCCCTTATTGATAATCCACGGCAGGACATAGCCCTAGCGGCGGTTTTAACCTCCCCTGTTTTCGCTTTTTCCCCCGACGAATTAGCAGAAATTCGCAGCCTTAGCCCCAAAACTGATTTTTACACGGCTATAAAAAAGTGCTCTTTAGAAGACGAAAAATGCGAAGGTTTTATCAGTCTTTTAGATGAACTGCGGGATATAAGCTCTGACTTAAATCTTGTTGATTTCTTATCTCTTATTTATCAAAGGCTGGAGCTCTTTGCCCTTTTTGCCGCTCAGGACGGGGCAGATTTGGCTCTGTGCCGCTTAAGCCAGCTTTCCGACTTGGCAGCGCACTTTGAGGAGGACGGTTACAGGGGGCTTCATGGCTTTCTGGCCTTTTTAGACAGACTGCAAGAGAAAGGCGAGGAGCCAAGAGCTTCCCTTTCCGACTCTATGAGCGCCGTTTCCATAATGAGCATACACAAGTCAAAGGGACTTGAATTTCCCATGGTTTTTCTTGCCAACACCTCAAGGAAATTTAATCTCACCGACCTGCGCTCCCCTGTTCTTATCCATCCCCATTTAGGTCTTGGAGCAAAGCTTACAGACCTTCGGCGGGGCATTGAATATCCTACCATTGCCCGCCGTGCCGTTTCCTCTGCTCTTTCCGCTGAAATGCTCTCTGAGGAAATGCGGGTGCTTTATGTTGCAATGACAAGGGCAAAGCACAGCCTTTATATAAGCTGTACCGATAAAGACCCCGATGCGCTTTTTGAAAAACTCTCCGAGGGCCTTTCCTCCCCTATTGACCCCCAAATTCTAAAAGGCGCCTCCTCCATGGCTCACTGGCTTATTTCGGCGGCTCTTTTAGACAGCGGCGGAAAAATAGAGCTGCGGGCAGTTTCACCGGAGGATACAGACAAGGGGTTTGAGAAAAAAGAAGCTTCACCGGAAACCGAAACTCATTTTGACGGCATAAACAGCTTAGAGGAGCTGTCTTTAAAACTTGATTACCGCTATCCCCACGAGGAAAGCGTTTCCCTGCCCTCAAAGCTTACGGCAACCATGCTGCCCTCAAAAGAGCAGGACGGGGAGGCCCTGCCCCTTATAAGACCCCGCAATCAGCTTTTCCGCAAGGCGAACTTCAAAGCTGAGACTTCGCCCCTTTCCGGTGCGGAAAAAGGCGAGGCAAGCCATATTGTCATGCAGTTTATTGATTTTTCAAAAACCGGCAGTCTTAGTGAAATTGAAGCTGAAATAGGCAGGATAGGGGCCTTGGGGCATATAAATGAGCGGCAGGCCGCCGCCGTTGACAGACAGTCCATATTACGGTTTTTCCAATCTGAAACCGGAGGCCTGATTTTGTCGGCGGAAAAGGTTCTGCGGGAGTTTCGCTTTTCTCTACTTTGCCCCACAAAGCTTTTCTTTGAAAATGGCGGCAGTGAGCAGGTGCTTCTTCAGGGAGTTATAGACTGCTGTCTGGAGGAAAAAGACGGGCTTACGATTATTGACTATAAAACCGACTATGTGACAGAAGAAAGCCTGCCGGAGCTTACAGAGGGCTATAGAAAGCAGATTTTAGCCTATGCCTATGCCATGGAGCGCATAAAAAATAAACCCGTAAAACGTAGGCTGCTGTGCTTTTTGCGCACAGGCCAAGTAGTAGAGCTTTAGTATTTATAAGCCGCCCTTCTTGCGGTTTTTAATAAATATGCAAAAGCCCCGCGCTTTCACAGCGCGGGGCTTATTAATGCGGGTTTAGAAAAAACCTTACATACCGAATTTTCTATTGAACTTTTCAACACGGCCGCTGGTATCGACAAGCTTCTGCTTGCCGGTATAGAAGGGGTGACATTTGGAACAAATCTCAACTGTTATGTCCTTCCTAGTGGAGCCTGTCTCTATAATCTCGCCGCAAGCACACCTAATGGTTGTCTGTTCGTACTTGGGATGGATACCTTCCTTCATTATGTTCACCTCTTTCATGAGTTTAGCTTCAAAACGCAAGTTGTATTCTAGCACAAAGATATTGGTTTTGCAAGCACTTTTTTAAAATAATGTTACATAAAGTTACATTGTTTTTCTTTGAGCAAAAGACAGGAAGTAAAAACTGTCATAGTCTGCCCCTGTCTGCCCTTCCTCTGCGGCCTTTATATCCTTGGCCTCCTGAGAAAAAGGCCAGACTATTCGGGCATTTCCCAAATCATCATAAACACAAAGGGAGCGCAGCCCGTAAAAAAGCAGAATTACGGCGGCAAGAAGCCCAAGGGCAACATAGACAATAACCTTCTTGCGGGAGCGCCTTTTTTTCCTGCCCTCATATATATCTCTTGAGCGTATGGCCATGCTTTGCCCCCCTTATCCTTTTTATTCCTCAAGCTTTGAAATCAGCCCGACACGCCTTGCGTGCCTTCCCCCTTCAAACTCAGTGTTTAAAAAGGTGTCTGCAATTTTAAGGGCAAGCCCAGGCCCTATAACCCTTGCGCCTAGAGTAAGGATGTTTGCGTCATTATGCAGGCGGGAAAACTCTGCGCTGAAGCAGTCCCCGCAAAGGGCAGCACGAACGCCCTTAATTTTGTTTGCGGCTATGGATACGCCGATTCCCGTGCCGCAAATTAAAATTCCCTGTTCGCACTCTCCAGAGGCAACGGCTTTGCCCACAGCCTCGGCATAAAGGGGATAGTCACAGCTTTCCTCTGAATATGTTCCAAAATCTTTATATTTTATGCCTTTTTTATCGAGATGCTCTATTATTTCCTGTTTTAAGGCGTAACCGCCATGGTCGCTTCCCAGTGCCAGCATAGATTTTTACCTCTCTCTATTTATATCCTTTGTTTTCACAGCTTTAAATCTTTATAAACCTTGGTTTTCGCCTTTCAAAAACCGTGATATATTTATACCCCAATTGTCTTAGAATGTCAAAGCCCTGTTTAAGCCCCGAGGCCGCCCTTAAAACCGAGTGGGCATCGCTGCCTATGGTTATTATCTCGCCGCCAAGCTGCCTGTAAAGCCTTAAAATTTCAACTTCCGGCATGGGGCCGCCAATCCTTTCCCTCTCGCAGCCGGAGCAGTTTATCTCCAATCCTTTTCCGTTTTGAATAAGGGTTTTTAAAAGCACTTCGATTTCATCCCCGTAATTTTCAAGGTTAAAGCTCACATCAAAGCCGTCCCTGCGCATATATCGTATGGTGTAGCCTATGTGGGCCATGGTGTCGAAAAAGTCCATCTCCGCAAGCTCTATAAGCTCTGTTGCATATTCGTCCATAAGCTCATGGCACTGGTCTTCGCTTTCATATGAGTATTCATAAAAATCCTTTTTTCCCCTAAGGTTGTGCAAAGAGCCGAGAACAAAATCCAGTTCCGGAGAAGCCGCAAATTTTTTTGCCCGCTCTGGGTCGTGGTTTCCCCCTCCCAGCTCCATGCCAAGATACAGTTCCAAGCCCGAAGGCGCTGTTTTCACAGCTTCTTCAAACATACGTATGGTTTTTTCCCTATGGTCATAGCTTCCCTCAATGGGCAGCCCCGTCATATAGTCGTCAATGTCGCAGTGGTCTGTAAAGCAGATATAGCCCACACCTTTTTTAAAGGAGGCTAATGCCATTTCCTCCATGGTGTTTCTGCCGTCTGTGGAGCAGCTGCTGTGTATGTGGCAGTCGTATAACAAAAAATCTTCCCCCTTCGGGAGTTTCTTCCCAAATATATTATAAGTCTAGGGCGTGTCAACACGCCCTAAAAAGGCCAGGCCCCCGGAATCCACACAAGCAGGTCTGTATATGCCCTTGGGGTCGGCAGCCCTGTAAGCACAGGGTAAAAGGCGATAAAAAGCAAAAGGCAAAGAGCCGTTGCCGTGTATACTTTTATCTTCCACCTTCTGTCCCTTAGCCTTATGGAATTAAACACATGACAGATTGCAAGAATAAGGAAAATAAGACAGGGGAAGTAGTGGTAGGCAAAGGTTATGCGAGAAATAAACATCCAAGGCACAAGCTGGGAAAGGTAGCCTATAAGGATAAACATTGCCTTGCTGTCTTTGTGCCGAAGGCTTCTCCAAGCCATGGCCGCCATAGCCAAAAGACCGCCCCAGCAAACCAGGGGATTTAAGAAAGCACCGAAGGCGCTTTTATAGTTATCCGGCAAAGACCTCAGATAGTAAAGTATGGGCCTTCCGTCCACAAGCCACTGATACCAGCTGGAGGAATAAGGGTGAGTTGCGTCCACCCCTGCGTGATATGTGAACATAAACCTCTGGTTATCCAAAACAATTTTAGCATAGTCTGCATCGAAAAGCATCGGCAGGCCTCCATCCATGCCCTTTGCTATGCCATAGGGGTAATAGCTTAAATAATATATGGCGGCAGGGATGAGGACAAAGGATAAAAGACAAAGTAAAATGTCAAGGGAAAGCTCCTTTAGGTGAAGGCGGCCCCTGCCTATCAAAGTAAGCTGCCTGCCCCTCATTATGCGAAAAATAAGCCATATAAGGGCAAGGCCCAGGCCGGCATAGATAGCTGTCCACTTGCAGGCAATGCCAAGGCCGAAGGAAAGCCCCGTCAGGAAAAGGGGCAGAATACCTTTGCGCCCTAAGGAAAATTCGTCCCTTTCCGCCGTCACATACCTATACATGAAAAGGTACATGAGTATTATAAAGAAAACGGCATAGGTGTCTATGGTGGCTATCCTCGTCTGCACAAAATGCATAAAGTCAAAGGCAAATAAAAGCGTGCCGCAGACAGAAACTGCCGTGGAGCCGAAAAGGTTTTTTATAAATACATACAAAAAGGGCAGCATGAGCACTCCAAATAAAACCCCCATAAACCGCCAGCCAAAAGGGGCAAGTCCAAAGATTTTGATGCCCAGACTGATTATAAGCTTTCCCAGAGGCGGATGGGAAACTTCATAGGGGTAGATGTCCTCAATATGTTCATAGGCTGTGCGGGCATGATAAATTTCGTCGAAGTAGGCGCTGTTTTTATAGCTTTCCCTTTCAGGAACCAACTCCTGCTCGTCAAAAAGTGTTGCCGCACCCTCGTCAAAAATAAGCTTTTCCGCAGGTATTGCCTTGCCTTCCCAGTCGTAAAGGCAGATTTCCCCCAAATCAAGGGTGTCATCCGCTATTATGCGCACAAATTTTGTGCCTTTTCCGGGGGATTCAAGCTTTGCCTCATGCCATTTGAAAATATCTGAATAGCTTTGCTCCATAACCGCCTCGTCGGTATAGTTTTCACCGTCGAGGGAATATTGCAGATAATAATTGCCTGTGTGAAGGCCGGAATAGTACATAAGCTTTGTGATGGATGACTCCTCCTCAAGCTCTAGCACCACATAGCGCCCTCTTTCGGTAAAGGAGCAAAAGCTATCCGGCCCGTCCATATCGCCCAGACCGTAAAAAGCCACGGCTCCGTATAAAATGGGAATAAGAAAAAGCGGAAGAATATCCTTTTTCTCCAAAGGGTGCCGCCGAAGAGGAAAGGAAAAATGCGCTGTGTCCCTCTCCCGCAAATCCGCTATGGGGTTTTCCCGCTTAAACAGCAAAAAATAATAGGCGAAAAAAGCAAGAACTAAGGTTATTGAGATTATCAGAAATAAAATAGGGAGAATTTTCACCGGATTTTGTCCTCCTTTCCCTTTTTATTATATATTGCCGCAAGGGGCTTTGCAGTATACAAGTTTAAATCCGTATAATGCCATGCCCGAGTTTTTCCGATTAATTATACTACATTTGTTTTAGCCTGTCCAATAAAAACAAAAGGTCTGTGCCGCGCCCTCCCTTTAAAGGATGGCACGGCACAGACCGCTTTTTAGCTTGGCTTTTATATTAGCTTTGCCTGATTAATTTTTATTCCGGGGCCCATTGTAGAAGCTGTTACACAGCTTTTGATATACTGACCCTTGGCAGCGGCAGGCCTAGCCTTTATGATGGCGTTTATAAGAGTTGCGAAGTTTTCGTTTAACTTTTCAACGCCAAAGCTTACCTTGCCTATGGGGCAGTGGATGATGTTTGTCTTGTCGAGGCGGTACTCAATCTTACCGGCTTTTATCTCTTGAACCGCCTGAGCGATGTTAGGAGTGACGGTTCCTGCCTTTGGTGTGGGCATAAGGCCCTTAGGCCCGAGAAGCTTACCCAGACGGCCAACAACGCCCATCATGTCGGGTGTTGCCACAACAACGTCATAGTCAAACCAGTTTTCAGTTTGGATTTTTGTAACCAAATCCTGACCGCCGGCAAAATCCGCCCCTGCATCTATGGCTTCCTGCTCACGCTCGGGCTTGCAGAAAACAAGAACACGGCGGGTCTTACCCGTTCCGTGGGGCAAAACGATGGCGCCGCGAACCTGCTGGTCGGCATGGCGGGAGTCTACGCCCAGCTTTACATGAAGCTCGACAGTTTCGTCAAATTTGGCCTTAGATGTTTTTATAACAAGGTCAAAAGCTTCCTCAGGGTCGTATAAATTTGTTCTATCTACGAGCTTTGCGCTCTCTTTGTAATTTTTACCTCTAAACACTATTGTTTATCCTCCTTGTAATGTGGTTAGGCAGATGCTTTTTGCATCCTCCCACTTCGGGAAAGCGGGCCTAAAGCCCTTACTGCTCGGCAACCAAAACGCCCATGCTGCGGCAGGTGCCGGCAACCATGGCCATGGCAGATTCTATATCCGTGCAGTTGAGGTCGGGCATTTTTGTTTCGGCAATTTTGCGAAGGTCTTCTCTACTCAAGGTGCCAACCTTGTCACGCTGGGGAATGCCGGAGGCGTGCTCTATGCCGAGAGCCTTCTTAACAAGAAGGGATGTCGGCGGAGTTTTTGTGATGAAAGAGAAGGTACGGTCGGAATAGACCGTTATAACAACAGGAATCATCATGCCCATGTCATTTTTTGTGCGTTCGTTAAAATCCTTGGTGAACTGGCCAATGTTTATACCGTACTGACCAAGGGCAGGTCCGACAGGGGGGGCGGGAGTCGCCTTTCCTGCGGGAACCTGGAATTTTACATATCCAACAACTTTCTGTGCCACTTTAAGTGCACCTCCTAATTAATCTGAAGCGGCTTCGACCTGATAATAATCCAGGTCCACCGGTGTCTCCCTGCCAAACATGGAGACGATAACACGGATGCGGTTTTTTGCAGCGTCCACTTCCTCGACGGTTCCCAGAAAGCCTTCCAAAGGACCGTCTGTTACCTTTACGCTGTCGCCTACATCAAAGCCGGATATAACCTCGTGGCGCTCAACACCCAAGTTTATTATCTCCTGCTCTGTAAGGGGAACGGCCTTGCCGTCACTTCCCACAAAACCCGTGGACCCCCGAACATTTCGTACAAGGTGCCAGCTTTCGTCTGTGAGTATCATCTTGATGAAAACATATCCGGGATAAGTTTTGCGTTCTATGGTTTTTTCTCCGTTTTCGGTGTGTTCCGTAACGGTTTCCGTGGGGATGTTCACCTCTGTAATAAGGTCTTGCATCCTACGGTTTTCCGCGGCCTTTAAAACCGCTGCCGCCACTGCGTTTTCATATCCGGAATATGTGTGGACTACATACCATTTTGCTTCTTCAGCCATAGCTAACCCACCATTGATATGAGCGTCTTAACCCCTGCCTGTGCAAGAGTGTCGAAGCCCCAGAGAACAACGGCGAAAACCAGCATGACAACAAGTGCCACAACAGTGTTTTTAGCCGTCTGCTCTTTTGTCGGCCAGATGACTTTTTTAAGTTCTGCTTTAAGGTCTTTAAACCACTGGGAAATGCGTTTAAACACTCCCTGTTTTTCGTTTCCGGTAGATTTTTTAACGGCTTCAGTGGTCTTTTTTACCGCGTCTTCCTTAGCTTTTGCCATAAAAGCACATCCTTTCTAAAAAACCTACTTTGTTTCCGTATGCTCGGTGTGCTTGCGGCAGAAAGGACAATATTTGCTCATTTCGAGCTTGTCCGGAGTGTTCTTCTTGTTTTTGAAGGTATTGTAGTTTCTCTGCTTGCACTCGTTGCATCTTAAAGTTACTTTCACTCGCATTTCGGCACCTCCTATAAATATTAGGCCGTCGGCCTTTGTTGCCTCCCTGATCGGAGCGGAACAGCGCACTGAAAAACCGCGCACAAAAAATAAGCCTCTCCGCCGACAGGTAATGAGTATTGTAGCACAGCCCAAAGCTCGGGTCAACAACTTTTCTTATTTTTTGATTATATAGTGTAAATCTGCCATAGCTTATGTGTTTTTATAGCTAAAACAAGCTTTCCTTTTGCTTTTTTCGTTTATAGTGCAGAGTTTTTCTTCTTAGTTGATTTGCAGCCCCCTTGCGTGTTATACTATTTTAGTAATTTATAAAGAACGGGAGGCGAGAGCTTGAGGGCCAATGAGGCAATAGACTTTATACATCAAAAATTTTGGCGCGGCTCAAAGCCCGGGCTTTCACGGACAAATAAGCTTCTCTCCCTTATGGAAAATCCCCAGAACAGCCTTAATTTTATCCACATAGCCGGCACAAACGGCAAGGGCAGCACCTCGGCCATGCTTTCCTTCATCCTTCGGGAAGCTGGCTACAAAACCGGCCTTTTCACCTCGCCGTATATAACAAGCTTTAACGAGCGTATGCAGGTAAACGGCAGGCCCATATCAGACAATGAGCTTGGGGAAATAACGGCCTTTTGTGCCCCCTTTGCCTTTTCCATGGAGGACTCGCCTACGGAGTTTGAACTTGTGACCGCTGTTGCCATGGAGTTTTTTAAAAGAAGCGGCTGTGATATAGTGGTTTTGGAAACCGGTATGGGAGGAAGGCTTGACTCCACAAACGTCATAGCTTCGCCCCTTTGCAGCCTTATAACAAACATCGGTCTTGACCACACCCGTGAGCTTGGAGACAGTCTTGAGAAAATCACCCTTGAAAAAGCCGGTATAATAAAAAAAGGCCGCCCCACCGTAATTTACGACCTTCCACAAAACCTGCGTGAAATTATAGCCTTGCGCTGTAAAGAGTTGTCCTCCCCCCTTTACACGTCGGACTTTTCCCAAATTCAAACGGAGAAAATCAGCCTTCACGGTCAGGAGTTTTCATATAAAAACCATAAAAATCTTTTTCTGCCCCTTCTGGGCGCTCATCAGCTTAAAAATGCCGCCCTTGTTATAGACTGTCTTGAAGTTTTGTCCTCTTTGGGCTTTGCTGTTTCCGACAGTGCCATAAGAAAGGGACTTAAAAAAACCCGCTGGCCGGCGAGGTTTGAGCTTTTGGGGGAAAACCCCTTTTTCATTTTGGACGGCGGACATAATGCCCAGTGCGCGGAAACCGTTGGGGAAAATCTCTCCGCCTATTTCCCCGAAAAAAAAGCCGTAATCCTCATAGGAGTTTTGGAAGATAAGGATTATATGTCTCTGGCAAATATCCTTTTACCCCGTGCTTTTGCCTTTGTTACCATTTCTCCTGACAGTCCCCGTGCCCTTCCCGCAAAGAAGCTGGCAGATAAACTTTCCTCCTTGGGGCTGCCTGTTTTTTCCTGTGAAAGCATAGAGCTTGGCATAAAAAAATCTTTGGAGCTTGCCGGTGATGATGGTCTTGTCTGTGCTGTCGGCTCTCTTTATTCCGCCGGAAAAATACGGGAGTTTTTCATAAAATAGTTATACTAAAAGCCATATAGTTTTCATTTTAAGAAGGTGATAGACGGCGCTTTACCTAGGGCGTTGAACGATAGTGTCAACACACCCTAAATTTAAGGCGATTTGCAAATACTTAAAATCGCCGTTTGGTCAGAGTAGGATCTGGCGCGTTAAGTGCAGGCAGACGGGATTTGCTGCCTGACGAAAGGGCCTTGCCCTGCGGTGCCTTATCCGAATCCGCTGCCACTGTGGAGCGCCGCTCCTTTTGTGGCAAGTCACGAAAGGAAGTTTTTAAAAAATTGAAAAAAATGTCTACTCGGATGCTGGCGCTTTTAGGCCTTTTTATTGCTATTTCCATTATTCTCGCACGTTTTCTGGCCTTTTACCTTTCAGATTCCATGCGGGTAAGCTTTGAGTATTTTTCCATCATCCTTGCCGGAGTTTGCTTCGGCCCCTTAGCGGGAGCTCTTGTGGGGGGGATTTCGGATTTTCTCGGTGCCACGGTTTTGTCAGGTTTGGGCTTTTATCCGCCCCTTTTATTAGGGCCGATTCTTGCCGGTTTTCTTGCGGGAGTTTTCTCGAAATATATTTTTAGGGGAAGGCCCGGCCGCTGGTGGAAAATTATGACCATCTGTCTTTTTTGCGAAATAGCGGCAAATCTTTTATGGGGCAGCTTTGCCCTGTCTCTTATGACAAAAACCCCCTTTCCCCTGCTTTTGGCGGCTCGCGCTCCCTTAAAGCTTGCTATAATGATAATTGACGCACAACTTGTTTTTGCTGCACATAAGGGGCTGCTTCCCCTGTTAAACCAAGAAAATGGAGGCTTAAAATGAGAATTATGGCCATAGACTACGGCGATGTCCGCACGGGGCTTGCAATTTCCGACCCCACCGCCACCCTCTGCGGCGAAGCCTTCACCATAACAGAACGCAACATCGTTAAATGTGCCGATGCCATAGCCCGGCACGCTCAGTCCCGTGAGGTTCGGCAGCTTGTTCTGGGCTATCCGAAAAATATGGACGGAAGCTGCGGGCCAAGGGCAGAAAAAAGCATGGAGCTAAAAGCGCTTATTGAAGAGCGCTGCGATATTCCTGTCGCCCTTTGGGACGAGCGGCGCACAAGCATTGCCGCCCACGAGATACTCCACGCCAACGGCAGGCGGATGAAAGACCACCGCAAAACCGTTGACGCTGTGGCGGCAACCCTGATTTTAGAAGGGTTCCTCGGTACTTTAAAATAATAAGCATAGCAGACAGACTGAAAAAAGCCTTTACCACAAAGCATTAAATGCTCCGGCACTTCTTTTAATCCGGCAATTTCAGTCTGTTTATTTCTTCCATAAGGTTCTAAGGAAAAAGCTAAGCAAGCAGCTGTTTAGAAGATAGCTTTAATTGTTTTGCAGTTTTTTCTTTTTTGAAAACCTCAGTTATAGGCCGCTGCGGAACCTTTTTCCTGCTAATTCGTCTCAGATGTAAGTCTAAAACCCCTTTTGCGACAAAGAGTCGGGTTTTAAAAATATGCTTAAACATAGGGAGGTTAGAAAATGAAAGCATCAAAATCACTTACAATTCTTGCGCTTGTTCTGGTTCTTGTTCTGGCTTTTTCCGCCTGTGGAAGCAAAGGCGCTTCAGACAACAGCGCCCCCATGGAAGCACCCCAAACAGAAGGATACTATTCCGATTACTACGAGTATGATGACGGCGATTACAGTTTTTCCTCCGCTGCCCCCGGCGAAGGGGAGGAGGGCCTGCCGCAGCTGTCTCCCAGCGAAAAAATCATTTATTCCGGCTATGCTGAAATAGAGACCTTGGATTTTGATAAAACTCTTGAAAACCTTGAGAAAATGATTTTAGGAAGCGGCGGCTTTATACAAAGCTCCAACATAAGGGGCAATGATTTTAACACCAGCTATTATGGGGGGAAAAGCTACCGCACAGCAAACTATTCCATACGCATTCCTGTAGATAAGTTTACAGCCTTTACCGAAGGCCTTGCTGAGCTTGGCAACATTCCATACAGCAGCTCCAGCGCCGAAAACATCACCATGCAATACCGTGATACTGCTGCAAAGCTTGAGGCAAGGCAAACCGAGCAGACAAGGCTTTTGGAGCTTTTGGCCCAAGCAAATTCCGTTGAAGAAATTCTTCTTATAGAATCCCGCCTTTCCGAGGTGCGCTATGACATTGAAAGCCTCACAAGCCAGCTAAAGGGTTGGGATGACCTTGTTTCCTACTCCACCCTTGAACTTTCCATCTCCGAAGTTGTCTTATACACCGAGAGCAGCACCGCCACCTTAAGCTATGGAACCCAGCTTAAAGAGGGCTTTGTCCGCAGCCTTAAGGCTGTCGGCCGCTTCTTCCAGAACTTCTTTAAGCTTTTTGTCATCTCCCTGCCGGTCTTATTTGTTTTTGCTGTTATTGCTGTTGTGGTTATCCTTATCGTGAGGGCTGTACGAAAAAAGAAGACTCTTAAGATAAAGGCTCCGCCGAGGGACGAAAATCAGGACTCCTAGGGTTTTGTCTGACAGAAGGGCACACGCTTTCTTTGAAAATTTTTCATAACATCAAAAAACGGTTCAGGGAAAAAACTCCCTGAACCGTTTAGTTTTCTATGCTTTGTCACCTTGTATAAATAAACGCCTGAAGCTTTTCTTGATACGGCAAATCAGTTTTTGCCGGAAGGCTTTTCCTCTGCCTTTTTCCCTTCGCTTTCTTCTTCCTCTGCCTTTTCCAAAAGGTTTATAACCTTTCCGTCTAAAAGCTTTAAAAATCCGCGGCAAAAAAGACTTACAGCCTTAGGTAAAAGCTCGTTTTCCCCTTCTTCAAGAAGCCTTGTCCGGAGACTTTGAGGGCTGTCGCCCTCATGGACTTCAACAAGCTTTTGGGAAATAATCGGGTTTTCCATAGACTCACGGGTTACAAAAAACGCCCTTGCCTCCAGCTTTTTAAGCCCTGCTTCAAGGGCGGCGGCACAAAGGCCCTCGTCTTTCGTCTCCCTGGTCGAAAGCTGATTTATAAGACCGACTCCGGTGCTTATTATCTTGCCCTCAAAATATTTAAAGGCAGAATCGGGAATGGGAAAGTCAAAGCCCGCAAGAACAACAAGCTCTATGTCAAGGTCCCTCAGCTTATCTGTAACAGCAGCTGCGAAAACACTATCCGAGGGAAACACGTCCCTGTCAATTATGTAGCGCCGAAGCCCTGCTATTTCTGCCCTTTTAAGGGCATAGGCCGAAGGATTTGAGCAAATAACGTTAAGCTCACAATCGGATATTTCCCCAAACATCCGAGCATCTATGATTGATTGAAGGTTTTTCCCCCCGCCCGATACCAAAACAGCGGTTTTGACCATTTTTGCACCTCATTAAATTCAGAAGCTTTTAAGCTCTTAGTAATGTCTATTTTTCAAGAAGTTCCTTTGCCATCTGGCTGTTTACAGCCTCGGCCTTTATAAGCTTTTCAACAATTTCCCGGCTTTTCTCCCCATCTATGGACAAAACGGCGGTTTCAATCATTCTTTCAAGCTTATCGGCCTCAAGGTCTGAAAACTCTATGCAAAGCTCATGACCGACACTGTCTAAAAAGGCAGTCACCTTAGGGTCATAGGAAATGCCAACTAAAGGAACCCCTTGAGAGGCCGCGAATATAAGCCCGTGCAGGCGCATGGAAACCATGGCTCTCATGCGGGATAAAACCCCTATAGTTAGTGAGGCTTCCATAGGCTCTGTTATAAGGGCCGCCTTGGTTTTCATAAGCCCCATAACAGTTTGTGTAACCTCTTTATCCTCCTGAGGGTTTATAAGAATGAAAACAGGCTTTAAATTAAGCTGTTCAAAGACAAAGTCTGCAGCTTTGGCAAAGCTTTCCGCCTTTCTGGCAAAGCCCTCCCAGTTTCGTATTGAAAAGCAGACAAGGCCCTTTTCATTTTCCAAACTGTATTTTTTAAGCTCTGCGTCCACTCTGTCATCAGGCGCTGCTTCAAGGGTAAGGGCAGGGTCGGAGGAAACCATTATCTTCGGCTTTAAAACCCCAAGACGGCCAAGCTCTGCCATACTGTAGCCCTCACGAAGGGTTATAACATCCACATATCTGTTTAAAATCCTGCGCACCCTCGGCACATCCCTCTCATCTTTTAAAGGGCCTATGCCGCAGCCGTACATCATAACCTGATTGCCAAGTTTTTTTGCCGCCTTTATAGTATAAAGATAGTACCAAAGGCTTCGCCTGCTTGTGACATTTTGGATAAGGCTGCCGCCGCCGCTTAAATACAGCTTGGTTTTTTTCATTGCCCTGCGAAAGGCGGGGACATTAAACATATGCACAGAGTCAACATGATACTTCTTGCGTGTTTCAAGAGGCCTTCTTGAAAGGGCCGTTATGGGGATAAAGGGGTCTATGCCACGCATTTCCCCTACTATGGCCTCTAAAATGGCATCATCTCCGGCATTTCCCATGCCGTAGGCGCCGCAGATAATTACGCCCTTTCTTTTGCCCTGTTTTTCAAGAGCCTCCCTGTGCATTATTTCCTCATATATATTAAGCTGGGTTTTTGTGGTTGCCTCCACAGAAAACTCAGCCCTTGCTTTTTCATAGGCGGCTTTTCCGATTTTTTCCCGCAAATCCTTGTCCTGTGCAAGCTGTTTTAGCCTTAGGGCAAGGGTTTCATAATCTCCGGGGGCAAAAAGAAAGCCTGTTTCCCCCTCGTTTATAAGCATGGGAACTCCTCCTACACGGCTGCTTACAGTGGGCAGATATGCTCTTGCCCCCTCGGTTATGGCGTATGGGAAGGTTTCCGACAGGGAGCTGAGCGCATTTATATCCAAGGCTCCGAAAAAGCGGTCTATATCGTCAATCCAGCCGGCAAAACATACTTTCTCCGACACTGAAAGCTCAGAGGCTATGGCCATAAGCCTTTCCTTTTCCCCGCCCTCTCCGGCTATGACAAGGCGAAGCTCGCGGCAGCTTTCTGCCGCTTTTGCAAAGCCTTTTATAAGAGTCCCTACGTCTTTAACGGGGTCAAGCCTTGCGGCAATACCCACAACAACGCTGTCTTTATCACAGGAAAGGCCAAGTCCGCGCAAATATGAAAGCCTGTCGGGATTTTTCACCTGAACCGAAAAGTCAACGCCGTTATATATGGTAAAAATCTTATTTGGGGAAAAGTCTCTTTCAATTAAAAGCTCTTTCATAGCCTGAGAAACTCCCACAAGATAATCAGCCCTTTTAAGGGCGTAGGAGTTAAGTCCCCCGTAAACAAGGGCTGCTGCCGGCCTTCCCAGATAGTCAAGCTTTGGGTCACTGTGAACCGTTGTTACAACGGGTATGCCGCAAAAGGGGCGAAGCAGGCTTGCCATAAAGTTTCCCCTTGCACCGTGGGAGTGGATAAGCTCAAAGCCCTCATTTTTAATCATGGTCTTAAGCTTTTTTGCCGCCTTTATGGGGTTTTCCTCCATAACCACAGTGTTAATCCCCAGAGCCTCAGCCTCGTCAGAAAACTCACCTTTCATAAAGCAGACTAAGGTCGCGTCTATATTTTTGCTTATTCCCGACAGCAAATAGTGGATGTGGGTTTTTGCCCCGCCTGTATCGCCGCCGCTGATAAGATGGATAACCTTCACAGACAAACCTCCAAAACTCCGGCAAAACACCGGAAATGCCCTTGTTAAAAGCCCTGTATTATTATATAATGATTTGATAAGCCATTTTTAAATATACAGTTTACCATGGTAATTATATATCATCCGCAAAGCGCGGTCAACAATCGGAGGTTAATATGACAAAAATATACTTAATCCGGCATGCCGAAGCCGAGGGCAACCTTTACAGGCGCATTCAGGGCCATTATGACGGGGACATAACGGAAACCGGAAAAAGGCAGATAGATGCCCTTGCCCAGCGTTTTAAAAACATCCAAATTGACGCGCTTTATTCAAGCGACCTTCAGCGGACCCAGAAAACCGCCGGAGCAATTTTAAAATACCAGCCGGAGCTTAGCCTTAACATTGACCCCCGTCTGAAGGAAATCGGTCTTGGCATCTGGGAGGACCAGCCCTGGGGCAACGCAAGCTTTGACTACCCTGAGCAGATGCTGCTTTTCGGAACGAACCCCGATAAATGGCAGATAGAAGGCGGCGAGAGTTTTTCGGCCTTAAAAAGCAGGATTACGGAAGTAATAAGCGAGCTTGCGGAAAAACATAAGGGGCAAACCATCGCCTGTGTTAGCCACGGCATGGCCATAAGAGCCCTTATAAGCACGATTTTGGGCATTTCTTCGGAAGATATTTCCCAAATTTCCCATGGAGACAACACCTGTGTTGCCCTGCTGAACATTAAAGACGGCAAAACCTCCATAGAATACTATAACGACACCGCCCACCTTGACGAAAACCTCAGTACCTTTGCAAAGCAGGGCTGGCACAAAAACTCTGTTAAGCCTGATTTAACAAGCCTTCGCTTTTATCCCATGGACCTTTCCGCCGATGCCCAGCTTTATAAAAACTGCTATAAAGAAGGCTGGCAGGCGGCCCACGGCACCCTTCGGGGCTACAGCGAGGCTCCCTATATTAAGGCTGCCGCTAAAGTTTCGGCAAAAGACCCGCAAACTCTTATGAAAGCCCTCTACGGCGACGAGTTTGCAGGTATTTTAGAGCTTGACCCGGAGAGAATGGCAGAGGAGGGGACCGGCTGGATAAGCTTTGTATATATCCCTCCGGAATATAGGGGCAGGGGTCTTGGCTGCCAGCTTATAGGTCAGGCGGTTTCATATTACCGTAAAAAAGGGCGCAGCAGCCTTTGCCTCCACGTCTCCGAAACAAACAGCCGCGGCTTGGCTCTTTATGAGGGTCTGGGCTTTCATTGTATCGGCTCTGAGGAAGGCAATGTCTCTGTTTTGCAGCTTCTTCAAAAATCAATCTAAGCTTTATTTTTTAAAAGCTCATACGAGGTGCTTATGCAAAGCCATGCTCTTACAGATTTTTTACCTGTTTCAAAGGAAGATATGCTCTCCCGTGACTGGTATTACTACGACTATCTTGTGGTAAGCGGCGACGCCTATGTGGACCATCCAAGCTTTGGCCCTGTGGTAATTGCCAGAGTGCTGGAGGCTCTTGGCGCAAGGGTTGCCTTTCTTTCCCAGCCAAGGTGGAACGACTGCGCCGATTTCTTGGCCATGGGCCGCCCCAGATACGGGGTTTTCATAGGGGGAGGCAACCTTGACAGTATGGTTGCCCACTACACCGCCGCAAAAAAGCCCCGAGGGGAGGACTTTTACTCTCCCGGGAAAAAGGCGGGGCTTCGACCGGACAGGGCCACAATAGTATACACAAACCGTGCAAGAGAGGCCTTCGGTTCGGATATGCCCATAATAATCGGCGGACTGGAGGCCAGTCTGCGGCGCTTTTCCCACTATGACTACTGGGACGATAAGCTGCGGCGGGGGATTTTATTCGACTCTAAGGCAGACCTTCTTGTCTACGGCATGGGCGAGGAGGCCACAAGAGAAATCGCGAAAAGACTTAGGCGGAAAGCCTTGCCCTCTGATATGCGTGATATTAAAGGCACGGCCTTTATTGCCCCCAATGAGAGCTTTTGTGTATTTGAAAAAATCATCCTGCCCTCCTATGAGGAAACGGCAAAAGACCCGGTTGCCGAGGCAAATGCCACCCGCATAGAATATGAGGAGCACGATTTTGTCAGGGGACGTGCCCTTTGCCAAAGCTGTCAGGGCAGAACCCTTATAGTAAATCCTCCAGCCGCACCTCTTTCCCAAAAGGAGCTTGACGAGGTTTTTGACCTGCCTTTCACACGGGAAACCCACCCAATGTACGACAGCTTTGGTGGAGTGCCTGCCATTGAGGAGGTGCGCTTTTCCGTCATCCACAACAGGGGCTGCTTCGGCGGCTGCAACTTTTGCGCTTTGGCCTTTCATCAGGGCAGGGCGGTTACAAGCCGCAGTCACGAATCTGTCATCCGAGAGGTGGAAAAAATGACAAGCCACCCTTTATGGAAAGGCTATGTCTCCGACGTGGGCGGACCCACGGCAAACTTTCGCCTCCCCTCCTGTAAAAAGCAGGCAGAGCATGGAATGTGCGCAAAGAAAAACTGCCTTTCCCCCACACCTTGCTCCCAGCTTGAGGCAGACCATTCGGATTATCTTGCTCTTTTGCGCAAGCTCCGGCAAATTCCCGGTGTGAAAAAGGTTTTTATCCGCAGCGGTATCCGCTTTGACTATATGATGGAGGATAAGGACGGGGCCTTTTTCTCTGAGCTTGTGGAAAATCATATTTCCGGTCAGTTGAAGGTTGCGCCGGAGCATTGCATAGACAGTGTTTTAGACTATATGGGAAAGCCCCACATAGAAGTTTATGAGGCTTTTTCCGAAAAATACGCAAGGCTCAACCAGCGCCACGGCAAGGAGCAATATGTTGTTCCCTATCTTATGAGCAGCCACCCGGGCAGCAGCCTTTCCGATGCCGTTGCCCTTGCGGAATACCTTAATGCCAAAGGCCGTCAGCCTCAGCAGGTTCAGGACTTTTACCCCACACCGGGGACAATATCCACCTGTATGTACCACACGGGGATAGACCCCCGCAGCATGAAAAGCGTGTATGTTGCCAAAAGCCCTCATGAGAAGGCCCTGCAACGGGCGCTTTTACAGTGGAAAAGACCGGAAAAGCGCAGACTTGTCATAGAGGCTTTAAAAAAGGCCGGCAGGGAAGACCTAATCGGCTATGGAAAAGGCTGCCTTGTCCGGCCGGACAGACCCTCCGGGGCAAAACCTGACAAGTCCCCGCCGAAAAGCAGAGGGCAAAGTCCGTCTCAAGTACGGGTTTCCGGCAGGGCCAAGGGCATGGGCGGCGGTAAAAACGCCAAAGTGCAAGAGTCTGTAAGGTCATTAACCAAGGAAAAACCCTCCGCTAATGCCAAGGGAAAATACAAAGGAAAAAAATAGCAGGCCTTTAAGTTTTCGAAAGCCGTGGGTGAAAAATCCTTGTTTTTGAAGATAAAAAAAAGTGGCGGAATGTTTCCATTCCGCCAAAACAGGGTTGTGGGATAAAGATATGAGCCCGGCACGCACCATGCGCGCCATTGGATAAGCTGTAATCAGAGGATAGCCCATTTTAAAGCTCTTGTAAAGAGCGAAAAAACACTAGTTTTGTCGAAGACGTATTTTTTATGAAAAAATGCATATTCACTGGGCTTTTCAGGCTGTGTTGACACTACCGTTCAACGCCCTAATAAGGAAAGGGTATTTAATGCGAGAAATTACCTGTGAAGAAATAATTAATGCTGTCGAAGCTCTGTGCATCGAGGCAAACACCGTTTTGCCCCTTAAAACGAGGCAGCTAATAGAAAAAGCCGCAAAAAATGAAATCTCCCCTGCCGGAAAGCAGGTTTTTAGTGATTTGCGGGAAAACTATCTTATAGCGGAAAAAGACAGGCTGCCCATCTGTCAGGACACGGGGATGGCTGTTGTTTTCGCAAATATTGGTCAGGATTTGCACATAGTCGGAGGAAGCTTCGAGGAAGCTGTTAACGAGGGAGTGCGTCGGGGCTATGAAAAGGGCTTTCTGCGAAAGTCCGTGGTTTCAGACCCCCTTCGGCGGGTTAACACCGAAGACAACACTCCTGCTGTTATCCACAGCCGGATTGTGGACGGCGACAGACTTTCTATTAGTCTTGCCCCAAAGGGCTTCGGCAGCGAAAATATGAGTGCCATGAAAATGTTTCTCCCCTCCTGCTCAACCGAGGATATTCTTGAGTTTATCACCGAAACTGTTTCAAAGGCGGGCTCCAATCCCTGCCCTCCGGTTATCGTGGGAGTGGGTCTTGGAGGAACTGTGGAAAAAGCGGCCCTTTTGGCAAAAAAGGCCCTTACCCGTGAGATGGACGAGGCTAACCCCGACCCCTTTTACGCTGAATTAGAGGAAAAGGCTCTGGAGCGTGTAAACGCCTTGGGCATTGGTCCTCAGGGTTTCGGCGGCGCTGTTACGGCGCTGAAGGTAAACATTGAGTTTTTCCCAACTCATATTGCGGGGCTTCCCTGTGTTGTTAATATGGGCTGCCACGCAAACCGCCACGCCCATGTTCTTTTATAAAATAAAAAATGTGATTTTCAACTTTTGCTTTTTGAATAAATAAAGGCCTTTCGCATAAGCTATAGGCGAAACCATATAAAGGAGCTTATGCAAATGCTGATACTAGACAGAATCGCACTAATTATAAGTATCATAGGCGGAATTAACTGGGGACTTATAGGTCTTTTCCGTTTTGACCTGGTGGCCTATCTTTTCGGCGGGCAAACCGCCACCCTCAGCCGTGTGATATATACACTTGTGGGGCTTTCCGCCATCTGGTGCATCACCCTGCTGTTTCGCCGGCGTGACTATGAGTACGAGGACTAGAAAAGTCTTTCAGCTTAAAAATCGCAGCCTGAACCGCTATTTGCGGACAGGGTGCGATTTTTTCATTCCCCAACAGCTTACGGCAATTTTTTTGCTATATATGGTGTAGTGTTGTTTTTGGAAGCACTATATGTCTAAAGCTGTTTTCAAAACTTGCCTATATATCCGGAGTTTTTTATAAAGGAGATGGAAAAATGGCCACACTGAAGAAAAACCCTCGGCTGTTTCGTAATGGAATAAGCTATCTTTCCGTAGACGAAATATATCCCAGCCCCGTTCAGCCCCGAAAAAAATTTTCCCAAGATTCCCTGCGGGAGCTTTCCGACAGCATAGCCCAGCACGGTGTTTTAAATCCACTGACAGTCCGCCGCAGAGCAGGACACTATGAGCTTGTGGCGGGAGAAAGGCGGCTTCGTGCCTCACGCCTTGCAGGATTGCGAGAGGTGCCCTGTATTGTTATAGATGTTAATATGGAGGAGTCAAGCCTTTTGGCTCTGGTGGAAAACATACAGCGCCGTGACCTTGACTTTGTGGAGGAAGCCGAGGGTATACAGCAGCTTATAAGGCTTTTTGGCATGAGTCAGGAGGAGGCCGCCCGCCGCCTTGGAAAATCCCAGCCCTCGGTGGCAAACAAGCTTCGGCTTTTAAGGCTTCCTCCGGATGTGCTCGATGCCCTGCGTGAGCAGAATTTGACGGAAAGGCACGGCAGGGCTCTTTTGCGCCTTCCTGACGAGCAAGCTCAAAGACAGGCCCTGAGTTTTATAGTTGAGCAGCACATGAATGTTGCCGCAACCGAGCAGTACATAGAAGCCCTTTTGGATGCCCCCCTGCCGGAAGAGGACCCCGAAGTGAAAACCAAAAGAAAGACCATGTTCGTTTTAAAAGATGTGCGGGTTTTTTTAAACACCCTCACCCATGGCCTTGAAATGATGAAGCAGGGGGGCATTTCCGCCGGTATGGAAAAGCACGAAACAGACACGGAGCTTGTGCTTACCATAAGCATACCAAAGCAAAAATAAGCTTTATCCGAAAGAAGCCCTGCAAAAACCGCTCTATTTTTGTGAGGCTTCTTCAAATTTGACGAAAGTGTTAAGTAAGTAGGTTCTTTTTAGTATATTTTTATGAAAAATTCGATATTGTCTAAATCCCTCACATATTGTAGACTTATTAACAAAGGCGGATATGCGCAATACATTTTCCGCTTTAATTATTTTTGGGGGTGGGCAGCCGTGCAGCTTTTGGAAGAACGCATTTTAAAGGATGGTAAGGTTAAAGACGGCGGCATCCTCAAAGTAGACAGCTTCCTAAACCACCAGATGGACGTTAGCCTTTTTGGCGAAATGGCAAAGGAGTTTTACAGCCTTTTTGCCGGAGAAGGCATAAATAAAATACTCACTATAGAGGCTTCCGGGATAGGTATCGCCTGCATAACAGCGCAGGCATTCGGCTGTCCCGTTATTTTTGCGAAAAAAACAAAAACAAAAAACATCGCCGGTGATGTTTATACTTCCAAAGTTGAAAGCTTTACCCACGGCACAAGCTATGATATTATAGTTTCAAAAGAATTTTTGCTCCCTGGAGACAGGATTCTTATAATCGATGATTTTCTTGCAAACGGCGCTGCTCTTGAGGGGCTTATTTCCCTTGTAAATGACGCCGGAGCAAGCCTTGTGGGCGCCGGCATTGCCATTGAAAAGGCCTTCCAGCCGGGAGGGGAAAAGCTGCGCTCTAAAGGAATACGCATAGAATCTCTTGCTAAAATAAAGTCTATGGAAGGCGGCAAACCGGTCTTTTGCTAAGCTGCTCTTCACTTTTAAAAAACTGAATATACATCGGTATATATCAAATGATATGGTTTTGAAGTCTCTAGCCGGCTGCCGTAAATTGCCGGGCTACCGATATTGATGCGAAGGCAAGTTTGCTTTTGCACTATATCGCGGGGCTTTTTAGGTTCCCGCTTTTTTGGTCTTTAATCGCAAAGCGATTTCAGATATACGAGTCACTAAAACATTACATGGAGGAGAAAAAAATGAAAAAGCTCATATCACTGCTTCTTGCGCTGGTAATGGTATTTGCCTTTGCCGCCTGCGGCGAGAAGGCTCCCGATTCCGGAACAGACCTGCCCGAAGGAAATGGCGAAGCCACCGGGGATTACGCCGACTATAAAATAGGCGCCATCCTCATCCACGATGAAAACTCCGGCTATGACCTGGCACACATAAACGGCATTAAGTCTGCTGTTAATGCCCTTGGACTTTCAGAGGACCAGATAACATGGAAATATAACATTGGCGAAGACGAAGCCTGTTATGACACGGCAGTTGACCTTGCTGAGTCCGGCTGCGACATCATCTTTTCCGACAGCTACGGCCACCAGAGCTATATGCAGCAGGCCGCCGGCGAATATGAAGACGTTATTTTTGTTGCCTCCACAGGTGACACCGCTGCTCCCTCAGGCCTTCCCAACCTTAAAAACATCTTCACTTTTGTATATGAGTCCCGCTATGTCTCCGGCGTTGTTGCCGGCATGAAGCTGAAAGAGCTTTTGGACGAAGGTCTTGTAACAGAGCCCTATGTGGGCTATGTTGGCGCAAAGCCCTATGCCGAAGTTGTTTCCGGCTACACCGCCTTCTTCCTTGGCGTTCAGTCCATAGTTCCCGAGGCATATATGGATGTTATCTACACCGGCGAGTGGTATGACCCCACCCGTGAGGCCGAGGCCGCAAACGCTCTTATGTCAAAGGGCTGTGTCATAATCGGCCAGCACGCTGACTCCACAGGAGCTCCCTCTGCTGTTCAGGCAGCAAAAGACGGCGGCGCTGTTGTCTACTCTGTTGGATACAACATTGATATGCTCGCCGTTGCTCCCACTGCGGCTCTCACCAGCGCACTTAACAACTGGGGCGCTGTTTATACCCCCACCATCCAGAAGGCTCTTGAAGGCGGCGCCGCTGCCATTCCTTCTGACTATGCAACCGGCATTGTAAACGACGGCGTTTCTGTTTCCGTTCTCGGCCCCGAATGTGCCGAAGGCACTCAGGAAAAGGTTGATGAAGTCTGGGCAGCTCTTGCCGACGGCAGCCTTAACATCTTTGACACAGCAAAGTTCACCGTTAACGGTGAAACCGTTACCAGTTTCCTTGCTCTTGACACCGACGGCGACTTTGAAGGCGACGAAGGCGAGGCCATTGAAAACGGCATCTTCTATGAATCCAAGCTTCGCTCCGCACCTTACTTCTCTCTCCGTATCGACGGAATCACAGAGCTTAGCTAAACAATCCGGAGACAAAGCTCGGCAATGCCGAGCTTTGTCTCCAAAAAGATTTTATGCTCTAGTCCTTTAAATAAGTGTTTGGGGAAGCATTCTCCAGGCACTTTAAATTCATTTTTGCCCTCGGCTGCAAGCCTTGCGCCCGGGCCGGAAAAAGCCTTCCCAAGGCAGGACGACAAGTAAACAGGAGACAATAAGCTTTTTTGACAGAAAGAGGAGCTGACTTTGGAAGAAAAAACAGCCGTCATTAAAATGAGGAATATAACAAAATCCTTTGGCAGTGTTCTTGCTAACGACAAGGTTTGGCTGGACATTTACAAAGGTGAAATTTTAGCGCTTTTAGGTGAAAACGGCAGCGGTAAAACCACTCTTATGAATATGCTCTCCGGCATTTACTATCCGGATGCCGGTCAAATTTTTATTGGGGAAAACGAGGTTTCCATTCGAAGCCCCAAAGATGCATATGATTTGGGCATCGGTATGATACACCAGCACTTTAAGCTTGTGGATGTGCTTACTGCAGCCGAAAATATAATTCTCGGAATGCCGGGAAAGGGTCTTTTGGACATGGTGGAAGTGAACGAGAAAATTCGTTCCATCTGTTCCCTTTACGGCTTTGATGTTGACCCAAAGCAGAAGATATATGATATGTCGGTTTCCCAGAAGCAGACGGTTGAGATTGTCAAAGTGCTGTATAGGGGTGCCGATATTCTCATTCTAGACGAGCCTACAGCCGTTTTAACTCCTCAGGAAACAGACAAGCTTTTTGCCATCCTGCGGAAAATGCGTGACGACGGAAAGGCCGTTATTATCATAACCCACAAGCTCCATGAGGTGGAGGATCTGTCTGACAGAGTTGCCATACTTCAGCGCGGGCGCTTTGTGGGAGACACCCTTACAAAAGACACGACTGCCGCCGAAATGACCAATATGATGGTTGGTCATCCGGTTGTTTTAAATATTGAGCGGCCTAAGCCGAAGAATGTTAAAGAGCGCCTTCGTGTAGAAAACCTAAGCATACGGGATATTGATGGAGTGAAAAAGCTTGACGATGTATCCTTTTCTGTGGGAAGCGGCGAAATTCTTGGCATTGCCGGCATTTCCGGCTGCGGACAAAAGGAGCTTTTAGAGGCAATTGCCGGGCTTCAGCCGGCGGAATCCGGCAGCATTTTTTATATAGACACCGAAACAGGAGAAAAAGAACCCCTTATTGGAAAAAAGCCTAGAGAAATCAGCGCCATGGGTGTTGCCCTCTCCTTTGTTCCCGAGGACAGACTGGGTATGGGTCTTGTTGGGAACATGGACCTTACGGATAATATGATGCTGCGCTCTTTCCGGCGGGGAAAGTCCATTTTTGCCGACCGGAAATCTCCCAGAGAACTTGCACGCCGTGTTGTAACAGAGCTTTCCGTTAACACTCCCGGTGTGGACACTCCAGTTAGAAAGCTCTCTGGCGGAAACGTCCAAAAAATTCTTGTAGGCAGGGAAATTTCTTCTGCCCCCACGGTTCTTATGACGGCCTATGCCGTCCGAGGCCTGGACATTAATTCCTCCTATACGATTTATGACCTTATAAATCAGCAGAAGCAAAAAGGCGTTGCAGTTATTTTTGTAGGCGAGGATTTGGACGTTTTGGTGGAGCTTTGCGACAGAATTCTTGTTCTATGCGGCGGCAAGGTCAGCGGTATTGTTCAGGGAAGCGAAACAGATAAACGAGAAATCGGCCGTATGATGACAAGTTTAGGAGGTGAAAAGCAGTGAACACTAGGCTTAAAGAACCCTTTGTGCGCATAACAAAAAGGGAGGACACTCCACTAGTAAAAGCCTGGGGCATAAGACTTTTTTCCCTGCTTTTGGCCCTTGTTACCTGTGCGGGAATAATTTATCTCATAGTAAAGCTAAACCCCTTAAAAGTCTATGTCGCCATGTGGGAGGGGGCCTTCGGCACCTCAAAGCGCTCCTGGATAACGGCAAGAGATACCATGATGCTTCTTTGCATAGGTGTGGGTCTTGCCCCTGCTTTTAAGATGCGTTTTTGGAACATTGGAGCAGAGGGGCAAATTCTTGCCGGCGGACTTGCAACAGCCGCCTGCATGATTTACTTCGGCTCATCTATGCCCACCTGGGCTCTTCTTATAGTCTCATTTGCGGCAAGCTGCATTGCAGGGGCCCTCTGGGGCTTTGTTCCAGCCGCCTTTAAGGCAAGATTTGACACCAACGAAACCCTTTTTACCCTTATGATGAATTATGTGGCCATTCAGCTTACGTCTTTTTTCATAACAAAATGGGAAAACCCCATAGGCTCAAATACCGTGGGCATCATAAATCAGTCTACAAAGGCCGGTTGGCTGCCCCCTTTTCTGGGTCAGCAATATATGCTTAATGTCATTATAGTTATGACCCTCACAATAGCGGTTTACATTTATCTGCGCTGGTCAAAGCACGGCTATGAGATAGCGGTTGTAGGCGAAAGTGAGCGCACCGCTAAATATATAGGCATAAATGTTAAAAAGGTTGTCATCCGCACTGTGGCTCTCTCCGGCGGTCTTTGCGGTGTTGCAGGTTTTCTTGCGGTTTCCGGCGCCTCACACACTATTTCCACAAATACGGCCGGAGGCAGGGGTTTTACAGCCATCATAGTTGCCTGGCTTGCAAAGTTTAACCCCCTTGTGATGCTTTTTGTGTCACTGCTCCTTGCCTTTTTACAAAAGGGCGCTGTGGAAATTGCCTCCCGCTATGACCTTAACGACTATGCCTCCCAGATGATTACAGGCATTATACTGTTTTTCATTTTAGGCAGCGAGTTTTTCATAAACTATAAGCTTATTTTCCGCAGTAAAAAGGAGGTAAACTGATATGGCTGGATTTTTATCTCTTATTCAGGCGGCAATAGTTTTTGGAACTGTCATCCTCTTTGGCGCCATAGGCGAGATTTTAACGGAAAAGTCCGGAAGTCTTAACCTCGGCGTTCCGGGCATCATGTATATTGGCGGCATTGCCGGTCTTGCCGGAGCCTTTTTCTATGAAAGCTCCGTAGCAGAGCCTGTGCCCCTGCTCTGCTTTTTAATTGCCCTTTTCTGCACTATTATTGCCTCCTGCCTTGCAGGGCTTCTCTACAGCTTTTTAACCATAAGCCTTAGGGCAAACCAAAATGTTACAGGTCTTACCCTCACCATTTTCGGCTCCGGCATAGCTAACCTTTTTGGCGGTGTCATGAACAAAATGGCGGGGGGCGTAGGTCAGATTTCAGTTTCCGTAACCAGCACCGCTTATAGGACAACTCTGCCTTTTTTCCGCGGTGTAAGCGTTTTAAGCTCTCTCGGAGTCCTTGTCTATGTGGCGGTTATTCTTGCAATTGTTATGACCTGGTTTCTAAACCGAACAAGGGCGGGGCTTAATCTTCGTGCCGTGGGGGAAAATCCCGCAACGGCAGATGCCGCAGGTATAAAGGTTACAAAGCTTAAATATATCGCCACCTGCACGGGAGCTGCCATAACAGGTCTTGGGGGGCTTTATTATGTTTTGGACTATATTAAAGGAACCTGGGCAAATGACGGAGGCATAGAAAAGCTTGGCTGGCTTGCCGTTGCCTTAGTTATCTTCGCCCGTTGGAAGCCCGTTCACGCTGTTTGGGGAAGTTATCTTTTCGGCGTTTTGTTCTGGCTTTATTTCTATATCCCCGGTCTTGACAGAAGCTCTCAGGAGCTTTTCAAAATGCTGCCTTATATAGTAACTATCGCCGTTTTGGTTATAAGCTCCATGCGGCGCAGCCGTGAAAACCACCCTCCTGCTCATTTGGGTCTGCCCTATTTTCGGGAGGAGCGCTGAAGATAAGGAGCCTTTTGGTCTTTCCCAAAAGGCTCCTTATTCTCAGCTTATTTTACCTGCTTCTTTCAAAATCTACCTTTTCTCTTGTGCAAACAAAACTTTTGTAGTAGAATATTTTTAGGATTATGAGCATCTGCTATATAAATATTGATTTGGAGGATTTGATATGGATTATTATGATTATTACTATGCCGGCAATGATGTTTATTCTGGTATGTCTCAAGCTATGTCAGTGATTTGGATTGTCCTTCTTATCCCCGCCCTAGTTGTTTTAGGCCTTACAATAGCTGCCAACTGGAAGCTATATGAAAAAGCCGGCGAACCGGGCTGGGCAGCCATTGTTCCATTTTACAGTTCCTATACCCTTTATAAAATATCTTGGGGCAACGGCTGGTTTTTCCTTCTTGCATACATACCTTTTGTAAGCTTTGTTATCTACATAATCACAATGGTTAAGCTTTCTCAGGCCTTTGGTAAAGACGGGGCCTGGGCTGTGGGGCTTATATTTTTAAACATCATTTTCCTTTGCATAATGGCATTTAGCAAGGATACTCAATATGTGGGTGCAAGCGCAGCTTCTGCTGCCGCCGGCGCCGGAGGCTATTATCCCAACGGACAGCAGGGCTTCCAAAATCCATATTCCGCCGGCAACCAGAGCTACCGTCAGCCCAGCTCTCAGAATCAGGACTACTATTATCAGCCGCCTGCAGGGGCTTATCCAAACAACGGGCAAGGCGCCCCTTCTTCAAATCAGGACATCCCCTATGCAAAACCTGCGGATAGTCCTTCATCAAGTTCGGCAGCTTCCGCAAGCAGCTTTTGCTCTAACTGCGGGACACAGCTTGAAGGCGCACCAAAGTTTTGCCACAAATGCGGCAAGCCCCAATAGAAAATAACTTTACCGGAAGCTTTGGCAAAGGCGCTAAAACTTCCGGTAATTTTTATTTTGCTAAGCTTAAAAGCCCTCCGGCTCTGAACTTTCATAGGTCGTGGGTCTGTCACCATAGATTTTGCAAAGGCGCTTTATGTCGCTTATAAGAGTGTCCACATTTTCTTCTCTGGTTGCCCAGCTTGTTACAAAGCGTACTGCAAAATACTCGCCCTTAAGCTTTTTCCATGTGCTGAAGCTGTATAGCTTTGAAAGCTCATTATAAATCACCCGATTTAAAATCGGAAATTGCTGGTTTGTGGGGGAGTCATAAAGAAAGTCACAGCCGCCGTTTTTAAAGGCCTCTTTTATGCGCAGGGCCTGCTCAACGGCAGTTTTGCTTATTTCAAGATATAGCCCGTCTCTAAAAAGGGTTTCAAACTGTATGCCAAGGAACCTGCCCTTGGATAAAAGTCCTCCCCTCTGCTTTATATGATAGCGGAAATCTTCCTTATATTTATCGTTTACTATGCAAACGGCCTCTCCGAACATTGCCCCAACCTTTGTGCCGCCTATATAAAAAACGTCACAAAGTTTAGCTAAATCCGCCATGAAAACGTCGTTTCCCGCTGCGGCAAGACCATATCCCAGCCTTGCTCCGTCCAGATAAAGGGGAGTTTTTCTCTCCCTGCAAACCGTTGAAAGCTCTGTTAATTCCTGCTTTGTGTATAAAAGCCCCGTCTCCGTAGGGTGGGAAATATAAACCATAGCAGGCTGGGGCATATGCTCATGGGTGGCATCGGCAAAATGCTCCATAATCACCTGACGCACCTGATTTGCAGTGATTTTTCCGTCCTTTGTGGGCAGGGCAATAACCTTGTGACCTGTGGCCTCTATGGCTCCTGTTTCATGCTCTGCAATATGCCCCTTATCAGCGCTTATAACCGCCTGATGTGGGCGCAAAATCGAGGAGATAACCGTTGTGTTAGCCTGAGTGCCGCCGACTAAAAAATGAACGTCCAAGTTGCTGTTGCCGCAGGCAAGTCTGATAATCTTTCTTGCGGTTTCGCAAAAAACGTCCTCGCCATAGCCAGCAGTTTGCTCCCTGTTGGTTTTCATAAGCGCTTCAAGAATACGCGGATGGGCCCCTTCGGCATAGTCACATTCAAATCTAATCATCTTTCCTGCCCCCTGTTTCCCTATATAAACCGCCTTTGCGGCGGTGATTTGCATAATATTATTAATTATATGTATTTCCAAAGCTTCTGTCAATTGGCCTTTGGTTTTTAGAGTAGATTCCTTGGCCAAAACCCCCGTGCTTTCCTCATCTGTGTAAAAAATGTCCAAATCGGTCTAGGTTAAAACCCTGCCCAGCCGGATACTTTCATATATCTGATTTTTTATTCGACTTTTTGTGTCTAGCGTGGTAGAATAAGCTTTGCCGCAGCGGTTTGCCGCTGCCCTTTTTGGAAGGAATGGTCACAGAAATGAAAAACAGCTTTTTTGCCCTTATTTCCCGTATGAAATACATTCGCCGCTGGGGTCTAATGCGCAACAGCCTTGCTGAAAATGTCTCAGAGCACAGCCATATGACGGCTGTTTTGGCTCACAGTCTTGCCCTTATCGGCAGGGATGTTTTCGGTAAAGATGTAAATGCGGATTTATGCTCAAGCGTTGCTCTTTATCACGACGCTTCGGAAATTATAACGGGGGATTTGCCCACCCCCATAAAATACCACAACGACAAAATCAGAAGCTCCTATAAGGAAATCGAGGAAAAGGCCACCGAAACCCTTTTGGGCTTTTTACCGCCGGAGCTTCGCAGCTCATACACAGCGGTTTTTTCAAACATAGACGGGGAAACCTTGGCCTATGTTAAGGCGGCGGATAAGCTTTCAGCATATATAAAATGCATTGAGGAGCGCAAGGCAGGCAACAACGAATTTGCCTCGGCAGAGGCCCAGCTTCTTAACACCCTTAAGGAAAACCCTCTGCCGGAGCTGCATTATTTTATAGAAAATTTCATCCCCGCCTTCGAGCTTACCCTTGACGAGCTGGGCACAATGAATTAAAGGAGTATTCTCTTTATGCGCGCATTTGTAACGGTAATCGGAAAAGACAGGGTTGGTATAATCGCCGCCGTTTGCAGCCTTCTTGCAGAGAAAAAAGTTAACATTCTAGACATCAGCCAAACCATTTTGCACGACAGCTTTACTATGATTATGCTGGTGGACGCCGCCGGCTGCGAAATTTCCTTCGAGGCTCTTTCTGCCGAGCTTTCTTCTCTGGGCGAGAGCCTTGATCTTAACATCCGCATCCAGCGTGAGGAAATTTTCAACGCTATGCACAGGATATAAGGCGGAGCTTGTTATGATAAATAAAGGTGAAATTTTACAGACCATCGAGATGATAGACCAGCAGCATCTAGACGTTCGCACCATAACCATGGGCATCTCCCTTCGTGATTGCTGCCATCCCGACATTAAGGTTTGCAGCGAAAAAATTTACGACAAAATCTGCCGCCTTGCGGGAAACCTTGTTAAAACCGGCGAGCAAATTTCCTCGGAATTCGGCATTCCCATTGTTAATAAGCGTGTTTCCATAACCCCCATTTCCATGGTGGCGGAGTCATGCGAGGCAGAAGATTACCTCCCCTTGGCAAAGGCTCTTGACAAGGCCGCAAAGGCTGTGGGTGTGGACTTTATCGGCGGCTACAGCGCTCTTGTCCACAAGGGCTGCACCAAAGGTGACGCTCGGCTTATCCGCAGCATACCCGAGGCCCTTGCGGAAACTGACCTTGTCTGCTCAAGCGTTAATATCGGAACCACCAGAGCCGGAATAAACATGAATGCCGTTCGTGAAATGGGTCTTATTATCCGCCGCACAGCCGAATTATCAGATGGCTTTGCCTGCGGAAAGCTTGTGATTTTTTGTAACGCTGTGGAGGATAACCCCTTTATGGCAGGGGCTTTCCACGGAGTGGGCGAGCCGGAGTGTGAAATAAACGTGGGCGTTTCCGGCCCCGGTGTGGTTTCCGAGGCCCTTAAATATTGCAAAGGTCAGCCCCTTGACATTGTTGCGGAAACCATTAAGAAAACGGCCTTTCACATAACAAGAGTAGGCCAGCTTGTAGCTCAGGAGGCCTCCCGCCGCCTGGATGTTCCCTTTGGCATTGTTGATCTATCCCTTGCCCCAACTCCGGCAATCGGAGACAGTGTGGCGGATATTTTAGAGGAAATCGGACTTTCCAGCGTGGGCGCTCCGGGAACAACGGCGGCCTTGGCCATGCTAAACGACGCTGTTAAAAAAGGCGGTGTTATGGCAAGCTCTAATGTTGGCGGCCTTTCCGGTGCCTTTATCCCCGTTTCAGAAGATGCCGGCATGATTCGTGCCGCCATTGCCGGAAACCTAAGCCTTGAAAAGCTTGAGGCCATGACCTGCGTTTGCTCTGTGGGTCTTGACATGATTGCCATCCCCGGTGACACAAGCGCCGACACGATTTCGGGTATAATAGCCGACGAGGCGGCAATTGGTATGGTGAACAACAAAACCACGGCAGTGCGGATTATCCCCGCCATTGGCAAAACCGTGGGAGACATTATTGATTTCGGCGGACTATTAGGCAGGGCCCCCGTAATGCCGGTTAACACCTGCTCCCCCGCTCTTATGATAGCAAGAGGCGGCAGAATTCCCGCCCCCTTGCACAGCCTTAAAAACTAAGCCCTTTTGGGACTAATTTCCCGCCGGACAAGCAGGAGTATTATATGGAACAGCAAAAACTTGACAGAATAAATGAGCTTGCCCGTCTTTCAAGGCAGAGGGAGCTTAGCGAAGAAGAAAAAAATGAGCAGCAGGGGCTTCGGGCAGAGTATATAGCCTCTTGGAGAAAAGGTGCCCGCCAGACCTTGGACAACACCTATGTCATAGGGCCTGACGGCATTAAAAGAAAGCTTGGGAAGAAAAATTCCAGTCTTAAAAATTTTACCCTTATGTGAAAAGGACGCGGCAAAAGCCGCTTTCTAGGGCGAGTTAACACCATCCGAAATGTACAGATTTTGAGTGGATTTTGTGTCAGGCAAGACAAGTTTTCCCAGACATACTTCCGTATTTCAAGAAAATTTAACGCAGCATGATGCAAAATGCGCCAAAAGATGGACCTTTAGCCCTTGTGTCAACACGCCCCAATATAAAAATTCCCCATGGCCGCCAGCTATGGGTAAAGGAGCTTACAAAAATGCAAAACAATGAAAAAACCATGGACAAAATCGTAGCCCTGTGCAAAAACCGAGGCATAGTATATTCCGGCAGCGAAATATACGGCGGGCTTGCTAACTCTTGGGACTATGGCCCCTTGGGTGTAGAGCTTAAAAACAATGTTAAGCAGGCCTGGTGGAAAAAGTTCGTTCAGGAGAATCCATATAACGTGGGGCTGGATTCTGCCATCCTCATGAACCCGCAGGTCTGGGTGGCCTCGGGTCATGTTTCCACCTTTAACGACCCCCTTATAGACTGCAAATCCTGCAAAATGCGCCACCGTGCCGATAAGCTTATTGAAGATTGGCTCTTTAATAACCCCGACGACAGTATAAATGTTGAGGCCATGACCCATGAGGATATGGTAGCCTGCATTCGGGAAAAGAACATTCCCTGCCCCGGCTGCGGTAAATCGGATTTTACGGATATACGCAAGTTTAACCTTATGTTCAAAACCCATCAGGGTGTTACGGAAGATAGGGCAACAGAAGTTTATATGCGCCCCGAAACGGCTCAGGGCATTTTTGTAAACTTTAAAAACATCCAGCGCACAACAAGGCGCAAAATTCCCTTTGGTGTCTGCCAGATAGGAAAGAGCTTCCGCAACGAGATTACCCCCGGAAACTTCATCTTCCGCATACGGGAGTTTGAGCAGATGGAGCTTGAGTTTTTCTGCGAGCCGGGCACAGACCTGCACTGGTTTGAATACTGGCGCAGTTTCTGCCACAACTGGCTGCTTAATCTTAACATTAAAGATGAAAACCTTCGTCTTCGTGACCACGAAAAAGAGGAGCTTTCTTTCTATTCCAAGGCAACTACAGACTTTGAGTATCTTTTCCCCTTTGGCTGGGGCGAGCTTTGGGGGGTTGCCGACCGCACAGATTATGACCTTAAGCAGCACCAAAAGCACTCCGGTCAAGATATGAGCTATTTTGACCAGGAGAAAAACGAGCATTACATCCCCTATGTGGTTGAGCCTTCTTTAGGCGCCGATCGTGTCACCCTTGCATTTATAGTTGAAGCCTATGACGAGGAAGTTGTGGGTAAAGACAAAAAGGGCAACGACGATATCCGTGTGGTCATGCGTTTTCATCCGGCGCTGGCGCCTATAAAGGCAGCCATTCTTCCCCTTTCAAAAAACGAAAGACTTGCGCCCACAGCTCAGGCTGTTTATGAAAAGCTTTCAAAGCTCTTTATGGTGGAGTATGACGATGCCGGTTCCATAGGCAAGCGCTACCGCCGTCAGGACGAGATTGGAACACCCTTCTGCATAACCATAGACTTCCAGACCGTCGGCGACGACGAGATGGCAGCGGATAACTGCGTCACCGTCCGTGAGCGTGACTCCATGGCACAGGTGCGCATACCCATAGACGAGCTTCCCGAGTATATTTCCTCCCGAATAAGCTACTAAAAAGGGAGATGCCGCCCAAATGTCCTTCCGCCCTGCCTTTGTGCCGGCGGGGGACTTTGGGCATAAACAGGCTTGATTGGAGGTCAAAATGAAC
The DNA here is from genome assembly GCA_964617335.1 of uncultured Oscillospiraceae bacterium. Lineage (GTDB taxonomy): Bacteria > Bacillota > Clostridia > Oscillospirales > Oscillospiraceae > UBA2658. Next base: position 48,780 of record CAZTXG010000004.1, read on the forward strand.
ACTGGCAGGGACTTTGTAAAAATGATTGGCCCCTTTGGGAGCATACTTTTCCTCATTGTTTTTGTGCTGTTTTTAGTATTTTGCTTTACCGGAGGCGGTGCGTCATGATTGATGGATTTATAAAGGTTGGCTCAGGCACCACCGCCATAAAGGTGGCGGACTGTGAGTTTAACAAAAACTCTGCCCTTACCCTTATAAAACAGGCGGCTGCAAGGCAAATAAAGCTTCTGGCTCTGCCGGAGCTTTGCTTAACAGGCTATAGCTGCGGAGATTTATTTTTCCAAGATGCCCTGCCTTATTCTGCCGAGGCGGCCTTAAGCTCCCTTTTGGCCCACACTTCGGAGCTTGACCTTATGTTTGCCGTGGGTCTGCCCGTAAAGCGCTGGGGAAAGCTTTATAACTGCGCCGCTGTTTGCTGCCATGGGGACATCTTGGGGCTTGTTCCAAAAACTGTCATCCCAAACTATGGTGAGCTTTGCGAAAGCCGTCACTTTAGCCCGGGGGAGGCTTCCGTTCAGGCTCTTACCTTTGCGGGGCGGGAAACCTTTATGGGAACCGATCTTGTTTTCCCCTGCGATAATGTGGAGGGCCTTAGCATCGGCGTTGAAATTGGTGAGGATCTTTGGTCTTACAGCCCATCCTCACATAAGCTTTCCGCCTATGGGGCAACGGTTATTATGAACCTTTCCGCCGACAGCGAGGGGGCAGCCAAGGCCGCCTACCGTGAAAACCTTGTGAAAAGTCAGTCGGCAAGACTTATCTGCGCTTATATCTATGCCGGCGCCGGAGAGGGCGAATCCACCACTGACTTGGTTTTTTCCGGACATAGGCTTATAGCCGAAAATGGTCTTTTGCTTCAAAACTGCCGCTTTAGCACAGGACTTTGCGAAACAGAGCTTGATATTCCCCGCCTTTCTTATGAGCGCCGCCGTGTAAGCAGCTTTCCTCAAGGCAGAAATGAGCACGCTCATTTCCGCCGCTTCAGCTTTGCCCTTGAAAAAACCCCTCTTACACGAAAGTTTTCTCCCCTGCCCTTTGTTCCAGAGGATCCCGCCGAAAGAAAAATCCGCTGTGAGGAAGTTTTGCAAATTGCGGCTTTGGGCCTTAAAAAACGTATTGAGCACACTGGCTGCAAAAGCCTTGTCCTGGGTGTTTCCGGCGGACTGGACAGCACCCTTGCAGCTCTTATCTGCACCCGTGCCATGGATATGCTATCCATGCCCAGAGAAAATCTTATCGCCGTTACCATGCCCTGCTTCGGCACAACAGAGCGAACCTTGGAAAACGCAAAAGCTCTGGCGGCAAAGCTTTCTGCCAGCTTGCGCCTTATTGATATAAGCGATTCTGTCCGCCGTCATTTTTCAGATATCGGTCACAGTGAGGATGTTAAAAACTCCGTCTATGAAAATGCACAGGCCAGAGAGCGCACCCAAGTGCTAATGGATATTGCAAACGGCACAGATGGCCTTGTTGTGGGAACGGGAGATATGTCCGAGCTTGCTCTGGGCTGGGCAACCTATAACGGTGACCATATGTCCATGTACGCTGTTAACAGCGGTATCCCAAAAACCTTGGTTCGCCATTTGGTGGAACACATGATTGAGGAAAGCTCTGACATTGAGCAAAAAGAGCTTCTTTCCGACATACTGTCCACCCCTGTGTCTCCGGAGCTTTTGCCTGCCGAGGATGACGAAATTTCCCAAAAAACCGAGGAGCTTGTCGGCCCTTATGAGCTTCACGACTTCTTCCTTTATTACTTTTTGCGCTGGGGCTGCCGCCCAAAGAAGATACTGCGCCTTGCTCAGCACGCCTTTGAAGGGGTATACGACGGGGAAACCATAGTCTATTGGCTTAAGGTTTTTATAAAACGCTTTTTCAGTCAGCAGTTTAAAAGAAGCTGCCTGCCTGACGGACCCAAGGTTGGAAGTGTTTCCCTAAGTCCCAGAGCCGGCTGGCATATGCCCTCGGATGCCATGCCCCAGCTTTGGCTGGACAGGCTGAAAAACCCCTGAATTTTTTTGGGCTTAGGTTTCATAAAACCTACGCAGATCTAACTGAAAAGCTGCCTTAATTTCTTGCTATCTGCATACATTTTTCTTATTCGGCGCTATATCAGCATTGAAAAGCTTTATTTTAATAAACTTCTTTAGTATAAAAACAGGTCAGCAGCAAGATTAGTCTTGCCGCTGACCTGTTTTTGCGTATATAAATTTTAAGTTTTTAAAGCGTTGCGGCAATAAGCCTTTTGGTATACGCCGTTTTGGGAGAGTTAAAGACCTCCTGGGGCGTTCCCTGCTCTATTGTTCTGCCGTCTTTCATGACTACCACCCTATCGCTTATCTGCCGAATAACGTTAAGGTCGTGGGAGATGAAAAGATAGCTTAGGTCAAGCTCTGAACGAAGCTCCATAAGAAGCTCCAAAATCTGCGCTTGAATTGTGACATCAAGGGCCGAAACCGGCTCGTCCGCAATTATAAATCTCGGTCTTTGTATAAGGGCAACGGCTATGCCCACCCTCTGGCGCTGACCGCCGGATAGCTCTCTTGGTTTTCTATCGGCATATTCGGGGCCCAGGCCCACCCGCCTTAGCATATCCATAACCCTGTCTTTCCGCTCGGCCTTTCCGTATTTCCCAAAGGCACGAAGGGGCTCCTCCACTATCCATTCAATGGTTTTGGCAGGATTAAGGGAGCCGAAGGGGTCTTGAAAAACCATCTGCGGCCTGTTTGTATAGTGGATAATCTCGCCGTCATAGTCTGTGTGCAGACCTAAAATTGCCTTAGATAAGGTGGATTTTCCACAGCCGGATTCACCCACAAGGCCTAAAATTTCCCCTTGGTAAACGTTTAGGTTAACATCAAACAAAACCTGCTTACAAGTTTTTCTGTCAAACAGGCCGTGGTTTATATAATAGGCGTTAAGGTTTTTTACCTCAAGCACAGGTTCAGACATTCATTCTTCTCCTGGCAGACACGGCAGAAACAAGCTTTTTCGTATATTCGTGCTGGGGGTCTGAGAATATTTGCTCCGTGTCACCCTGCTCGACAATCTGCCCTCTATACATAACGGCAACCTTCTTGCACACCCGCCTTATAACCCTAAGGTCATGGGAGATGAAAAGCAGGCTGACGCCGCATTTTTCGTTTAATCGGCGCAAAAGCTCTATTATTTGAGCCTGAACCGTAACATCCAAAGCAGTTGTAGGCTCGTCAAGAATCAAAAGCTTTGGGTGGGTTATGAAGGCCGAGGCTATCATAGCCCTTTGCCTTTGGCCGCCGGATAGTTGGTGGGGATATTTTTTATAAGTTATGTCAGGCTCCGGCAGGCCTACAAGACGCATGACCTCCAGAACCATTTTACGTCTTTCCTCAGAGCTAAATTTACAGTGGAGCTTAAGAGTTTCGCCAATCTGGCGCCCAACCCGCATAAGGGGGTCAAGACTTGTCATGGGTTCCTGAAATATAACGCCTATATCCTTGCCTTGTAGAAGGCGCATTTCCTCTACGCTGCATTTTAAAAGGTCTTTACCATCAAAAAGAATTTGCCCTTCCACAGTTGCCTGACCCTTGGCTATAAGGCCTGCAACGGTAAGTGCCGTCACTGTTTTGCCTGAGCCGGATTCCCCCACAAGACCAAGGGTGTCTCCCGGGGCCATGTGCAGGTCTATCCCCTGCACCGCCGTACATTCACGACCATCGTTAAACGCAACCGATAGGTTCTTAATTTCAAGCATCTGCCTTACGCCTCCGTTTCGCTGCAGGCCGCCAGCTAGGCCTGTATCCTAAGCCCTCGGATATGAGGGCAAAACCCAGAATTAAAATAGAAATGGAAAAGCCCGCCGAAAGGGCCTGCCAAGGTGCCGAGAAAAGATAGGCTTGAGAGTCTAAAAGCATCCGACCTAAGCTTGCGCTTTCCGTGGGTTTAACCCCAACATTCAGATAGCTCATGCTGGCCTCAGCAAGGACAGCGTTGTTAAAGCCTATGGCAACAGAGGATAATAAAACAGCGGCAATATTCGGCAGGATATGGACAAAAATTATGCGCATATTTGAAACGCCCATGAGCTTTGCGTTTTTCACATAGTCCATACTTCGCTGTTTTACAAATTCTCCTCTTATAACTCTTGCAAAGCTTGGGATAAAAAGAATGCCCAATACTATAATTATGTTAGTTTTACCGTTTCCGCTTATGGTTATTATAACAAGGGCAAGAAGAATGCTGGGAAAGGCCGTTATAGCATCGTTTATCCGCATTATTATTTCATCGGCCCGTCCGCCGAAATATCCCGTCAGCCCGCCTATGAGTGTGCCCACCGTTGCACCTATGGAAACTGCCAGAAAAGCAATGAGCAGGGTTGTTCCCGCCCCTTCCATAATACGGCTTAAAATGTCCCGTCCAAAGTTATCCGTGCCCAAAATATGCACGGAGTTTGGCGGCATACTTTTGCTTGTGGTGGACATGGCGTCAGGGTCAAATGGTGTCCAGAAGTATCCGATTACTATTATGATTACCATAAGAGCCGTCAGGGCGCATCCAAATATAAGGCTGTAGTTTGGTCTTTTTCTCACTTTTGGCCTCCTGGGCGCCTTGGAAGGCGTGCTGCTAATTATCGGAAGCGAATTCTCGGGTCGATATATTTATAAGATATATCTGCCAAATAATTTACTGCTATGACAATTATGGCGATTATCATTATTATCGTCTGAACCACAGGTATATCACGGCCGATTATGGAGCTTAGAAGAAGCCTGCCCATACCCGGTATTGAAAAAACCTGTTCAATTATTATGCTGCCGGCTATTATATCCACAAGGGTGACCGCAAGAAAAGTTACCACCGGAATAATGGCGTTTCGCAAAACGTGGATGCGTATAACACGCCAGCGGCTGTTGCCCCGACTGAAGGCTGTGCGCACATAGTCCTCGTTCATTTCCCGAAGCATACTGCTGCGCAAAAGCTTAATTACCATGGCACTTTTTGGAAGGGCTATGGCAAGAGCCGGAAAAGTCAGGTAACCCCAAAAAGCGGCTGGGTCTATGCTTCTGTCAACAAAGCCCCCAGGTGTAAAAAGCTTTAGTATCAGTCCGAAAAAATATGTAAAGAGAATACCTATGAAAAAAGGCGGTATTGACATTATGATTTGGTTAAACACCATAAAGGCCCTATCCGGAATACTGTGGGCAAATCTTGCAAGCAAAACACCAATGGGAAATGAAATAAGCAAAATCATGGAAAAGGAAAGCAGGCTCAAGGCCGCCGTTATCCCAAGCTTTCCTGCCAATAATTCTTTTACCGGCATATTATAGCTGTATGATATACCGAAATCTCCGGTGACAAAACCCTTTAGCCAGCGTAAATAACGTATTATGGCAGGGTTTGTAAGTCCAAGCTCCTCCCGCAGAGCCTCCACCTTTTCCGGTGTGGCCTGGGTTCCGAGCATCCTTGTGGTGGGGTCGCCGGGAATAATTTGGAAGGCAAAGAATACAAGGGCAGAGATAACAAAGAGGGTTAGGATAAAAACACCCGCTCTTTTTAAGATATAGCGCATTTTCCCCTCCCAGTCTGTATTTCTATGCTGGTTTTTCCACAGCCGTTAAAGCAGAGCGGTTCTTTCATAATAGGCTAACGAAAGACCGCCCTGCTCATATTCACGAAAGCCCGCGGAAAATCCGTTAAGGCTATTTTAAAGGCCGGAGCGGTAAGTTTATTCCGTGAAATAAACCTTAGACATATCCATCACGTAGATCGGGTAAAACTCGTATCCGGAGACTTCCTTACGCATGGCCACAAGGTCGCAAAGGTCCTGAATATAAAGGTTTGCCGCCCTGTCTGTAAGTATGCTCAAAAGCTCCTTGTAGTAAGAAACCTGCTCCTCATCATCTATAGAGCTTATGGCTTTTTTGAAAACTTCGTCATATTCCTCATCATCGAAGTTTGTGAAGTTTGAGCCGTAATCTGAGGTGAAGCGCTCTAACATGGCCCTTGCGGTCATGTTTGCCGCGTCCACTCCGACAACTGTGGCTTCATAGTTGCGTGAAAGATAAGTTTCCGTAAGCCAAGTTTCCCAGTCTACAAGCTGGATTTCCATTGTGACTCCGATGGCACGAAGCTGTTCTGCCAAAATTTCTGCGGTGTCTATATGGGGCTGATAGTTTGAAGGCACGGTGCAGTCAAACTCAAAGCCATCGGGGTACCCCGCATCGGCCAGAAGCTGTATTGCCTTTTGGGGGTCATATGAATAATAGTCTGAAAGCTCGGGTACAAAATATTTCCCAAAGGCTGGATACATACTGCTGCCGACCTCTGTGCCCCTGCCCTCTGCCAGAAAGTCCATAATCATGCCCCTGTCAAGGGCATAGGAGATGGCTCTTCTAACTTCAACATTGTTAAAAGGCTCTGCCGCATTATTAAGATACAGCGCCTGAACCAAATTCATAGTTCCTTCAAGAACCGTGAAATCCTCATTAAGTTCGTTTGCCTGAGCGCTGGTAAGGTGGGCGGCAAGGTCGATTGCGCCCCCTTGCAGAGACATTATAAGTGCCTCTCCGTTTGAAATTATCTTATAAGTAACGCTGTCTACAAAGGCTTCTTCGCCCCAGTAGCCGTCAAACTTTTCTATTATGACGTTCTCCTGAGGAGAACGGGATTTATACACAAAAGGTCCGGTTCCGATGGTTTCCACAGTGGGGTCACAGCCTTCGGGGATTATGCCTGCCGTGAAAAGAGCCAAAAGCTCTATATTAGGCTCGCTTAAGGTGACAACAATGGTTTTTTCATCTGTTGCTTCAACGGAGGCTATGGCTTCCATTCCGTCCATCAGGGGCTTGCCGTCTTTAAGACCGGCGGCACGGCTTATTGAATAAACCACGTCCTCGGCTTCAACGGTTTCGCCGTTATGGAACTTTACTCCCTCACGGAGGGAAAAGATAAAGCTGTCGCCTGTTTCCGCAATTTCGTAGCCGGAAGCTACGGCGGGAATAAGATTTCCGTCGGTGTCGGGCTTTACCAGTCCTTCAAAAACATTAAAAAGCACCTCACGAGTGCCTGCGGATATCATCTGGTGGGGGTCGAAGCTGTCGTCAAGGTCTTGGGATATGCCTACCGTCAAATCCCCGCCCATAATCGGTTCTCCTGATGGTGGCGCTTCCTGTTCTGTCTGCTCGGGTGCCGGAGTTTTGTCCGCTTCCTCATTAGACTTGCCGCCTGAGCAGCCGCTCAGTGCAACAGTCAGCATAAGAAGGGCCAAAAGCAAGGCAGGTATCCTTTTGCTGATTCTCATTAGTTTTTCTCCTTCATAAAATAATTTATAGTATTTCCCCAAGAGCAAAACCCATCCCCGCCTTCAACTTTGCCTGTGAGCTCTGAAGGTCGCCGCGGGCGCAGCTTGAAGAAACCTTTACAATTACCTATAGCAGTATATACAATTTAACTAGTAATTGCAATACTCCCTGACTAAAAAAGGGTGATATATATGACTCACCATCTATTATTTGTAGCAATTTCAAGTTTTGCTTCTTTTAATTTGGCAAATCAAAGTGTTTCACGGAAAAAAGCGCTCCGGCTTAAAATAACCGGAGCGCAAGTAATTTCTGTTGATTTATTTGTTTTCCTAAGCTATTTAGCATACTCCACGGCCTTGGTTTCACGCAGAACGTGAACCTTTATCTGTCCCGGATAGGTAAGCTCGCCTTCAATCTTTTTGGCGATATCTCTGGCGAGAAGAATCATTTCATCCTCTCCTACTTCCTCGGGCTTGACCATTATGCGTATCTCTCTGCCGGCCTGAATGGCATAGCAGCTTTCAACTCCGCCGAAGCTCTTGGAGACTTCCTCAAGCTTTTCAAGGCGCTTTACATAGCTTTCGATATTTTCGCGCCTTGCTCCGGGCCTTGCGGCAGAAATCGCGTCCGCCGCCTGAACCAGACAGGCAATTATTGTGTGGGGTTCCACGTCCCCGTGGTGGGCATGGATAGCGTGAATAACTTCCTCGCTTTCCTTATACTTACGGGCAAGGTCTACACCTATGGTGACATGGCTGCCCTCAACCTCGTGGTCAATGGCCTTTCCGATGTCGTGCAAAAGGCCCGCGCGCTTTGCAATTGTGACGTTAACTCCCAGCTCGGAGGCCAAAAGCCCCGCAATATGGGAAACTTCAATAGAGTGGTTTAAAACATTTTGTCCATAACTTGTGCGGTATTTCATGCGGCCTAAAAGTTTAATTATGTCGGGATGCAGGCCGTGAACATTAGTTTCAAATACGGCACGCTCTCCCTCCGACTTTATGACCGAGCTTACTTCCTTCTGAGCTTTGGCCACCATTTCCTCTATCCTTGCCGGGTGTATCCGCCCGTCTTGGATAAGCTTTTCAAGGGTTAGCCTTGCCACTTCACGGCGAACCGGGTCAAAGCTTGAAAGGGTTATGGCCTCGGGCGTATCGTCTATTATAAGGTCAACGCCTGTTAGGGTTTCTATGGCACGGATATTGCGCCCTTCTCTGCCGATTATACGGCCTTTCATTTCGTCGTTGGGGAGGGGAACGACAGAAACCGTGACCTCTGAAGCGTGGTCTGCCGCGCAGCGCTGTATGGCAAGGGTTATAAGTTCCCTGGCGCGGGTTTCCGCCTCGTCTTTATATTTTGCTTCTACTTCTTTAACCTTTAGGGCCATTTCGTGGGTTACCTCTGTTTCAAGGCTTGATATGATGTGTTCTTTAGCCTCCTCAACCGTATATCCGGAAATCCTTTCCAGCATCTCAAGCTGGCTGCGCTTTACAAGGGCAATTTCCTCTTGCAAAGTTTCTGCAGCTTGTACTTTACGGTTTAACTGTTCTGTTCTTTTTTCAATGTTATCTGTTTTTTTATCTAGAGTTTCTTCTTTTTGCTGGAGGCGCCGTTCCTGCTTTTGAAGCTCGGCACGCCTCTCCTTAACCTCGCGTTCATACTCCGCGCGGCTTTTGTGTATTTCTTCCTTTGCCTCTAAAAGAGCCTCTCTGCGCTTGTTTTCAGCGGCTTTTATAGACTCATTTATAATTCTTTTGGCTTCCTCCTCAGCGCTCTGTATTTCACGTTCGGAAACGCGCTTGCGGTATAAAATACCCAGAATAAAAGCTAAAACAAAAACCAGCAGCAATGCAATTATTGTGCCGATTATCCATCCGGTAGTAGGCATAGTAAGTAACACACCTCCATTCTTTAAAAAATTAGGTGGTTAGCTTTAGTAAATAGTAATCAGTAATCAGTAATCAGTAATTAGTAAATAGATAAGGCGGCAAAAAGCCGTCGTAAGCAGAAGCAATGAAGGTTAAAGGATATCCCCAATCCTAAAAAATCATCAGTTTATTTTATCGTGGAATATAAACGATGTCAAGCGCAAAATGCCCCCCGAGGAAAAAGCCTTCGGGGGGCATTAAAAAAACTATGGTGTTTGGGGTTTGAACCAGCTTAGAACATACCGCCCATTCCACCCATTCCGCCCATTCCGCCCATATCGGGTATGGCAACGGGAGCGGGAGGCTCAGGCTTATCGGCAACAAGGCTTTCCGTTGTAAGAACCAAAGCGGAAATGGAAGCCGCGTTCTGCAGAGCGCTGCGGCAGACCTTTGTGGGGTCTACGATTCCGGCTGCTATCATATCAACATATTCTTCGGCAGCAGCGTCAAAGCCAAAGTTTACATTATCACTGGCCTTAACCTTTTCAAGGATAACGGCTCCTTCAAGGCCGGCATTTTCGGATATTTGGCGAATTGGTGATGTGAGCGCCTTTGCCACAAGGGCAGCACCGGTTCTCTCATCGCCTTCAAGCTCGCCGCAAAGCTTCTCGGCAGCCTTGGCAGCCATAACATAGGCACTGCCGCCGCCTGCTACAAGACCTTCCTCAACAGCCGCACGGGTAGCGTTTAGAGCGTCTTCGATGCGCAGCTTCTTTTCTTTCATTTCGGTTTCGGTTTCAGCGCCGATTTTCAAAACGGCAACGCCGCCGGCAAGCTTTCCGATGCGCTCCTGGAACTTTTCCTTGTCGTAATCGGAGTTTGTTTCCTCTATCTGACGGTTTATGGTTTCAACTCTGCCCTTTATGGCGCTCTTGTCGCCGGCTCCGTCAACTATAACGGTGTTTTCCTTGGTTACGGTGACAACTCTGGCAGTTCCGAAGTTGTCGGGGTCAAACTCATCTTCACCAAGATTGTAGCCCAGCTCGGAGCTTATAACCTGTCCGCCTGTGAGGATTGCGATGTCCTCAAGCATTTCCTTGCGCCTGTCGCCAAAGCCGGGAGCCTTTACGCAAACGCAGGTGAAGGTGCCGCGCAGCTTGTTTACAATAATGCCTGTGAGAGCGTCGCCTTCGATTTCCTCGGCGATTATAAGAAGCTTGCGTCCTGCCTTTATTGTGACTTCAAGGGCGGGAAGCAGCTCCTGAAGGGTGGAAATCTTCTTGTCGGTTATGAGAATGTAGGGGTCTTCAAGAACGGCCTCCATCTTCTCGGAGTTTGTGACCATATAGGGGGTAAGGTAGCCGCGGTCAAACTGCATTCCCTCAACAACCTCTATATAGGTGTCGGCTGTCTTACTCTCTTCAATGGTTATAACACCCTTCTGGCTAACCTTTTCCATAGCTTCGGCTATGAGGTTTCCTATGGAAGGTTCGCCGGAGGATACGGTTCCGATTCTTGCTATATCCTGTGAGCAGGAAACAGGCTGGCTGTTTTTGCGAATTTCTTCAACAGCTACGTCGGCGGCCTTTTTGATGCCCCGGCGCATAATCATGGGATTTGCTCCGGCAGCAACGTTTTTAAGACCTTCGTTTATCATGGATTGGGCAAGGAGTGTTGCTGTGGTGGTGCCGTCACCGGCTGTGTCGTTGGTCTTTGTGGAAACTTCCTTGATAAGCTGTGCGCCCATGTCTTCATATGGGTCGTCAAGGTCTATTTCTTTGGCTATGGTGACGCCGTCGTTGGTGATAAGGGGTGTGCCGAATTTCTTTTCCAAAACTACGTTGCGGCCCTTGGGTCCAAGGGTGATTTTAACGGTATCGGCGAGCTGGTCAATGCCGTTTTTAAGCCTTTTGCGTGCATCCTCGCCGTAAATTATTTGTTTTGCCATACTCTATGTGACCTCCAAAATTAAAGTTTTGTCTGTGGCGCCCGGCGCCGGTTTTTTCTCATTTTAAGGCTTAATCAACAATGGCAAGAATTTCGCCCTGACGAATGATTACAAACTCATCTTCGTCAATCTTTGTTGAAAGTCCGGAAAACTTGTTGCAGATGACCTTTTCGCCAACCTTGAGAACCATATCTACTTCGGTGCCGTCTGTCATCTTGCCGTCTCCGACAACTACAACCTCAAAAATCGAAGGCTTTTCCTGATTTTTTGCTGTTAGAATGATGCCGCTTTTTGTCTTTTCTTCGGCCTCAAACTGCTTTAATACTACTCTGTCGCCTAAGGGTCTGATATTCATCTTATATTCCTCCCAATATAGTAAACAAAAATTTATGGTTGTTAGCACTCAAGCGCTTCGAGTGCTAACGAATATAATAATAATCCATGTGCTGTTATTCTGCAAGCTATATTTTACTTATTTTTAGTGCGAAACAAGTCATTTATCAGCTTGTGTCTCAATCTGCTCTACATTTCCTGTTCCAAACTATGTTTTACTCCCTTTTTCTCGGTTTTGCTCATCTTAGTGTTCAAAAATTGTAAACAAATTGTTATGAGCTGTTTTTTTGCTGCCTAAGAGCCGGCTTAGTCCTGCTGAAAGAAAATTTATCTGCCCCCCAGATACATATAGAGGTCGCATTTTATCATGCCGTTATATAGCTTTCTTTTCTTCTCTGCCGGCTTTCCGAAGCAGCGCTCGAACTCCGTGTGGGATGACAGAAGATAGAGCTTCCAGTTTTCCAAGGCGAAATAGGCTTTTCCAAAGGCACTGTATAGCTCTTGAGCCTGATTTTTTTCCATAAGCCGCTCGCCGTAGGGCGGGTTTGTTATGAGAATTCCGCTGTCGGTCTTGCGGTTAAAAGCGGTGGCGTCGCCTGTTTCAAAGTTTATAAGCTCATCCACTCCGGCAAGGCGGGCATTGCTTTTTGAAATTTCTATTGCCTTGGGGTCAATGTCAAGTCCTGAAATGCGGTAGTCCCCCTTATACTCCAGCTCCGGCGCACGAAGCCTTTCTTCCTTCCAAACAGCTGAATCTATAAAGCTCCACTCCTCGGCGGCAAAGCTTCGCTTTAGGCCCGGCGCACGGTTTTTTGCAATAAATGCAGCTTCAATGGGAAGGGTTCCGCTGCCGCAAAAGGGGTCGCAAAGCTCTCCTTTTCCGCGATAACGGGAAACAAGAACCATGGCGGCGGCAAGGGTTTCTGAAAGGGGAGCCGCCACATGGGCCGGGCGGTAGCCCCTTTTGTGCAGACCTTCACCGGAGGCATCAAGATATATATAGCAAACGTCGTCCATTATGGAAAAGCGTATTTGCAGCTTTTCCCCGTCCTCGGGAAACCACTGGATACCGTATTTCTCCGAAAGCCTTGTTACAGCTGCCTTTTTTATTATGCTCTGGCAGTCTGAAACTGAAAACAGCTTTGAGTTTAAACTATGTCCCTTGACAGGAAAGGCGGCGTTTTTTGGTATATAGTTTTCCAGAGGCAGGGCACGCACCCCTTCAAAAAGCTCATCAAAGGTTCTCGCTTCAAAGCTTCCCACCTCTAGGAGAACACGCTCGGCACAACGCAGCCAAAGGCTTGCCCTGGCAAGCTCTTTTCCGCCGCCGTCAAATCTTACCCTGCCGTTTTCAGCCCGAACATTTTTAAGGTCCAGCCTGCGCATTTCTTCCGCCACAAGTCCCTCAACCCCAAAATGACAAGGGGCGCAAAAGCTATAACTCATCCTTGTCCTCCCCTTCTATTTTATTCAAATTTAAACCCTCATCTTCTAAAGTTTTTTCATCTCCGCCGGAGCCATCATCTTTCACCGCTTTGATTTTTGCTCCGCCAAAAGCAAAGATTAAAGCCTCGGCCAGCACATAGGCAAAGCATAAAACAGCAAAAATTGTGCTTACTATCACAAGGTTCTGGCTTTTTCCATTCACCGTATCCACTAATAAAATCTTATCAGAAAGGTAGACGGAGGAGTCCTCAACATCTATTATCATGCCCTTTTCCACCAAAGCTTCCTTATTTTCCTCAAACCATGTTTCAAGCTCGGCATACTGCTCCACTGAAAGCTCCTGAACTGTGCCTTGAACTACCGCATAAAGGTCAAGGCCGGACAAAAGACTGTCTATATATTCCGTGGTTTGCCGGGCAATGGCCTTTGCGGATTTTTCATAGCGGCCCGTAAATTTAACAGTTACAAACTGGCTGCCCATGGGTACTATGCTTTTTCCGTAATCTTCTTCGGCTTCACCGTAGGTTCCAACTATGGCAAAAATATCCCGCTTCACAAAGCTGCCTTCTTCCTCTTCCTGAATAACATCGCTTTCCTCAGGACCCTTCAGTAAGTCTAAAACAGAAAAACCCGACAGGAAAAGCAAAACACCGGCAAGAACAAGCCCCCCAAGACAGCGAAGCAGGGTGTTGCTGAGTTTTTTGGCCTTTCTCCCGCTTTCAGGCTTTTCGCCGGCACTCCCTCCTAAATACTGCCCGCTCTCCTTTACTTCTTCAAGGTCAGTGTTTTCCTTATCCTTGTCTTTTGATTTAAAAAGTTTCATATAAAAGAATCTTCCTTTTGAATTAATAAGGGCATAAAAAGATCAGGACAGAAAGCTGGTCTTTTTTGTCTTTTTCTAACTTGCAAAGCTAATTACCAGTTTTCGCAAAGGGCGTCCATAAGGCAAAAAGCCAGCATTCCTTCAACCACAGGCACAGCCCGCGGGACTATGCAGGGGTCATGCCTGCCAAGGGTTCGGATAGTGGTGTTTTCGCATTTTAGGAGGTTAACGGTTTTCTGCTCACGGCTGATAGAAGGTGTCGGCCGAAAGGCGCAGCGAAGCACCAAGGGCATCCCGTTTGTAAGACCGCCGTTTATGCCGCCGGCCTTATTTGTCTCGGTAAATATCCGCCCATCCTCCATAACTATGGGGTCGTTTGCCTGAGAACCCCGCATAAAAGCCATTTCAAAGCCTGCGCCGAACTCCACACCCTTCACCCCCGGAATAGCAAAAAGTCCTTGGGAAATGCGGCTTTCCATGCCTCCGAACATAAGCCCGCCTATGCCTGCAGGAGCTCCCGTGGCTCTGCATTCTATAATGCCTCCCACACTGTCTCCGCTGGCTCGAGCATCCAGTATTTCCTTTTTCATGGCAAAGTCAAAGTTTGGCTGTGAGCTTTCTGCCCCACCGATACGGCTTATTTCCCCTTCAATTTCAATGCCGCGGCGTTTAAGGGCCTGCTTGCAAACGGCCCCTGCAATAAGCAGCGCCGCTGTAAGCCTGCCGCTGAAAGGCCCTCCCCCGCGAAAGTCTGAAAAGCCCTTGTATTTTATCTGGGCCGTTAAATCCGCATGGCCTGGACGGGGTGTCTCCGGATGGTAGTCCGAAGGCCTTGTGTCAGTGTTTTGTATTATGGCGCAAAGGGGTGCGCCGGTGGTATGTCCGTTTAGCAGGCCGCTTATAAATTCAGGCTCGTCCGCTTCTTTTCTGGCTGTGGAGGTTTCCCCGCCCCCCGGAGCACGGCGCTGCATTTCCCTGAAAAGCTCATTCATATCTATAGCTTCCCCCGCAGGAAAATTATCCAGCACCATTCCCACAGCCTGCCCATGGGATTCTCCGAAAATCGTCAGTCTTATGTTTTCACCAAAGGTGTTCATTTGTAATTCCTTTCGCTTTTTAAAGAATAATCAGAGTTTTCCCCATGAAGGTCTATTATCCTTACATCTTCGTATCCGGCAGCCATTTCCGCTTCCCGTCTGTGGCAGCTGAATAAAATAATCTGCCGCTCTTTCCCAAGCCCTCTTATAACATCAAGAGCAGCCCTCGCCCTTATGTCGTCAAAGTTCACCAAAGCGTCATCTAAAATTATTGGGCAGCTTTTTTCCGGCGGCAGGGCAAGCTCGCATATGGCAAGCCGCAGGGATAGATAAAGCTGGTCGAGGGTGCCGGTGCTTAAAAATGAGGCCTCTCTGGAAACTGAGTCTCCAAGGGGTCTTGCCATCGCGCGAAGCTCTTTATCCAGTAATACAGAGTCATAGCTGCTGTCTGTAAAAAGAGAAAAAAGCTCTGCCGTGCGCATACTAAGCTTTGGGGTCATTCTGTGCTGTATTTCTCCCCCTGCCTCGGCCAAAATATCCGAAGCAAGGCTGAGAGCCTCATGCTCCATTTTAACAGTCTCGTATTCCTCCTGAAGGCTTCTCAGCTTTTCCTGAAGCTCGTCAATATCGGGCAAAACACTTTGCCTGCCCTCCCATATTGCCGCCTGCTCCCGAACGTTTTTAAGGTCGCCTTCGGCTGTCTCCAAAAGCTTTGTATACTTGGCCGACTCGCTGTCACCCTCCGCAAAGTCAAGCTGCTTTAAAATAGACTCATCAAGCTCTGTCTGGTTTTTTCTTGTCTTGTCAAGCTGTGTTGCCAATTCCTGTTTTTTTGTTAAAAGCTCCTTTGCCCTTTCATAAAGCTTTTCATGATCATCTAAAAGAAGCTTGGCCTCATCAAAACTCGAAACACCGTATTGGGCTAGGATTAATCTTTCTTGAAGCTTTGCCTTTTCATTTTTCTTCGCAATATTAAACACTCGCAGCCCTTGAATAATTGCTAAAAGTCCTGTTGCGGCGGCAGGTATGTAAAAAGTGAAGACTCCGAGGGCTGCTGCTATGATGGTTATTGCGGCAAGCAGCGCCATGTTAAGAAAAATTGTTCCGCCCCTTTTAGCCTTCTCCATAAGAGAGTCGGACTTTTCCCTTTCAAGGCTAAGTTTTTGCCTGTATTTTTCGGGGTCCTCCCTGCCGAAAAGTCCGCTGTCAAGCTTTTTTTCAAGCTCTTTAATTTCGGCCTCAAGTTCCGTAAGTTCTTTTTCTATGGCCTTTATTTTACCCCTATATTCCGAGAGCATCTCCATAGACTTCTGCCTTGTCTGCCGGCGCAGCTCGCTCACCTTAACTAAAAGCTCGTCTCTGCGGCGAATTGCCGAAACCTTTGCCCTATACAAATCTTCGCCTTTTTTCCCTTCACTCATAGTTTCCATGAGTATTTCACGGTTTTCGGAAATTTCCCTTTCAAGCTCCGGCAAACGTCCGCTTTTGTTGTATCTCCTGCGGCGAATTGCCGAATCAAGCCTTTCCTTCGACTGGGTAAAGGAGACATTTTCCTCCCCCGTCTGCACTATGGCCGCAATGCGTTTTTCCAATTCGGGGCTGCCCCCAACGATAAGTTTACCCTGACCTATGAAAGCACTGCGCTCAAAAACGTCTCTGCTTACACCTGTAAGGGTTTCTCCGGCTGCGGCGGCAGGTATGCCCGCCTCTGTGCCAGTTCCCGTAAGCTTTGCCGAAAATTCACGCATGGGGGCATTGGCACGGCCCTTTCTTTCAAGGCTTATGGCCTGTCCCTCATATATTATGTCCATTGTTCCCGCCATTGGAGCTCCGCTCCATGGAGCGTATTTAATTTTATCGGGCTTTACGCCGCCCTTTTCTCTAGCTGAGCTGTCAATGCCGTAAAGCATAGCCTTAATAAAATCACACCAAGTGGATTTTCCGCCTTCATTGGCTGCGTATATTATGTTTAAACCCTCGGAAAGCTCAAGACTGTCGTTTTGAAGCTTTCCGAAGCTTGCCGTCATCTTTCGTATTATCAAAGGGGCTGCCCTCCATCCTCCATTGCCGAAAGCCCGTAGCGGACGGCCATTTCAACAATCTGCCGCTCCCTATCGTCTTTGGCTCCCTCATACAGACTGCGAAGCTTTTCCAGAAACACCCCTGCCAAGGTGTCCTGCCCCGTCTGGGCCCAGATATCCCGCTTTGGCACAGTTTCGTCTCGAAGGGAAACCTCGGCAAAGCGGCCTTCAAGGCTTCGCCGCAGCATTGCCATATCCGGAGGGGGCGTAGATTCTCCTGTTAGGATAATCCGGCAACAGTCGGTGCTTTTCATGCCCTCTGCCGCCTTCATTATTTTCTTTACGGGCTCGCCCTCGCTTATGTCCACATGAAAAATTTCGTAACGCACACCTCCCAGAGGCAGAAAATCCGACTTTACTCCCTCTTCCGTGACGGTTACGAACAAAACTCCCTTTTCACCGGTTTCGTCAAAGCCCCGCCCCTCTGTGCATCCGGAATAGGCATAGCAGGTTTCTCCAGAGGTTTTTAGGGCCGTGGCCGTGTGTATATGTCCTAAGGCTATATAGTCCATGCCACTTTTTAATATATCCTCACGGCTTATGGCATTATAGGCGGATTCACCGTTTCCCACGTCCCCGTGAATCAGCATAATATCCGGCAAATCCGAATGTTTTTCCGGCGCTTCAAAATCCCGCAAAAGGGGCTTGCAAAAAGTGTTTTGGAAGCCGGCGCCCCAAAACCTTGCTTCTACACCGGGCAGCTGGATACACTCAATCTTTTCTTTTTTAAAGATAAACATATTTTCCGGAAGACCGGTCATCTCCCACATGGAATGAGCTGTATAGGGGTCATGGTTGCCGGGGGCTATAAGTACAGGACAGGGCAAAGCCCCCAAGGCCCTGGAAAAATCGCTCATAGTTTCTTTTGAAACTTCAAAGCTGTTAAATATGTCTCCGCAAAGCAAAACAGCGTCCACCCCAAGTTTTTCCGCCAGCTCCGCCATTTTGAAAATAAGCTGACGCTGACCCTGCCTTCGAGTTTTGGCAGCTTCTGGGCTCAAAGCCTCAAAGCCGGAGTCAAGATGCAAATCGGCTGCGTGTAATAGCTTTAGCTTTCTCATTGAATCCTCAATGCCTCCACCTTAAGGCAGCGCCCTGTCTCACAGTCGAGAGTGAACACCGCACATTCCATTTTCCCCTCTCCTCCGGCTGACTCATAACGTCGGGGCGGCGCACCGAGAAAATTATCTATGCTCTGCTGGGGTACTATGCCCAAAACCGAAACTGCCGCCCCCGTCATTCCCAAGTCTGTTATATATCCCGTGCCATTTGGAAGAACAGCTGCGTCCGAAGTTTGCACGTGTGTGTGCGTTCCCCACACAGCTGAAACTCTCCCATCAAGATAAAAACCCATGGCGGTTTTTTCGCTGGTGGCCTCGGCATGAAAGTCCACAAGAATAAGCTTTGTATCCAAAGAGGATAATATTTCGTCGGCCACATAGAAGGGGTTATCCGTATTGGAGTCTAGGGTGAAGCGTCCCATAAGATTTATAACGGCTATATCTCCAAAATCCGTCTTATAAACTCCGTGGCCGAAGCCCGGACAGCAAAGAGCGTAGTTAGCAGGTCTTAGAACCTTGGAGCTATTGTCAAGATATTCTTTTATCTCCCACCTAGACCAGGTGTGGTTGCCTAAGGTAATCACATCTGCCCCCGATGCCAGTATTTCATCAGCCTGAGCGGGGGTTATCCCCACAACATTTGCGTTTTCCCCATTTATTACGGTAAAGTCTATTTTATAAAGTTTTTTGAGGGCATGGAGGTTTTTCCGCAAAAAGTCCAAACCGGGCTTTCCGCAGACATCTCCCACCGCCAGAATGTTGACAGTCATTTTTGTCTTTCCTTTCGAGGGTATGTGTTACGGTTTTTTATATTATTGTCAAAATCCCGCTAAAATTTCACCCTATATTATAACACGCAGACAGGTATATGTGCAAACAAATTCATAAACTTTGACTAGTATGCGCATACTAAAGGTGAAATCAAATTTGAAAGGAGATTTTTATATGAATTCCGCAAATTTTGCCAAAGGCATCGGTGTTGGGCTTGTTGTTGGCTCTGCAATAGGTATGGTTGTTTCTACACCTGCTAAAAGCACAAAGAAAAAAAGCGTAGTCGGCCGCGCCCTAAAAACCATGGGGGATATCGTTGAAAATATCGGAGACGCCATCTCAATGTAATGAGGCTCCAGCCAAAAGAACAAAATCCTAATATTTTGCATAAAAGGGCTTGCATTTACCCATAGCTTGTGCTATTATATTCGAGTGCGGCTAACGCGTGGGAATGCGCCCTTAGCTCAGCTGGATAGAGCGTCTGGCTACGGACCAGAAGGTCAGGAGTTCGAATCTCTTAGGGCGTGCCAAGTGAAAAACCCCGCAAATTGTTGAAAAATCAGCAGTTTGCGGGGTTTTTTGTTCCTAAAGCGGGAAGGCGGCAAAGACAAAAACGATGCTTACCAGCATTTTTACATCACATAAATAATATTAGAAAAAGCCCCGGCGGAATAAGTCCGCAGGGGCTTATGTTTACTTTTTTAGACGGATTTGCCCAAGATAATTTAAATTGAAAAGACAAACCGTTCCACCAGCATAATAACAGCACCAAGGGCAGCCGCTTCCTTCCCGCTTTTAGAGAGCATACAGGGGTTGGATGCAGACACGGAAAACGGAATATGCTCTGCAACCATCAGCTGAAGCTTTTCAAACTCCGGTTCCAAATAGGGGCGTATATCCCCGCCCACAATTACGGGAAAGTCCCAGGCCACACAAATGTTTCCAATACCGATAGAAAGATACTCCAAGTATTCTTTCCATTGTTTTTCAGCTTCAGGACTGTGTTCCAATTGCTTAAAAAAAAGTTCAAGCTCGCCATCTGTCAGGGATGTCAAAACACGGGTTGAGCAATAGGCTTCAAAACAGCCTTTTTTGCCGCAGGCACAGGCTGCCCCATTGGGGACGAGATTCATATGCCCGAACTCGCCGCTGCGGCTGTGGAGCCCGTAAAGAAGCTCTCTGCCGGCAATGATAGCGCCTCCCACGCCCTTTGTAATATTAAGATAGATTGCGTTCTCAATTTCAGGCCGCCGCCATATTTCGGCATATCCTGCTGCGTTTGCTTCATTTTCCATTCGAACCGGATATCCAAGAAGATCGTGCAGCTGGGTAAAATCAAAGGCTTTAAGGTTCAAAGTTGGAGCGAATTCAACCATCTTCGCATCTCCATGGACAACTCCCGGTATGGCAATTCCCACACCTATAATGTTTGAGGAGTTAACCTGAAGCTCGGCTATCATAGAATCCATATGTTTTCGAGCTGTAAGCCAGTATTCAGGCGTGTTTTCAAAGGGCAGCCGAATATATTTTTCGCTGCAAATATCGCCTGCAAGGTTTACTAGCAGGATTCTAAGGTGCCGGCTTGTGATTTCACAGCCAAAGGCATGGCGGGCCTCCACCGCAAAAGAGAGAAGATCCGGGATACGTCCTCCAGAGGAAACCTGCGCGCTCTGCTTGGTGATGAATCCCTCTTCTTCAAGTTGCCCCAACAGCAGATTTATGGTCGGGGGGCTAAGGCCGAGGGCTGTCGCCGCCTCTTGGCGGGTTATCCCCTTGTTTTGCAGCAGCAGCCGCACCAGACGCTTGCGATTTGCAATGCGTACATCCGCATTGCTAACACGTCTTTGATTTTCTTGGGCTCGTCTTGAACTCATAATTTGCTTCCTTATTGAAAATATTGTCGCTCCATTTGGGATATAAAAGCTACAGACTTCTTCATAGCTGTTTCAGGGTCCACTCCGCCGGAAAGATCCCTCCAAAGAGCAACACTTGCGGCAATCTCGCCTTCAGGCGTAACAAAAGCCTCGGTGTTGAGATATCCGGAAAAGCCAATTTCATGCAAAGTGCGGAAAAAAGCATCCCAGTTTAAATCTCCGGTGCCGGGAAGTCGGCGGTTTCGTTCAGCTAGGTGCAGGTGGAACAGGCGTTTTCCCGCAGTGCGCAAAGCGCCGAGAATATCGTCTTCTTCCACCGACATATGAAACACATCCAGTAAAAGTCCTAAATTAGGATTATCTACCGCCTCACAAAAATCGATTCCCTCGGCGCTGGTGTTCATGAGAAAGCTTTCAAAGCGGTTCATGGGTTCTATCGCAAAATACAGGCCGAGATCGCAGATGGGGGCAATGGCCTTGCGGTATACCTCCGCCGTGCGGTACATAATATCCGCCCGCTCCTGAAGGGTTATTTTTGATGTGCGGAAGGAGGGCCATTTTGTCCAGGTGGTGCCTGCGGCCATACGGATTCCGGCCGTGTCCATCAGGCGAATAAGCTTATCCACACGTTTTGCGCCGGCCTGACGGATATCGGGATTATCGCTTGCCATATCATGGGCCGGTGAAAAGCCGCAGCTGAATACCAGCTCCATGTCTTTTTCGGCTGCGTATGCCACAAGCTCCTTACATGCCGATATGTTTCCATCCATAAATGGATCAGGCGGGATTTCCACAACAGTATACCCTACCGATGAGAATTTGTCGATGCATTGTTTAAAATCTTCTACACCATCTTTTGCACCGAATAGAAAGTGAATTCCTTTTTTTAATGTCATTTTTTCACCTCTGAATAATGAGGTCCCAGCCTTCCTTATTAAGGGAAGGCCGGGAAGCCCCTTAGTTTCTATTTAACCTTCAGACCAAAATCTTTCAGGTTGTTTTCCAGGATATACTGACGATACCAACTTGCCATAGCTTCTCTTCCGCTTTCACGCTCAATAAGAGCATCAGCTTGATCGGGGGTGATGATCTGTCCGGGGTAGTAGTGTTCTCCGGGGATTATCTCGATTCCCTCACGAATGCTGCGGCAAAGAGCCTGAACGGGCAGATAACCCGCAAGGAAAACGTTTTGCCCCGCACAGACATCAAGATATCCGTCCTTCATCATTTGCAGGGATTCGGCGTTGGGGTCATAGGCAGCCATAATCACTTCGCCCTTAACATCTCTTTTTACCTTCGCCATATTCAGCGTCTCAACAGCGGATAGGCCAACCATTGCAGAAAGGTCGGGGTTGGCTGTGTAAAGGTTTTCCCAACTGTTATAGTTCATAGTGGCATCTTCCTGAGTTTCCACAGGGCCGATTACTTCAATGCCGGTGCCTTGAAAAACACTCTTCACGCCGTCTTCACGGACAGTATGGGAAGCCGGTCCAAGTACACAGACTCCCAAAGCAACCTTCCCTGCCTCACCGATTTGGTCTTTTACCTCCTTGCCTAGGTCAGCGGCAAGTTGGGCACTGTCAACGCCAAAGTAAGCATGACGTGCTGTATCCGGTGCGTCGGCATCGGCAATCAGAACCGGAATGCCCTGGTCAACCGCATTTTGGATAGGTCCGTCCCAAACAGCAGGGTCACCGGCTATTATGACAATTCCGTCGGGCTTTGTGGCGACAAGCTGTTCGAACATAGCAATCTGCTGTGCGTTATCCACACTGGTGGGACCAATATAGCTGACATTTGCATTGTAGTCTTCGCCTGCGGCTTCGGCGCCCCAGCCTATGACTGACATTATGTCAAGTCCGGTCACATGAACCACATAGCCGATATTTAGCACACGCTCACTATCGTCGGCAGGTTCCTGATCGGTCGGTTCCCCGGAGGCGGATGGGTCGTCGGCGGGTACCTCGGTTGTTTCCTGTTTGCTACAACCCGCAAATGCGGAAAGCAGCATTACCGCAATCAGCATAAGCAAAACAATTTTCCTGAACTTCACAATGATTCCTCCTGATTTTTAATTTTTTCTGCCGTAATCAATTTTATAGCCGGTATATGCATTTGCCCCTAACATTCCTCCTTTTGCCAAGACCTAAGTTCAGGCTGATTTACTTTCGTCTTTTCTGAACAAGCTGGTCAATACCAATGGCAACAATTATTATCAGCCCTATGAAAAAGCTTCTCCATCCTACGCTCAGTCCGAGAAAAACCAGGCCGTTTTCGATGGTGGTAATGAGTGCAATGCCGATAAGCGAGCCCCAAATAGTGCCGGAGCCGCCTCCCATTTTTGTGCCTCCTACAATGACGGCACCTATAACTGAAAGCTCATAGCCGCCGCCTGTAGTTGTATCCGCCGCCGTGAGATTAGAAAGAGAGAGCATGGCTGCCACTCCGCACATCACACCGCTGAACATCATTACAAGAAAGCGCATCCTGTCAACCGTTATTCCGCACCGCTCCGCAGCCTGAGCGTTATCGCCTTTTAGCAGGGCATGACGCGCAAAGCGTGAATTTCGGAAATGCCAGGCAAAAACCACAAACAAAGCCAACATCACAATACTTAGAACCGATATGCCCGCTATGCTTGCCCGACCCATGTTAAAAAAGCTGCTGGGGCCGAGTCCGCCTATGGTGCGGCCGCCGTTAATGGCAAGGGAAAGGCCCCGGTAAATGGTCATCGTTCCCAGAGTGATAACGATGGTTGGAAGCTTAAGTCTCGCACCTAAAAATCCATTTACAGCTCCTAATAAGCCGGCAAATAAAATTGCGCCAATGGCAGCGAACCATGGGTTAAACCCCAGATCCTGGATAAGCCTTCCCGCTACAGCCATGGCAGCGTTTAAAATCCAGCCTACGGAAATATCTACCTCGCCGGCGCTGAACACATAGGTCATTCCAATGGCAATGACACCAAACACACTCATCTGCTTAAGAATAATGGAGATGTTATAAGTGGTCATAAAGCCGGGCACAAGGGAAAATAAAGCAATCACAGCGATAAGAGCAATGAACACTCCTGCCTCCCGGGTACGGGAAATACGAGGCCCTAAACTTCTTCTTTTCTTCTGGGTGTCAGTCTCTTCCGTTGCATTTTCCTTTGCACTGGTATTTTTACATGTGCGTCCGGCATCCCCCGCTACATAACGAAGAACAGTTTCCTTATTGGTGCCCCGAGGCTCCGTGCGGATTAGGGCCCCGTCACGGAACAACAAAATCTTATCGCTGAGAGCAACCGTTTCATCAATTTCTGAAGACGTCATGATAATGGCAAAGCCCTGCTTTGCGATTTCATCTATAAGCTGGTAGATTTCTTTTTTTGCACCTACGTCAATACCCCGGGTAGGGTCATCCAAAATAAGCAGCCTCGGTTCTGTAGCCAGCCACTTGGCCAATAGCACCTTTTGCTGGTTTCCGCCTGACAATTGAATCACCCGAGTGCGGATGCTTTCAGTTATAACATTTAATTCGCGTGAAAAACTGTCCGCCAGACTTCGATTTTTTTTGTGGTCAAGAATCCCCAGATGGGAAGTGAATTTGGAGACGGCCATGGCGATGTTTTTTTCAATCGACCAGTCGAGCATGAGACCTGCGTCCCGTCGGTCGTTAGGTACAAAGGCTATATGCTCCCGCATGGCATCTTCCGGACTATTGGGACGGATTTGCCTGCCCTGTATAAAAATTTCTCCTGAAGAGGGGGTCCGTATTCCGAAAAGTGCCTGAATCACACCGCTTATACCGCAGCCTGCAAGACCCGCCATGCCGACTACCTCGCCTGCGTGGACGGTGAAGGAGACATCCTCTGCCTCGCCTGTCACAGAAAGATTTTTTACCTCCAGCACCACCTCGTCTGTGGCAGTGGTGCCTCTTTCAAAAAGTGTATGTGATTCCTGTCCCAGAAGGATGGGGATAACAGCGTCGGCGCTGGTTTCAGCGGCCTCCAGAGTGGTGATATAATGCCCGTCACGCATAATGGTAACGCGATCAGCAATCTCAAAGACCTCGTCCAGTCTGTGGGATATAAAAATAATGGTGATGCCCTGAGCCTTAAGCTGAGTAATAATTTCAAAAAGAACCGCCGTCTCTTGACTGTTCAAAGCCGAGTTTGGCTCGTCCAAAATTAGAATCTTCGCATCATCGGCAAGGGCCCTTGCAATTTCAACCCACTGCTGCTGTCCTATGGACAGCTCGCTTACAGGCAGACTTAAGTCTACATCAAGACACATTTCCTTAAGAATTTGTTTTGCTCTGCCGTTCATGGATTCATGGTCAATTCCTGTTTTTTTCTTTAGTTCCTTCCCCGCAAAGATATTTCTTGTAACATTTTGCTGGGAAAAAAGAGAAAGCTCCTGAAACACAATGGAAACACCGGCATGGCGGGCTTCTCGGGTATTACGGGGCGCATAAGGCTCTCCGTCCAGCCACATTTCACCATCGTCCATACGGTAAACGCCGGCAATGAGGTTCATAAGTGTAGACTTGCCTGCACCATTTTCCCCCAACAGCGCATGGACCTCGCCCTTTTTAATGATAAAGCTTACATCATCCACGGCCTTTATTTTGTGGAAGTGTTTTTTTACATGCCGCAGCTCAAAGAAATTTTCCGGCATTTACCTGCCCTCCTTTCTGGTCAGCTTCTGGATGGCAATGGCGGCAATCAGTAAAATTCCGGTCGCAGCCTCCTGCCAGGCGGCAGGCAGGTTCATAAGCATTAGTCCGTTGCGTATAATCATGATAAGTACGATTCCGCCCAGAGTTCCCCAAACAGAGCCTTCTCCGCCGTCTGAGGAGGTTCCTCCCGCGACCACCGCAGTGATGGCCAGCATTTCATAGCCGCTTCCGCCGTCCGGCGTGGAGGAGCCAAGGTAGGCCAGTGATAAAATGGCGGCAAGGCCGCAAAAGGATCCCATGATCGCCATGTTTTGTATTTTGCGTCTTTTAATTGGCACACCTGAATAGCGAGAGGCGTTTAGGTTGCTTCCAATTGCCATAAAATCACGGGGAACAACAGAGGAGCGCATATAAAGAGCGGTAAAAAGAACAATGAAAAGCGCCGCTATTACAATTAGGTAAATGGGGCCGAGCTTGCCTTCGCCAAAGGCAAAAAAGGAGCTGGTTTTAGGTAAATTGCTAACACTGTTTCCACCGGTTAGAACAAGGGTTATTCCTTTAAAAAGGTTTACGGTGCCCAAGGTTACTATTATTACCGGAATGTCCAGCACCACCGCCAGCGCACCATTTAGCATCCCGCAAACCGTGCCTATAACAAGGCCTAAAACCGCGGCAAGCCAAGGGTTAAGCCCTCCTAAAATCAGCAGTGCCATAGAGTTCACAATCAGGTTGTAGTTTGCTCCAACAGAGATATCCATGCCTCCTGTGGAAACCACAAAGGTCATTCCGGTAGATATTACCATCATGACAACCATCTGACGCAGCAGGCGCAAAAGGTTTTGGGAGGTCAGAAACGTGCTGGTACTCAAAGAGAACAGCACCGATACCAGCAGGATGCCGATGAGTACCGCTATGATATTGGGGCTGAATAAAGACCCCGCTTTTGACTTGGATACTATCTTTCGCATAAGTCTACCTCAAATATACTATTTGCCGTTAAGATAACAGACATGCGTCCAGCCGCGCGCCTTAGTTTTAAGCTGCAATATGGAATGACCGCAAGTAATATACAAATACCTGCCGTCCGGACCGCCCCACACAATGTTTAAGGCAATGTCGGGGGTGACCATTACTGCAAGACAATTTCCCTGAGGATCAAAGTAATGAAGGCCGTCCTGGGCAGTGCAAATCAGGTTTCCAAATTCGTCTACCTTCATACCGTCGGGAACCGTTTTGTCCTCTCCGTGGGTTTTTGCAAAAAGCCTTTGATTAGATAGTCTTCCGTCTGGAGCGACGTCATAGACATAAATACAGTAATTAGGCGAATCGTTAATGTAAAGCAGCGATTCATCCGGAGAAAAGCATAGGCCATTGGGATTTCCAAAGCCCTCGGCAGCAATTTCTATCCGGCCGCTTTCCGGATCAAGGAGGTAGACGGGTCGTCTGTCGGAAGGATAGGGTCTGTAAACACCGGCGGGCTCATCATTACGCCCGTAAATCGGGTCAGAGAAGTAAATCAAACCATCGCTTCGGGCGATGACATCGTTGGGTGCGTTCAGTTCAACACCTTCATAATGGCTGGCAAGAACCTCCACTTCGCTTCCGTCAGGCTGACAGCGCATTAGCCGGCTGGCAGCGTGTTCACAAGCGAGAATTCTTCCCTGAGGGTCAAAGGCAAGGCCGTTCCATTTTCCGCCGTTATAAAACAACTCCCTTAGCCCTTCCTTTTCACTCCAACACATAGTTCTGGAAGGGGGAATATCGCTGAAAATTAAGCGGTCATTATGATAATCCCATATGGGGCCTTCAGTCCATTCAAGGCCGGAGGCAAGCTCGACAAATTCTTCATGGGGATCAATCAGGCTGTAAATTCGCTCGTCATATACACGGATTTTCATATGCTCACTCCTCCATCTCCGGAGAGGAATCTGTTCTGCGGTTCTCCGGAACCGCCTTATTATAATGTTTCCACATAGACAGAATAGCTTGGGAGATGAAGGCGGTATCCTGACTGAAGCCAAAGATGGAAGCACCGGTTTTTTCCCACATAGAAATGTTCTGTCCATCTATGCTGGGCCACACCATAAAGGGCATACCGGCCTGCCGGCAAACCTCCGCCGCCTCAAAAACGACTTTAAGAACCTGCTCATCGGCATCTCCGTAAAACCCCATGTCCACAGAAAGATCCCCGGGGCCGAGACAGATAAGGTCAACTCCATCCACCGCAATAATTTCCGCTATGTTCCTAAAGCCCTCCAATTGCTCGATAATCATCATTTTCATGGTAAGTTCTTCAGCTTGGCGCACATAGTTAGACTGCCCCATCTGCCCATAATGCCCTGCACGCTGGGGGTTAAATCCCCTCAGACCCTTGGGCGGATATTGGCAGGCTGCCACTGCTTCCCGCGCGTCCTGTGCTGTGTTAATTAAAGGAAAAACCATGACATCCGGCCCCATATCAAGGATGGGGCGGACAAGTTCAGGATCCCTTCCGGTACTGCGGACAAAAGCCGCCGCTCCTCCGGCATGAGCACCTATCATGTGCATTTGGATTTCCCTTCGATCAAGGGCTCCATGCTCTCCTTCAATCCACACAAAATCATAACCCGCAAGGCCTACAAGTTCACTGACCGCGGGATCGGCCAGAGAAACAACCACCCCGCACACAACTTTGTTTGCTTCCAGATTGGTTTTCAAAAGTTTCAAAGGTTCTCTCATTGTTTTTCATCCTCTTTCCGCATAATCCTGATTAACTGGGATATATTTCAAATATTTTGCATATGTGTTTCGGTATATACTGCTGTTTTCCGGCAGGGGTACTATGCGTTCCGCTTCCTGTAATCTGTGAAATACTGCTTGTGGGTCCTTCCAGACTCCATGTCCGATTCCAGCCACAAGAGCAGCGCCAAAGGCGCTGGCATCAGTGCTGCCGTCAAAGCTGATTACTGGAAGCTCAAATACATCGGCAAAAATCTGCTTCCAAATTTCACTTTTTGCACCACCGCCGCTTATTATAATTTCCTTTGCGGGAAGCTCCTCCGCCTCCAAAATAATCTCATAAGCCTGCCGCAGCGAATAGGCCACGCCTTCTAGCACAGCACGAGTAAAATGACCTTTCCCCATTCCGGCATGGATACCCAAAAAGCTTGCCCGTGCCTGAGAATCGAACAGGGGAACCCGCTCTCCGTTTAAATAGGGATAAAAAAGAAGTCCGTCTGCCCCGGGTGCAACATCCCCGGCCTGTCTGTCAAGTAGGGAAAAAGCGTCTTCTTCGCCCTGTCTCTGACGCTGCTGCTCCATGTCGCCAAAGGTTTCCTTGTACCATTCAAAGGCCCCCGCTGCAAAAAGTGTACATCCAATGGCCACCCACTGACCGGCAAGTGTGCTGCAAAACATTTGCAGCTTTCCGGCGGGATTGCCGGCATATTGCGAAAGACTCATAGAGGCAACGCCGGAAGTTCCCAAGGAAATACCCAGACGCCCCGGCTCAAAAATGCCAGCTCCTACTGTTGTAAGTACGGCATCTCCTCCTCCGCCATATATGGGTATTCCAGAGGGCAGCCCGATTTCTTTTGCAGCTTCATCTGTTATTTTCCCCGTTTGCTCGGTAGATTCCACGCATTTGGGGAAAAGATAGCGAGGCAAATCCAGCTTGTCAATGAGTTCCCAGGCCCAGCTTCTGTCTTTTGTAGAAAAAAGTCCGGTTCCCGATGCGTCCGACACCTCGGTAATAAGCTCTCCGCTGAGCCTACATCGGATATAATCTTTTGGATTTAAGACAGTTCGTGTTCTTTTATAAAGCTCTGGCTCCTCGTCACGCATCCACAGGATTTTTCCCGCGGTATAACCGGTAAGCATACGGTTGTTCGTATAGGATAAAAGTGCTTCAAGGCCTCCGGCAGTCTCAGTTATTTTTTCACACTGCTTTTCATTACGCTGGTCGTTCCACAAAATCGCATTTCTAAGGACCCTACCCTTTTCATCCAGAGGCGTCATCCCGTGCATTTGTCCGGAAAGACCCACCGCGCAAATGGTTTCAGGCAAGACGGAGCTTGAGCTTAGCATCCGGCGAACCGCCGTACAAGAAGCCTTCCACCAATCCTCCGGGTCTTGCTCGGTCCAACCAGGCTGCGGCTGTAAAAGAGGATAGGCGGCTACTGCTGAATTAACAACCTTGCCGTGTTCATCCACCAGAAGAACCTTTACACTTGAGGTTCCAATATCAATTCCCAACAGGTGTTTTAACATGAGCCCTCTCCTGAAAACAAAATTTCATTTATAATGTTTTCCAAATATTCCTGACGGCCGCTGCTAACGGCAGGCTCGCCATGAGTCAGTGCATATTGCTCCAAAGTTTCAAGGCTGGCCTGCCTGCTGCGAATTTGCCTGCCCAATCCGCTGTCCCAGCTTTTGTATCTCCGGCTAAGAAATTGATCAAGCCGGCCGTCCTCCAAAATGGCAGCTGCTTTTCTCAGTCCAAGAGCAAAGGTGTCGATTCCGGCAATGTAGGCATACAGAATGTCGTTGGCAGTAAAGGAGCCCCGCCGTGTTTTTGCGTCAAAGTTGAGTCCGCCATCCTTAAATCCTCCCGCTCTAAGAACCTCAAGCATACATAAGGTTGCGGCATAAACATCGGTGGGAAACTGGTCAGTATCCCAACCTAGCAGCGGATCCCCCTGATTTGCATCAATTGAGCCAAACAAGCCGTTTGCAGCGGCATATCTCAGCTCATGCTGGAAGCTGTGTCCGGCAAGTGTTGCATGGTTGGCCTCTATATTCAGCTTGTAATCTTTTTCAAGACCTGCTCCCCGTAAAAAAGCAGTGACGGCAGCTGCGTCAAAGTCATATTGGTGTTTTGTTGGCTCCTTGGGTTTCGGCTCTATATATAAAGAGCCTTTAAAGCCAATTTGCCGTGCATAATCCCTTGCCATCTGGAGCATGGCGGCAAGATTTTCAAGCTCCAAGGCCATATCTGTGTTCAGCAAGGTCTCATAGCCTTCCCGCCCGCCCCAGAAAACAATGCCGGCAGCGTCCAGCTTTTTTGCCACTTCGATATTCTTTTTTATTTGTGCGCCGGCATAGGCAAAAACCTCTACATCAGGGGCAGTGGCAGCTCCGTGAACATATCGCCTAT
>CAZTXG010000005.1:0-32273 GCA_964617335.1 uncultured Oscillospiraceae bacterium
TATCATACAGATTTAATTATATATACCACAACGGCACTTCGTGCCTGTGGTATAACATCCGCAAAGCGAATGTCATACTGATTTAATTATATATACCACAACGGCACTTCGTGCCTGTGGTATAACATCCGCAAAGCGGATATCATACAGATTTAATTATATATACCACAACGGCACTTCGTGCCTGTGGTATAATAAATAGATAAACATTTTAAAAAACTTTATAAAGGAGTTGAGCCTATGAGAAAAACAAAAATCATCTGCACCTTAGGTCCCGCTACCGACAATGACGAAATCCTGCGTCAGCTTATGCAAGAGGGCTTGAACGTCGCCCGCTTTAACTTTTCCCACGGTACAAGACAAGAGCAGACTGAAAGGCTCGAAAGATTTAAAAAAATACGGGATGAGCTGAACCTGTCTGTGGCCGCCATGATGGACACAAAGGGGCCGGAAATACGTCTTGGCACCTTTGAAAACGGTTCTGCAAAGCTTACGGCCGGCTCCTCCTTTACCCTCACCACAAAGCCATGTGAGGGAAATTCAGAGCGGGCTTTTATAAACTATGACCGCCTTCCCTGTGATGTAAAGCGGGGCAACAGAATTTCCCTAAACGACGGCAACATTTCCCTGATGGTGGAATCTGTCACGGGAACAGATATTGTCTGCACCGTTGAAAACGACGGTGTAATATCAAACCGCAAAGGTGTAAATGTGCCGGGGGCCGTTTTGTCAATGCCCTTTATAGGCCAGCAAGACTATGACGACCTTATCTTTGCTGCCCAATCCGGTTTTGAGTTTGTGGCGGCTTCTTTTACTCGTACAGCTGATGATATTAAAGAAATGCGAATGTTCTTAAACTGGAACGGCGGCAGCAAAATTAAAATTATCGCCAAAATTGAGAATATGCAGGGAATTGACAACTTTGACGAAATTTTAGAGGCGGCCGACGGGATTATGATAGCCCGGGGGGACTTGGGTGTTGAGATACCCATGGAGGAGGTTCCCATTGTTCAAAAACGCCTTATAAACAAGGTCTATAAGCGGGGAAAACCCGTCATAACGGCTACCCAGATGTTAGAGTCCATGGTAAACACTCCCCGCCCCACAAGGGCCGAGGCCACAGACGTTGCAAACGCCATCTACGACGGCACCAGCGCCATCATGCTCTCCGGTGAGACGGCAGCAGGCAAATACCCTGTTTTGGCCTTGCAAACCATGGTTCGCCTAGCGGAACGCACCGAGGAAGAAATAAACTATACCCAAGCCTTCCAGACCAGAAACTTTTTAAGTAAAAACAATGTTACCCATGCCATAAGCCGTGCCGCCTGCACCACAGCTTTGGAGCTTGGGGCCGAGGCAGTTGTGGCCTTCACCCTTTCCGGCAGAACCGCACAGGAAATTTCGGCCTTCCGCTCAGGCAGCCGCATAATAGCCTGTACGGGAAGTGAGCTTACCTGCCGCCAGCTAAGCCTTAACTGGGGAGTTGAGGCCCTTATGGTTGGGGACGAGGAAAACCTTGACGACCTTTTTTGCAACGGCATGGAAGCCCTTGTGGAATCCGGCAAAGTTAAGCCCGGCGATGTGCTGGTTCTTACAGCAGGTGTTCCCATAGGTGTGTCAGGTTCCACAAACTTTATAAAAGTTATGGAAGCCTAGGGTTTTTTCGCCCCTGCCTTTTTCCGCAAATCTTCTAGAAGGAGGACTTTATGCCCGAATTTCATGTTGTAAGCGACTATTCCCCCTCCGGCGACCAGCCTGCCGCCATTGAAGCTTTGGCCAAGGGCATAGATTTGGGCTTTGAGGAGCAAACCCTTCTTGGAGTCACCGGCAGCGGAAAAACCTTTACCATGGCAAAGGTCATTGAAAGAATACAGCGGCCCACCTTGGTTTTGGCCCACAACAAAACTCTTGCCGCCCAGCTTTGCGCGGAATTTAAAGAGTTTTTCCCCGATAATGCCGTTGAGTATTTTGTCTCCTATTACGACTATTACCAGCCGGAGGCATACATCCCCCACACAGACACCTTTATCGAAAAAGACAGCTCCATAAACGATGAAATAGAGCGCCTTCGCCACAGCGCCACGGCGGCTCTTTCCGAGCGGCGGGATGTTCTTGTTGTGTCCTCTGTCTCCTGTATTTACGGCCTTGGCGACCCCATAGATTATGCCAGCATGGTCATATCCCTGCGCCCGGGGCAAAAGCGTGACAGGGACGAGCTTTTGCGCCGCCTTATAGACATTCGCTATGAGAGAAACGACATTGCCTTCGAGCGCAATATGTTCAGAGTTCGGGGAGACACTGTAGAAATTTTTCCTGCCTACGCCACAGACAGCGCCATTCGTGTGGAATTTTTCGGCGATGAGGTGGATAGGATAAGCGAAATAAACATAGTGACCGGCACCGCCCTGCGCAGGCTTTCCCATATTGCCATTTACCCTGCCAGCCACTATGTTACCACTAAGGAAAAAATGGCTCAGGCCATACACGAAATCCGCAGGGAGTGTGAGGAGCAGGTGAAGCTTTTCACCGATAAGGGAAAGCTTATCGAAGCTCAAAGGATTGAGCAGCGCACAAATTACGACATTGAAATGATGCAGGAATTAGGCTATTGCTCCGGCATTGAAAACTATTCCCGCATCATAAGCGGCAGGCCGCCGGGCAGCGCCCCCATGACCCTTTTGGACTATTTCCCCAAGGATTTTGTCCTGTTTGTAGACGAGTCCCACGTTACCCTGCCCCAGGTTCGTGCAATGTACGCAGGAGACAGGGCAAGAAAGGAAAGCCTTGTGGGCTTTGGCTTTCGCCTGCCCTCGGCCTTCGACAACCGCCCTCTTATGTTTTCTGAGTTTCAGGAGCGGATAAAACAGGCTGTCTATGTTTCCGCAACCCCTTCGGACTTTGAAAAAACCCGCTCCTCCCAGATAGTCGAGCAGATAATAAGACCAACGGGACTTGTGGATCCGGAAATTTCTGTTAGACCCAGTCAGGGCCAGATAGACGATCTTATAAGCGAAATTAACTTGCGAATCGAAAAGGGCGAGCGCAGCCTTGTTACAACCCTCACCAAAAAAATGGCCGAGGATTTGACAGCATATTTAGGCTCCGCGGGAATAAAATGCCGCTATATGCACCACGACATCAGCGCCATTGAGCGCATGGAAATAATCCGTGACCTGCGCCTTGGGGAGTTTGATGCCCTTATAGGCATAAACCTTCTTCGGGAGGGGCTTGATCTGCCGGAGGTTTCCCTTGTGGCAATCCTTGACGCTGACAAAGAGGGCTTTTTGCGCAGCGAAACCAGCCTTATCCAAACCATAGGCAGGGCGGCACGAAATGCCGAAGGCCTCGTTATCATGTATGCCGACAGCCTTACCCGCAGCATGAGCGCCGCCATTGGCGAAACCGACCGCCGCCGGGCAAAACAGAGGGCCTTTAACGAAGCCCACGGCATAGTACCGAAAACCATAGTTAAATCCGTCCGTGACCTTCTGGAGATTTCCGCCTCGCCGGACTCTTACGAGGAAAATGAAAACCGTGTGAAGATGACGGCTTCGGAGAAAAAAGCCCTTATAGACAGGCTTGAAAAACAAATGCGTGAGGCGGCCAAAATGCTGGAGTTTGAGATTGCCGCCCAGATACGAGACAGGCTTATAAAGCTTAGAGGTGAAAAGTAAAAAGACGCCGCCTTGTGCAGTTTTAGCGGCGGCGGAAAACAATATTTAATAAAAAAATTAGAGGTGATAGGCGTGACATGGCAGGAAGAACTTAGAAAAAACGTGGAAACGGCGGAGGAACTTGCAAAGTACCTTCCCATGACAGAAGAAGAAATTCGGGAAATGGATGGGATAATAGAAAAGTGGCCCATGTCTGTGCCTCGATATTATCTCTCTCTTATAGATTTTAAGGACCCAAACGACCCCATTGCAAAGCTTTCTCTCCCCAATATGCGGGAGGTTGAAATGGACGACGGCCTCTCTGACCAAAGCGGCGAAGGTAAAAACACAAAGCTTATAGGACTTCAGCATAAATACGGCCCCACAGCCCTTTTACTTTCCACAAACCTTTGCGGAATGTATTGCCGGCACTGCTTCAGAAAAAGGCTAGTTGGTCTTGAGGAATCGGAAACAGCTCAATATTTTGACGAGGTTTATGAGTATGTGGAAAGCCATAAGGAGCTTACCAACGTCCTTGTCAGCGGTGGTGACTCCTTTTTAAACAGCAATAAGCGCATAGAGGAAATTCTGTCTCATCTTTCTAAGCTTTCTCACCTTGACTTCATACGCTTTGGCACCCGCACCCCCGTTGTTTTCCCCCAGAGGATAAATGAGGATCAGGAGCTTTTGGACATTCTTGAAAAATACGGCAGGGAAAAGAAAATCTATGTGGTTACCCAGTATAACCACCCGAAGGAACTGACGAAGCAGTCTCTTCAAAGCATAGAAAACCTGCGCCGTCGGGGTGTAACCGTCAGCAACCAAACTGTTTTGCTAAAGGGCATAAACGACGATCCCGAAATTTTATCCCAGCTTATGAGAGGTCTTATAGCCGGCGGTGTTCTGCCCTATTATATTTTCCAGTGCCGCCCTGTGGCCGGAGTTAAAAAGCAGTTTCAGGTTCCTATTAAGAATGCCTATGACATAATTTCCCGCTCAAGACATTCTCTGGACGGGCATTCCAAGCGCTTCCGCTATATCATGTCCCACGAGACAGGGAAAATTGAAATCTTGGGAAAACTGTCTGAAGAGGAAATGCTTTTCAGATACCACCATGCTAAAGACCCCGAAAATGATGAGCGTGTCTTCACCTATAAGCTTACAGACGACTGCACCTGGCTGCCGCAGCATTTTTAAAAATCCTGAAAGGAAAAAAGCTTTCCGAAACTTGAAAGGAACCCCCTTATGAAACTGATGATTCTCGACGGCAACAGCATAGTAAACCGTGCCTTTTACGGCATACGAATGCTAAACTCCCCCGACGGCACTCCAACAAACGGGGTTTACGGCTTTCTAACCATTCTCAACAAACTTATTTCCGAGGAAGCTCCCCAGGGGCTTTGTGTTGCCTTTGATATGAAAGGCCCCACCTTCCGCCATGAGAGATATGAGCTTTATAAGGCTCAAAGAAAGCCCATGCCCGAGGATTTGGCAGTACAAATTCCAATTTTAAAGCAGGTTTTAGACGAGGCGGGCATAAGCCGCATTGAGCTTTTAGGCTATGAAGCAGACGACCTTATTGGAACTGTCAGCCGTATCTGTGAAGAAAACGGGGACGAATGTGTCATAGTTACAGGGGATAAAGATAGCTTTCAGCTTATAGGCCCTTTCACTAGGGTAAAGCACGTTAAGTCCCGTATGGGGAAAACTGAAACAAAAGACTATACACCAGAGGTGTTTTTTGAAGAATACGGCTTTGAGCCGAAAAAGATTATAGACCTTAAGGCCCTTATGGGCGACGCCTCGGATAATATTCCCGGGGTTCGGGGCATAGGCGAAAAAACTGCCATGAGCCTTGTTTCTTCCTTCGGCGGCATAGATAATATTTATGAAAACCTCCAAAGCCTTGACATTAAAGAGCCTGTTCGTAAAAAGCTCTCCGAGGGTGAAGATGATGCCCGCCTTTCCTATGAGCTTGCAACAATTGTTTGCACGGCTCCCATAGATTTTCTTTCAAATCGATGCTCTTTTTCCGGTGACTTCAGCGGTGCATACGGCATTTTTAAAAAGCTGGGTTTTAACAGTCTTATTGAAAAATGGGGTCTTACAGAAGACGGCGGGGAAAATTCTCCGGCTTCTGTAAAGGGAGCGGCTGGGCAAGATGCCGTTGAGGTTTTGGATTCCGACGGCCTTTCAAAGCTTGAGTCCGCTGTGAAAGCCTGTGATTTCGCATCTGTTTTTCTGCCGGAAAACAGTCTTGAGCTTATAGAGATTTGCGACGGAAAAGATGTTTTTCTTATCCGCCCCTACACTCTTGGAGATGGGGGAAAAGTTTTTATGAAACTGCTGTTTTCTGAACAAATCCCCAAGGTTTCCCACAATGTCAAGGATATAATGGCAGCTCTTATGTCAGAAAAGCTCGATTTCGGAGGTTTTATCTTCGACACTGCCCTTGCTGCCTATCTTCTTGAGCCTACTGAAAACTCCTATCTGCCCCGGCTTTTGACCGAAAAATATTTAGACCGCAGGGAAAACGGGGCAAGAGCAATTTGCAGCCTTTATCCCCTGCTTTCAAAGCGCCTTGAAACCGAGGGCATGAAGGAGCTTTTTGAAAAGATTGAGCTTCCCCTCTGCGAGGTTTTGGCAGACATGGAAAAAGCAGGCTTTGCTGTTGACAAAAAGGCTTTGGGCGAGTATTCAAAGCTTCTTTCCCAAAGGATTGACGAGCTGTCCAAGGAAATTTATGAGCTTTCCGGCGAGGAATTTAATATAAACTCCCCAAAGCAGTTAGGACTTATCCTGTTTGAAAAGCTCTCTTTGCCCTCGGGGAAAAAAACCAAAACCGGCTGGAGCACCAATGCCGATGTTTTAGAGTCTCTTGCAGATAAGCACCCCATAATCGGAAAGGTTTTGGAATACCGCCAGCTTGCAAAGCTTAAGTCCACCTATGCAGATGGTCTTTTAAAGGTGATTGAAGACGACGGGCGCATACGCACAAGCTTCCAGATGACAGTTACAGCAACAGGCAGGCTCTCCTCCGCAGAGCCAAACCTGCAAAACATTCCCGTGCGCACGGAGCTTGGCGCCGAGTTTCGCAAAATGTTTGTGGCCTCCAAGGGAAATGTTCTTGTTGATGCGGACTACAGCCAGATAGAGTTGCGGCTTTTAGCCCACATTTCCGGCGATGAAACCATGAAAGCCGCCTTTAAAAACGGCGAGGATATCCATGCCGTAACAGCATCTCAGGTTTTTGGCATCCCCCTTAATGAGGTTACAAAGCTTCAGCGCAGCCATGCCAAGGCAGTTAACTTCGGAATTGTCTATGGCATCTCCGCCTTTTCTCTGGCTCAGGATATCGGTGTTTTTCAAAACGAGGCAAAGGCCTATATAGATGCCTATCTGGAAAAATATCACGGTGTGCGTGACTACATGAAATCTGTTGTGGAAAAGGCTGCAGCCGAGGGCTATGTTGCCACCCTTTTCGGCAGGCGCCGTCCCCTGCCCGAGCTTTCCTCATCTAACTACAACATTCGCTCTTTTGGCGAGAGGGTTGCTCTTAATATGCCCATTCAGGGCACGGCGGCAGATGTTATAAAGCTTTCCATGGTAAATGTTCACCGACGCTTAAAAAATGAAGGCCGTAAGGCAAGGCTTATTCTTCAGGTTCATGACGAACTTATAGTGGAATGCCCCGAGGCTGAAGCAGAGCTTGTTTCAAAGCTTTTAACAGAGGAAATGGAAAACGCTGTTTCCTATTCCGTACCTCTTACAGTAGACACTCACATAGGCAAAAGCTGGAGTGAGGCAAAATGAACATCAGCATAGTAAAGGCAAAAAAGGAGCATCTGCCTGCCCTTGAAGCCTTGGAAAATGCCTGCTTCACCCTGCCTTGGAGCAGGAAAATGCTTGAAAGCCAGGTATTTTCCGAAAAAAACGTTTTTCTTGTTGCCGAGGACAGCGAGGGGCTTCTTTTAGGGTATGGAGGCTTTCTTTGGGTTCTTGATGAGGGCTATGTGGCAAACATAGCCACAAACCCGGATTTTCGCCGCCGCGGGGTGGCAGATGCTCTTTTAACAGCCCTTAAAGAAAAGGCAGTTGAGCTTTCTCTTTCTTTTCTTACTCTCGAAGTGCGAGAGAGCAACAAGGCCGCAATTTCCCTTTATGAAAAGCATGGCTTTTTCCCTGTGGGCCTTCGTAAAAACTATTACGAAAAGCCCCGTGAAGATGCACTTTTAATGACAGTATTTTTTAATTCCCCAATGATAACAGTTTGATTTTTCCTTTAGAAAGGCAAGTTTATGCTTATAATGTCCATAGAAAGCTCCTGTGACGAAACCGCCGTTGCAATTTGCGAAAACGGCAGAAAGGTTCTCACAGACCAAATTTTTTCCCAAGCCGACCTTCATGCCGTTTACGGCGGTGTTGTGCCGGAAATTGCCTCCCGCTCCCATGTGGAGGTTATTTCCCAGTTGGCCCAGCGTGCCCTTACGGTAACGGGACTTCAAAAATCCGACCTTGACGCCATTGCCGTCACCTATGCCCCCGGTCTTATAGGGGCGCTTTTGGTGGGGGTTAATTTTGCAAAGTCCGCTGCCTTTGCCTTAGACATACCCCTTATCCCCGTTCATCACATAAAGGGCCATGTGGCGGCAAACTACATTGCCTTTCCAGAGCTTACCCCTCCCTTTCTCTGCCTTGCTATTTCCGGCGGAAACACCCTTTTAATAGACGTTAAAGATTATACAGACATGGAAATACTGGGCGCCACAAGAGACGATGCCGCCGGCGAATGCTTTGACAAAACTGCCCGTATTCTCGGCCTGCCCTACCCCGGGGGAAAGCACGTTGATGCCCTCTCCCGTGACGGGGACGATACAAAATACTCCCTGCCTCGGGCAAATATCGACGGGAGCTTATGGGATATGAGCTTTTCCGGTCTTAAAACCGCCGTTATAAACCTTGTCCACAAGGCCGGTCAAAAAGGCGAGGAGCTTGACAGGGCCTCTCTTGCCGCAAGCTTTACAAAGGCTGTAAGTGACAGTTTAGTCCCCCGAACCATGGCTTTGGCCCGTGAGCTTGGCTATAAAAAAATAGCCGTTGCCGGCGGCGTTGCCGCAAACTCGCGCATTCGGCAGGACTTTGAAGCTGCGGCAAAAAACGAAGGGGCCGAGCTTTTCATCCCGCCCTTATCCCTCTGCGGCGACAATGCCGCCATGATAGGCTGTCAGGGCTATTACGAATTTCTTGCCGGAGTTCGGGCAGGCACCGACCTTAACGCATATGCGAATATGGAGCTTTAAAACATGAAGATAGAGATAATAACAAACAGCGTAAACGAAACCGAAAGTGCCGGCAGCGCCATTGCAAAAACCCTTTCTCCCGGCTCTGTTGTAACAATGTTCGGTGAAATGGGAGCGGGAAAAACTGCCTTTGCAAGGGGTCTTGCCGCCGGACTTGGTTTTTCCGGAAGGGTTACAAGCCCCACCTTTACCATAGTAAACGAATATGAGGCCTGTCTTCCAATTTTCCATTTTGATATGTACCGCCTATCCTCGGCCTCCGAGCTTTTTGACATTGGCTGGGAGGACTACCTTCAAAGAGGCGGAGTCTGCCTTGTGGAATGGAGCGAAAACGTGGCGGATGCTTTTAACGGCACGGAAACCATAGTAACAATTGAAAAACTTTCCGAAAATGGACGTAAAATAACAGTGGAGGTTCCTTCTGCATGATGATTTTAGGTGTTGAATCCAGCGCAAAGGCCGCCTCCGCCGCCCTTTGCCGTGACGGTGTTCTCATAGGCCAATATTTTCAAAACAGCTCTCTCACCCACAGCCGCACCCTTCTTCCCATGATAGAGGACCTCTTAAAGAATCTTGAAATAAGCCTTCTTGACATTGACCTTATCGCCGTTTCCAAAGGCCCCGGCTCTTTTACAGGCATACGCATAGGCATTTCCGCCGTAAAGGGGCTGTGCTGGGCGCTGGACACCCCTGCCTGCGGGGTTTCCACCATGGAGGCCATGGCATATAACGGCCTTTCCGCACCCACAGGCAGCCTTATATGCTGCTGTATGGACGCAAGGCGTGAACAGTTTTATAACGCTCTTTTTGAAATGCGTGAAGGAAAACCTCACAGACTTTGTCCCGACAGGGCAATTTCTGCCCATGAGCTTGCAGAGGAAATAAATAATTTTGAAAAAGACGTTTTTTTAGTTGGAGACGGAAGTCATCTGTGTTATAATATTTTGGATAATTTAAAAGGCAATATAGTTTTAGCCCCCGAACCTCTGCGGTATCAAAGCGCCTGGGGTGTCTGCATGGCGGCAGCTCATGAAAAGCCGCAAAGGGCAGACGAGCTTTTGCCGGTTTACCTTCGGCTAAGTCAGGCCGAAAGAGAGCGTCAAGCAAAGGTTTTCGGAAATGCTCCGGCAGAAAGGGGCTAAACCCGCTGCCATCCAATTTATATTTTAAGGGAGATTTTTATGAGCAAGGTAACAGTTTTTGACCACCCCTTAATTCAGCACAAGGTAACCGTAATGCGCAACAAGGAAACAAGCTCTAAGGTGTTTCGTGAGCTTGTGGGAGAGGTTGCCCAGCTTATGTGCTATGAAGCCACACGGGACCTTCCCTTGGAAGATGTTGAAGTGGAAACTCCTGTGGCCACAGCAAAGGCAAG
Source organism: uncultured Oscillospiraceae bacterium (assembly GCA_964617335.1). Taxonomy (GTDB): domain Bacteria; phylum Bacillota; class Clostridia; order Oscillospirales; family Oscillospiraceae; genus UBA2658. The sequence goes on from CAZTXG010000005.1 coordinate 10,329, forward strand.
GCGCATTTCCGGAAAAAAGCTTGCGGTTGTACCCATACTGCGGGCGGGACTTGGAATGGTGGATGCAATCCTCACTATGATACCCAACGCAAAGGTGGGGCACATCGGCCTTTACCGCGATCCCGAAACCTTAAACCCCGTCAAATATTATTGCAAAATGCCCAAGGACATTGCAGACCGTGACGTAATAATAGTTGACCCCATGCTTGCAACCGGCGGCAGCGCCGATGCGGCCATTGAGTTTATTAAGGAATACGGCTGCCGTCACATAAAGCTTATGTGCATTATAGCCGCTCCTGAGGGAGTTGCCCGCATTAGAAAAAATCACCCTGATGTGGAGATTTTTATAGCCGCTATGGACGAGTGCCTAAATGACCACGGTTACATAGTACCCGGACTCGGAGATGCGGGGGACCGAATTTTCGGCACCAAGTAAAAACCTCATATAAATAAAAACTGCCGCAAGCTTAAAAAATCTTGCGGCAGTTTTTTTCGTTTTATGCCTAAAGCTTTTCCTTCGTTTGCCGAAGGCTAGTTTTTAAAGTGGATATGGCTGTTTATATGATCTATACAAAAGCAGTGGTAGCCCTCGCAGCGAGAGCAAAAGCGAAACTCTAAGTCGGGGTAGTCTGTATCTGTCCTGCCGCAGACCTCGCACTTTCTGGTGTATGGTTTTTTTGCCTGATCTTTGTTATATTTTTTTGCGGCTTTTTTGAAATCTATAGTTTTTTGCTTCTGCTTCACCTTCGAAGGTTTAACATAGTCAAGGAGCCAGCCGCCGCAGAATATGAAGTAGTTTAAAATCGCTATAATAGGCAGAAGGTTTGTTGGAAAGCTGCTTGTGATAATTGCCAAGGCGAAAAACACGGCATTTGCTATGCCCAGCCACTTCATTTTTATGGGTATAATAAAAAACAGCAAAACACGCATTTCGGGAAAAAGCGTGGCAAAGGCGAAAAACATGGACAGGTTAAGGTATGAGGTGTTTATAGACATAGAAATGCCTGTTATCAGCCAAAAAAGAGTTGCGTAAAGTATGTTTAAAATCATGCCGGAAAAGTAATATATGGTAAATTTTCCGTGGCCCCAATATCTTTCCAGGGTGTTGCCTATGAAGTAATAAAAATAAAGACTTATGAGAAAAAGAAAGCCGTCTTGAGTGGGAACCAAAACAAAGGTAAAAAGCCGCCATATCTGAAGCTTTTTAAAAACGGCCTCCGCATTAAATGTAAGAGCGCCGGTGAGAACATTGCTGGTGTCCATCATTCCAAAAATCCAAACAAGGCCGCTGCCTATGACGATATAAAGCATTAGATTTCTGATGCCGAATTTGGGGTGTTCTATACAAAAGCGGTCTATGCGCCGCATAAGACTTTTCATATGGATTTCTCCTTTGTTGTATCTTAATCCTTGGCTTTTACTGCCTTTATGTAAAATGATACCCTTTTTAGTTTATAAAGTCTATTATAATTTTGTAAACTTCAAAAAATAAACACAAAACCCAGTCTATAATAATATTTGACTTTAAGTATTTGTAGAAATGTGTTATCATTAAGTTTGCAGAAAACAGCTTTAACCCCGCTACATTAAAAATACTATATCAAGTGAGGACAAGATAATGGGCGTCAATATAAAAAACAGAGTATTTACCTCCGAATCCGTAACGGAGGGTCATCCCGATAAAATGTGCGACCAGATTTCCGATGCGGTTCTGGACACCATTTTGGCCATGGACAAAAACGCCAGGGTTGCCTGCGAGTGTGTTGCCACAACGGGCATGGTAATGGTTATGGGCGAAATCAGTACAAACTGCTATGTGGACATCCCTGCCGTCGTCCGCAAAACCGTAGACGAAATTGGCTATAACAACCCCGAATACGGCTTTGACTGCAACACCTGTGCGGTTTTAACCTCCATAGACGAGCAAAGCTCCGACATTGCCATGGGAGTTAACAAGTCCCTGGAATGCCGAATAGATGAAAAAAACTGCGGCACTTCCGATACCGGCGCAGGGGATCAGGGCATGATGTTTGGTTTTGCCTGTGACGAAACCGAGGAAAAAATGCCCGCTCCCATATCATACTCCCACAAGCTTGTCCGCCGCCTTGCCGAGGTTCGCAAAAACGGAGAGCTTTCATGGCTGCGCCCCGACGGTAAAAGTCAGGTCACCGTGCAGTATGGCAAAAACGGTGAGATTGAGCGGATTCCCGCCATTGTTGTTTCCACCCAGCACAGCGCCGATATTGACATTGAAACTTTGCGTGAGGCCATTATAGAAAGCGTTATCCTCCCCGTTATCCCCAAAAACCTTATCGACAATGACACAAGATTTTTAATAAATCCCACAGGGCGCTTTGTTATAGGCGGCCCCGTGGGCGACTCGGGGCTTACAGGCCGGAAGATAATTGTTGATACCTATGGCGGCTACGCCAGCCACGGGGGCGGCTGCTTCTCCGGAAAAGACCCCACAAAGGTTGATCGCAGCGGTGCGTATATGGCTCGATATATTGCAAAAAACCTTGTTGCGGCAGGCCTTTGCAAAAGCTGCCATATAGAGCTTGCCTATGCCATAGGTGTTGCAAGACCTGTCTCCATTTTTGTTGAAACCTACGGGACGGGCCTTGTTTCCGACGAAAGACTTACAGAGATTATAGAAAGCAGCTTTGACCTTCGCCCTGCGAAGATAATCGAAAAGCTTGACCTTCTGCGCCCCATCTACAAGCAAACCGCCGCCTACGGTCACTTTGGAAGACCTGACCTTGACCTGCCTTGGGAAAGAGTTGATATGGCAGAGGATTTGCGCTCTCTTGTAAAATAATTTACTTTGGAGCTTTTAATACGACCAAGCCATGTTTTTCACATGACACAAACGAACACCGGAGGTCAGCATGGATTTTGAAAATGACCGTGAAGATGTAATAGAAGGGCGCAACGCCGTTGTAGAAGCCCTTCGTGCAGGACGTGTAATCGATAAAATTTTTATTCAAAAGGGCGAAACAGACAAAACCTTAGGACACATAGCCTCAACTGCAAGGCAGGCCGGTGTTGTGGTTGTGGACGCTGACAGGCGCAAGCTTGACTCTATGAGCCGCACCCACTCCCATCAGGGGGTTATAGCCCTTGCCGCCCTCCGTGAATATTGCAGCATTCAGGACATTTTAGACATAGCGGCAAATAGGGGTGAGCCACCCTTTGTTGTCATCTGCGACGAGGTTTCCGACCCGCAAAACCTCGGCGCTGTTATACGCACCGCCGAGGCGGCAGGAGTTCACGGCATAGTCATCCCTAAGCGCCGTTCGGCAGGGCTTACCTCCATTGTAAGCAAAACCAGTGCCGGAGCCGCAGAGCATATGGCTGTTGCCAGAGTCCCAAACCTCTCGGCGGCGATAAAAGAGCTTAAGGCTGCCGGCCTTTGGGTTTACGGCACAGCGGCAGACGGCGAAAGTGAGCTTTGGAAAACAGACCTTAAAGGGCCTATATGCATTGTTGTCGGTTCCGAAGGTGAAGGCTTAAGCCGCCTTGTGGGGGAAAACTGCGATTTTCTTGTTTCCATCCCCATGAAAGGCAAGGTTTCCTCCCTTAATGTTTCCGCTGCGGCAGCCCTTATGATTTATGAAGTCTTCCGCCAGCGCCTGCCCTAATAAGGGAAGCAGGAATGTTTAAGCCTTTCCCAATATTAAGCTTTTAGGGTGAAATATGGATAACAATAATTTTGAAAACTTAACAGACGGCTTAGATAGTCAGGAGCTTTCTCTGGAATCTATCCTTGCCGAGTTTAAGGCCGAAAGCCAGCTTTACGGCGAAACGGCGGATAAGCCTGAGGATAAATCCCTGCCCATTATTATGGAAAGCTCCTCACAAAACGCCGGAGAGGCCAAGATTTCAAGCGCCATGGATTTTATTGAGTCCATGGCCGAGGACGAGCCTTTAGAAAAGCCCCCTTCCGTGACTGATTTTCAAGGAGGGGGCAAAGACGCTTTCTTCCCCCCGGGGGAAAAAGCCCAGACAGAGCATTCTTCCGAAGCTCTTTCTGAAAGTAAAAAGACAGATTTCTCCTTATTTGAAAGACCCGCAAAAAACCCGCCCCCTCCGGAAAAGCCAAAGCCCCTCACCGACGAGGACATCTGGAACATGGCGGCAAACATTGAAAGCAGCGACGAAAGCTATGCCCCTATGGGGGACTATTCAGTCCTTGATGATGATGTGCCGGAGGAGCCAGATCTTCGTGAAAAATTTTACGCCCCTCTTTTGGAGCTTATTTCATCTGCTTCGGCAAGGCGTGAGGAAAAAAGGCTTAAGAAAAAAGAAATGGACCGGCAAAGGCGGGAAGATTTACCGCCAGAGCTTTCACCTCAAAGGGCCTCCGGTCTTTATGCGGATCAGGCTTTCTCTTTGCGTCTGAGGTGCATTTTCGCGGCAGGGCTTTGCCTTGTGCTTTTATATTTGTCCTACGGGCTGCCTGCCTTTGGTGTTCTTGGCTCAAGCCTTATTATAAGAACCCTTGTCTGTCTTGTTTTTCAGCTTGTGGTAATGCTTATAGGCCTTGACGTCATTGCAAACGGCTTTATAAGCCTTTTTGAAGGAAAGCCGGGGGTAGAGTCTCTAATCTCCGTATCCTGTCTTATTTCGCTTATAGACGCTGTTGTCATGGTCATAAGCGGGAATACGGCCTTGGGTCTTCCCTTCTGCGCCGTTTCCTCTCTTTCTGTTTTATTTGCACTTTGCGGCTCATACCTTTCCTGTGCCGGCTTTGCCCTAAGCTTTAAGGTTGCCTCCCTGCCAAAGGAGCCTTCCCTTGTCATGTCTCAGCAAAACATCGGGGGGGACGGCAGGGTACTTTTTAAGGCAAAACGTCCTGTCACAGGCTTTGTGCGTGAAAGTGAGCAGTCGGACCTTTTTGAAATGGTTTACAGTTTTCTTGCTCCCTTTTTGCTTGTGGCGGCACCGGTGCTCTCCCTTTTTTGCTTTATAGCCAGCGATAAATGCTCAAGCTTTTTGCGCACCCTTTCGGCCTGCACCTGCGTATCCGCTTCCTTTTCCGCTCTTTTGGGCTTTGCCCTTCCCTTTTATGTTCTTACAAAGCGGCTCTCCCGAAGCGGCGTTGCCATTGCCGGATATTCCGGAGCCTCGGAATTGGGCAGACTCCGGCAGGTTGTTATAACAGATATCGACCTTTTTCCACGCCGCACTGTTTCCATTGCGGACATAAACATAGAAGAAGGCTCTTATCCCGACAAGGTAATCTCCTATACCGGCAGCATGATAGCCGCCGCCGGCCTTGGGATTGCCCCTGTATTCACAGAGCTTATGAAAAAAAACAACTGCTCTATGCAAAGGGTTGAGGATTTTGCCTGTCATGAGGGCGGCGGCGTAGTTGCCAGAATAAACGGTGATAAGGTTTATGTGGGCAGCGCAGGCTTCATTCGCCTTATGGGCATAAGAATTGAAAAAGGCAGCGTTTCAGCAAGCGCTGTTTGCACCGCTATAAACGATGTTTACGCCGGAAGCTTTGAAATTAACTACACACCCATAAGCTCTGTGCAAAGAGCCTTGGTTTCCCTGCTTTCCGGAAAAACACAGCCCCTGTTTGCCATCCGTGATTTTAACATCACACCTCTGCTTATAAAGCAAAAGTTCCGCCTGCCCTCAAGCTCCTACGATTTTCCATCCTTTGCCGACCGCTACCTTATCTCCTCAAGGGAGTCCCAGGAAAACGGCTCTGTAATCGGAATGTTCGCAAGAGGCGGCCTAAATTCTGTGGCGGGGCTTATGCTCCGAGGCAGAAGACTTTATCTCGGCTCTGTTTTATGCGCGGCTCTTTCCGTCTTAGGCACCCTTGTGGGTATGGTTCTCATGCTTTCTCTTTGTTGGGCGGGTGCTTTTGATTCTGCCGGAGTTGCCAATGTTATGACCTTTATGCTCCTTTGGCTCTCCCCTGTCTTTGTGATTTCCCTGTGGCTTAAAAACTAGGAGCCTTGGAAGATTTGAGATGAACCTCCGGCAGGCGCCAATGAAAGCGTCTGCCGGCTTTTTATTAAATACAGCCTTTCTGGAGGGAATATATAAAATGCCGGATAGCGATAAGCCTTCAATATAAAAATTTGTTGCAAATGTCCTTCCCGATGTGTATAATTATGCTGTATTGAATCCTGAGATAATCAGGTTAATATAAAAAACAAAACTATGGTAAGGAGATTCCCTCACATGAGTTATACGACCGAAAACATTCGTAATATCTGCCTTATTGGCCATGGCGGCAGCGGAAAAACCAGCATGACCGAAAGTATGCTGTATATGACCGGTGCTATCGACCGCCAGGGTAAGGTGCCCGACGGTAACACCGTAGGTGACTATGACGCTGAGGAAATAAAGCGCCAAATCACTATATCCACTTCCATTGCTCCGGTCGAATTCGGCGGCAAAAAAATAAACGTTCTGGACTGCCCGGGCTACTTTGACTTCGTCTCCGAAGCTCTGGCGGCCATTCGTGTTTGCGAAACGGGAATCATTTTCTGCACCGCTAAAGACGGCTTTTCTGTCGGTGCGGAGCGCAGCTTCAAGTTTTTAAAGCAGGCTCAGGTTCCCTGTATGTTCTATATCTCAAAAATTGATGAGGAAAACAGCAATTTCTCAGCAGCTCTCGACTCCCTGCGTGACAAATACGGTGCGTCAATCTGTGCTATTTCCGCCCCCATGAGCGACGGCAGCGGCGTTATAGACCTTATAAACAATGTGGCCTACCAGACAAAGGGCAACAAAACCACTAAGGTCGCTGTTCCCGATGCTGACAAAGACATGGTTGAGGAGCTTCGTGAGGTTCTTATGGAAGCGGCTGCCACAACCGAGGAGCTTATGGAAAAATATCTTGACGAGCTAAGCTTGTCCGACAGCGAAATTGTCGAGGGTCTTAAGGCCGGTCTTATAGAGCGCAGTGTTTTTCCCGTTATGTGCGGCAGCGCCATGACCGGTGCGGGAACAGAGCTTTTAATGCGCAACATCACAGAGCTTGCCCCCTCCCCTGCCGATATGCCTTCTGTTAAAACCGAGGAAGGCGAGGAAATACCCTGTGACCCCAAGGGCACACCTACTGCCTTTGTTTTCAAAACCATATCTGACCAGTTTGGAAAATACTCCATCGTAAAGGTCGTATCCGGCACCGTCACATCCGACCATGCCCTGCGTAACAGCAGGACAGACTCAAGCGATAAAATGGGAAGGCTTTATTCCCTCTGCGGTAAGAAAGCCATCGAGATAAAAGAAATCGTCTGCGGCGACATTGGCGCCATAGGTAAAATGGAATACAGAACCGGAGACACTCTGGTTGACGGAAAAACCGTCGTGGCCCTGCCGAGAATTAATGTTCCCGAACCTGTCTATTCCATTGCCATAAGCCCCAAAACCAAGGGTCAGGAAGACAAAATCGGAACCGGTCTTGCCCGCTTAAACGAGGAAGACATTTCCTTCACCATAGTAAACAACAGCGAAACCCATCAGCTTGTTTTATCCGGCGCGGGCGACATTCAGATAGACGTTCTCTGCTCAAAGCTGAAAAGCCGTTTCTCCGTTGAATGCGAGCTTTCTCCTGCCCGTGTCCCCTATCGTGAGAAGATTAAGAAAAAAGTTGAGGCCCACGGCCGTCACAAAAAACAGTCCGGCGGCAGCGGTCAGTTCGGCGACGTTTGGATTCGCTTCGAGCCTCAGGAAGAAAGCGATGACCTTATCTTTGCCGAGGAAGTCTTTGGCGGCAGCGTTCCCAGAAACTTCTTCCCTGCTGTTGAAAAAGGTCTTCGTGAGTCTATAAACAGAGGTGTTCTTGCAGGCTATCCCATGGTTAACCTTAAGGCAACCCTATACGACGGCTCCTACCATCCGGTGGACTCCAACGAAATTGCCTTTAAAACCGCCGCCCAGATTGCCTATAGGGAAGGTATCCCCAATGCCATGCCCACCATGCTTGAGCCTATTGGCGCCCTTGCTGTCACCGTTCCCAGCGACAACATGGGTGATGTCATAGGCGACCTTAACAAGCGCCGCGGCCGTGTTATGGGCATGAATCCCGACGACGATGGCTACACTGTCATTGACGCGGAAGTTCCCATGGCAGAAATGTCAAGCTATGCCATTGACCTGCGCTCCATGACTCAGGGGCGGGGCTCCTTCGTCTTTAAGTTTGACCGCTATGAGGAAGCTCCCGGCAACATTCAGCAAAAGGTAATTGAAGATGCCAAGGCCTTAGCCGAGGAAAACTAAATTAAATCCGAAAAGGCCGGGGGATTAAATCCTCCGGCCTTTTTTATGCGCATTTACATCTTTACTTTTACATTTTTTCGGGAGCGCTTACGCCTATAACTTCCAAGGCGTTTGCGATTACAGAGCGGGTGCAGTCGCACAGAACAAGGCGTGCATTTTTAAGTTCAGTCTCTGCATCTTTTATGCGGCAGCTGTTATAAAATCTGTGAAATCGGGCGGCAAGCTCGATTACATAACGGTTTATGCGGGAGGGGTCATAATCCCTTGCCGCCAGACGGATTTCCTCGGTATATTGAGCAAGCTGCTTTATAAGCTCGTGCTCATGCTCATTGTCAAGGAGTGAAATATCCACCTGCGCGGGATCTTTAACTGGGAAGCCCTCCTGCTCAAGGGCAGAAATCAAACTGCACAGTCTTGCGTGAGCATACTGGACATAATAAACAGGGTTTTCACTGTCCTGCCGAATGGCAAGGTCAAGGTCAAACTCCAAATGGGTATCCGGCTTGGCATTAAAGAAAAAGCGGCAGGCATCAACGCCGATTTCATCTAAAAGCTCGTTTAAGGTAAGAGCCTTTCCCGTACGCTTTGAGACCTTCACCACCTCGCTGCCGCGAACCAGCCGCACCATTTGCATGATTAGAAAGTCCAGCCGCTTTTCCGCAAGGCCAAGCTCTGGGGCTGTCATAGAAGCCGCAAAGCGTATGGCATGACCATGGTGGTCTGCCCCCCAGACGTCTATGACCCTGTCAAAATCACGCACTGTAAACTTGTTGCGGTGGTAGGCAATATCCACGGCATAATAGGTGTAAAATCCGTTGGCACGGCACAAAACCTCGTCCTTGTCAGCGCCTAGGTTTGTGTTTTTCAGCCAGACTGCCCCGTCTTTTTCATAGGTGTGACCGGCGTTTTTTAAAAGCTCCACAGTTTCCGCCACATAGCCGCCCTCGTGGAGGCTGCTTTCTAAAAACCATTGGTCAAAATTAATACGGTAGCGCTCTAAATGCTTTTTCATAAGAGCGATATTGTGGGGCAGGCCAAATTCCACAAAGAGCTTACAGCGCTCGCCGCTGTCCATGTTCAGGTATTTTTCCCCGTCATGCTCATAGACGAGCCTTGCCAATTCCTTAATATCGTCTCCGTGGTAACCATTTTCCGGAAACTCTGCGGCAGCCTCACCCTGTATAAGCTGGAGATAGCGGGCTTCTATGGATTTTCCGAAAAGGTCCACCTGATTTCCGGCATCGTTAACGTAAAACTCCCGCCATACATCATACCCCGCCTTGTCTAAAACTGAGGCCAAAGTGTCGCCTAAAACGCCCCCTCTGGCGTTTCCTATGGTCATGGGGCCTGTGGGATTTGCGGATACAAATTCCACCATAACCTTTTCCCCATGACCTTCATCAGAGCGTCCGTAATCATTGCCCTCGGCAAAAACCGCCTCAAGGACACTTTTATACCAGCTGTTATCAAGGCGCAGGTTTAAAAAGCCGGGGCCTGCTATTTCGGCACTTTCAAAAAAACTGCCGGAAAGCTCCAGATTATTTAAAAGTATCTCGGCAATTTTTCTGGGAGGCAGGCCAAAGGCCTTTGCCCCTGCCATGGCGTGGTTTGCCGCATAGTCTCCCTTTGTTGCATCCTTTGGTATTTCCACCTTGCCGGAAAGCCCGCCGGTTTCGGGAAGCTCCCCCTTTGAAACAGACTTTTTATAGGCTTTTTCTAAAAGTTCGTCTACAGACAGTTTTGCGTTTTCAATTAAATTTGACATCTTATATCATCCCTCTGCTCACGCACATTTATCTTAAATAGGTTATGCCCAACCACCGAATGCTGAAAATCCACAACATAGTCTATTTCCATGTCTCCGCCGTTTTCGTCTAAGTCCACCATGACGCTTTTGGTGTTAACCCCCATGGTGGTGGCACCGAAGGGGGTTTCGTATAGGAAGTTGTGTTTTTTCCCCTGCTCAAATATCATGCGGCTGTTAAGGCTGCCCTCTCGGGTCATAACGACCCCCAAGGGGCTTACAGTAAAAGAGGTTTTTGTGCCCTCCATACCGGTCAGCTCGCTTTCCATGTAGGAAAAGCCCCCCTCGCCGTTTTCGAAGTGGAACAGACCGTCTGTTACAAACTCGATACGGCTGTCCTCCCCGTCGGGGTTTTGCTGTCTGCCCTCTATTGAAATAAGTACCCTTTTCATATCCATTGAAAATCCCTCTTAATATGCGCACCCTTCCCTAACTGCGGTTTTTTCGCCGCAAGCCTTAGCCGTTCCGGGGCTTTTAAATTAAATTATAAATTGCTGTGCAAGTTATAATATCTGATTGTAATTTGATAATAATGTTCCCATGGGAGCTTATAGTATATTATATTTTCTAGCCTCTGTCAAAAGAAAGCGGCTGTATTTCTCTAAGTCTTTCGGAAATATCACGGCCTAGCATAAGGGCTGCTTTCTCAGCAAAATCCTTGGCCTGCCCTGTGGTGTAAAAGTCAGTTTCACCCTTTGCGCCGCCTCTCGCCATGCCGTTTTCTTCAAGCAGGGCGCAAAGCCTTCTAGCGGCGGCGGCACCGGAGCTTATAAGCTTAACCTCCCCCATAAAGTCCCTTATAACGTCGGCTAAAAGGGGGTAATGAGTGCAGCCTAGGATTATTGTGTCCACCTTTGCCGCCTTTAAAGGGGGCAGGTATTCTCCCGCTGCTATAAGAACCCTTTCGTCGTGCCGGTCAAAAATGCCCTCCTCAACCATGCCTGCAAATCTTGGGCAGGCATTTGCCGCAACAAAAAGCTTTGGAGAAAGCTTTTTTAGTAATCTTTGGTATTCACCGGAGGCAACACTGGCACGGGTGGCCAAAATTCCAACCCTGCCGTTTTCAGTAGTCTCCACAGCCTCCCTTACCGCTGGCTCCACAACTCCAAAAACGGGCACAGGGCTTTCCTCCACCAGTATCTCCAAGGCGTTTGTGGTTGCTGTGCCGCAGGCTATAAAAACTGCTTTGACATTGTGCTCAAGTAAAAATCTCAGGTTGTTTCGTGACATAGAGATAATCTGCTCCGGCGTTTTTTCGCCGTATGGCATATTATGCGAGTCTCCAATATATATTATATCCTCGGAAGGCATAAGCCGCCGAAGTTCTTCAGCCGCCGTCAAGCCTCCAAGTCCCGAATCAAATATTCCTATGGGTCTTTCGTCCATATGGCACCCCTTACATTTAAAAGAAATTGCACGCCCCTTCGGGCGCCATAATATAATATTCCAAATAGGCAGCAAATTCAAGGGTCATATTATGTATAATAGCCTTAAAAGCCTTTGCTGGCCTTTTTCTTAAGCCTCTTTTCCCGAAGGATTTTTAAAAAAGCAAGAATATGATAGTGTTATTTATATAAATCTGTTTGTATAGCCATACTTACAGCAAACATATCCTTTTGATAAATTAGTATAATATAACTAGTAGAATTATTTTTACTAGTTTGATATAATGATTTTAGGCGGCCTATGTCTTTTTGGGATTTGTATTTTCCATAAAGGCAGAAAGCCCCGCCGCTGCAAAGCATCTCATTTTTGTGTTGCGGTTTTTTAACCGCCGCGCTTAAAAAGCGTGCGCGCTCCTTTCAGCCGCGCCGCTTTGAAAGGAGACTTTTATGAATATCGACTTGACACGAAAAGAGTTCCGCCATCTTTTGGATTTGGCGTATATAGGAAACTGGGTATTAAATTCCACAAGGGGGCTAGACCGCTTTGAGGCCTATGACCAGCTTCAGGAAAAGCTTTTCACCCTGGCTTCTAAAAACGGCATGGCCGAGCTGTCACAGGTTTTTATGGGCCATATCTTTCCCTCTCAGGCTTATGAGGAGGGCGGCATACACGAGGCTATAGCCGATTATGAGGATGCTGTGTTCTTCGACATACTTGCCGAGGAGCTTGCAAGGCGTGACATGAGCGAGGAGCAGCTCTCTCCAGACGATATAGGCGAGCTTACAGCCCGTATGGATAACTATATGACAGAATTTGAAATTAACGGAATCGAAAACATCAGTCTTAATCTCTGATAAGAGTAAAATTAATAATACTGCCTCTTTTGCGATATAATATATCTGCACGCCTAAAGGCGTATCGGTATTTAGCAAGGGAGGCAAAATTTTGGCTTATTTCAAGATGACAGAAGAAGAATATCAAGAATATTGCAAGAAAAAGGCTCCAAACTCAAAGCTTTTTTCAAATACCCTAAAGGCCTTTTTAGTTGGCGGGGCAATTTGCTGCCTTGGTCAGGCAATAATTGAATGCTTAAGCGCCATAGGTCTTGACCCAAAAACCGCAGGTAGCTGGAGCAGCATAAGCCTTGTTTTTCTGGGTGCTGTCTTTACGGGACTTGGGCTTTACGGAAGGCTTGCAAAATTTGCCGGCGCAGGAACCATTGTGCCCATAACCGGCTTTGCAAACGCCGTTGTCTCCCCTGCCTTGGAATTTAAAACCGAAGGCTATGTAACCGGAACAGGGGCAAAAATGTTTATAATCTCCGGTCCTGTCATTGTTTACGGCATATCCGCCAGCATAGTTTACGGTGTAATTCTCTGGCTGTGGGGACTTTTTTCATAGGAAAAATTTAAAAAAGCCGCTCGTCAGATAATCATGACGAACGGCTTTTTAAATGGTTTTTTACACCAGCTCTATGATAGCCATCTCGGCTGCGTCACCACGGCGGGGACCGACACGGTAAATCCGTGTGTAGCCGCCATTGCGCTCGGCATATTTTGGAGCTATCTCGTCAAACAGCTTCTTGGCTACGTCCTCCCTTGTGATGAAGGACAAGGCCTGACGATAGTTTGCAAGGGAGTTTTTCTTTCCCAGACTTATCATTTTCTCGGCCAGAGGCCCGATTTCCTTTGCACGGGTGACTGTTGTCTCCATGCGGCCGTTATCCAGCAGGTCTGTTACCTGCTGCCTTAGCATGGCCATGCGCGCATCAGTGGGCTTGCCGAGTTTTCTGTTGGTGGGCATTATGGTTTTCCTCCTTTTAAGAGTATAAAGGGCTCAGGTGGTGTTTATCCGCCTGTTTTTTAATCTTGGGGCTTACCCCGGGCATTATCAGTTTTCGTCGCTGGCAAGGGCAAGGCCCATCATAGCAAGCTTATGCTCAACTTCTTCAAGGGACTTGCGTCCAAGGTTTCTAACCTTTATCATCTCATCCTGAGTTTTTGCGATAAGGTCTTCAACAGTGTTGATGTTAGCCCGCTTTAGGCAGTTGAAGCTGCGTACGGAAAGGTCCAGCTCCTCTATGGTCATTTCAAGAACCTTGTCCCTCTGGGCCTCAATCTTTTCCTTCACCGTGGATTCGCTGCCAATGGTTTCTGACAGGTCGGTAAAGAGAGTAAAGTGGTCACAGAGTATTTTAGCTCCAAGGGAAACAGCGTCACGGGGTGTTATGGTCTTATCTGTCCAAACCTCGATAGTAAGTTTGTCGTAGTCGGTTTTGTTGCCGACACGGGTATTCTCGACAGTATAGTTTACCTTTAACACCGGTGAGTAGATAGAGTCTACCGGTATGGTGCCGATAATCTGCTGCTGCGTCTTGTTTTTTTCAGCGACTACATAGCCCCGACCGTGATCAACGACCAGTTCCATGCTCAGATATCCGTCCGGGCCAAGGGTTGCGATGTGAAGCTCGGGGTTTTGTATCTCAACATCAGAGTCGGCCTTTATATCACCAGCGGTGATAACGCCTTCGCCGGATGCTTCGATATAAACTGTTTTGGGGCCTTCGCTGTGGAGCTTCAAAATGATGCCCTTGACATTGAGAACTATTTCAGTCACGTCCTCTTTAACACCGGGGACTGTGGAAAACTCATGCTGCACGCCGGCGATTTTAACAGATGTGACTGCTGTACCGGGAAGAGAGGATAGGAGCACTCTGCGCAGAGAGTTGCCCAGTGTCGTTCCATAACCGCGCTCCAATGGTTCTACGATAAATTTGCCATAAGAATCGTCTGTGGGTGACTCTATACATTCAATGCGCGGCTTTTCTATTTCAATCATGTTAATTACCCTCCTTCTAAGTTGACGCGAACCATGCGTCTTTACTAATCAGCTTTCCAATTATGAGGGTCTCCGTATTACTTAGAGTACAGCTCGACAATCAGGGTCTCCTCTACGGGGAAATCAATATCTTCTCTTGCGGGCATTTTTGTAACCTTACCCTTGAGTGTGTTTTTCTCACGCTCAAGCCACTGGGGTAAAACCACAACAGGAGCATCCTCGCCAAGAAGTCTTTTAAACATAACGGATGAACGGCTTCTCTCGCAAACCTCTATAACGTCTCCTTCAGAGACAAGGTAGGAGGGAATGTCCACACGGCGGCCGTTGACCGTGAAGTGACCGTGGTTGACTGCCTGACGGGCCTCACGCCTTGTCATGGCAAAGCCAAGACGGAAAACAACGTTATCAAGGCGGCGCTCAATGGTGGTAAGCAGGTTTTCGCCTGTGATACCGGGGGTCTTTGCCGCTTTTTCATAGTACATACGGAACTGCTTTTCCAAAATTCCATAGATGAACTTAACCTTCTGCTTCTCATTAAGCTGAAGGGCATATTCGCTCTGCTTCCTGCGCATCTGAGCCTTGGGGTTACGGATGGTGTTGCTCTTGGTCTTAGAGGTGTAACCCATGACGGCAGGAGAAATGTCCAGCGTTTTGCAACGCTTTACGACGGGCTGCATATTTTTAGCCATAGTAAAATAATTCTCCTTCCTTAAATTAGACGCGACGTCTCTTAGGCGGACGGCAACCGTTGTGGGGGATGGGTGTAACGTCCTTTATAAGAGTTACCTCAAGCCCTGCTGTCTGCAAAGCACGGATAGCCGCTTCGCGTCCGCTTCCGGGTCCCTTTACATAGACCTCTACTGTTTTAAGTCCATGCTCCATGGCGGCCTTAGCGGCCGTTTCCGCCGCGGTCTGGGCGGCAAAAGGAGTGGACTTCTTGCTTCCGCGGAAACCCATTCCGCCGGAGGAAGCCCAGGACAGTGCGTTACCGTTCACGTCGGTGATGGTAACCATTGTATTGTTGAAGGAGGAACTAATGTGAACGGCTCCTCGCTCAATATTCTTCCGCTCTTTACGGCGGGTTCTGACTTTCTTTTTAGGTGCTGCCATTAACTTTTGTTCCCTCCCTTACTTTTTCTTGTTAGCGATGGTGCGCTTCGGGCCTTTGCGTGTGCGGGCATTTGTCTTGCTCCGCTGGCCGCGGACGGGAAGTCCCCGTCTGTGGCGAAGGCCGCGATAGCTGCCTATTTCGGTAAGACGCTTAACATCCAATGCAACTGTTCGGCGAAGGTCACCTTCAACGGTGTATTCATTTTCAATGCATTCACGCAGCTTTGCCTCATCCTCTTCGGAGAGGTTCTTAACACGGATATCAGGGTTAACTCCGGTTTTCTCAATAATCTGGGCTGCGCTGGTTCTGCCAATACCGTAGATGTAGGTGAGAGCAATCTCAATCCTTTTGTCCTTCGGCAGGTCAATTCCGGCAATACGTGCCATACTTTTTAATCATTCCTTTCGCATGATGCGCGCTTTTTTTACGCGCAATGTTTTTGTGCTTACAAGAATACGCTTTCGCGTAACAGGTTATTAAGGCAACCTGCTTAGCCTTGGGTCTGCTTGTGTTTAGGGTTCTCGCAGATAACCATTACCTTGCCTTTGCGCTTTATGACCTTGCACTTTTCGCACATTGGCTTTACGGACGGTCTTACCTTCATAATTAAACCTCCATCATTTGCTTCTCCAGGTTATCCTTCCACGGGTCAGGTCATACGGTGACATTTGGACCGTTACCTTATCGCCGGGTAGAATGCGTATGAAGTTCATGCGCAGCTTTCCGGAAATATGGGCCAAGATCGTATGGCCGTTTCCGATGTCAACCTGGAACATCGTATTGGGCAGGGCCTCAACGACCGTACCCTCAAATTCAATTAAATCGTCTTTTGACAAGCTGACTTCCCTCCTCGGTCATGCCGGCCTCGCTGCGAAATTTCGCAAGCTCTTTTCGGATTAAACTGTCTGTGGCTATGCCGGTACTAAAGGCGCCGGCAAGCTCCGGGATTCCCATTTTTGCCTTTTTAACGTGCTTTAGGCTTTTTCCCTTGGGGTTTGTAAGTTTTCTTGTTTTTCCGTCAACAAGAAGGAGAAAGGCTCCGTCCCTTTTAAGGACGATATACGGCCTGCCCTTATCGTGACCGGCGGTGGATATTACTATATCCGGATGCTTTATATTATGCATCCTTATATGTCCTCCGCCATGGTTAAAATTTCCGGCTCGCCGTCTGTGATTAGAACTGTATTCTCATAGTGGGCGGAAAGGCTTCCGTCTGCTGTTACCACTGTCCAGCCGTCGTCCAGCATCCTTATGGCAGCGCCGCCGGCGTTTACCATAGGCTCTATGGCAAGGGTCATGCCTTTTACAAGGCGCGGACCGTGACCAGGTTCGCCAAAGTTTGGAATTTCAGGGCCTTCGTGAAGGTTTTTTCCTATGCCGTGTCCAACGTATTCCCGAACTAGAGAGTATCCGTTTGCCTCCACATATTGCTGGATGGCATGGGATATGTCGGAAATCCTATAGCCCTCACGGGCAAATTTGATACCTTCAAAAAAGCTTTGTCTGGTAACCTCTATGAGTCTTTTCGCGTCTTCTGTTATCTCTCCCGCGCCAACAGTCATGCAGCAGTCGCCGTGATAGCCGCCGATATAGGCGCCTACGTCTATGCTGACGATATCCCCATCCAAAATTTTGCGTCTCCCGGGGATTCCGTGGATGACCTCATCGTTTACAGATATGCAGGCACTGCCGGGAAAGCCGCCATAATTTAAAAATGACGGAGTTGCGCCGGATTTTTTAATAAAATTAAAAATTTCCTTGTTGATTTGTCCAGTGGTGATTCCGGGTTTTACCAGGCTTCGCCCAAGACTGCGAGCCTCGGCAGTTAATTTGCCGGCTTTTCTCATAAGCTCTATTTCCCGCGGGGTTTTAATAGTTATTACGCTCATAAGCCTAAGGCCCCGACAATGGCTTTAGTAGTTTCATCAACGGTTTTCATGTTGCCGACGCTTTTAAGCTTGCCTCTGGTCATGTAAAAGTCCTTAAGAGGAGCTGTTTCCCTGTGGTAGATTTCAAGGCGGTGGCTTATGGTTTCCGGAGCGTCGTCTTTTCGTATGCAGACCTTGCCTCCGCAAGAATCGCAAACGCCCTCTGTCTTGGGTGGGCTTGAAACCACATGGTAAGTAGCACCGCAGTCTTTACAGACCCGCCGGCCGCTAAGACGCTTTATGATAGTTTCATCCGGCACATCAAGGGAAAGAGCCCAGTCGATATCAATGCCGACTTCCTCAAGTGCCTGGGCCTGGGGTATGGTTCTGGGCATTCCGTCCAGAATGTATCCGTTTTTGCAATCGTCCTCAGCGAGCCGCTCCCTGACGATGCCGATTATGACATCGTCGGGAACAAGCTTTCCGCTTTCAACATATTCCTTGGCACGAACTCCCACAGGGGTCTTGTTTTTCATTGCTGCCCGAAGTATGTTTCCGGTTGATATTGTGGGGACTTTGCACATTCGACTGAGTATCTCTGCCTGTGTACCCTTTCCTGCTCCTGGAGCACCCAAAAGAATTAGTTTCATAATATATTAGCATTCCTTTTCTTTCAGTATGCGATACATATTGTATTCGCACTGTTAGGATAAGCCGCAGTGCGGCCTCGGCACAACAGATCGGTTTATTATAGCCGGTCTGTGCAAGCTTTTAGTCAAGAAAGCCTTTGTAGTTGCGCATTATCATCTGTGCTTCCATAGCCTTCACGGTTTCAAGTGCGACACCGACAACGATTATTATAGATGTTCCCCCCAAAGAAATGCCGCTGGCTTTGGCTGTAGGGCTTATAATGCTGATTATAATGGGTGTGACAGCGATTATGCCCAGATATATGGCGCCGAACAGGGTTATCTTATTGAGGGACTTCTGAATAAATTCGCTTGTTGGCTTTCCCGGCCGAAGTCCGGGGACGAAGCCGCCGTTCTTCTTCAGGTTGTTCGCAATCTCCACAGGGTTAAACTGAATGGTGGAGTAGAAATACGCAAAGAAAATGATAAGGAGCAAGTAGATAATCGCATAGATTACAGAGCTTGTGTCAATTGCCTTTAAAAATCCATACCAGAAGGTGCCCTCGACGGGGCTTGAGAAGAATGCCGCAATTGTGGCGGGCAGCGAGGCTATGGACTGGGCAAAGATAACCGGCAGAACACCGGACATATTCACCTTCATGGGAAGATGAGTGCTTTGCCCTCCGTACATCTTACGCCCCACGACTCGCTTTGAATATTGTACGGGTATTCTTCTTTCGGCGTTAGTGACAATGACAATAAGAACAACTATGGCAAGGGCTCCAAGAAGGAAAAGTACAAGAGCCCACCAGGTGAGACTTCCTGAGATGACATTTGATACCATGGTTATGGCAGAGCTGGGGAAACGGGAAACTATGCTTGCAAAAAGTATTATGGAAATACCGTTTCCTATGCCGAATTCCGTAATCTGCTCGCCAAGCCACATGATAAGAGCTGAGCCGGCTGTAAAGGTGAGGACAATAACAATTGCCTCCCATATGCCGGTGCCTCCAATAAGAAGCCCGTTGCTTTTAATAAGCATATAGTAGGCAAAGCCCTGTAAAAGAGCAATACCCACAGTTGCATAACGGGTGATGCTTGCAATCTTTTTCTTACCCTCTTCGCCGCCTTCCTTTTGCATACGCTCCAGGGCGGGTATGGCGATGGTAAGAAGCTGCATAATAATGGATGCGTTAATATAAGGCTGGATGGAAAGTGCAAAAATCGTCGCAGTGGAAAACGCGCCGCCGGACATGACATTATACAGGCCGAGAACAGTGTTCTCAAGCTGCCTGAAATAAGTGCCCAGAGCTTCAATGTTAACATAGGGAACCGGTATGGCATTACCTATGCGGTATAGTAGTATTATGAAAAGCGTAAAGAGAATCTTTTTGCGCAGCTCTTCAATTTTCCATGCGTTACGGATAGTTTCGAGCACTTAGACCACCTCCGCCTTTCCGCCTGCGGCCTCAATTTTCTGCTTGGCAGCCTCGGAGAAAGCGTTTGCCTTAACTGTAAGTTTCTTTGTTATCTCGCCGTTGCCGAGGATTTTAAGGCCATACTCGCACTTGGAAAGCACGCCTGTAGCAAGCAGCTTTGCCGTGTCCACAGTATCCCCGTCCTCAAAACGATTGAGAGCCGAAAGATTTATGGCGGTAAGGGGCCTTGCGAAAATGTTGTTAAAGCCACGCTTTGGAACACGACGGGCCAAGGGCATCTGTCCGCCCTCGAAGCCTATACGGACACCGCCGCCGGAGCGGGAGTTTTGTCCCTTTTGACCGCGGCCGGCAGTTTTGCCTGTACCGCTGCCGTTTCCTCTGCCTTTGCGCTTATAGCGATGTGTGGAGCCGGCTGTTGGTGAAAGCTCGTTTAGTTTCATGCCTGCACCTCCTTATTCTTCGGTGACACGGAGCAGGTAGCCTATTTGTGCTATCTTGCCTCTTGTCTGGGGGTTGTCGGGCTGCACGCTTATATTTCCAATCTTATGCAGTCCAAGAGAGTAGGCAGTGGCAACGTGCTTATCAATTCTGCCGCTCAAACTTTTAACCAGCTCGATTTTTAAATTAGCCATTGCTTAACCCTCCTATCCTCTTATTTCTTTAACTGACTTGCCGCGGACGGCAGCAACCTGCTGGGCGTCACGCAGTGAGCGCAGACCCACCATTGTCGCCGCTACGACGTTGTGGGGGTTGTTGGAGCGCAGGCACTTTGTGCGGATATCTTTTATACCGGCGGCCTCGACCACTGCACGGACAGCCCCACCGGCAATAACGCCGGTACCGGGTGCGGCAGGCTTTAAAAGAACTCTTCCTGCGCCATATTCGCCCACTACCTCGTGGGGGATTGTGGCATCTGACAGTGTGATGGTAACAATGTTCTTTTTAGCATCGTCAATACCTTTGCGGATGGCCTCGGAAACTTCGCCGGCCTTGCCTAAGCCATAGCCAACACGTCCCTTGCCGTCGCCCACTACCATAAGCGCGGAAAACTTCATGATGCGTCCGCCCTTGACGGTCTTGGAAACCCGGTTGAGGGAAACCAGCTTTTCTGTGAATTCAGACTGAGCTTCCTCGTTACGTCTGTTATCTCTGTTGTTATTATAAGCCATTTTGTTTCTTCCTCCTCCCGACTAAAAGTTAAGACCGCCCTCGCGGGCTCCGTCTGCAAGCGCTTTTACACGGCCGTGGTACACAAAGCCGCCCCTATCAAAACGAACGTCCTTTATGCCCTTTTCCAAGGCACGCTCGGCTACAAGCTTTCCAACCTTGGCGGCGGCTTCACAGTTGCTTCCGGAGCCTTCAAAGTCTTTTTCGTTGCTTGAGGCAGAAGCTAAGGTGACGCCGTTTACGTCGTCAATTATCTGAGCATAGATGTTTGCGTTGCTTCTGAAAACATCCAGTCTGGGAATTTCGGGCGTGCCGGAAATCTTTGCACGTACCCTTTTGTGGCGCTTTATACGAGCGCCCCTCGTATCAGGTCTTTTAATCATTTAGGCACACCTCCTTTTATTTTGCACCGGTCTTGCCTTCTTTGTGGCGAACCACTTCGTTGGCATAGCGTATTCCCTTGCCCTTATACGGCTCAGGAGGCCTTTTCTTGCGCACGTCAGCTGCAAACTGGCCGACCTTCTGCTTGTCGATACCGCTGATTATAATGGTGTTGGCATTGGGAACATCGATAGAGATATCGGCATTTTCTTCAACTATCACCTGATGGCTGAAGCCAATATTCATAACAAGCTTTGTGCCTTCCTTGGCGACTTTATAGCCGACACCCTGAACAGAAAGCTCCTTCTTATAGCCCTCGGAAGCGCCGACGACCATGTTTGAAAGAAGAGACCTTGAAAGGCCATGCAAGGCACGGTTTTCCTTGTTGTCATCAGGACGGGATATAGTAAGCTCTGTGCCCTCCTGCTGAATTTTCATCTGGGGAGGAAAGCTGCGTTCCAAGCTTCCCTTGGGTCCCTTTACGATTACGTGGTTGTTTTCATCAACCTTGATTTCAACTCCCGCGGGAACAGTAATGGGAGATTTTCCTATTCTAGACATATCTTTTCCCCCTTACCATACAAACGCCAGGACTTCGCCGCCGACATTGGCACGCCTTGCAGCCTTGTCAGTCATGATGCCCTTGGAGGTTGAGATGATAGCAATACCCAGTCCTTTAAGAACATAGGGCAGCTCGTCGGCACCGGCGTAAACACGCAGGCCGGGCTTTGAAACACGGCGAAGGCCTAAAATAGCCTTTTCTTTGCCGGGAAGGTACTTAAGTGTAACACGGATAAGGCCCTGACCTGTGTCCTCGATTAGCTGAAAGCTTTTAATATAGCCTTCTTCGAGAAGAATGTTAGCAATGGCCTTTTTCATGTTGGAAGCGGGAATATCAACAGTTTCGTGCTTCGCGCTTCCTGCGTTGCGGATTCTAGTCAGCATATCCGCAATAGGGTCGGTAATTTGCATTGTTTTTCCTCCTTATTTAGAAGTTACAGCTTTTATTTTGTGCTGTTCACGCGGCGAGGTTCCAGGTCAATACATGATTGCCCCCGGCCTTTCGCCGTCG
>CAZTXG010000005.1:32373-64755 GCA_964617335.1 uncultured Oscillospiraceae bacterium
TTCACGCGGCGAGGTTCCAGGTCAATACATGATTGCCCCCGGCCTTTCGCCGTCGGGTTGCCGGAGCAGGCTCAGGCTGGTAAAGCCCTCCTGCCGGTCAGTCCAGCTTCGCGGGGAAATTTTTCTTTAGGCAAAATCGAGACGGCGCCAACCTAAAATCCCAGTTGGTAAAGATTTTTTTGCCAGACAATCCCGAAAGGGCAAAGCTGTATTAATATACTGCGAGTCCTTGAGGGGCAGTATGGCGAAAAAAGATTACCAAGAAGCCTTGCGTACGCCGGGGATCTGGCCTTTATACGCCAACTCCCTAAAGCAAATACGGCAAACGCCGTAGTCGCGCAGATAAGCATGGGGGCGTCCGCAAATTTTGCAGCGGTTATACTGCCTTGAGGAAAACTTTGCGGGACGGGCCTGCTTAATTCTCATTGATGTTTTAGCCATGCCTTATCCTCCTATGCTTTTAAACGGAGCACCCAAAAGTCTGAGCAACTCTCTTGCTTCTTCGTCAGTTTTTGCTGTGGTTGTGATAGATACGTTCATACCACGCAGCTTTTCAATCTTATCATAGTCGATTTCGGGGAATATAATCTGCTCTTTAAGACCCAGGCTGTAGTTGCCGCGTCCGTCAAAGGCATCGGGGTTTATTCCTCGGAAGTCTCTTACTCGGGGCAGAGCCACGTTTAGAAGTCTGTCAAGAAATTCCCACATTCTATCCTGACGCAGGGTAACCTTAACACCGACATTCTGTCCTTCACGGAGCTTAAAGTTCGCTACGCTCTTGCGGGCAACCGTTGCGACGGCCTTTTGTCCGGCAATGGCGGAAATGTCCTTTATAACTGCGTCAAGGGCCTTTTGGTTGTCTTTGCAGTCACCGGCTCCAACGCTGATGACGACCTTTTCAACCTTGGGAATCTCCATGGTGCTCTTGTAGGAAAACTTATTCATAAGAGCCGGAGCGACTTCCTCTTGATATTTTTTCTTCATTCTTGTCATATAAAAGTCCCTCCTTTCTTATATTGCTTCGCCGCACTTTTTGCAGACACGAACCTTCTTGCCGTCCTTTAAAAAGGTGTGGGCAAGCCTTGTGGGCTTATCGCACTTGGGGCAAATGCGCTGCAGCTTTGAAGCGTATATGGGCGTTTCCTTTTTTATAATACCGCTTTGCTCTTCAGGCCTTCTGGCCTTTATGTGGCACTTTGCGACGTTAACGCCCTCAACAATTACTTTGCCGTTTTTAGGGTCGGCAACAAGTACCTTGCCTCTTTTGCCCTTGTCCTTTCCGGACAGGACAACAACTAAATCGTCTTTTCTTAAAAACATTTCTTGCCCTCCTATATGACTTCGGGAGCCAGAGACAGGATTTTCATAAAGTCCTTGTCACGAAGCTCACGGGCAACGGGTCCGAAAATACGGGTTCCGCGGGGGTTCTTATCTTCCTTGATAAGAACTGCGGCATTCTCGTCAAAACGGACGTAGGTGCCGTCGGCTCGGCGGACGCCCTTGGCGCTGCGGACGATAACGGCTCTTATAACCTCGCCCTTTTTAATGGAGCTGCCCGGAGCCGTCTTGCGTACAGACGCTACTATAATATCGCCGATATTTGCATATCTTCGCTTGGATCCGCCAAGTACGCGGATGCATTTAATCTCTTTGGCGCCGGTATTGTCGGCCACCTTGAGATATGTTTCCTGTTGTATCACGTCGCGGCCTCCTTACTTTGCCTTTTCTATAATTTCCACAAGACGCCATCTTTTGTCCTTGGACAAAGGACGTGTCTCCATGACTTTAACCTTGTCTCCGATACCGCACTCATTTTTTTCGTCGTGGGCCTTAAGACGATAGGTCTGCTTTATAATCTTTTTGTAGAGAGGATGCGCTACACGATCCTCAACAATGACTACGATGGTCTTATCCATCTTGTCGGACACTACTTTGCCCACACGTGTCTTGCGGGAAGATGTTCTGACTTCATTCATTATCATTTACCTCCTCACTGCTCGAGCTGTTTCTGGCGAATAACTGTCTTGACTCGGGCAATGTCACGACGGGTCGCGGCAATTTTTGTCGGATTATCAAGATGGTTAGTGGCGTGCTGCATACGGAGGTTGAAAAGATCCTTCTTGAGCTGCATAAGCTTTGTCTCAAGCTCGGCGGCGGACATACCGCGTATTTCATTTGCCTTCATCTTATTCACCACCTGTCTCGGTATCTTTCTCACGAGCTACAAACTTCGTTTTGCAGGGCAGCTTGTGGCTTGCAAGACGCATAGCTTCGCGAGCGATTTCTTCGGAAACGCCGGCTATCTCGAACAGAACCCTGCCGGGTTTTACAACGGCAACCCAGTATTCGGGGCTGCCTTTACCGGAGCCCATTCGTGTTTCGGCGGGCTTTTCGGTAACGGGCTTGTCGGGGAATATTTTTATCCAAACCTTACCGCCGCGCTTTGTGTAGCGGGTCATGGCTATACGGGCAGCCTCTATTTGGTTAGAGGTTATCCAGCTGGGTTCGGCGGCAACAAGGCCATATTCGCCATAGGCTATGAAGTTGCCTCTGGATGCCTTGCCCTTCATGCGACCGCGGTGCACTCTGCGGTATTTTACTCTCTTTGGCATGAGCATTATGCGTTGCCTCCTTCCTTAGGGGTAGAAGCGTTAGGCGCGGGTGTGCGGTTGCTTCCGCTCTGACCGCTGCCGGTATTGCGATTATAGCTGCCAGTCTGGCCGCCGCTTGTGTTGCGGTTGTAGCTGCCGGTCTGACCGCTTGTGTTGCGGTTATAGCTGCCGCTCTGACCTCCGCGGTTGTAGCTGCCGGAACTGCGATTATCGCGGTTATCACGTCCGCTGCTTCTTCTGCGGTCGCTGCGGTTTCTGTCATCACGGCGGGTCATGTCCATGGTGCGGGGGGTGCTGCGAAGGGTCTGAGAAAGAACTTCGCCCTTGTAAATCCAAACCTTAATGCCAATGCGGCCATAGGTGGTTGCAGCTTCGGCAAAGCCGTAATCAATGTCTGCACGAAGGGTCTGCAGAGGAATGGTTCCCTCGTGGTAGCATTCGCTTCGGGCAATTTCAGCACCGCCTAGACGGCCTGCGCACATAACCTTTATGCCTTTGACACCCATTCTCATGGCACGGCCCATTGCATTTTTCATAGCCCTGCGGAAGCCTATGCGCTTTTCAAGCTGTTGGGCAATGTTTTCGGCAACAAGCTGGGCATTTGTGTCCGGTGTGCGAACTTCAACTATAGAAAGAGCCACGGGCTTGCCAATCATTTTTTCAACAGAGAGCCTGATGCGCTCTATTTCCGTGCCGCCCTTGCCTATAACAACGCCGGGGCGGGCGCAGTGTATGAAAATACGAACTTTGGAGCTGTCACGCTCGATTTCTATCCTCGGGATTCCCGCGGAATACAGGGTTTCCTTAAGATACTTGCGAATTTCAAAATCCTCTACGATCAGGTCGCCGACCTTGTCGCTTCTGGCATACCATCTGGAATCCCAGTCTTTTATAACGCCGACACGAAGTCCGTGGGGATTAACCTTTTGTCCCATATTCTGCCTCCTCCCTATTCTTTCTCAGCCACAACAATTGTAATGTGGCTGGTTCTTTTGTTTATCCTGTACATACGGCCCTGAGCCCTGGGCATACCTCTTTTGAGGATGGGTCCGGGGTTTGCGTAAGTCTCTTTTACATAGAGATTATCAGGGTCCATGTCAAAATTGTTCTCAGCGTTTGCCACAGCGCTCTTTAAAACCTTGATTAGCAGCTCGGAAGCGGCCTTTGGGGTCTGCTTCATAAGAGCCTCTGCAATTTCAACGTCCTTGCCACGGATCATATCGCATACGATCTTGACCTTACGGGGAGATATGCGGGCAAACTTGTGTTCTGCTCTTGCTTCCATTTATTCTCCTCCTTATCTTCCGGTCTTTGAGCCGGCATGGCCGCGGTAAGTGCGGGTGGGCGCGAACTCGCCAAGTTTGTGGCCTACCATATCCTCTGTTATATAAACGGGAACATGACGGCGGCCGTCGTGGACGGCAATGGTGTGACCGACGAAGGTGGGGAATATCGTCGAAGCACGGCTCCAGGTCTTTAAGACCTTCTTTTCGCCTGCTTTATTCATCTCGTCGACTCTTTTAAGCAGCTCGGGAGCGGCAAAGGGTCCTTTTTTGATACTTCTGCTCATTGAAAATTCCCTCCTTACTTCTCGTTGCGGCGCTTGACGATATACTTATCGCTCTTGTTTTTCGCCTTACGCGTCTTATAGCCGAGAGCGGGCTTGCCCCAGGGTGTAACAGGACTGGGCATTCCAATCGGCGCCTTGCCCTCGCCGCCACCGTGGGGGTGGTCGCAGGGGTTCATAGCGCTGCCTCGAACTGTGGGACGCCAGCCAAGATGACGTTTACGTCCGGCCTTACCGATGTGGATGTTGCCGTGGTCAATGTTTCCAACCTGACCGATGCTTGCCTTGCACTCCATGCGCACCTTGCGGTATTCGCCGGAGGGCAGACGAACCTGAGCCATGTCGCCTTCCTTAGCCATAAGCTGAGCCTGAACACCGGCGCTGCGGACAAGCTGGGCACCCTTGCCGGGGTGAAGCTCGATGTTGTGGATAACTGTGCCCACGGGGATGTTTGCGATAGGCAGGCAGTTGCCCGGCTTGATATCGGCATGAACCGATGAAATAACCGTGTCTCCGGCCTTTAAGCCCACAGGAGCAAGGATGTAGCGCTTTTCGCCGTCCTCATACTGCACAAGAGCAATAAAAGCAGAGCGGTTGGGGTCATACTCCAGGCGCAAAACCTTTGCAGGCATATCGATTTTACCGCGCTTAAAGTCAATGATGCGGTACTTTCTCTTGTTGCCGCCGCCGCGATGGCGAACGGTGATGCGGCCGGTGTTGTTTCTTCCGGCCTTATTTTTCAGAACCTCTACAAGGGATTTTTCCGGAGTCGCACGCTTGTCAACTCCGTGAAAGCCCGAAACCGTCATATGTCTTCTGGACGGTGTAGTAGGTTTATAAGTTTTAATGGACATTCTTTATTTCCTCCCTTACACCATACCCTCGAAGATTTCGATGTTCTTAGAGCCGCGGCTTAGCTTGACAACGGCCTTTTTCCACTCGTTTGTCATGCCTTTGGGGTTTGCGCCAACGCGCTTTTCCTTGCCGGGAACAATGGTCGTGTTGACTCTTATGACGCGAACTCCGAATATTTCCTCAATAGCTTTTTTGATTTCTATCTTATTTGCGTCCTTCGCCACTTCAAAAACGTACTTTTTGATGTCGAGGTCCTCCATGGACTGCTCTGTGATGATGGGACGGATGATGATGTCATATGCAGTTCTCATCACGCGTACACCTCCTCGATTTTCTCAAGCGCAGCCTTGTCTACCACGAGCTTTCCGGCGTTCAGGATGTCGTAGGGGGACAGGATGGTAGCTATGGTTGTTTTAACTCCGGGAAGGTTTCTGGCGCTCTTAATGACGTTCTCGTTTACATCTTTTGTGATGACAAGAGCCTTGCCCTCAACTTCGATGTTTCCGAGGAAGCTTTTAAAGGCCTTGGTTTTTATCTCGTCAAGCTTAAGGTCGTCAATGATGATAATCTCGTCAGATGCGGCCTTTGAGGAAAGGGCGCTTTTTAAGGCAAGCCTTTTGACCTTCTTGTTAAGAGTGTAGCTGTAATCCCGGGGCTTCGGTGCGAAAGCGACACCGCCGTGGGTCCAAATAGGGCTGCCGGCGTGACCCGCTCTGGCTCTTCCTGTGCCCTTCTGACGCCAAGGCTTTCTGGTTGTAACGGCAACCTCGCCTTTTGTGAGGGCGCTCTGGGTGCCCTGACGGCAGTTTGCCAGATGGTTTTTGACCGAGTCATGGAGAACCGACTGGTTGGGTTCAATTCCGAAGATGGATTCGGAGAGCTCGACCTCGCCGACCTTCTTGCCGGCCATATTAAATACTGTTGCTTTAGGCATTACATTCTCTCCTTTCCCTATTTACTTCTTGCAGAGGCCTTCTGGGGGTTAACCCTAGCGGAAGCCTTCTGGGGGTTGGCGCTGATGCCTGCTCCCGTGCCTTTTGCTCTGAGGGTCTTGACGGTGTTCTTAAGATAAACAACGCCGCCCTTAGGGCCGGGAACCGCACCGCGGACTACTATCATATTCAAGTCGGCATCAACTTTAACAACGTCCAGATTTTGAACGGTAACCTGCTCGTTACCCATCTGGCCCGCTCCGATTTTGCCTTTGAGAATTTTACCGGGGCTTGTGCCGGAGCCCATGGAACCTGCGTGACGGTGGACGGGGCCTCCGCCGTGGCTCATAGGTGTGCGGCCTGCATTCCAGCGCTTGATTACGCCTGAATAGCCCTTGCCCTTGGAAACTCCGGTAACATCAATTTTGTCACCCTCGGCGAACATATCCGCACGAATTACATCGCCTACGTTGAGAGTGCTGATGTCTTCAAAGCGAAACTCCTTGAGATATTTCTTAAGGGAGTCTCCCGCCTTCTGAAGGTGGCCCTTCTCGGGGTTTGTAAGCTTTCTTTCAGTAATGTCCTCATAGCCGAGCTGAATAGCGTTATAGCCTTCTTTGTCGGCGGTTTTCTTCTGGACAACGACGTTGGGGCCCGCCTCTATGACGGTAACCGGAACTACCTTGCCCGCTTCATCGAAGATCTGCGTCATGCCGACCTTTTTTCCGATGATAGCTTTGTTTATCATTGTATTTCCTCCTTAAAGGTTATTGGTCAGCTCGCTTATCGTTTCATCTCTTATTAAGATGTATAAGACAGAGGCTGCTGACTTGACCGTGCCCGTTTACGCAAGTTGCGGGCATTAGGGTTTACGCTTTTTACTTTGCCTTGCTTTATTATGATACAAGACAAGTGCATTGGGTTTTCGCTAAATTAAAGCTGCTTTGTCTGTGGAAGGTTTTTCTCCAAGCTAAATCCGCTGCATCTGCACAGGGTTTTTGTAAAACCAAAATTGCTCAATCTACATCTGCGCAGGATTTTTTTGTCGAATCAAAGTTGAGGAAGCGAAGCTGTATAAAAATACAGCAAGCTGACAAGACGCAGAGTCGGCGAAAAAAGACCAGCAGAGGGGTTTTACAGTTTCATTTCGATCTCAACACCCGCCGGCAATTCCAAAGACATAAGGGCCTCAACAGTTTTCTGGGTGGGGTTCATGATATCGATAAGGCGCTTGTGAGTGCGGCGCTCGAACTGCTCACGGCTGTCCTTATACTTATGAACCGCGCGAAGAATGGTGATGACCTCTCTCTTGGTGGGAAGGGGGATGGGGCCGGAAACCTTAGCGTCTGTGCGCTTTGCCGTTTCGACTATCTTTTCAGCTGCCTTGTCGATGAGCTGATGGTCATAGGCCTTAAGTCTGATGCGAATCATCTTTTTGTTTGTTGCTGCCATATTTATTCCTCCGATACGTTTTTCCGGCGGCAAAAGCCTGCCGTGAATATTGCGTTCGGCGAGACGAGCTTTTTCTGTACACTTGGCCGTGCGTATCAGTCCTTATCCGAAAAACAAACCGGATTTTATTTCCGGCTTTTCCTCCGTGCAAGCGATATACGCGTGTAGCAGGAACTATCTCAACCGCCCGATTGTTGCCGGGAGGGCCCCGACTGCGGACATACTCCACGAAAGTTACCGGCATTTCACTTTTAAATCTCTTTTGTCAGCCATTGCCATCTTTAAAAAGGGGCAAAACAAAAGAAACTAAGCCGCGAAATTATAAGCCGCAATCTCCCGCTTCATCGCATTTTGCGCAGCTTTAGGCAAAAATCTGCCTTTAACACGCTGTGATAGACTATCAGAAATAAATTCATATGTCAATAGAATTTTGCATCTTTTTGTACAAGTTTTTGTGTTTTTGCGAAATAGCGGAAAATAGGCGGATAATTATAAAAAAACTGTTGACAGAGCTGAGCTGTTGTGCTAATTTTTAGTTAGTCAGTTGACTAGTTAACCACACTTCTAGGGAGGTGATATGCTTGAACATGACTTTCGATTCTCAGCGTCCAATATTTATTCAGCTTGCCGCTCAGCTGGAAGATGCTATTTTAGCCGGTGTCTATGATGAGGGCGATCAGATTCCTTCCATAACCGAATATTCTCTGACATACAAAATAAATCCAGCAACAGCTCTTAAGGGGATAAATCTTCTTGTTGACTCAGGTTTGCTTTACAAAAGGCGCGGCGTGGGCATGTTTGTTGCCGAGGGTGCCCGCAAGGCTTTGGCAAAGCGGCGGCGGGATAGTTTTTTTACTCAAAGCGTGCTGCCTGCCGTTGGGGAGGCTAAAAACCTGGGCATAGCCCTGGCGGAGCTCATTAATATGATAGAAAGAGGTTATGAAAATGGCAATTGAGCTTTTAAATATTACGAAACGCTTCGGAAGCCTTACAGCTCTTGATAATGTGAGCATAAGCCTTGGCGAAAACCGCATATACGGGCTTTTAGGCTCAAACGGCGCAGGCAAAACCACGCTGCTGAATATCATCACAAACCGGCTTTATCCGGATTCGGGGCAGCTGCTTATAGACGGGGAGGATGCAGCGGATAACGACCGTGCCCTTGGCAAGGTTTTTATGATTGGTGAGGCAAATCTCTATCCGGATGACATGAAGGTGCGCCGTGCCTTTCAGGCGGCACAGATGTTTTACCCTGATTTTGACATGGAAAACGCAAAAAAGGTATCAAGGCTCTTTGGTCTTGATACCCATAGGAAAATAAAAAACCTCTCCACCGGCTACGGGTCTATTTTCCGCCTTGTGCTTGCCCTGTCGGTTAATACACCCTATCTTCTTCTGGATGAGCCTGTTTTGGGTCTTGATGCCCGTCACAGGGATATGTTTTATAAGCTGCTGCTGGAAAAATACGCCCGTAATCCCTGCACAATCCTTATCTCCACTCATCTTATACAGGAGGCGGCAGATCTTATGGAGCATGCCCTTATAATCCACAGGGGAAGGCTTCTTCACAACAAGTCCGCAGAGGAGCTGCTTGAAGGGGCGTATAACATATCCGGGCCTATAGGTCTTATGGATGCCTACCTTTCAGGAAAGACTGTAATTTCCGAAGGAGTTCTGGGCGGCTTGAAAACTGCCTGTGTGGAGGGAATTCCGGAAGCTGTGCCAATGGGTCTTGAAACAGGGCGCCTTGACCTTCAGGACTATTTTATAAGCCTTATGAACAGGGAGGACAGAAAATGAAAAACATAAACCTGTTGCCAATCTTTCGCTACCGCCTTAAAAGCTCGTTTATGAGTGTCTGTATTTTCTATGGAATAATGCTTCTTCTAAACGTCTTGTTTGCAGTATCCGTCATCGGCTTTTCCGGCGATGCTTCCGGCGGCTCTTTATCGTCTTACACCTTTTCAGCCTCCATAATGACCTTTGTCCTTGGCATTTGCTCTGTGCGTGAGGATTTAAGGCTGTCAATACAGCATGGTGTAAGCCGTAAAACCGGTTTTATCGCCGGTATATGCTCCGCTTTATGCATAGGGCTTTCCCTTGCCTTGGCGGGACAGCTTTTACTTGGGGTTTCCCAGTTTGCCCTTCGAGACAGCGATAACTTTTATATCACAGACATTTTCCAGATGGTATACCTTAATAATTTCATCGGACAGCTTAACTTCTCCCAGCATGTGCAAGGGGTATTTTTCGGCTTTTCTGCCCTTATCTGCGCCCATATGGCCGGAACTCTCATATCCCTTGTTTTTTACAGGCTGAATAAAATATGGACAGTTATTGTCGCCGTGGGAACACCGGCCTTTTTCATAATCGGTCTTCCCCTGCTGGTTTACAAAACTGCTCTTTGGAGGATAATAGGCGAGCCGATGCAAGCCTTTTATAAGTGGTTTATTAAAAGCCCTTTTTCAGCCTTCATATTCTTTCTTGCCCTTACAGCTGTTTTAAGTCTGTTTTCATATCTGCTCATTCGACGGGCTCCCATAAAGCCCGCGGCAGGCTAAAATTTAAAATGTATATAAAAATTGCGGCTCCTGCTAAAAAACAAGGAGCCGCAATGCTTATTCAATTTTCAGTGTATCAACAAAGGCCTGCATTTCCTGTTTTGAGCCAATGCTGTGGGTTTTGTCGATTAGCTTTTGCCGCTGCTCTATAGACAGGGAGTCAAAATACGCTGCTGCATCCCTATTTTGCAGCAGAGCCATGCCAAAACCCAAAGGCAGCTCCTGAAGATAATCCATTTTTATACCATTCCTTTCTGCCGTGCCCCAAGGGGAAAGACCCCAACAATTAATTTGTGTATGGCGGAGTTTCCCGCAGTTGGCACTTTGCCATTAAATTAAGCCAAAGTTCCTCTAAGCTTAGTTTGTCAGGCCCTGGTCTGATTATTCAAAAAAAGGCATAAAAATCACGGCATGGCAATAACCAGGCCGTGAAAGAAAACTATTTTTCTGTTATGGTTTTGGCCTTCTTTTTTGTATGCTTCGCCTCGCCCTGAAGCTCCGGTACAGGCTCCTGCTCATTTTTTCCCGCTCCCCGACTTATCTCCGGCCGCTTCATTCCCTGCTTTGCCATAGTATCACCTCATATAAAGTGTCTGCAAAAAGGCAAATATTATACATTTAAATATAGGCGCATATTAAGCCTGACAGGGCTTCGCCTGCAAAGGCGCTACTTTTTAAAAATTCCGGCGATTAGAATGCCCAGTATAGCTCCGTAAACAGTGGAAATGTATGGATTCGACGTTATGGGGCAAGCTCCGCTGGAGCAGCCTACAAACTTATAGTACAAAAAACCCAGCACAGCCCCAAGGACAGCACCGATAATATAGATTATTAATGCTTTCATAAAACCACCTCAGCTATACTTTATATATAAATGATATAAAAAGCTGTGACCGGGTCACTGTGGGGGTTTTTAAAAATGCCGAATAAATAAAACCCCGCAGCCGAAATGGCTGCGGGGTTTTGGTGACTCAGCGGGGATTCGAACCCCGGACCCTCTGCTTAAAAGGCAGATGCTCTGCCTGCTGAGCTACTGAATCACAAGAAAATTGGCTGGGATAGCAGGGCTCGAACCTACAATACCAGAGTCAAAGTCTAGTGTGTTACCATTACACTATATCCCAATGTGACAATGTAAATTCAAGCTGAAACAAAGAATTATAATGGGGTGGATAAAGGGATTCGAACCCTCGACACCCGGAACCACAATCCGGTGCTCTAACCAACTGAGCTATACCCACCATATCTGCATTATAACTTTCAAAAACGGAAACCTTCGGAAATTGGTACGCCAGAAGGGACTCGAACCCCTGACCTACTGCTTAGAAGGCAGTTGCTCTATCCACCTGAGCTACTGGCGCATATCAAGCTTCGCCAAACCCTTTCGTCCTCCGTCTCCCAACCTTCATCCTTCGCCCATCTCGCGGCGAAGCGGATTCGACGCACTGGAGCGGGCGATGGGGATCGAACCCACGTATCCAGCTTGGAAGGCTGGTGTTCTACCATTGAACTACGCCCGCAAAAATGTTCAGCCAAGAGATGATACCATTATTACAGGTAATTGTCAATATTATAAATCATAGTTTTTTGTTTGTTTTTTTAACCGGCGGGGAATTAATCCCCGCCTTTACAGTATTACAATGGTTATTCCGTTGTTGTGCCTTTCTAAGTCCGAGTCAGAGCGAAGCTCGGGGCAAACATCAAAAGCCCTGCGTGTGGCCTCGCTGAAAATCGAAAAATCCTCACCGAAGATAAAGTCTTTTATATAGCCCTTTTCCCTCTGTTCTCCTAGGTATCGCCGGCTGTCAGTGCGGATTTTGCCGCCTTTTCCCGTGGAGCCGTAGCCATGGATTACTTTAATAGCGCCGCAGCCCCAGCTTTTTCCGTTGCGTATATTATAAGTAAGCCTTTTAACAGCATCGGAGGAGGTGGGCATATCGGCCTTTATATTGACCTCTTTAAGGTATCCCGGCATAACCCCACCTATAGATTTTTCAGGGCATACTCCCGTCCGAGGGAGAAAGCTTTTTGGTTTAATTCCAAAAACTTGGGCTTCACACAGGCTTTTAAGGCATTTTGCCAGGCCTCCTCGGGAAAATCCGCCAAGGCGGATAAAACGCCGATTAGCACAACGTTTACGGATTTTGCGTTGCCTGCTGTGCCTGCCATAGAAAGTGCATCACAGGAAATAAGCTTTACACCCTTGTCAATCAGTTTTTCGCCTACCTGCTCCGGGTATTTCATAAGTCCTGTAATAACCGGCATGGGGCTTATGGGGCGGTCGTTCATTATAAGGGTGCCGCCTTTTTTAAGGTATGAGGCCCAGCGGGCCGCCTCCAGCCGCTCAAAGGCAAGGATATAATCTGCCTCACCCTCATCAACTATGGGCGAATAGACCTTTTCGCCAAAGCGCACATAGGTTACAACGCTGCCGCCCCTCTGGCTCATGCCGTGAACCTCGGAAACCTTAACGTCAAAGCCCTTTTCTGTAAGAACACTTCCCAGAATGCGGGAGGCAAGAAGAGTTCCCTGACCGCCGACACCTACTATCATTATAGATTTAACTTCAGTCATCTATTTGCCCTCCTTTTTGCCTATAGCCTCAAAGGCGCACATCTTCACGCAAAGCTCGCAGCCCACGCAAAGGGTTTCGTCTATGGTGGCCTTTTTATCGGAAAAGCTTATGGCGGGGCAGCCAATGCCCATGCACTTTTTGCAGCCTACGCACTTTTCGTGGTCAATAGAAAGAGCGGGAGCAAGCTTTGCCCGAATTTCCGGAATAAGGACACAGGGCCGCCTTGCTATTATAACCGAAGGCTCTTCCATCCTAAGCTCTCTTACAACAAGGTCGGACAATCCCTTTAAGTCGTAGGGATCGCAGATAAAAACTCTGTTAACGCCCACGGCTTCGCAAAGCTTTTCTATGGATATCTGAGGGGCAGGAGAGCCTTTTATGGTTTTGCCTGTAGTGGGGTTATCCTGATGGCCTGTCATGCCTGTTATGGAGTTGTCCAAAATGAGAACCGTGCTTTGCCCCTTGTTGTAAACAACATCGATAAGGCCTGTTATGCCGCTGTGGATAAAGGTGCTGTCGCCAATGACCGCAACAGTGTTTTTTGCCGCTTCCTCTCCGCAGACTGTGGTAAAGCCATGAAGATTCGGTATGGAGGCGCCCATGCAAACGGTGGTGTCCACAGAGGAAAGAGGGGGTGCGGCACCAAGGGTATAGCAGCCGATGTCACCCATAACGGTGAGACCAAGCTTTGACAGAGTGTAGAAAAGTCCCCTGTGGGGGCAGCCGGGGCAAAGAGTCGGCGGACGGGCAGGCAGGTTTTCCCCAAAGCCAGTACTCTCGGCAACAGAAAGCCCCAAAGCCTTTCGGATTTTGTTTTGGGAAAGCTCGCCGCAAAGCCCAAAAAGGTCCTTGCCGCCGGAAACCTTTATTCCCGCCGCCCGAACCTGAGATTCGATGACGGGGTCAAGCTCCTCTATAATAATGAGCTTATCCACCTTAGATGCAAAGTCGGCTATAAGCTTCATAGGCAGGGGGTTAACCATGCCAAGCTTTAAAACGCTTGCCTTTGGCAGACACTCTTTTAAATACTGATAGCAGACACCGGCTGTGATAAAGCCAAGGGAAGTGTCTCCCATTTCAACACGGTTTATGCTTGAAGTTTCGGCATATTCACTGAGCTTTTCCATGCGCTCTTCAACCAGCGGATGGCGTTTTATGGCGTTTCCGGGGGTCATAACGTATTTCTGGACATTCTTTTCATAGGGCACAAGCTCTTTTTCAAGCCTATCAGACAGGCTTACAAGACTTTGGGAGTGGGCAACTCTTGTGGCTGTGCGCAGAAAAACCGGCGTGTCAAAATCCTCGGAAATTTCGAAGGCCAGCTTTGTAAATTCAATGCATTCGGCGCTGTCGGAAGGCTCCAGCATGGGAAGCTTTGCCGCAATGGCATAGTGGCGTGAGTCCTGCTCGTTTTGGCTGGAGTGCATTCCCGGGTCGTCTGCCACGGCGATTACAAGACCTGCTCCAACACCTGTGTATGAAACGGTGAACACAGGGTCTGCGCAGACGTTTAACCCCACGTGCTTCATGGCGCAAAAGCTTCTTGCTCCGCCAAAGCAGGCACCTATTGCCGCCTCTGCCGAAACCTTTTCGTTAGGCGCCCATTCGGAATATATTTCATCATAAAGGGCGACATTTTCTGTTATCTCTGTTGAGGGTGTTCCCGGATATGAGGAAACAAAGCGGCAGCCCGCCTCGTATAATCCCCGGGCAACGGCTGCGTTGCCCAGCATAAGCTGTTTCATATGTACCATCCTTTCAAGGCGCGCTTTGTCGCATTAAATCGTTCTTATCTTTAATACCTTATGGTAAGCCCAAAGCCCCCTGCCGTCAAGTGATTTTTCTTCCAAAACCTCTGCTTGCCAAAGCTTTTGTAGCCATATCCAAGACAGGGTGCTGTCTTTAAAATTATACAGTAATTTTACACAAGAAAGAGGAAGCTTAAGCTGCGTTTTACTTTGCGTGATAGAGCTTTCTTGTCAGATACTGGGGCTCATAGGTGATATTGACACCGAGGTGCTGGAAAATGTTTTCATCAACCCTTGAAAGGATAACCGTTGCGTGGGCCTCGCAGCATTTAAGCTTTGGAAGCTGCTCTATGGCAAGGGCAGCTAATGGGTCTGTCACAGCACATATGGAAAGGGCAATAAGCACCTCGTCGGTGTGCAGGCGGGGATTATGGTTTCCTAAATGGCTGACCTTAAGCTTTTGTATCGGCTCTATAACCTCAGGTGAAATAAGCAGCTTTTTGTCGTCTATGCCGCCGAGGGCCTTAAGAGCATTTAGAAGGCAGGCCGAGGCAGAGCCTAAAAGGGAGCTTGTTTTGCCGCAGATTATGCTGCCGTCGGGAAGCTCCATGGAAACTGCCGGAGCGCCTGTTTCCTCCGCCTTGGACAGGGCCGGCAAAACAACAGCCCTGTCTGTGGGTTTTATGCACAGATGATTCATTATCATCTCTATTTTATGAAGCTCATTTTGCGAAGAATTTCCCTGCCTTATGGAGCAGGCTGTGGAATAATACCGGCGTATAACCTCCTGCTTTCCCGCTTCCCTGCAAATTTCATCATCGGTTATGCAGTAACCGGCCATGTTAACGCTCATATCTGTGGGGCTTTTATAGGGTGAAACCCCGCTGATGCGCTCCATCATAGCGTTTAAAACGGGGAAGATATCCACATCCCTGTTATAGTTTACACTTGTTTCCCCATAGGCTTCAAGGTGGAAGGGGTCTATCATGTTAATGTCATCAAGGTCGGCTGTTGCCGCCTCATAGGCCAGATTAATAGGATGCTTTAAGGGAAGGTTCCATATGGGAAAAGTCTCAAACTTTGCGTAACCCGCCGGAATTCCTCTTTTATGCTCATGATAAAGCTGGGAAAGGCAGGTGGCCATTTTTCCGCTGCCCGGCCCCGGAGCTGTAACAACCACTAAAGAGCGGTCTGTTTCCACATATTCGTTTTTTCCAAAGCCCTCGTCGCTGACTATAAAAGAAGCGTTTGCGGGGTAGTCAGGTATCACAAAATGGCGGTATACCCGAAGCCCCAGCTTTTCAAGGCGCTCTTGAAATTTCTTTACTACGGGCTGGTCGGAATACTGGGTTATAACCACGCTGCCCACATAAAGGCCGCTGGCACGAAAGGCGTCCACAAGTCTTAAAAGGTCAAGGTCATAGGTTATGCCCAAATCGCCCCGCACCTTGTTTCTTTCTATGTCATTGGTGCTGATAACGATAATAATCTCCGACTCCTCTTTAAGCTCCATAAGCATACGCACTTTGCTGTCAGGCTCAAAACCCGGAAGAACACGGGCTGCGTGATAATCGTCAAAGAGCTTGCCGCCAAACTCAAGATACAGCTTTCCTCCTAACTGATTTATTCGCCGGCTTATGTTCTCAGATTGCATCTTCAGATATTTTTCGTTGTCAAACCCATGCGGTTTCATTTCTTCTCCCCCTGTTTTCCCTCTCTAATAATTTGCGGCGCTCTAAACCCCTTCTCTCTCCTAAAGGCTTTTACAGCGCTTTGCAATAAAAACAAATTACTCTTTATTATAGCTTAAAGCTTTACCACATTCAAACAACAAATTGATTAAATACGCTTTTTCCCGTAAAATTCATAGAGTTTTTAGCTTTTCTATACACTGGCTTTCTCCTTTTACCCCTTTTTTTATTTTCAATTGTATGATACAATCTGCCAATAGAATATAATATCTCCGTTAGATATTATATCATAAATTCAAGGCGGATAACTTTCCGCCGCCCATTGATTTTTAAGGCCTCAAAAGACAAGCAGGAGCAGCTTGAAATAATGTTCCTCCGATTTTAATTTAAGGTTTTAATAATCATATTATGATTTACGAAAGAAGGCACATAGGCCAATGGGAATAATAGCAAAAATATTCGGCAGCCACAGTGACAGAGAGCTTAAGAAAATAAAGCCTCTGGTTAATAAAATAGAAGCCTTAGCCGAGACTTATGCCGGGCTTTCCGATGGGGAGCTTCGGGCAAAAACCGAGGAATTTAAGTCCCGCCTTGCCGCAGGGGAAACAACAGACGACATTCTGCCCGAGGCTTTTGCCACAGTGCGTGAGGCCTCAAAGCGTGTTCTTGGGATGTACCCCTTCAGGGTTCAGCTTATAGGCGGCATTGTTTTACATCAGGGTCGCATTGCGGAAATGAAAACCGGCGAGGGAAAAACCTTAGTTGCCGTTTTGCCCTCCTACCTTAACGCCTTAGGGGGCGAAGGTGTTCACATAGTCACAGTTAACGACTATTTGGCCCGCCGTGACAGTGAATGGATGGGTAAGGTTCACCGTTTTCTTGGTCTTTCCGTGGGCCTTATTGTCCACGGTCTTACAGGGGAGCAGCGCAGGGCGGCCTACGCTGCCGACATTACCTATGGCACAAATAACGAGATGGGCTTTGACTATCTTCGTGACAATATGGCAATTTATAAGAAGGACATGGTTCAAAGGGGCCACGCCTTTGCCATTGTTGACGAGGTGGACTCTATCCTCATAGACGAGGCCAGAACTCCCCTTATAATTTCAGGCATGGGCGACAAAGGCACAGAACTTTACCGGCAGGTGGACGATTTTGTCTGCCGCTTAAAGCCCATAGTCTATGCCAGTGTTGACGAAAAGCGTGAGGAATCTGAAAGTTTGGATGCCGACTATGTGATAGACGAAAAGGCAAAAACAGCCACCTTAACCGCAAGGGGCATAAAAAAAGCCGAGCAGGCCTTCAGTGTTGAAAACCTGGCCGATCTTGAAAACTCCACCCTTTCCCACCACATAAATCAGGCTGTTAAGGCCCACGGCGTTATGAAACGTGACATTGACTATGTGGTTAAAGACGGAGCTGTCACCATAGTAGACGAGTTTACGGGCCGCCTTATGATAGGCAGACGCTACAGCGAAGGACTCCATCAGGCCATAGAGGCAAAAGAGCGGGTTGATGTTCAAAGAGAAAGCAAAACCCTTGCCACAATAACCTTCCAAAACTACTTCCGTCTTTTTGGAAAGCTCTCCGGCATGACTGGCACCGCCGTCACAGAGCAGGAGGAGTTTCTTGCCATATATAAGCTTGACATTGTGGAAATTCCCACAAACCGTCCCGTGGGCAGAATTGACAACCCCGATGCGGTCTACAAAAACCAAGAGGCTAAGTATAAGGCCATAATAAAGCAGATTGCCGCCTGCCACGAAAAAGGTCAGCCGGTCCTTGTGGGCACGGTTTCCATTGAAAAAAGTGAGCTTATTTCCGGCATACT
Organism: uncultured Oscillospiraceae bacterium; assembly: GCA_964617335.1. GTDB lineage: Bacteria > Bacillota > Clostridia > Oscillospirales > Oscillospiraceae > UBA2658. Next base: position 50,198 of record CAZTXG010000005.1, read on the forward strand.
GAAAAAAAGCGGCATAGCCCACAATGTTTTAAACGCTAAAAACCACGAAAAGGAAGCTGAGATAATCGCTCAGGCAGGTAAGTTTGGAGCTGTCACCATAGCAACCAACATGGCAGGACGCGGAACAGATATTATGCTTGGCGGAAACGCCGAATATCTGGCTCGCCACGATCTTAAAAAGCATGGCTACGGCGATGAAACCATAGCTGAGGTAACGGGTTTTGCCGAAACAAAAGATGAAAACATTCTCTTAGGCCGCAAGCTTTACTCCGAAAAGTTAAGTTTTCGCAAAGAGCAGATTTCAGGGGAAGCCGACAAGGTTCGTGAGGCCGGCGGCCTTTTCATAATCGGCACAGAGCGCCACGACTCCCGCCGTATAGACAACCAGCTTCGAGGCAGAGCAGGCCGTCAGGGCGACCCCGGGGAAAGCCGCTTTTACCTTGCCATGACAGACGATATTATGCGCCTTTTCGGCAGCGAAAGGGTAATCGGCATGATGGAGCGGCTAGGGGTAGACGACGAAACGCCCTTAGACCACAAAATGCTCACAAATGCCATTGAGCAGGCGCAAAAAACCGTTGAAAGCCGCAACTTCCAAAGCAGAAAAAGCGTTTTGGAATACGACGACGTTATGAACGTCCAGCGAAACATCATATACAAGCAGCGCCGTCAGGTTCTTGACGGTGAGGATTTGGAGCTTTCTGTTCAGGGCATGATAGAGGAATTTATAAATTCAAACCTTTTATCCGGCATGGCAGGCCACGGAAGCTTTGATGATATAAGGCAGCTTGAAGACAGCCTTTCTCCTTTTGAAAGTCTTTTCCTTAAAAAAGGCGAGCTCCCTGTGGATAAAAAGGTTCTTAAGGAGCTTAGCCTCAATAATCTTACGGAGATGCTCATGGAAAAGGCCAGGGCTGTTTATAGTCTTCGTGAAAAGGCCTTTGGAGAAACTCCTGACGGCTCCCCTTTAATGCGTGAGCTTGAAAGGGTTATAATGCTCCGTGTGGTTGACGAATACTGGATGGAGCATATAGACGCCATGCACGAGCTTCGGCGGGGTATAAGCCTTCGTGCCTATGGCAACGACAACCCAATTGATGCCTATAAACGTGAGAGCTATGATATGTTTGAAAACATGACAAACGGCATCAGATCAGAGGTTGTCCGCAGGCTGTTCACCGTTCAAGTTCGCAAAGAGCAGCCCATAGAGCGCAAAAGTGTTGCTGTGGGGGCCGTTTCCAATGTGGGCGGAGATGCAAGTTCCGCCAAGCCTAGGCCTGTTAAGGCAGAGAAAAAAATCGGACGAAACGAACCCTGCCCCTGCGGAAAAATGAAGGAGGACGGCAGCCGCCGTCTGAAGTATAAAGAGTGCTGCGGCAGAGACAGCTAATACCGCAATCCTATTACCATATCCATAATTAAAGGAGCAACAACTTGGACTATAATCAGCCTTTTTCTGAAATAAGCTATAAAGACCTTATGTTTATGAAAGCTCCCGCCATTTCCTGCACCCATGGCTTTTCCACCCGTTTGGGGGGAGTCAGCACAGGGGAGCTTGAAAGTCTTAACCTTGGGGAAAACAGGGGCGACAGCGAGGAAAATGTTCGGGAAAATTACAGACTTTTTCTTGAAGCTCTGGGTATCCCCCAACAGGAGCTGTGCTTTACAAAGCAGGTTCACGGCTCCGAAGTGAAAATCGTCACCGGCCAGGACAGGCGAAGCCTTTTCACCCCCTTTCTCTATGAGGCAGACGGCATAGTCACAAATGAAAAGTTCCTTCCCCTTATCTGCTTTACGGCAGACTGTGTGCCCGTTCTTCTTTGCGACAATAAGGCAGGGGTTATAGCTGCTGTCCACTGCGGCTGGCGCGGCACGGTTTCCGACATACTTGGTGTTGCTTTGGAGAAAATGGAGCTTTTGGGGGCGGATGTTAAAAATATCGGTGCCGCCATAGGCCCCTGTATAGATATGTGCTGCTATGAAACCGGAGCCGAGGTGCCCCGCGGAATTGAAGGGCTTTTGGGCTTTGATTCAAACGGCTGCTTTTTCCCCCTTGGAACAGGTGATAAGTTTATGGTGGACTTGAAGGAAACTAACCGCAGAAGGCTTATTTCACTGGGGCTTTCGGCGGATAATATTTCAGTCAGCGACGAATGCACCTCCTGCAACAATGACCGCTATTGGTCCCACCGCTTTACAAAAGGCGCAAGGGGCAGCCAGGCTGCCCTTATAATGCTGGACAACTAAGCTTAGATTAAGCCTTAAACTCCGGCCGAAAGGATTTCCCGCCATGTTTTCAAAATATAAAAAAACTGCCGTTTCGCTAATGCTGCTTTTGCTTTTCTGCCTTGTTTTTTCATCCTGCTCCGGAAACGGTGAGGAGGACGAGGCCCCCCTGCCGGAATTTGATGAGCTTGACACAACAGAGCAAAAAGATTATGCGGCAGACGATATTTTTTCCCTAAGCTGCAACAAAAATTATTCTTTTAACCCCTTTTCAACTACAAACGCCTCAAACATTCTTTGCACCCAGCTTATGTACGACAGCATTTTTGATGTGGACGAAACTTTCACTATAACACCCCAGCTTGTAACAGAGTTTTCCAGCGATGACGGAAAAGCTTGGCGTTTTGAGGTGGACACCCGCGTTAAGTTCTGGGACGGAACAACACTTACAGCAAAAGATGTGGAATACTCCATACAGCGGGCAATGAGAAGCCCCCAGTTTAAGTCACGTCTTTCTATCATCTTAGGCGTTGCCGCTATGGACGAGAGCCTTCTCATAATTAATCTAAACAGCCCCTCCATACAGTTTCCCGCCTACCTCACCATACCCGTCATTAAAGACGGAAGCATTGAAGAAATAGCGCCCATGGGCACAGGCCCTTATGAACCCAACAAGGCTTTAACGCAGCTTAATGCCTTTTCCGGCCACAGAAATTATAATAAGCTTCCTTTAGATACGATTTATCTTAAGGAAATAACCGAAGTTGAGACACTTATCGCCGCCTTTGAAAGTTCGGAGATTGACCTTGTTACCAATGACCCCACAAGCTCCTTTAATCTGGGCTACGGCTCGGCAAATGAAACCCGCTATTACCCCACAACAAATATGCATTATCTTGGCTTTAACAGCTCCAGCCTCTTTTTCTCCTCTGCCGATGTGCGAAAAGCCATGACCTATGTGGTAGACAGGGAATACATTGTCACAAACTGTTTAAAAAGCGCAGGCAGTGTGGCAAGTCTTCCCATGAATCCCACAAGCCCTTATTACAATGAGAAGTTTTCAGAGATTGTGTCCTACTCCGTAAAAAAGAGTGAGGAGGCTTTTGATAAAGCCGGTGTTCAGGATTATGATGATGACAGCTTCAGAGAAGTCATGATAACCGGCGTTCAGGTGGAGTCCGAGGTTGACTTTATCGTCTGCGCCGACAGCTCCATGAAGGTTTCCGCCGCCCGCTCAATTGCAGTAAACATGGAGGCTCTTGGCATAAATGTTAATCTGCGGGAGCTTTCCTGGGACGATTATCTTTCTGCCTTAACAAAGGGCAGCTTTGATATGTATTATGCCGAGGCAAAGCTTACGCCGGACTTTTCTTTGCGCAGCCTTCTGTTTCAAGGAGGCGCTCTCAACTACGGCAAATTTTCTGATGCTGTTTTAGAGGAGAATATAAGCTCCTATCTCACGGCGACTGACGAAACCCGTCAGACTGCTGCTGACCTTATGTTTAAATACATCACAGACACAGCGCCTATTATCCCCATCTGCTTTGAAAAGCAGCAGGTAATAAGCCATCGGGGTGTTGTTTCGGGTCTTTCGCCCACCCAATATAATATTTTCAGAGGAATTGAAAACTGGGAGATAAATTTAGACTGAAAGGAGACTGACCTTTGTTATGAACGACAGACAACTTCTTCTCATGGCTAAGGATGCCTCAGAGAAAGCCTATGCACCCTATTCCCGTTTTTTCGTTGGAGCGGCACTGGAATGTGCTGACGGCAGCGTATATACAGGCTGCAATGTTGAAAACGCCGCCTTGGGCAGCTCTATGTGTGCAGAACGCACGGCAATGTATAAGGCAATAAGCGAAGGTAATAAAGACTTCAAGCGCATGGCAATTTTTTGTGACAGTGAGAGCTATTGTATGCCCTGCGGAGCTTGCAGGCAGGTTATGGGCGAGTTTTCAGAGGAGCTTGAGCTTCTTTGCGCAAAAGGCTCCGGCAGCTATGTAAGCTATAAAATTTCCGAGCTTTTGCCCCACGCTTTCAAATTCCGTGAGCTTTAACAAAAGCTTCTCTGTGCATCCTGACGTTTCCGCCGATGGGGCGGCATACGAATCCGAAAGGGGGCGCCTTGCCTCGTGAATCTGGAACAACTTAAAATTTTTATCTCTGTCCTTGAGCACAAAAGCTTTACAAAAGCTGCCGAAGCCATGTACATAAGCCATTCCACCACAAGCCGCAATGTGGCGGCTTTGGAGGATTATTTAGAAACCCAGCTTTTGGAAAGAGACAGCCGCAGGGTAAAGGCAACGCCGGCGGGAGAAATGCTCCTTAGGGAGGGAAGGCTGCTTTTACAAAGGGTAACAGAGCTTGAAGCAGCCATTAAAAGAGCTGACTCCTGCGGCAGCGGAAAGCTTACAATAGCCAGTGTAAATCTTTTTTCACAGGAACTCTCAAAGGCTTATAAAAGCTTTTGCATTCTTTATCCTGACATTGTTTTGGGTATGTATCATCGGGAAATGTCGGAAATATTCTCCCAGACCTACAGCGGGGAGGCTGATTTGGGCGTCAGTTTTTCCTATGCCCTTCCCGATGATATGGAAAGCTTTGAAAAGCTTGCGGCTGCAAAAGAGAACTTTTGCCTTGTGGTTCCGCCGGATCATCCCCTTGCCCAGAGAAAAGCCGTCAAGCCCAAAGAGCTTATAGGCTCTTGCTATATAAGCGTTGGCGAGCAGCGCAGCGGCTTTACTAAAAATCTGGAGGAAACCATCCTTCAGGGCAGGCCCCAAAGGGAGATTCTTTCCGTTCCAACCTTGGAGTCACTTTTCCTTCAGGTGCAAAGCGGAAACGGGATTTCTCTTGTCCCCTGCCCCATGGCCCGTGAATATGGCTCAAACTGCTCTATTTTAGACATTGAAGGACTTGATACCTCCTTTGATATTGTTTTATTCTGGCGAAAAGACAACAAAAATCCCTCCCTGCCCCTGCTTTTAAAGCTTATAGCTAATCCGCAAGGGGAAAAAGCCGGCAGTCTGTCAGGCTCTTGATTTTATAAAACACCATTTCTCCGATGACAAAGAGGATATTAATGAAAAAAACACTAAAATCTATAATAATTTTTGCCCTTGCCCTTAGTATGTTCATCCAGTTTCCTGCCGCTCTCGCCCAGGCAAGAACATTTCCCGATGTGAAAAGCGGCGACTGGTACTATGACAGCGTTACAAAGCTTACTCAGCTTGAGGTCATAAACGGCATGGACGACGGGTGCTTCCACCCCAACAGCACGGTAAAACGCGGGGAATTTATAAAGATGCTCACCATAGCCTCGGAATATCTTTTCAGCACCACCCCCTCAAAGGGCATACACTGGTCGGAGAGCTATTGGAACGCTTTAAACGAGGCCGGGGTCTTAGAGGCTATGCAGATGGTAAACGGCAAGCAGTCTGCCTATCCCCTTATTCCTCTGGACAAAGGGGAGCTGGACAAGCCTATTTTCCGTTACGAAATGGCCTATCTTATAAACCGTGTCCTTTACACAGTCTACTACGAAAACCAGATGGAGCTTAAAAGCTCCGGTGACAGCTATGGAAATTACATAAGCGATTACGATGATATGAGCATGAGCTACAGGGCCTCTGTTGAGCAGGTTTATTCCAAGGGCATCCTCACAGGCTATGACGACAGCTCCTTCCAAGGCTGGAACCCTCTTTCAAGAGCGGAGGCTGCAACGGTTATATATAGACTTTTGTGGAACGGCCAGCGCAAGGTGCAAAGCTTTGCAGCGGAAGTTCAGGCTCCCGCTGTGGACCCAAGCTTTACCTCCTTTGCCTTCCAATACAGAAGCCTTACCAATGCCCAGCGCCGTCAGATGCTTTTTGGGAACCCCAACAAAAGCTATTTCACCAGTGCCGCTGACGCTTCGGGGTACATTGTGGATATAAGCGTTCCCATCTGGAAGCTAAACACCTCCACCGGCCAGAAAACCAGCAGCACCGCCTATTTGCAGGTTCACAGGCTTGTTGAAAAAGAAGTCAAGGCCATCTTCACCGAGATTTATAATTCACCCGAGCGCTTTCCCATAAACTCCATAGGCGGCGCCCGTTATACAGACACCATGCGCCACTCCTGGGGCTGCGCCATTGACATTAACCCCAACGAAAACTACTACCTGCACTATGCCAGCGGCCAGAAAGTCGGAACCCTTTGGGAGCCGGGGGTAAACCCCTATTCCATCTCCCCCAACGGCAGCGTTGTGAAGGCCTTTGCCAGATACGGCTGGGGCTGGGGCGGCTCCGGCTGGAGCACCGCCGTGGACTATATGCACTTTTCCATCCTGGCCTCCGGCGGCTGATACCTGTGCTGCCTTATAAAAAAGTCCCTCCCGAAGCTTTCTAAAGCTTTAGGAGGGACTTTTTTTGTTAAACATCTGCTCGCACTTTAAAAGCCCATGCTTTTATGCTTTGGCAAATGGCTTTTTGCAAAAGAGCTTAGTTTAGAAAATCTCTAAGCTTTTTCGAGCGGCTGGGATGGCGCAGCTTGCGCAGGGCCTTTGCCTCAATCTGCCGTATGCGCTCACGGGTAACGTTAAATTCCTTGCCGACTTCCTCAAGGGTTCTTGTGCGGCCGTCCTCAATGCCGAAACGCAGGCGCAAAACCTTTTCCTCACGGGGGGTTAGGGTGGAAAGCACAGTGGTAAGCTGCTCTTTAAGCAGGGTGAAAGAGGCAGCCTCCGAAGGCTCTGAGGCATCCTCATCAGGGATAAAGTCCCCAAGATGGCTGTCTTCCTCCTCGCCTATGGGAGTTTCAAGAGATACCGGCTCCTGAGCGATTTTAAGGATGTCCCGCACCTTTTCAACGGGCATACCCATTTCCTCGGCAATTTCCTCCGGAGAGGGGTCATGTCCCAGCTCTTGTAAAAGCTGCCTTGAAACTCTTATGACCTTGTTAATGGTTTCAACCATATGCACAGGTATGCGGATGGTTCTTGCCTGGTCGGCTATGGCACGGGTGATGGCCTGACGTATCCACCAGGTGGCATAGGTAGAAAACTTATAGCCCTTGGTGTAGTCAAATTTTTCAACAGCCTTAATAAGACCCAGATTTCCCTCTTGTATAAGGTCCAAAAACAGCATACCCCGACCCACATAGCGCTTTGCTATGCTGACCACAAGACGCAGGTTTGCTTCCGCCATTCGCTGCTTTGCGGTTTCGTCACCTCCGGCCATTTTCATGGCAAGCTCCACTTCCTCCTCTGCTGTTAGCAGGGGGATTTTGCCTATCTCTTTAAGGTACATACGAACCGGATCATCTGTGGAAAAGGTGTCCACCATTGCCTCGGTTCTGGCGATTTCGTCCTCCGAAACCTCCTCAATCTCCTCAAGCTCCTCAAGCTCGGGAAGAGATTCCTCGTCTATAGGGGAAAGGTAGTCCTCCCCCGTAGTTTCAATGCCCAAATTTTCCAGCTGGTCATAAAACTTATCTATCTGCTCGGCCTCAAGATTCATACCCTCAAGAACGTCCATAAGCTCCTTAGAGGTTAGCTTTCCGGCCTTTTCACCTTTTTCAATAAGCTCCCGAAGGCGCTCCTCTGTGGATTTTTCCAAAGCCTCCGTTTCATCTTCAGAGGTTTCCTCCGCCGGTGATACCTTTTCGGAAATCACCTGTTCTTTTTCATTTTCCTTTTCGTTCTTTTTTTCATTTTTTGATTCAGCAGCCATATTCTTTATCCTCCATAACCCTTGCGCCGCAGCATCTCGTCTCTCACTGCCAGAAGCTCATCTCCATCAGAGCCTTCTGCCTGCTGCCTTGCAAGCTTTTCGGTTTTTATTATATTTATGTAGTCCCCCAGCGCCTTTTCAGCATTTGAAAGCTCTTGAGGCTGCTGGACTATATCTGTTAAAAGTGAAATTTCCTCGTTTGAAAAACTCTCTGTCAAAAGGGACAAAGAAAGTCCCAGACCCTTGCCCGCTCTTAATTTAAGCTCATCAAAAAGTCTTCCCAAAACAGGGGAGGAAAAATCCTCTCCATTTACTTCAAGCTTATTAAAAAGTGAAGGCTCATAATACAAAAGGCAAATAAGTCCCCTTTCCGCAACGGCGCTATGGGTGTTTTCAAAGCGCAGGGTTCTTTCCTTAGGCTGGACAGTTTTCACGGGGCTTTGCAGCTGTCTGTCTCTTTTTTTCCTTGCTTCAGCTATAAGCCTCTTTCTTATGCGCACAACCTCGGATAAAACCGCCTCGCCGCTGACCTTTGCCATATCCCCTGCCTTATGGGCGTAAACCTCACGCTCAACAGCTCCGGAAAGACGGGCTATAAGCTCTGCCGCGTCTTTTAAAAAGTACACTCTTCCCTCGTCAGTTTCAAGGCTATGCTTAGAAGAAAGCTCTAAAAGCCTATATTCAATGTGGTTTTCCGATTGGGCAAGAAGGTTTTCAAAAGCGGCCTTGCCAAACTTTTTAATGTATTCGTCAGGGTCTTTAGCCCCTTCAAGACGAAGAACCCGAACCTTAACGTCAAGCTTTTCCAGTATATCTATGCCCCTTTGAGCGGCCTTTTGCCCTGCAGTGTCACCGTCATAGGCAATTACAACTTCCCTTGTATAGCGGGAAATAAGTCTTGCCTGCTCAGGAGTAAGGGAGGTTCCCAGTGAGGCAACGGCGCAGTCGAAGCCTGCCTGATGCAGTGCCACAACGTCTATATTGCCCTCTGACAAAATTATATATCCCTTTTTTGATTTTTTAGCCAAATTTAATGCAAAAAGATTGCGGCTTTTGTTAAAAACAAGGGTTTCGGGGCTGTTCATGTACTTTGGCTCCCCGTCGTCAAGTATTCTTCCTGAAAAGCCTATGACACTTCCCCGCACATCTATGACGGGAAACATCAGCCTGTTTCTGAAGGTGTCGTAAATGCCGCCGCCGCCTTTTTTCGAGGCTCTTGCCAGCCCTGCTGACAAAAGCTCCGGCTTTGTGCAGCCTTTTTTCATAAGGTAGGTGCAAAGGCTGTCCCAACTGTCGGGAGCAAAGCCAAGACCAAAGGTCTTTACCATGGCGGGGGAAATGGCCCGCCTTTCTATGTAGTCTCTTGCCGTCTGAGCTTCTATAGAGCGCAGGCTGTCATAAAAAAACCTTGCCGCCTGACGGTTTATTTCAAGCATTCTCTCACGCTTTGAGTGGTTTTCGTCCCTTTCTTCTTCTGGAATGGCAAGACCTGCCCGCCTTGCCAAATGCCGCACAGCATCGGGATAAGAGAGATTTTCAATCTCCATTATAAAGTTTATAACGCCGCCGCCTTTGCCGCAGCCAAAGCAGTGATATATCTGCTTGTCTTGGGAGACGGAAAAAGAGGGGGTCTTTTCGCTGTGGAAGGGGCAAAGACCAAAAAGGTTGGCGCCGCTTCGTTTTGTCAGCCTTACATAGGAAGAAACCACCTCGGCTATATCATTTCTGTCACAAAGCTCTTGAAGAAAGCTTTCCGGAAACGCCATATGCACCCTCCTTTCCATATGCTCCGGTCTGCTAAAAGAATAAAGAAAGTCAGCCCCTTATAAAAAGCTTCCCTACCTTAGCTCCCAGGCCGCCGGTACAAAGATATTTCCAAACTGATATATGGCATAGTCGTCTGTCATGCCGGAAACATAGTCGCAGACAGCTCTTTCTATGCCCTCACTGTCGGCTATACGCAAATAATCCTCCGGCAGCTTGTCCGGATTATTTATATAGTGCTCCCAGATGCCCTCCAGAATGTTTTTAACCTTGGATTCCTCACCTTTTGCCTTTGGATTTCTGTATACCGCCTCGAAAAGAAAGTCCCTGAAGCAGTCCACCGCCTCGGTCATTTCCCCAGACATACCGATTTCCCCAAGAGCGCTGTTTTCCACCAAGTCTGCAACTATGGCGTTTATGCGGCTGCTGTGGCTTGTTCCTATGCGCTGCCTGACTATTTTTGGAAGGTCTTCTTCCCTTAAAATTTCTGCCCGTATGGCATCGTCCACATCGTGGTTAATATAGGCAATGCGGTCGGAAAGGCGCACAAGGGTGGCCTCTGCCGTGTCGTCCTTTGAACCATAAGTGTGATTTAATATGCCAAGTCTTGTCTCATGGCAGAGATTTAAGCCCCTGCCGGATTTTTCTATGCGGTCAACAACCCTGTGGCTTTGCTCATAGTGGCGAAAGCCCTGGGAGTAAATCTCGTTTAAGGCCCTTTCTCCGGCATGGCCGAAGGGTGTGTGCCCCAGGTCGTGGCCAAGACCTATGGCCTCTGTTAAATCCTCGTTTAAAGAAAGGGCCCTTGCCGATGTTCTGGCAATTCGTGTAACCTCCAGAGTATGGGTAAGGCGGGTACGGTAATGGTCGCCCTCAGGCTGTAAAAACACCTGGGTCTTGTGCTTTAGCCGCCGAAAAGACTTTGAGTGGATAATGCGGTCAACATCTCTTTGGAAGCAGGTGCGCAAAAAGTCCGGCTCCTCGTGTATGAGCCTTCCTTTTGAGTTGACCGATTGGACGCCTCTTTCGCTAATTGTCAGCCTTTCGATTTCCTCAAACCTTTCCCTTGGGCTTTGCAAAGCCTGCCACCTCCCCAGAGCTAAAAAATCCTTCCTTCTATGGTCTTATACGACATTGCCACCCATTTCCCCTTTTTTTATTCTCATTTTTATAGAATATTTTTAAGTAAATGCTAAATTAAAATACGGGTACACCTTTTTAGGTCACCCGCATTTTAATTTCAAAAGATGGTTATTTGGTCTTTTCTAGCTTATTCTTACACCGAGAAACTCTTTTCCCAAAACTTCAAAATGGGCTTTTCCTCCGGAGACATCGGTAAGCCTTTCCTCAAAATCTGCCCCCTTATCCTCACGCAAAAGAGCCTCTATCACAACATCCGCCCCAAAATCTGTATCTTTTAAAACGGCCTCATACACCTCCAGTATATACTTTGCTCTTTCAAAAAAGCTGTAGTCACAGGAGATAAGATAAGAGCGCCACTGGGCCATACGGGAAATCCCCGCCGCATCCAGAGCCATTTTCGCGGCCTTTGAATAGGCTCTAACAAGGCCCCCTGTACCCAAAAGGGTTCCGCCGAAATAGCGGGTTATGACACAACAGACATTTTGCACCTTTTCAGAGGTAAATACATTAAGGGTCGGAAGCCCCGAGGTTCCCTGAGGCTCCCCGTCGTCAGAAAAACGGCTTATGTTATTTTCCCGAATTATATAGGCATACACATTATGAGTTGCGTCCCTATGAGCCTCACGGGTTTTGCGCAGACATTCCAAAGCTTCGGCCTCGCTGTCTGTCCGCCAAACCCTGCCTATAAAGCGAGAGCGTTTTTCTGTGAATTCCGCCTCGCCATAGCCTGCGGGCACAAGATAGCTTATCATAGTTTTTCCCAGTCCTCCTTTGTGATGGAGTAAAGGTATTCCCTTCGCATTTCCTCCATGAGGCTTACATCGCAAATATCACTGTAGGCATATGTAAAGCCGCATTTTTTAATAACTCTTTGAGATTTGTCGTTTCCTTCATAATGTCCGCACCAGACAATGGTGTCGCCCCTTTCCTCAAAGCAGTATTTCATAATAGCCTTTACAGCTTCTGGGATATAGCCCCTGCCCCAAAAGGGAACGCCAATCCAATAGCCAATTTCGCTCCCTTTATCCGGATTTGTGTCACTGTGCTGAAAGACGCTTATGCTGCCAACTGCCCTATCCTCACCTTTTATGGTTACGGCATAATAATCGTCACGAGTTAAAATTTCCCGTATAAGCCCAAGGCTGTCCTCAAGGCTTTTATGGGGCTGCCAGCCTGCCATGGGGCCGATTCTTTCATCTTTTGCGTATTCATAAAGACTTTCGGCGTCAGTTTCCCTCCAAGGGCGCAAAACGAGCCTTTCCGTCTCAATTACTCTCATCGTCGTTCCTCACAAAGTCCCTGACCCTGCCCCAAAGCTCCGGCCTTATATGCGCTTTGACATTTATTCCGTCCTCGGCATATTCGCTTTCAATCACAGCCCCTTCACGATGGAGCATTTCCAAAATCGATGACTGCTCATAGGGCAAAAGCAGGTTCAGCTTCTTTTTGCCGCTTTCCAGAATATCCGAAAGCTTTGAAAGCAGCGCTGCCGCCCCCTCTCCGGTTTTCGCCGACATACAGACGGTGTTTTCCCCGCGGGGCAGTTCTCCAAAGAAAAGGTCGCACTTATTAAACACCCTTATGCAAGGTGTTTCTTCCGCCCCTAGCTGGCTTATAAGGCTATCCACCACCTGGGCCTGATTTTCCCAGTCCGGGCTTGAAATGTCGATTATATGCAAAAGCACATCGGCATATTTAAGCTCATCTAAGGTGGCCTTAAAAGCATTTATAAGATGGTGGGGCAGTTTTCTTATAAAGCCAACGGTATCCGAGAGCAAAACCTGCTGGGTTTCACTTATGTTAACACGCCTTGTTGTAGTGTCCAAGGTGTCAAAAAGTCTGTCGTTTGCCGGAATTCCCGCATCGGTTAAAAGATTTAATATGGTGGATTTTCCGGAGTTTGTATAGCCCACAAGGCTGACTACAGGCATGGAGTTTTTCTCTCTTAAGCGCCGCTGGGTCTGCCTTACCCTTGAAACCTCGGAAAGCTCCTCACGAAGCTTTTGAATTTTTCTTCTTATGTGCCTCCGGTCACTTTCAAGCTGGGTTTCACCGGGGCCTCGGGTTCCTATGGGGGAGGCGCCGCCGGAGGCCGTCTGACTTGTAAGATGCTGCCACATTCCCGTTAAACGGGGCAGCAGGTATTCATATTGGGCAAGCTCCACCTGAAGCTGACCCTCCTTTGTTTGTGCTCTTTGTGCAAAAATGTCCAGTATCAGTCCGCTGCGGTCAAGAACCTTAACTCCCAGTTCCTCGGATAAAACCCGCATTTGCGAGGGGGAAAGCTCATTATCAAAAACCGCAAGACTGCATTCGTTTACCTCAATAAGCTCCTTTAATTCCTGAACCTTGCCCTCGCCTATAAAGCTTCTGGCCTCCGGTGTAGGTCTGTTTTGCAAAAGATAGCCCAGAGCCTTGCCGCCGGCTGTTTCCACAAGGGCAGACAACTCCTCCATGCTGGTTTCCGTAGAACGCTCTCTTTCCGGCATGGAAGCTGCTGAAAGACCGGCAAGTATTGCTTTTTCTGTGTTTTTTTCCATTTATATCTCCATTCGGCGAACTTTACATATATTATATGTTTTTCTCTTCACCGTTTAATCCTCTCTTAAGCATAAATTATAAACATACCCACAAGCACACCGATAAAAGCCCCAAGGGCCGGCAGCTTTGAGCGCCACATAAGTATCGATTCCGGCAAAAGCTCACCTAGAACAACATAGAGCATAGCGCCGCTGGCAAAGCTTAAAGACAGGGTGTGGGTCAAAGGACCCATGGAGCCAAGCATATATCCCAAAACAGCGCCAAGCACCGTTGGAACACCGCTTAAGGCCGTTACAACAAGGGCTTTTCCCCGCTTCATACCCCCTGCTATTAAAGGAACACTTACCGCCATGCCCTCGGGTATATCATGAAGTCCAATTAGAAGTGCCATTACAAAACCGTTTCCCGTCCAAAGCTCGTCCACTCCCTGACCTATGTAGGAAGCCCCTATAACCATGCCCTCAGGCAGGTTGTGCAAGGCAATGGCAGCTGCCATTATAAGCCCTGCCACAAAAAGCCTTGAGCTGTCCCCCCTGTGTTTTTCCAAAAGGTCACTGTGGATAAGCTCGTCAAGGTCGTCAGCAGTTTTCGGATGCTCCGCATCCTTTTTAAAAAGCTCGGGATAGGTTCTCTCATCTATAAACCTGTTTAAAAGTGCCACTAGGGCATAGCCCCCCGCCGTGCCCAGAACAACAGCTAAAAGTCCGGCAGTCTCCATTCCCTCAGGGAAAAGGGCCTCGGGTATAAGGGCAAAGCAAACTATGGCAAGCATTATTCCCGCTGTGAAGCTTAGAAGAAGGCTTACAGTCTTTGTTGAATCACGTTTTATAAGAGCACCGATAACTCCCCCAAGACCTGTTCCGCCAAGGCCTGTGAGAGTGGCTACTAAGATGACCCATAAAAGCATTTCATCCATCTTTTCTGTGTCCTTTCCGTCTAAAAGCTTTCTGGCCTTTCCAAATTCAGGCGGAAACGCCTTTGTTTTTTCATCGGGTACATTATACCACAGGCACGAAGTGCCGTTGTGGTATATGCATTTAAATCTGTATGACATTCGCTTTGCGGATGTTATACCACAGGCACGAAGTGCCGTTGTGGTATATGCATTTAAATCTGTATGACATTCGCTTTGCGGATGTTATACCACAGGCACGAAGTGCCGTTGTGGTA
>CAZTXG010000006.1:0-60490 GCA_964617335.1 uncultured Oscillospiraceae bacterium
TTCTTGCCGCCTATCCTCCCTTTAAGCAGGACCTTACAAAGCCCATCCGCTACTATCTGCATATGTGTGAGGCAAACGGCGTTGATATGCACTTTGAAACAGAGGTCACAAAAGAGCTTATCGCCAAGGAAAAGCCCGACGTTCTCATCATAGCCACAGGCGCAGACCCCATAGCCCCCTCCTTCAAGGGTGCCGATAAAATAAAAACCGCTCAGGCTAACGACATTCTCATAGGAAAGGCAGTTGCAGGAAACGGAACCCTAGTTATAGGCGGCGGCCTTGTGGGCGTTGAAACAGCCGAATACTGCGTTGACTATTCCGGCAGAGTTGCTGTTGTGGAAATGGCCGAGGCCATAGCTCCGGACCTTTATATGACGGTTCGTGACAGACTTATAGAGCGCTTCCACGAAGAGGGTGTCGAGGTTTACACAGGCACAAAGGTTCTTGAGCTTACAGAAGACGGGGCCATCTGCGAAAAGGACGGAGAAACCTTCGTTTTAAGCGGCTTTGACAATGTTATATATGCCGTTGGCGCAAAGGCAAATCAGCCCTTTGAAAACCCCGAAGCCCTAGCAAGCGAAGTCTATATAATAGGCGACGCAAAGGAAGCCCGCTCTGCTGTGGAAGCAATTTACGAAGGCTTCCGTGTTGCGCAGAAAATATAAAAGGAGGTGCTAGGTCTTGATTTTAGAAAAATATGTTGACAAAATGAACAACAAAGACTCAGAGGGAATCTCCCTGCTTTTTGCGGAGGACTGCCATTTTAACGACGGCGGCGGCAGGCCCTGGGGCTATCCGGACATTGTTCTGGAGGGTCGGGAGGCGGTAAAAAATCTTTTTGCCGGTCTTTTGGGCACAACCGATGTTAAGTCCACTATTGTAAAGCTTAACCCCTCCTCCATGGAATATGACGTTCAGTTCGGTGAAACCCTTATGCCCTGTGTGGGCCTTGCAAGCTTAAACGAGCAGGGGCTTATAAAAGAGTATATAGTGCGCCCCAGATAAAACCTTTGGTATAGACGGAATTCTCCTGCCGTCTTTATAAGAAAAGCTGGCAAAGCAATGCTTTGTCAGCTTTTTTGTGTGCTCTTAAACTTCGGCGCGGATACGATGCTTTCTGTATTATGCCTTCTCCTGCTCCCGCAGCATATTATAAAGCAGTATGATAATGGGAGGATGTATTATGAACAGAAACTGCTTCAGCGCAGCCCTATCCATGGGCAAAGTCAGCCGCGGCTATTGCCATTGCGGAACAAAGGTTTTGTCCCTTTCTTCAAGCTATCCAAAAATTTGCCTTTGCGGCAGCCCCCCTGCTCAGCTAGACATTAACAATCGCATAAATTCTCAGGTGAAATGTTTTATAAGCCATGGGGAAAACGAGCTTTATTGTGAGGCTGTGGCCGGCCTTAAGGCAGCCTTAGAAAACGGCTACCCCTTTCACAGTTATGAGACTGTTTTAAATTACGAGACGGCCTATAACCAAAACTGCCACCTAAGCCTTTACCGTGACCAATATGAATTTACAGGAGGCGCCCATGGCAGTACCATAAGAGCTTCAGATACATGGAACCTCTCCACTGGAAAAAGACTTGGCCTTTCCCAGCTTTTCAGCTGCGGCAAAGACTACAAGGCTTTTCTTATAGCCAAAATAAGTGAGCAGGCAGCTTGTAACATGGAGGAAAACCCCGGCATTTATTTTGAGGAATACCAAAGCCTTATCCGAGACAACTTCAATGAAAGAAGCTTTCACCTTTCATCAAAGGGTCTTTCCATATACTATCAGCAGTATGAAATTGCCCCTTACGCAACAGGAATTGTCACCTTTACCATCCCTTATTGCGACTTGGGCTGGCAGCCCTCATGCTAAGGTTTTTGCCGCCTAAAAAGCCCCCTGTATGGGGGCTTTTTATTGGCTGTTAGCTGTCTCATTAAAAAGACTGGATATGCCCATCCCATACAAGGCCTTTCCAGCATTCAAGGTCTGTTGCCCCCTCTGTTGAAAAAAGCAAAACTCTGGAGTCTTGTCTTAGGCCTATATCTTCCCGAAGCTTTTTATACTCCTCTTTTGCGCAGGCGGCAAGAAGCCCTAAGCCCACCGCCCCGCTCTCACCGGAAATTATGCGGGCATCCTTCCCAAGGGGACTTGCAAGGCGGCGCATACCGGCAGCTGCCACCCAGTCGGGGCAGGAAACAAAGGCGTGGGCGTGATTTCTTAAAATATCAAAGGCAAGGCTGCTTGCCTTTCCGCAGCACAGTCCGGCCATAATGGAATCCAGTCTTCCCGTCACCATCTCTTCCCTGCCGTCAGCGGAGATGGCAGAACGGTAAAAGCAGTCTGCCGCCAAGCATTCCATAATAATGACCTTTGGGGGATTTTCGGGAAAGGCATAAAGCAAGGCTGCTTGCACTGCTGCCGCCATGGAGCCCACCCCTGCCTGAAGAAAAACATGGGTAG
This sequence comes from uncultured Oscillospiraceae bacterium, assembly GCA_964617335.1. Taxonomy (GTDB): domain Bacteria; phylum Bacillota; class Clostridia; order Oscillospirales; family Oscillospiraceae; genus UBA2658. The sequence continues at coordinate 2,456 of CAZTXG010000006.1, forward strand.
GCGTCCTGCGTTTTTCTGATTTAAGCTGCTCTAGGGCCTCTTTTACCATGGTTCCATAGCCTTGCATTATAAATGCAGGAATTTTCTCATAGCCCTGCCAAGCTGTATCCTGCATAAGAATGCCATTTGGGTCTTTTTCCGCCAAGGCGGCGGCCTTTTTTACGCAATCGTCATAATTAAGGTTTTCGATTGTGACTTTCGCCCCCAAGGCAGATATGCTTTCAAAGCGCTGAGAGCTGCTGCCCTCGGGCATAAGAACATGAGCCTTTTGAGAAAGAAGGGATGCTGCATAGGCAACTGCCCTGCCGTGGTTTCCGTCGGTAGCCGTGTAAAATGTCTTCTGCCGTCCCGAAGTTTCGGCGGCAAGCTCTTTTAAATTCGTATCAGCAAGGCTTTTACCGCAGCTTTCTGCCAAAACCTTGGCTGCGGAAAAAACAGCACCCAAAATCTTAAAGGCATTTAGACCAAAGCGTTTTGACTCATCCTTCACCCAAACTTCGGAAACCCCCAGCTGCCCTGCCATATGGGAAAGCAAGACAAGGGGCGTTTTCTCATAGCCAGATAGCCCTTTATGAAAGGCATAGGCTTCCTCAAGATTTTCCGCCGCCATGATGTCCGAGGGGTCTTTCGCCCCTTTGGGCATTTTGTTAAGAGCCCATTTTATCTTCAAGTCCTCCATGGGGATTTATTCTCCTTTAAGGCTTTTTGTTTGGACTGCTTTTCCCCATCATTTCTTTAATGTCTACTACTATAATGGTCAGGGCGGCAATATGCTTTAAAATTTCATCCTTTTGAATTTTCGCAACCTCCGGCGCAAGAACCTCGCAAAACTTTAGGATGTAGCCTGCCTTTTCATTTTCATCTTCCACAAATCTTGCCCCGCCCTGTATTACGGCGCTTTTGTAGTTGGTCGTAAGCCCCATTTGATTAAGTTCGGCCTCTCCCACGATGGTAAAGCAAACCTCTGGATTTTCTTTTAAAATATCATTCTTTTTACCTTCATTTGCACAGTGCAGACAAAGGGCGTTTTCCTCCGGCAGAAAAACATAGTTAAGGGGTATGCCATAAGGCTCCCCATTTTTTGAAGCCACAGAAAGAATCCCCCAGTTGCAGGATAAAAGCAGCTTTTGGGTATCTTCCTCTGTCATTTTTCTTTTTATCCTTCTCATGTTAACATCTCTTTTCCTTCATTTTAATGTCAGCAGAAAGCCGGCATCCGTCTTTATTATAATATCAGACGGCGAAATAAACCAGTGGCTAATTTTCTTTTGCCGTTTTTCATTCTCCCCATAAAAAACCCCGCCGAATAAACGACGGGGTAAACTCTTATGCATTTGTTTAATCAGGCTGTAGCCTGATACAGGGAAAATCCTTATAAGTAAAATTTCTCATGCTCTTTTTTCCTCCCTCCTTCAAAAGGAGGACTTTGGCCCCCTTGCAAGAGCTGCCCACAGCCTTAAAACCTTTGCCAAAACAATAGGTGCCGATGAGCTGTCTCAAATATCCGCAAGACTTGAGGATAAATGCCGAAAGGCTTTTCCCCAAGGAGCCTCCTATGTTGCCGCCTGTCTGCCCCTTCTTTTCCACCAGTTGTCTCTCACCCGCTCTGCTATGGCCATGGCGGCCGAAGGCTTCCCGCAAAAGCTTAAAAATCTTTGTTTAGAGGAAGAAAACTTACTAGACTCACTGCTTAGGAAAGCTCTGGAGCATATAAGAGCCTATCACTTTATGGAAAGCCTGCAGTGCCTCTCCGTTCCTTTAGAGCATGGGCAAGCTTCGGCTTATAAATCCTTTTTGGAAAAGGCAATAGCCGCTGTTGAAAACCTTAGCTTTGATGAAGCCCAAGTCTGTCTTTTGCAATTTTCCGAAAAATCGGGAGGTGCCGCCAATGAGCCCTAAGGCAAAAATTCTTGTGGTGGACGATGACATTGCCCTTTTAAAGCTCACAGAAGCCCTGCTTAAGGAGTGCTATGAGCTAAGCCTTGCAAAGTCCGGCCAGCAGGCTTTAAGCTATCTTAGCAGGATGGGTTGTCCTGACCTTATCCTCCTTGATATTGATATGCCGGACATGGATGGTTTTGAAACACTTTTAAAGCTCCGTGAGTCGGAAAAAGGCCGCAGCGTCCCGGTGATTTATCTAAGCGGCCTTAACTGCCCGGACTATGAGGCAAAGGCTCTTAACACAGGGGCGGTTGACTTTATAAAAAAGCCCATTGAAAAGAAGGTTTTGACAGCTCGAATAGAGCTGCGTCTAAGTCAAACAAAGGCCCGGAAAAAGCTGGAGCTTTTACTTGAAAACAAAGAAAGACTAGGGGGGCTTGACCCTGAAAAGCTCTCAAACATGGAAAGCCTGCTTTCAAAACCGAATTTGCCGTTGCCTCTTTAGCGGCTCAGGGATATACTAATGAAGAAATAGCAGGCGCTCTTTCTTATTCCCCAGCCTATGTGAAAAAGGTTGTTTCCAGAGTTTTTGATAAGCTTGATATATCAAAACGCGGTGAGCTAAAAAGCTTTTTTATATAGCCTTTCCCCTTTAAAGATAGACAATAACAGCAAAATGGAGACTATGCATGAAAAAATACAGCACCATCATCTGGGATATGGACGGAACCTTACTTGACACCTTAGACGACCTTAGCGACAGTGTAAACGAAGCACTTTTAAAGTTTTCCCAAGCCCCTCGCACAAGAGAAGAGGTCCGCAGCTTTGTGGGCAACGGAATTTTGCGGCTTTTGGAGCTTTCTGTGCCTGATGGCAAAAATAACCCCCTGTTTGATGATATCTTTGAATATTTCAAGCTTTGTTATGAAAAAAATCAGAGCAAGAAAACAAAGCCCTATGAGGATCTTAATATGCTTTTGCCAAGACTTCATGCCGGAGGATATAAAATGGCAATAGTCTCAAACAAAATTGATCCGGCGGTGAAGGACTTGGCAAATCTTCATTTTCCGGGACTTATGCAGGCCTCCATCGGTGAGCAGGAAAAAATGAAAAGAAAGCCCGCCGCCGACATGGTAAATGAGGCCCTGCGCCTTTTGGGTTCTTCAAAGCAGGAGGCAGTTTACATTGGGGACACCGAGGTGGACATAGAAACGGCAAAAAATTCAGGGCTGGACTTTGTCTGTGTTTCCTGGGGCTTTCGCAGTAGAAAGCAGCTTGAAACTGCCGGAGCGGAAATAATTTTCGACAGGGCAGGGGAGCTTTTGGAGTTTTTTGAGGTCTGATAGCCCATCATTTACAAAACAAAAACACCTCAGAGCAGGTTTTGCCCTGTTCTGGGGTGCTTGTTTTTTCTTTGCTTAAAGCTATTTCGCAAGCTGTCTTCCAAGCTCTTTGCACTGCTCTGCGCCCTCGGCATCGGGGGTTTCATTTAGTATAAGCCCCTCGCCGTTTATAACATTCATTCCCCCATCAAGGCAGCGCTCATACCAATCATGCATCCACTGGCCGTCACCCCAGCCGAAAGAGCCGAAAAGGGCAACTTCCTTTCCCCTAAGGGCAGGCTCCACCGCCGTGAACATTGGTTCAAACTCATCTTCCTCCAGCACCTCAACACCCATGGAAGGGCAGCCGAAGGCAAGTCTATCAAAGCTTTCCACCATATCAGCGGTAAATTCGGCAGTTGTAAAAAGCTCCGGCTTTGCGCCTTCTTCCCTCGACCCTTCCTCTATGGCCTTTGCCATAGCTTCTGTGTTTCCCGTTGCGCTCCAATATACTATTGCAATCTTTTTCATGAAAAATTCCTTCCTTTTATACGATAAGGACTTAAAACCGATGCAAAAGCCTGTAAATAGGCTTTCTTTTTTTAAGCTTTCCTGTATATTTTTCCGCTATTTCCGTGTTTTATTAAATTTCCGTGAAAACGGACTCTTACGGGTCTTTAGCCTCCAAAAAAATTAGTTAGAAAGTCCCTGAGGAAATTCTAACTAAAAAGAAATTATAGTTTTTTGGGCAAGGCCAATTGACAGGCAGGCCGCCTTAACCTTCGGGGCTGCCTAGCCTTTTTATCACATCTGTAAAATACTCCGGAAGCTCTGAAGTAAACTCCATGGGAAGCTGGGTTTTCGGATGAATAAACCTAAGGCTTTTTGAATGTAGGCACTGGCCGGAAAGCCCTTTTTCATCACGTTTTGATCCATATACCAAATCCCCCAAAACGGGATGGCCTATATAGGCCATATGGACCCTTATCTGGTGGGTCCTGCCGGTTTCAAGGATACACCTAACATGGCAAAAGCCCTTATACCTCGAAATAACCTCATAGTAAGTCACAGCAGTTCTTGAGTTCTTTTCTGTCACCGCCATTTTTTTGCGGTCTGCGGGGCTGCGGCCAATGGGTTTATTTATGCTGCCTGAGTCCTCCCTGAAATTTCCGTGGACAACAGCTTCGTAAACTCTGGAAAGGCTGCGGTCTGCCAGCTGGGCGGAAAGCTTAGCATGGGCATCGTCATTTTTTGCGGCTATTATAAGGCCTGATGTGTCCTTGTCTATGCGGTGGACTATCCCCGGGCGCTCATCGCCGCCAATTGCAGAGAGATTTTCGCCGCAGTGGTATAAAAGGGCGTTTACCAAGGTGCCCCTTGTGTGCCCCGGCGCCGGATGCACCACCATGCCCCGAGGCTTATTTATAACTATAAGCTCCTCGTCTTCGTAAACAATATCCAGCGGTATATCCTCGGGCAAAACCGCCTCATCCTCCGGCTGTGAAATCCTCAGCGTGAAAACTTCTCCTTCGCTGACCTTGTGGTTCTTTTTTATAGTACCAGAGCCTAGAGTAACAGCACCCTGCTCAATAAACTTTACAGCCTGTGAGCGGCTTAAACCCTCTATTTCCATAGCAAGGAGAGCGTCGATACGCTCTCCGCTCTCCTTGGCTATTATCGTATAAATTGTTGTCATCAGTCTTTAAACTCCGCTAAAATGTCCTCTAAATTAAAGTCCCCACCGCTTTTCTTCGGAGATGGAGCGGATTTTGTTCCCAGATTATCAGCCTTAAACGGGTCTTGGTAAGGGGGCTGCTGTTTGCCGGAAGGTATATCCGCCGCCTTATCAACTCCAAGGTCAAAGTCTGGGGGTGTCGGGGCTTCGGCTCTCCTTGCAGTCATTTCTTCAGGTCGTAAATTGCCAGTTTCGGCACTTTTGGATTCGGATATGTTCAGTTCCGAAAAGCTCTCGTCAATGTTGGAGGATACAGCTTTTTCTTTGGCCAGCTTTTCCTGCTCTATAGCCTGAAGGCCTTCCACAACGGGCTTTTGAAGCTGGCTGATATAGTCCACCCCCGGCTTCGGCCGCTCCGTTGCCCTTGGAAGAGGGCGGGAAGGCTCTGCCGGCTGCTCTTTTTTCTTTTCCCTGTGAAAGATAAGGAAAAGGCAGAAAACCACGCCGAAAACCGAAATAAATATATCCGCCACGTTGAATACAGCAAACTCCATAAACTGAAGCTTAAACATATCCACCACATAGCCGTTTACAAGGCGGTCTATAAAGTTGCCAAGGCCCCCCGCCAAAATGAAAATGAGGGACCAGCGGCCAAGCGCCGCCTTTACTATGTTCTTTGAAAGAACAAAAATGATGACAGCAGAGGCAAGAACCGTCAGGACTATGAAAAACCAGCGTCCGTTTTCGATGATGCCGAAGGCCGCCCCTGTATTGTGGACATTTACAAGCTCCGCAACTCCGGGGATAAAGGGCAAAGCTTCACCCTGGGGCGCAATATTTAAAATAGTCCAGTATTTAACAGCCTGGTCGGCAATGAGGACAAGAACCACAACAATGGCGTATAGCATGGAAGGCGCCTCCTGAAATATGTTTAACTTCCGCCCGCTTATGATTTTTCCGCAGGCGGTATTTATCTTTTTACGAAAGGACAGAAACGCAGCGTGAGCAAAGCTCAGGATGCTCGGCGCTTTCCCCCACAGTGGGGCTGTGGGTCCAGCAGCGAACACACTTTGGCGCTGTGCATGGGGCAATTTTCACAGTGACTCCCTCAAAGCTCTCGCCCTTGTTCCCCTGGCCATCACCGTGAATGATGTTTACCTCGGAAACTATAAAAATCGTTGAAAGGGGCAGGTCGGAAATTTTCTCAAAGCTCTCTTTTGCCTTCTCGCTTAAATAAAGGGTGACAGAGGCTTCAAGGGGTTTTCCTATGATTTTATCGGCACGGGCAAGCTCCAAGCTTTTGTTCACATCGTCCCGCAGGGCAGAAACCAAATTCCAGCGCTGGGTTTTTTCTTCGTCAAAGCACCTGTCGGCTTTTGCGGCGGGCATATCACAGAGCATAATGTGGCTTTCAGTTTCGTTTTTCCCATGGGGCATGGAAAGCCAAATTTCGTTTGAAGTGAAGGCCAAAATCGGTGCAATAAGCCGCACCATGGCGCTTAAAACTTCATATATGGCGCTTTGAGCAGAAAGCCGCAGGGCGCCGTCGCTTTTTTCGCAGTACAGCCTGTCTTTAATTATGTCCAGATAAAAGCTTGACATATCAACCACGCAGAATTTGTGCACAGCGTGGACAACATTGTAAAACTCATATTCCTCATAGGCCTTTTTACAGCGCTCTTTAAGCTTTTCCGTGCGCACAAGTGCCCACTTGTCAATTTCCTCCATTTCATCAAAGGAAATTGCCCTGTCGGGGTCAAAGCCGTCCAGATTTCCAAGGATAAAGCGGGCAGTGTTGCGGATTTTAAGATAGGTTTCCGAAAGCTGCTTGAAGATGCTTTCAGAGCAGCGCATATCCGCCCTGTAGTCGGCAGAGGCAGCCCAAAGCCTTATGATATCCGCACCGTATTTCGGAATAAGCTCATCGGGCAAAATGCTGTTTCCTAGGCTTTTGTGCATGGCCTTGCCCTCTCCGTCCACTGTCCAGCCGTGGGTCAAAACAGCCCTGTAGGGAGCGCTGCCCTTTGTTGCAACAGCGGTTAAAAGAGAGCTTTGGAACCAACCTCTAAACTGGTCTGCCCCTTCAAGGTAGAGGTCTGCCGGCCAGTTTTCATGGTTGTCATGGTAAAGGGAGGCAATGTGGGTGGAGCCGGAGTCAAACCAGCCGTCTAGTGTGTCTGTTCCAGTGTGGAAGTGTTTGCCGCCGCATTTTGGGCAGGCAAAGCCTTCGGGCATAAGCTCTTTAGCCGGCAGCTCAAACCAGGCGTTTGAACCTTTTTCGGCAAATATCCCCGAAATTTTCTCAATAGTTTCCGGAGTGCAGATGGCTTCATTGCACTCATCACAGTAGAAAACGGGTATGGGAAGGCCCCACTGGCGCTGGCGGGAAATGCACCAGTCTGCCCTTTCACGAACCATGGAAATCATGCGCTCATGTCCCCATTCAGGCATCCATTTCACTTCGTTGCAGGCACTGACAGCCTCATCTCTAAAGGCTTCAACCGAGCAGAACCACTGGTCTGTCGCCCTGTATACTATGGGGTTTTTGCAGCGCCAGCAATGGGGATAGGGGTGGCTTATCTCTCGGCTGGCTAAAAGTGCGCCGCAATCCGACAAGTCCTCATAAATGGCCTTGTTCGCCTTGGCATAAAACATACCCTTATATTTTCCGGCTTCCTCCGTCATAATGCCGCGGTCGTCGACGGGAACTATAATGCCTATCTTCGTCTTGCCGCTCTGGTCATAGCGCTGGCAAACCTGATAGTCGTCCATACCATGGCCGGGGGCTGTGTGTACGCAGCCGGTTCCCGCTTCGGTTGTAACGTGGTCGCCTAAAATGATCACGCTTTCCCTGTCATAAAGGGGGTGCTTTGCCCGCATAAGCTCAAGCTCGCTGCCTTTCATTTCCCCTAAAATTTCAAAGCTTTCTATGCCGGCGGCAGAGCCGACACTTTCCAAAAGCTCCTTTGCAACAATATAGGTTTCACCTTCCGGAGATTTCGCCAAAACATAGCTTAGGTTTTCATTAAGGCAGATGGCAAGGTTTCCGGGCAGGGTCCAGGTTGTGGTGGTCCAGATGACAAAATAGGTTTTGTCAAGGTCTGTAAGACCGGAGAGCTTTCCTAAATCGTCAGTTACCTTAAACTTAACGAATATAGATTGGTTAGAAACGTCCTTATATTCTATTTCCGCTTCGGCAAGGGCAGTTTCGTCGTGGCTGCACCAATAAACGGGCTTTTTCCCCCGATAAATGTAGCCTTTTTCAAACATCTTGCCAAAAACCCCTACTTCTTCCGCCTCAAAGCTGGGAGCCATGGTGAGGTAGGGTCTGTCCCACTCTCCAAGAACACCAAGTCTTATAAACTGCTCTTTTTGCACATCCACAAAGTTCTGGGCAAAGGCGCGGCAGGCATCACGAAATTCGGGTATGGACATATTTTTGCGGTCAAGCTTGTTCTGCTTTATGATGGCAGATTCTATGGGCATCCCATGGTTATCCCAGCCGGGAAGATAGGGCGCCCTAAAGCCCGACATATTTTTATAGCGGACAATAAAATCCTTAAGGCACTTGTTCATAGTGGTGCCCATATGAATTTTTCCGTTGGAAAAGGGAGGCCCGTCATGGAGAATAAAAGAGGGCCTGCCTTCATTTTTTTCAAGTATTTTGTTGTATATATCCTCGTCATACCAGCTCTTTAGCATATCCGGCTCCCGCTTGGGCAAAGCAGCCCTCATTGCAAAGTCGGTTTTGGGCAGGTTTACGGTTTTGTTATAATCCTGTGACATTAATTACTGGCTCCTATCTTCTTCTATGGTATAAACAAAAAATGCGTTAATACACAAGGGGCGCGGCAAGTCTTTCAGCTTATTATGCCCCGCCCCGAAAGTATTTTATTAAAATCGCCTATTTTCCGAAACGTAAATTTTCAATATTAAACTGCCCATTGGCAGCAGATGCCTGAGTAGATGAGAAAAGACGTGTGGGCTCATCAGCGCCTAAAACAGGGGTGTCGGAGGAATCGGAAACCACACGGCCTATATTTCTGGTTTCATCATCAGCGTCCGATATGCGCCCTACAGAGTTTTCGATGCTGCGAACGGTTTCGTCAATATCAGGATAATTCTGAGAAGCGCCGGAAACAGCCGCTAAATCCTCAAGCTTCATGCCCTCAAGACTGTCTAAAAAGTCAAGCTGCTTTGAGCAGACAAGGCGCATATTTTCTATGTATTGGGTGCTCTCCCTTTTTGCCTCTAAAAGCCTTGCCTCTTCCGTTGCCCTTTGAGTATAGGCCTCACGGACTATCCTTTCCGCCTCGTTTTTAGAGTCGGCGAGGAGGGTTTCCGACTTTTCTTTGGAATCCTGCTCAATCTGCATACTCAGCTTTTGAGCTGATAGCAGGGTGAGGCGCATGGAGTCTTCCAAAGCACGGTATTCCTCGATTTTGTCCACAAGAACTTTCATCTTGCTTTTGAGAACCATGTTCTCCTTTACAACAGCCGCGTAATCATTGGCGGCCTCTTCCAAAAAGTCATCCACAGCGCCCATGTCATAGCCGCCGAAAACTGCTCTTTCAAAGGTTTTTTCCCTAAAATTTTGAGGTGTAAGCATATCCCTTAGCCCTTTCTTTTTCTGGATGCTCATATCCCGCCGAAGGAAATCCGGCAGAATAAAAGCCAGCCCTTATTTGATGAGAAGCGCCAAATATCTACATATAAAGTCCGCTGCTAAAATCTCCCCCGCCAAGCTCGTCTATAAGGTCGCCCATAATATCGACGTTGTGGGGGGTAAGGATGAAGGTGTTTGCCGCAACTCTTTTAATCTTGCCGTCTAAGGCATAGGCAACACCTGAAAGAAAATCTATAAGCCGCCTGCCCGTGTCCTTGTTGGTCTGCTCAAGGTTCATAACCACAGTGTGCTGGCTGCGCAGATGGTCGGCTATTTCCGCCGCGGTTTCAAAGCGCTCGGGTTTAAATAAAATCACCTGGGGGGGAGCTGCCTGAGTGTTTATAGATACAAGCTTGTCCCGCCTTGGAGAAGGCTGGGGGCTTCGGCTTTCATATTCCGGCGCAAAAGGGTTTCTCCTGTCCGCGGAAGGAGAATATTTTCTCTGTGTCTCCCCTGCCGGCTGACGGGTTTCTGTAGGGGTTTCGGGAATTTCATCCCCAAAATCATCGTATTCATCACCACTATATGGACGGGTAAGCTTTTTAAGCTCATCAAAAAGGCCCATTGTTTTTCCTCCTGAAAATAAGAGCGTGGCCGATTTTCTGGTTTAAAGTAACGGCCGCTTCACTGCTGTAATGGACGGACACCAAAAATCGCCGAGCCGACCCGAACCATATTCGAGCCCTCAGCTATGGCATCCTCAAAATCTCCGCTCATGCCCATAGATAAAAAATCCATAGAAACATTATCGTATTTTTTTGACCGAATGTCAACAAAAAGCTGGTTCATCCCTGCGAAATAGGGGCGATTTTCACCTTTATTGTATGATATTGGCGGTATTGCCATAATACCACGGACAAGTATAAAAGAAAAGCCCCCGATTTCTCCCAGAATTTCATCTAATTGGGAAGGCTCAAACCCTGCCTTAGACTCCTCATTTGCTATATTCACCTGAAGCAAAACAGGCTGAACAAGACCCAGGGCCTTAGCCCTTTTGTTAATTTCCTTTAAAAGCTCAAGGCTGTCCACTGACTGGATAAGAGAGCATTTGCCTGCGATTTGCCGGACCTTGTTCCTTTGAAGCCTGCCGATAAAATGCAGCTCGGCTCCCTCATATGCTCCCTGTTCATGTTTTTCGCAAAGCTCCTGAACACGGTTTTCTCCGCAAATTTTAAGTCCGGCCCCTATGGCTTCTAAAATTTTATCTTCGCCTATGGTTTTTGTGGCGGCAACAAGGTGAATGTCATGAGGCTGCCTGCCCGACTTTATCGCCGCTTCACTTATTCTGCTCATAACCAGCTTTAAATTTTCCGAAACTTCCAAGGCAAACACCCCTTTTTATCTTTTTCAGGAGCCTTAATCTATAACCTTTCCGTCATAAATCTGCTTTGAGGTGAGTATTATTTCATTTCCCACACGCAAGCCCGAAGCCTGAGCGGAAATTCCCGCAAGGTAATAGTCCTCGGTTTCCCAAACTATCTCTATGTACTTTTTCTCCGCCTGAAGGCCTGTCAGAGTGTATACAAAGCTGCCTTCCTCGTCAGAATACACAGCCTCCTTCGGAACACGGATGCCCTCATGAGTGTCAAAAATTATCTCTGCTGACAGCCGGCGGACATTCAGCATTTCAAGGGCCGCTCTGGTGCAGCGGAAAACAACGGCACACTCGCCCTGTTCTGCCGGACTTATGCTCACCACTGTGGCGGAAAGCGGCTTTCCGTAATAGCGCCCAAAGTCCAATCTGGCGGTTTTTCCCACTGCTAAGCCTTCCTCGGCATTGTCCGGCGCAACAAGCTTTTCCGAAACTATGGCCGCAAAAAACCACTCGTTTGCGGAGCAAAGCTTTCCTCTGACGTTTTCTGATACTTCCTGTGCCTGCCCCAGCAAAGAGCGCAGACCGCTGCCGCTAAGCCCCGTAAGCTCATCGGGGCTTATATGCTCATAGCCGTCTGCCGCCGAGGAAAAAAGTCCGCTTTTCTCAGCCCTTATGGCAAGAGTGTCGTTTTCCGCTGTTTGGTAAAGGCTGTTAAGCTCTTGTGTAACAAGGTTTAAGTCAACCTGAGTTGTCATTATTTCAGGGTCTTGCCTCACAAGGGAGGAAAGCTGTAAAACTGCTGCGGAAAGCCTGTCCGTTTCCTTTCTGGCAGCAGCGGAGGAAAGGGACAAAACAGCATCTTTTATGGCCTCGTCTTTTTCTGTAAGGCTGGCAGGGTCTTCATGCTCCGTTAAAACAGAGCTTATGTATTGCTTTTTAAGTTCAAGCTCCCGTATTTCGGATGCCCGCTCAAGAGCATTTTCGTTTGCATAGGCCACGGCTATAACGTCGCCCACGGCAAGAAGGCTGCCGTCTTTTGCCGAGACGCTGAGATATTTGTCGGAGCTTTTCACCAAAGTTTCGTCCCTTATAATAATGCCCGAAGCCTCCGAGCTTTCCGTAAGAGAAATGTAAATCGCCGGAGCGTATCTGACATCATTCGTAAGGGAGCGAAACAGATATATGCCCAGATAAAGACTTAGAGCGCCAAAAAGCAGAAGGGACACAAGCTTTGTTAAAAAATCTGTCCGTTTCACTCTGTTGTTTTCCTCCCTGTAAAAGCCCCTGCCTAAGGCCTGCCAAAAGCCTTAAAACAGTTTTTATGTAGTCTCTGCCTGTCTTTGGTCCCGCAGGTCTACGGTGTTTGTGGGGATTATGGTTGAAATAGCGTGTTTATAAATCATTTGCTGCTTGCCGTCAGTGTCCAAAATCACAACAAAGCTGTCGAAGCTTCGGACTATACCCTTTAACTGGAAGCCGTTCATCAGGAAAAATGTTACAGTTTGTCTGTCTCGCCTAATTTGGTTTAGCATCGTGTCCTGAATGTTCTGTGTCTTTTGCATAGAATAAAACTCCCTTTCGGGGCCTCCATGGGTTTATAATTCTACCACGATACGGCGCCCCATAAAATAGTAATAATGAACAAATCCGTTTAATATGCCAAAAATACGGAGGGTTCAGGGTTTTATTCTACTTCCACTAGTCAAAAAAGCTTGTCGAAAGCTGTCGTGCATAAGCAAAGTCCGCTTCTTCATCACGGAATATCCATCTTACAAAATCGTCACGCCGCAGCCAGGTAAGCTGGCGTTTGGCATAGCGGCGGCTTTCCCTTTTTATAGACTCCAAGGCTTCTTCAAGGCTTATTCCCCCATTAATATGCAAGGCCATTTCTTTATAACCTATGCCCTGCATAGCCGTGCTGCTTTGGGGGATACCCTTTTCCAAAAGGGCAGAAACCTCCTCTAAAAGCCCCTGTTTTACCATTACTTCCACTCTATCGTCAATGCGCATATATAACCTTTGCCTGTCTTTATATGACAGAGCAATTTTCAAAGCCTCATAGCGAGGGGGGACAAGGGCGCTTTCCCTGTCGTGGTCGCTTATGGTTTTTCCCGTCAGGTAAAAAACCTCCATGGCCCGCAAAACCCGCTTTTTGTCAGCCGGATGAAGCTTTTTTGCCCTTAGAGGGTCAAAGGAAGAGAGCTTTTCCAGCATAAACTCACCGCCTTTTTCCCCATACTCATTTTCAAGGCTTTCCCGAAGTGCGGGGTCAGAGGCTTCCTCGGCAAAATCCATGCCTCTTAACAGGGAATCAATATAAAGCCCCGTGCCGCCGACTATTATGGGCAGCTTTCCCCTTGAAAGTATATCTTTCACACATTCGTCTGCCATTTTCACATAGCGGGCGGCAGAAAAGTTTTCTGTCGGCTCAATAATGTCTATCATATGGTGGGCTATTCCCAAAGTTTCCTCGGCTCTTACCTTCGCTGTGCCAATGTCCATGCCCCTGTATATCTGCATGGAATCAGCTGATACAACCTCGCCGCCAAGGGAGAGGGCAAGCTCTGCCCCAAGGGCTGTTTTCCCTGTTGCCGTGGGGCCTGTTATGACTAAAACCTTATTTTTATCCAGAGCTTTCAACCTCCTGTCCCCTTGATTTAAAATCCTGCCCCATCATACTATTCTGGAAAACTCCTTATCCAGCTGGCGCTTTGTAAGACTTGTCCAAACCGGTCTGCCATGGGGGCAGTATCTAACTTCGCCTGCTAAAACCTTTTCCGCAATATCGGAAAGTTCCTCATCGCTTGTTTTCCAGCCGGCCTTTATAGCCGCCTTGCAGGCTACAGTGTGCAGTATTTCGTCTATATATTCTGTTTCGGAAACAGCGCTCTTATCCAGCTTTTCGCATATTTCCTCAACCATGGGGGCAGCATCGGCAGCGTCTATATCCGCGGGAACGGCCCTTAAAATCATGCTGTTTTCCCCAAAAGGCTCTATTTCAAAGCCAAGGCTTCTCATAAGCTCGGTGTTTTTCTCCAAAAGCTCCGCCTCGGCGGCTGTCAGCTTTAAGGGTACAGGCAGCATAAGGGTCTGGGACATCACTTCGTGTCCCTGATTTTTCAAGCGGTCAAAAATCATCCGTTCGTGGGCAGCGTGTTTGTCGATGAAAATAAGCTCCTCGCCTTTTTCCACTATTACATAGGTTTTCATAGCCTCGCCCACCAGGCGAAAATCCGCTGATGCCCCTGACAAAATGGGGTCTTGCACCTGCTTTTCGGAAACCATTATGCCCTGATGCTCACAGGCAGTCTCCGCCTGTGTCATTTCAAGCTGTTTTGCGGGGGCTTCATAAACGGCATTGTATGAGGACCTGCTGTCGCAAAGCCTTATACTTGCGTCTTTTTTGGCCGCCCCCTTGCCGTAAAGCAAAACCGTGCCCCTGTCGTTTTGGGGCGAAGCTGGGTCAGAAGGCTTTCTTTCAGGTGAAAAAAAGCTCGGAGTTTTAATGGGTTCAGCAGTTTTCTTGCGAAACTCTGATGCCGGCATGGCTTGGAAAAAGTCCTTTTTCGGGGTGAATGCAGCCTTTGTCCCCTGTGAAATAAAAGGCTCCGCCGTTTTTTCAGCCTGAGTCAAGGCCGATAAAGCAGCATTATAAACCATGTCAAAAACCCGCCGCTCCTCACGAAACTTCACCTCAAGCTTTGTGGGGTGAACGTTTACGTCCACCGAGGCGGGGCTTATTTTAAGGTAGATAACGCAGGCGGGAAAGCGCCCTGTGAGCAGGGTGTTTTTGTATGCCTGCTCAACGGCGGCCTGTAAAAGCTGGGACTTTATAGAGCGGCCGTTGCAAAAGAAAAATTGTTTCGAGCGGTTTCCGCTGCCGTATCTTGGAGAGCCTGTAAAGCCTGTTACCCTTATGCCTTCGTCCTCAGAGGCGCATTTTAAAAGCTGCTTTGCGCTGTCTCTGCCTAAAAGGCTGTATACGGCAGAGTCCTGCCTGCCGTCTCCGGGGGAGAAAAATTCTTCCTTTCCGTCTTTAATAAGCCGAACAGAAACCTCCGGTCTGCCAAGGGCGCAGCGCAGGGCAAGGGAAAGGCAGTTTGAGCCTTCGGCCCTGTCGCTTTTCATGAATTTAAGCCTTGCGGGGGTATTGTAAAAAAGGTCCCGTATAATAATTGTTGTGCCTTCAGGGCAGCCCCAGGGGACCATCTCCAAAATTTCTCCAGCTTCAAGGCTAAGGCGCACACCCTCTTTTGAACCTCGGCGCCTTGTTATAAGCTCTGCCCTTGAAACAGCGGCAATGGCGGCAAGGGCCTCCCCGCGAAAGCCCATGGTTCCTATGGCTTCAAGGGAGCGCTCGTCTTTAAGCTTGCTTGTGGCGTGGCGGGTAAAGCAAACTCCGGCATCCTCGGGGCTCATGCCAAGTCCGTCATCCGTCACTTTTATATATGTAAGTCCACCGCCGGAAAACTCTATGCTTATGTTGGAAGCTCCTGCATCCATGGCGTTTTCGCAAAGCTCTTTTATAACAGAGGCAGGTCTTTCAACCACCTCCCCTGCCGCTATAAGGTCGGCAAGGTGGGGGGATAAAATATTAATTTCAGCCATAGCGGCCTCCTTTCGCTTTGATATAATAAAAAACTAATCTGCCTTTATCCGGCAAAATAATTGCCCTTTTGGGGAAAGCTGATAATATCAGTCATACTATAGTATTATACATCAAATGTGTTGAAATTGCCACTTAAAAATGATAGTATAAGGGGTAGGCTAAAAGGCGGGGGCTGCCGCCTTATTAATACGACAGGATTAATTTTATAATGGAAATAAAACGCAAGGAAATAACAAAAGAGCAGGTGGAAGCCCAGCTTTCTATCTGCGAAGATATAAGAAAAGAAATCGGCTGCGGCCGCTATGCCATGGTTGACACCTTTGGCTGCCAGCAAAACGAGGAGGACAGCGAAAAAATTCGCGGTTACCTCTCTGCCATGGGCTATGAAATGACTGACAAGGAAGATTTGGCAGACATTATCGTTTTAAACACCTGCGCCGTGAGAGAGCACGCGGAAATGCGGGTTTTCGGCAATTTGGGCGCCTTGTCTCATATTAAAAAAGATGACCCTGAAAAAATAATAGTCCTTTGCGGCTGCATGGCACAACAGGAATCTGTTGTGGAGAAAATACGGCGCTCCTTCCCTCAGGTAAGCCTTCTTTTCGGGCCGGACGAGCTTTGGCGCTTTCCGGAGCTTATTAAGTCTGTAAGAGAATCAAAAAAGCGGGTTTTCGCCTTAGGCGGGGGGGACGGCTGTGTGGCCGAGGGTCTGCCCCATTTGCGAAGCGACAAGGTTAAGGCCTGGCTGTCTATTATGAACGGCTGCAACAATTTTTGCACCTATTGCATTGTTCCATACACCCGCTTTCGTGAGCGTTCAAGGCGGCCTTCGGAAATAATTGCCGAAGCCCGTGAGCTTGTTTCCGCAGGCTATAAGGAGATTACACTGCTGGGGCAAAATGTCAACTCCTATGGCAGGGGGCTGGCTGAGGAAATAAACTTTGCAAAGCTTCTTCGGGAGATTAACACCATTGAAGGGGATTTTATCATCCGCTTTATGACAAGCCACCCAAAAGATGCCACCGATGAGCTTTTTTCCGCCATGGCAGACTGTGAAAAGTGTGAAACCCACCTGCATCTGCCCCTGCAATCCGGAAGCGACAGGATACTTTCTGCCATGAACCGCCGCTACGACATGGAAAAATATCGCAGTCAGGTTAAAAAAATTCGTGAATACCTGCCGGATGTGGTTCTCACAACGGATATAATTGTTGGCTTTCCCGGAGAAACCGATGAGGACTTTGAAGAAACTCTCAGAGCCGTGGAGGAAATTCGCTTTGATGCCATGTTTACCTTCATATACTCAAAGCGCAAGGGCACCCCGGCCTATGATATGCCTGATCCCTTTACTCGTGAGGAAAAGCAGCTTCGTTTTGACAGGCTTTTGGAAATCCAAAACCGCATATCAGAAGAAAAGCACAGGGAGTATATAGGCCGCTTTGAAAGGGTTCTCATTGACGGAACAGACAAAAAAGATGCCTGCCTCACAGGCAGAACCTCCGGCGGAAGGCTTGTTCGCCTACAGGGGGACGAGACTCTTATAGGAAGCTTTCAAAATGTTAAAATAACAGACTGCAACACCTGGGCCCTGCGCGGGGAGCTTATTTAAAAAAGCCCCTCTTTCATACTTACAAAAAAGAAATACCGGAGGAATAAAGATGGCAGAGCCAACCCCCATGAAAAGACAATACAACGAAATTAAAGCCAAGCATCAAGACTGCCTGCTGTTTTTCCGGCTGGGCGATTTTTATGAGATGTTTGACGAGGACGCGAAAATTGCCTCAAGAGAGCTTGACCTCACCCTTACCACCCGTGACCGCAACGTGGAAAACCCCGAGGACAGAACGCCTATGTGCGGCGTCCCCTACCATAGCTGCGAGGCCTATATTGCAAGGCTTATAGCCAAGGGCTATAAGGTTGCCATCTGTGAACAAACGGAAGACCCCGCCTTGGCAAAGGGCCTGGTTCAGCGGGATGTAATCCGTGTTATCACCCCCGGCACCGTTACGGAAAGCTCAATGCTTGACGAGGGTAAAAGCAACTATCTTGCCGCCGTTTATTTAGACAGTCAGGGGGCCGCCTGTGCCTTTTGCGACGTTTCCACAGGAGAATTTTGTGTTTCCGGCTTTAAAGGCGAAGCCCGCGGCCACATTGAAAACGAGCTTTCCCGTTTTATGCCGCGGGAGATTATTTTAAGTGGGGCTGCCCTTGAAAATAAGGAGCTTTTAGCCTTTATAACAACAAAGCTCGGCAGCCTTACAGAATCGGGAGCCGAGCGCTTTGACTATGCGGATTGCTCTGCCCGTCTCTGCCAAAAGTTTGATGCAAAAAGCATTGACGACCTGGGGCTTTCCGGGGACACGGCCTCCGTCTGCGCCGCCGGAGGGCTTTTAAGCTATATAGATGAAACCCAAAAGGCCGACATGAGCCATATAAACATTTTGGATGTTTTTACGGCAGGCCGCTATATGGAGCTGGACTACACCACTCGTAAAAACCTTGAAATCACCGAAAACCTGCGCACGGGAGAGAAAAAGGGAAGCCTTCTCTGGGTTCTTGACAAAACCAAAACCCCCATGGGCGGCAGACTTCTGCGCTCTTGGGCAGAGCGCCCCTTATTGTCTCCCCTGTCTATAAAGCGCCGCCTTACCGCAGTTTTTGAGCTTTATTCAGACAATGTTTCAAGGGGTGAAATAACAGAGGTTTTAAGGCAAATTGGTGATATTCAGCGCCTTTGCAGCCGTGCCGTTTATGGAACGGCAAACGGCCGTGACCTTTCCTCCCTTGGCGTTTACTGCGCTGCAATGCCCCAGCTTTCAAAGCTTTTAAGTGACAAAAAAAGCGCCGCCCTTGTAGAAATTTCCGAAACCGAAGCCTTAGGCAGCCTTACGGAGCTTTTGGAAAGAGCTATCTGCGATGAGCCGCCTTTTTCCGTTCGTGAAGGGGGCATTCTAAGGCAGGGCTATTGTGAGGAGGTTGACAACCTCCGAAACATAAGAGACAACGGCGCTATGATGATGAGCCAGTTAGAGCAGACCCAAAGGGAGCGCACCGGTATAAAAAAGCTTAAGGTGGGTTATAACCGAGTTTTTGGCTACTACATCGACATACCACGGGCATTTTCCGAAAATGTGCCGGAGGAATACATAAGAAAGCAGACCCTTTCCGCCAGTGAGAGGTTTTTCACCCCCGAGCTTAAGGAGCTTGAGGAAAAGCTTCTCTCTGCAAAAGAGCGCATAGCAGAGCTTGAGTTTCGCTGCTTTGAGGATTTGCGCCTTAGGGTCTGCCAAAGCGTTCCCCAAATACAGGCGGTTTCCGATGCTGTTGCAAGGCTGGATGTTTTTTGTTCTCTTGCGGAAACCGCCCTTAAAAACAACTATGTAATGCCGGAAATTGACTTGTCCGGCACGATAGACATTAAAGACGGCAGGCACCCGGTGGTGGAGCAAATGCAAAAAGATATGCTTTTTGTTCCAAACGACACTTTTTTAAACTGCTTTGAGGACAGGGCCGCCATCATAACAGGCCCCAATATGGCAGGAAAATCCACCTATATGCGGCAGACGGCCCTTATTAGCCTTATGGCCCAAATGGGCAGCTTTGTTCCGGCAAAATCCGCTGTTTTAGGAGTTGTTGACAGGGTGTTTACCCGTATCGGCGCCTCTGACGACCTTGCCGGCGGCAGGAGCACCTTTATGGTGGAGATGACAGAGGTTTCCGACATTCTCCGTCATGCCACGGATAAAAGCCTTATTATCCTTGACGAAATCGGCAGGGGCACTTCCACCTATGACGGCATGGCAATTGCTAGGGCAGTTCTTGAATACTGCTGCGACAAAAAGCGCCTTGGGGCGAAAACCATGTTTGCCACCCACTATCATGAATTATCCGCCCTTGAAGGGGAGCTTGATGGCATAAAAAACTATAACATTTCCGCAAAAAAGCGGGGCGGCGAGCTTATTTTCCTGCGGAAGATTATACGGGGTGCCGCTGATGACAGCTATGGCATAGAGGTTGCAGAGCTTGCCGGTGTGCCTGATTTTGTTGTTTCAAGGGCAAAGCAGCATCTTAAAGAGCTTGAAAACAAAGACCTTCGCAGGCCCTCCTTGAAGCCTGCCGAAACAGATAATCAAATGAGTATGTCGGATATGGGAGCTGCCCAGATAAGTCAGCAGCTTAAAGAGATAAGTCTTGACACTCTTACTCCCATTGAAGCTATGAATTTGCTGTACGAGCTTAAAAAGAAGGTGGACGCCTGATGAAAACCCTAACCCCCCCATTTTTAAATACAATGAGCCATCCCCAAAAGGTCTGGGGGCTTATCTTCCTGCCGCTGCATATATTCCTTCTGCCGCTTTTTATAGCCATGCTGGATTTTTATATGCCCGGTCTTTTAACGGACATTTCGGCAAATATCGTCTATTACGGTTTCAGCTTTGGCTTTTGCCTTATTTGTATGTGGAGCTATCTTCGGCGGGGTTTTGACCTTCTCCTTGATAACTTTCGCTTAAACACAGTTTCTATTTTCTCATCCTATATAGTTTATATGCTTTTTGCCCTTCTCGTTTCAGTTTTTTTGCTTTGGATATTAGGCGACAATCTTTCAAACCCCAATAATGCGGCTGTGGAGCTGACCGCCGGAGAAAGCTATGGAGTAATGCTTGGTCTTACGGTTTTCATCGCTCCAATTGTGGAGGAAATATTATTCCGAGGGGTGCTTTTTGGCTCTCTGCGGAAAAAAAGCAGGGCAGCCGCCTATATAATCTCCATTGTCCTTTTCGGTTTTAGCCATCTGTGGCAGTATGCCCTTGTGGAAATGGATGTAAAGCTTCTTATTTATATCATCCAATATATTCCGGCAGGCTATGTCTTGGCGAGGCTTTATGAAAAAACAAGCTGTATCTGGCTGCCGATATTTTTCCATATGGGCATAAACCTCGCGGCAATGCTGACCATCTCTTAAGTCCCGGTCCTTTTGCTGTGCAAAAGCTTTTTGCCGGCGGGAGCGAGCTGCAATGCGGGGCCAGAGGCAAAAAACAAAATCATAAGAGCCGGAGGAAGTTAATTCCTCCGGCCCTTTCATTACATTGCAGCAAAGTGCTATATCCTATTTGGCGGGGTTTCCCAGCAAAGCGGTTTTTCCTTCAGGTGCCGGCCCTTTAGTAGGCAACGCCCCAGATAACGGTTTTGTCCGCCGGCTTTCCGCAGACGGCGCAGACATCCCCCACTTTTTCCTGCTCTAAGGGCAGGCAGCGGCTGGATACCCCTGCTTTTTCCTTCATGTCAAGCTCACAGGAGAGGTCGCCGCACCACATGGTTTTAACAAAGCCCCCCTCTTTTTCCACTATGGCTTTAACTTCCTCAAGGGTCTTTGCCGTATAGCTGTGGTCCTCTAAATTCTTTTTCGCCTTTGCAAACATTTCGGCGTGGATTTCCTCCAAAAACTGCGGAACCTTTTCCTCCAGCTGTGAAAGCTCAACTGTTATCTTCTCGCCGTTTACACGCTTTACACAGACACAATGGCCTGCCTCAATGTCCTTAGGGCCAATTTCCACACGGAGAGGAACACCCTTCATTTCATACTCAGCAAATTTCCATCCGGCGCTGTTGTCGGAAAAGTCTCCCTTACAGCGCAGACCAAGGGCTTTTAAGCGCTCCATAAGCTCCTGAGCCTTTTCAATTACCCCCGGCTTATGCTGGGCAATAGGCAGAACAACAACCTGAATGGGAGCGACTTTCGGCGGCAGAACAAGACCGTTGTTGTCGCCGTGGGTCATGATTATGCCGCCAATTATGCGGGTTGAAAGCCCCCAAGAGGTCTGGTGGGGGTGGGAAAGCTTGTTTTCCCTGTCAGAAAAGCTGATGTCAAAGGCCTTTGCAAAGCCGTCGCCAAAATAGTGGCTTGTGCCGCTTTGCAGGGCCTTGCGGTCGTGCATCATGCACTCTATTGTATAGGTGCTCTCGGCTCCGGCAAACTTTTCCTTGTCGGTTTTCACTCCGCGGACAACGGGCATGGCTAGAAAATCCTCACAAAGCCTTGCATAGGTTTCAAGCTGCTGCTCGGTTTCAACTAAAGCTTCCTCGGCGGTTTCGTGGAGGGTGTGTCCCTCCTGCCATAGAAATTCCCTGTGGCGCAAAAAGGGTCTTGTGGTTTTTTCCCAGCGTAAAACGCTGCACCACTGGTTATACAGCATGGGTAAATCTCTCCAAGAGTGGAGAACATTGCTCCAGTGGTCACAGAAAAGTGTTTCCGAGGTGGGGCGGATGCAAAGCCGCTCCTCCAGCTCCTCTGTGCCGCCGTGGGTAACCCAGGCGCACTCCGGGGCAAAGCCCACAACATGGTCTTTTTCCCTTTGTAGAAGGCTTTCCGGAATCAGCATGGGCATGGAAACGTTTTCATGCCCCGTCTCTTTAAAGCGGCGGTCAAGCTCGCCCATTATATTTT
Source organism: uncultured Oscillospiraceae bacterium (assembly GCA_964617335.1). Lineage (GTDB taxonomy): Bacteria > Bacillota > Clostridia > Oscillospirales > Oscillospiraceae > UBA2658. Next base: position 24,369 of record CAZTXG010000006.1, read on the forward strand.
CCCAGATGGCATAGCCGTATGGCCGCAGTATAAGCATACCTTTGACACTGGAATAGTCAATAAGCTGCGCCTTTCTGCACACATCTGTGTACCATTTCGCAAAATCCACGTCCATGCCGGTTATTTGCTCTACGTTTTTCTCCTTAGCCATATATCATTTATTCCTTTCGAATTTAAATCCTCACAGGGCTTTCGCCTTAATGGGGCAGGCCCATTTACAATTGATTATTCTATATACGAAAAAGCCCCTTGTCAAGAACATAAGAGAGAGTACCGCCGTATTATGGTTTGATATAAAATATGGAGGCGGTGCTGTGGGCGCTTATGCAAAACTATATATTCGCCCGTCTCAGGGCGAAGTAATACACACGGCGGTGTCGCCGACGGAGGATAAAAGCTGCTGCGTTTGCGGCAGGGTTTCGGATAACGGAAAGGCAATTTCCGGTGCGCTGGCCCTTCTTTACGAAGCTGAGGGTCAGCAGGCAAAGGAGCTTATTTCTGCCTTTGTAACCGACGAGGACGGAGAGTTTGCCTTTGGCCCTTTAGAGCATGGGCAGCTTTATGTTATTAAGGTGTATAAAGACAGCTTAAAGCTTAGGGAGCTTGAAATATCCGTATGACCATCTTCGTTAAAAAGCGGGGCGGCTTAAAAACCGTCCCGCTTTTTTCTATTCCATTCCTCTTTCCCGCTTTACGGCACGCACATCACGTCCGGCGAAATTAAGGCAGATATATTCTCCCTCAATTCGGGAAATAATCGGCGGAAAATACCGCCTTCTCATGTCATCGGCTGAAAGATTTGTGCTTATTATGGTCTTTTTTCCGCCTATTAGACGGGTGTTTATAAGATTGTAAAGGGCGCTTGAAGTGAAGCTTGTGGACATTTCTGTGCCTAAATCGTCCAGTATAAGCAGCTCACAGTTTAGGTATCTTCGCACCTTTGAGTTTATTTCTTCGGCATTGCCCCCTGCCCTGTCAAACTTTTGCACCTCGAAGGCATCCATAACTGAAATTGCCGTGTCGTAAACTACGGAAAAACCCTTTTCCGAAACGACCTTTGCAATCCCTGCGGACAAAAAGGTTTTTCCCAGACCCGTTGCCCCTCTGAAAAGAAGGTTTACAGAGTAAGCTCCAAAGTTTTCGGCATAATCACGGCAGAGATTAAAAACATTTTCCATCACCTGACGGGGAGAGGCTTCCCCTCCTGTCTCTGGCAGGCCGGAATAAAGGGATAGGTCAAATTTTTCAAAACTTTGCCCCTGCAAGTCCAAAATAGAGCTTAATTCCTCTGCAGCCATAGTCTTATATATGTCTTTAAGACAGTGGCAGGGCTTTGCCAAAACATAGCCCGTGTCACGGCAGTCCGGACAGGTGAATATCTCGTCTATGTAATCCGCGGGATAATCCAGTAAAAGAAGCAATTCCCCCTGCTTTGAAATAATCTCCTCGGCACGGCTGCGGGCATCTTTCGCTGCCGCTCCTGCGTTTTTACCTTCTTTCAAGGCCTTGACGGCAAGTCCCGACATAAGGCTTGTAAGCTCTGCCTCCAAGGCCTTTATTCTCGGATTTCCCTCATAAGCCCTTTGGCGGCGGCGCTCTAATTCATCTTCGTTGTCTTTTTTTCTGTCGGCAATAGCCTGTCTTGCCTGAGCAAGTATCTTTCCGTCAAAAGCCATCAGCTCACCTTATCCCTTGTTCTCAGATTTTGTTTTGCTGAGTATCTTGCGCATAAGCTCCGAGTCGTCCCGTGTATTTGCCGAAGCCCCCTGCCCCAAAGCCTTGGAAGCCGGCTTTTTAGAAGAGGCACGGCTGTCCCCCTCCTCCACCTGTGCGGCGGTGTAAAGGCCTTTTTCATGCCAGCTTAAAAGTATGGAATTCATGTATTTCCATACAAGGGAGCCGGTTTTCACAACGGTTCTGTCATAGGCAATGGCAATGGCCTCAGGCGTAAAGCCCATATCCAGCCAGCCTTCCACATATTTTCGCTCTGTTGTGCTGTAATTTCTTCCGCTTATCTGTAAAATCCCTTTTATGTCTTCGGCATCGGAGGCTCTTCGGCGCTTTTGCTGCAAATAATCCTCTGCCCGCTCAAGGGTGAGTATTTCCCTGTTAAACCAGATGTAGGCTTCCTTTTCTATGGTGCGCATAGAGGGCAGACCTGAGGGGCCAAAACGCCTTTTTGCCTCCTCCACACAATGGTTTATAAGCATTAAAATAACCTCGGCAGGCAGGCGCAGGTGGTCATATATTCCAAAAAGCAGACGCAAATCCGCCCCTGTTAAAGTGTGGCCCATCACACGCTCCGTCTCCTTTAATATGGCTTCAAACTCGCCGCCTTCTTCGCTGCGGGCCGCTATTTCCTTAGAGGTATATTCGGGAAGCTCCTGAGCCGGCGAAGGGATGTTTTTGCTCTCCCCTCCGGATTTAAAAAGTCCCGATTTCTTTAAAAGAACCGCCGCCGTGGCGATTTCGTTTTCCGTGCGTCCAAGCTTTACAGCCGCATTTTTAAGAGAAAAGCTCCCTCCGTTTCTAAGGGCGTAAAGATATAAAAGAGCTGCCGTGCCGTCTGAAAGGTCAAGAAGCCTGTCCGCATCGTCTATGGGCACGGCAAGGCTTGCCATTCCTGATATTGTAAACTTTTTGTCGTCCATGGGTTCCTCCCGGCAGCATTTGTAAAAAAGTATCCCTAAGATAAAGAGAAAAATTATATATTTCCCCTGTGGGGGATATTATAGCATTAAATTTGACTTGTAGCAATATGCCAACCTATGTTATAATATGCGGGAGTACCTGTTATCCAAATTTAAATGTTCCCCAAAGCGGACATTATAAACTATGGTTGCGCCCCTGACGAGCGCGCAAATCAATTATAGTTTTCTAAAGAAAGAGGTGAAGCTGTAATGACAAATACAGTTCTCGTCGAAATTGCCGGACGTGAGTATCAGCTAAGAACGGATGAAGACCCCGAATATGTAGCGGAGCTTGCAAATTTTGTTACGGTTAAGGTGCTTGAAATAAAGCGAGATTCCGGCGCTTCCGCCCTTGACTGCGCGACAATGGCGGCTCTGGACATTGCAGACCGCTATTTTAAGGAGCAGAAGAAAAAAACCCCCTCAAGAAAAAAGGCCGCAGCTGCTGCCCCGCCCGAACCGCCCACCCTGCTTTAAAAGCGGGGTGACGGCTTATAACTGCATTCACAATACCCAGGGAAAGGCAAAAAAATGTTAGAGCTTCTTTCACCGGCCGGCTCCCCTGAAACGGTGGTCGCCGCCGTTTCCAGCGGAGCAGATGCCATATATATGGGCTTTGGCGGCTTCAATGCCCGCCGGGGCGCAAAAAACTTTACAGACGAGGAATTTGAAACTGCCGTCCGTTATTGCCGTGTTCGGGGCTGTAAGGTTTACCTCACCTTAAACACCCTTGTATCCGACAGGGAGATTGATGAGGCGGTGCGTCTTGCCTGCTTCGCCTCTGCTGCCGGCATAGATGCCATAATCGTTCAGGATTTGGGCCTTGCCCGAATTTTAAGATGCGTTTTACCGGACTTGCCCCTCCACGCCAGCACCCAAATGAGCATACACAATATAGCCGGAGCCGAGGCCGCCTACGAGCTTGGCATAAGCCGTGTGGTATTAGCCCGTGAGCTTAGCGTGGAGCAGATTGCCGACATTGCCCAAAAGTCCCCTGTGGGGGTAGAGGTTTTTGTCCACGGCGCCTTGTGCTTCTGCCACTCGGGCCAGTGCTATATGAGCGCTCTTATCGGCAGGCGAAGCGGCAATCGCGGCTCCTGTGCCCAGCCCTGCCGCCTCCAATACAGTCTCGGCGGCAGAATGGACGACTACCCCTTAAGCCTTAAGGACAATTGTCTTGTAAAGCACCTTGACGAGCTTGAAAGGCTTGGCGTTGCCAGCGTTAAAATAGAAGGGCGTATGAAGCGTCCGGAATACTCCGCCATCGTCACGGGCATATATGCCCGGGCAATCCGTGAAAAGAAGGAGCCGTCCGAGCAGGAATTGCAGCAGCTTGAGACGGCCTTTTCCCGTCAAGGCTTTACAGACGGCTACTACACCGGAAATCTCGGCCCAGAGATGTTCGGCATTCGCACAGAGCCGGAAAAAGATATTAACAAACTTTATTCCGCCGCCCGCAGGGAATACGCTAATACGGAGCCAAGGCGGGTTCCCATAAAGTTTTATTCCATCATAAAAGCCGGTGAAAAATCACGCTTTGCCGTTGAGGACGAAAATAAAAATAAGATTATTAAAGACGGCCCTGTTCCCCAGCCTGCTCAAAATCAGGCTTTAACAGAGGCCTCTGTTAAAGAACAGCTTTATAAAACCGGCGGCACCCCCTATCTGTGCACCGAGGTTTCCTCTGTTATAGACCCCGGGCTTTTTCTCCCTGCCAGCGCCCTAAACGAAGTTCGCCGCTCTCTTTTAGACAGCCTTACAGGGGAGCGCAAAAAAGCTCCCCCTAGACCTGTTGGAAAAATGCCGCCTGCCCCAATTAACATAAAAACCTTGGGAAAACCAAAGCGCATTTTTCAGCTTACAAGCTCTGAGCAGCTCACAAAAAGCCTTGCTGACTGTGAGCCGGACTATATTTACCTTCCCCTTGAAATACTCGTTAAAGACCCCGCCGCGGTTTTGCCTTTTGTGGAAAAGGGGGCTGTTCCCGTGGCTGTCTTGCCTCGGATAATAACCGACAAGGAAAAAAGTGAGGTTTGGGAAATGCTGGAGCGTGCCCGAAAAATGGGCATTGAGGAAGCTCTTGTGGGCAATATCGGACATATTAAATTTGCAAAGCTTTTGGGCTTTGATGTCCGCGGGGATTTTGGCTTAAACGCCTTTAACTCCGACAGTCTTCAGGTGCTGTCTGCCGCCGGCTTTGTTTCAGCCACGGCCTCTTTCGAGCTTCGCATGAGCCAGATAAGAGATATGCAAAAGCCCCTTAATGTGGAAGCATTTGCCTATGGCCGCCTTCCTGTCATGGTTACTGAGCAATGCATTATTAAAAACAGCGCCGGTCACTGTGCCTGTGATACAAATGTAAATCTTTCAGACCGCACGGGTCAGTCCTTTCCTGTTATGAAGGAATTTGGCTGCCGCAACGTTATATACAACGCACATAAGCTTTTCATGGCAGATAAAATGGAAGATTTGGAAAGCTCCGGTATCTGGGGCTACAGGCTTTTGTTCACTAATGAAGGGCCGGAGGAATGTGTCCGTGTGGCAGATGGGTTTTTTGGAAAAACAGACTATGTTCCCAATGGCATAACCCGCGGCCTTTACTATAGGGGCGTGGAATAGCCATCTTTGGGCACTTTTTGCCCCACATAAAAAGACTATCGGAAGGATAATTTTATGGCCATAGTTTTAGCTTCAAAGTCCCCCCGCAGAAAACAGCTTTTAACCATGCTGGGAATAAACGACTTGAAAGTTATACCCGCTTTATCTAAAGAGCTTTTGCCCCTGCGTATGCCTCCCCAGGAGGCTGTTATGTCTTTGTCCCTTAAAAAGGCAAGGGAGGTTTCCGCCCTTTGCTCCAAGGAAGACATTATTATAGCCGCTGATACCATTGTTGAGCTTGATGGTGATATTCTTGGTAAACCTGAGGATGAAAAGGCCGCCTTTTCCATGCTCTCTCGGCTTTCCGGACGCAGCCACAGGGTGTTTACAGGTATTTGCGTTATTTCCGGCGATAAGGTCATTAGCGAATACGAGCGAAGCTATGTCCGCTTTCGAGAACTTTCGGAGAGGGAAATAAAGGCTTATATCGCAACGGGAGAACCTATGGACAAGGCCGGTTCCTACGGCGCTCAGGGGAAAGGCTCACTTTTTGTTGAAGCTATAGACGGGGATTTTTTCAATGTTATGGGACTTCCCCTTTGCAGACTTTCAAGAGTCCTTGAAAAGCTGGGAGTGGTATTACTGTGAAAAAGTTTAAAGACTATCTTAAAAAACATGGCCCCCGCCTTGGCCTTTTAGTTGCCTGCGCCGCTATTTTGCTTGGTATAACACAGGGCAGGGCTGAAGGACGGGCCATTGGGATTAAAGATGCCGCCGCCTCTATGACCCAGCCCATAAAGCAGGCCTCCACAGGTGTTGTAGGCTGGCTTGAGGGTATTTACGGCTATATGTTCCGCTATGATAAGCTTCTTGAGGAAAACGAGGCTCTTAAGGTGGAGCTCTCGGAGACAAAGGCCCTTTTGCGCTCGGCCCGAAGTGCCGAAAGGGAAAACGAAGAATATCGCGGGCTTTTAGGGCTTCGAAACAAATATTCAGACTTTGTTCTTGAATCTGCCAAGGTCATAGACAGGAGCACCTCCAACTGGAGCCGAAGCTTCACCATAAATAAAGGTGAGGAAAGCGGCCTTGAGGTCGGAGACTGTGTTATAGACAGCTCATATAGCCTTGTAGGTCAGATTATAGAGCTGGGCACAGGCTGGTCAACGGTTCGCAGCCTTGTGGACGCGGATATGAGTGTTGGTGTCTTTGTAGGCGAAGGGGGCGCCGCAGCCATGGTTGTGGGGGATTTTGCCCTTATGCAAAAAGACAGAATAAAGCTTGGCTACCTTACAGGAGAAGCCCAAGTGCTTAAAGATGATATGCTTTTAACCTCCGGTAAGGGCGGGTTTTTCCCCGTGGGCCTTGTAGTTGGAACTGTTGAAAGCCTTCATACGGAAGCCGGCGGCCAAATTGAATATGCTGTTATTGCCCCTGCCAGTGAGCCGGGAGCCTTAACCCAGGTGTTTGTCATCAAAGATTTCAATATAGTGGAGTAGGAAGTTGCCTTATGCTGCTTGACCTTATAAACATAAGAAAAGTGCGCCGAGCCATAATATATTTCGGTCTTATCCTCGCCGCGCTTTTTTTCCAAAACACCATACTGGCGAAGATACCCCTTTTAGGTGTCACAGCAATGGTCATACCCTGCTTTGTTGTTGCGGCCGCCTTTTTTGAAGGCGGTGTCTGGGGCTGCGTATTCGGCCTCGTGCTTGGCATTTTTTATGATTTAAGCCTTGCCGGAACCTCCCTTCTCTTTACCATTCTTCTGCCTATAATCGGCTTTGCCTCAGGTTCCCTTGTGATGTTTTTTATAAACAGGCGGCCTTTGTCCTTTTTCCTTGTAAGCGCTGCAGCCCTTATCATAACTGCCTTTTGCCAGATGTTTGCCCTTTTGGTGTTTTCAGAAACAAAGGTTCTTTCCCTTCTTTTAACGGGCGGACTCCAGGTTTTGTGGTCACTTCCCCTAAGCTTTGCGGCATATTACTCCTGCCGAAAAATATCCGGTTTGGATTTGGGCAAATAGGTTTTACACAGGTATACACCCTCCCCTGAAAGGACATAACATGAACAAGATTATTAAGCCCTCGCGGCTCGCGGCTCTTATATCCGCGATGCTCATCCTTGTGGTGGTTTATATTGTCTCTTTATACAAACTCCAGATTGTTGAAGGAGCTGCCTATTATGAGCAGTCTCAAAACAGCGTTACATCCACAAGCACCGTGGCCGCTGCCCGAGGCAACATCTTAGACCGCTACGGCAGGGTTTTAGTCTCCAACAGAACCTGCTCAAACCTTATTTTTGACACGGACGAGCTTTTTGAGCAGGATGATCCAAACTCTATAATCCTCCAGCTTGCCGAAGCCGTTACAGACTCCGGAAACAGCTATACGGACAGCCTTCCCATAACGAAGCAGGCCCCCTTTAAATATGTGTCAAATATGTCGGACCTTCAAAGAACAAGGCTTAACGCCTACCTTGCCGAATATGATCTTCCCGAGACCACAAGCGCCGTGGAGCTTATGGCGGTTTTCAGGGAAAACTTTAAAATAGACAACAACTATACCTCCGAAGAAATGCGCGCCATTGCCGGCATCCGTTATGAGATTAAAATACGCTATATAATAAACACCTCAGACTATATCTTTGCCGAGGACGTTAGCATAGACCTTATAACAAAGCTTATGGAACAGAATGTCCCGGGCTTTGAGGTCAAGTCCTCCTATGTCCGTGAATACAACACAAACTATGCCGCCCACATCCTTGGCTATATTGCCACCATGGATGAGTATGACTATAAAGAGCTTCGCAACGAAGGCTATCAGTTTAATGCCCTTATAGGAAAAGAGGGTGCGGAAAAGGCCTTTGAAAGCTATCTCCACGGAAAAGACGGCAAGGCTGTTGTCACCTCCACTTCCGGCGGAACTGTTATAAGCACCAAATACACAGTGGAGCCGGAGCCTGGAAACCACAGCTACCTCACCATAGACCAGGGCCTTCAGGAGGCTTCGGAAATTGCTGTGGCAAGGTTTATAGAAAAAATCAATGCCCAGCGCACGGCAGATGAAGAACAATATACGGCAAGCGGCCAGCTGGATAAAATTGAAGACCAGATAACAGGCGGCGGAATAGCTGTTATAAGCGTAAAAACCGGCGAGCCCTTGGTTATAGCAAGCTACCCCACCTATGAGCTGGGAACCCTTTCGGAAAACTACACAGAGCTTTCCTCAGACGATTCCAGCCCGCTTTTTAACCGTGCTTTGCAAGGCACCTATGCCCCCGGCTCCACCTTCAAGCCTGTTACGGCCCTTGCAGTTTTAGACCAGAATATAGTCACCACCAACACAACCATAAAATGTGAGGGCATCTATGAAAAATATGCCGATCCCGAGGCCGGCGGATATGCCCCAAAATGCTGGATATACCCCGGTAAACACGGTGATGAGAATACCACCTCTGCCATTGAGGACTCCTGCAACTATTATTTCTATACCGTAGGCGAATCTCTGGGGATTGACCGTATGTCTTATTATGCCGGCCGCTTCGGCCTTGGAGAGCCTACAGGCATAGAGGCGGCATTTAACGAAGAAACCGGCGTTATGGCAAACAAGGAATACATGAAAGAGCGCAATGACAGGGACTGGTATGTGGGAGACACTCTTTCGGCTGCCATCGGCCAGTCAGACAGCCACTTCACTCCCCTGCAAATTGCAAACTACTGCGCCGCCATTGCCAACAACGGCCTTCGCTATGAGGCCAGTGTTTTAAAATCCGTCCGAAGCTATGATTACTCAGAAAGTATTTTTCAGCGTGAAAGCGTTGTGGCTGACAATATGGTAATGGATCAGGAATACTATGACGCTGTTAAGCTTGGTATGTATAATCTTGTGCAAAGGGCCCAGGGCAACACCAGAGAAGTTTTTTCGGGCTACCCCGTTTCCGTGGCGGCAAAAACCGGCACAGCTCAAATTGGCGAGGGACTCACCAATAACGCGGTCTTCATGTGCTATGCCCCCTATGAGGACCCTGAAGTCGCTATTGCCATCGTAATAGAAAAGGGCGGTGCAGGCTCATCCCTTGCCGAAATAGCCAAAACCGTGCTGGATTATTACTTTGGATTTAAAAACAGTTCCACAGACTTAGAGTCCGAAAACTCATTATTAAAATAATAAGAATACAGATGTTGCTATTTTCATATAAACCATGTATAATGCAAAGATGTAGCGGAAGTATCAGAAAACCCTAATTTTCACTGAAAGGATGAAGGCCGTGAATATTGCTCTCATGGCGCACGACAACAAAAAGGAGCTTATGGTTCAATTCTGCATTGCATATTGCGGAGTTTTATCAGAGCACAACCTTTGTGCGACAGCCACAACCGGACGTATAGTCTCCGACGCCACCGGTCTTCCCATTACACTTTACCTAAGTGCGGCTCAGGGCGGGGCGCAGCAGATTAACGCGCGTATCTCATATAACGAAATCGATTTGGTTTTGTTTTTCTGGGACCCCTCCTCCAGCGATGCTGACAAGGAGGTTGTTGCCATCTCCCGAGCCTGTGACCAACACAACATTCCCTTCGCCTCAAACGTTGCCACGGCGGAGGTTCTCATTCAGGGCTTAAAGCGCGGTGACTTTGGCTGGCGTGACATTGTAAACCCCAAAAAGTAAAAAACTCCTTGCAGGAATTTTAAACGCTCTCGTCCCAATTCGGGAGGGAGCGTTGTTTTTTTAAACGGGCTGACTTTTTGTGCCTTCGGCAGGTTTTATAAAAAGCTTTTTAAACCCTGCCTTGGCCGTATTTTAATAAAACAAGCTCCGAAAGGATGAACGCATATGGAAAAAGTAAAGCCGCGCACCTTGTCAGGCTTTATGGAGCTATCCCCAAACAAGCAGGCAAAGATGGAGCGCTTTCTGGAAATCTTGCGAAACACCTATGCCCTATACGGCTTCACAGCCTTGGATACTCCGATAATCGAAGCCTCCGAGGTTTTGCTTGCCAAGGCCGGAGGGGAAACCGAAAACCAAATATACCGTTTCACAAAAGGCGGCACAGACCTTGCTCTGCGTTTTGACCTTACAGTCCCCCTTGCAAAGTATGTGGCTGCAAACTACGGCAGCCTTGCCTTTCCCTTCAGGCGCTATCAAATAGGAAAGGTATATAGGGGCGAGCGCGCGCAAAGAGGGCGCTTCCGTGAGTTTTATCAGGCGGATATAGACATCATAGGCGACGGCTCTCTGGGCATTTTAAACGAGGCGGAAATCCCCGCCGTTATTTACCGCACCTTCAACTGCCTGGGGCTTTCACGCTTTAAAATAAAGGTCAATAACCGCAAGGTTTTAAATGGCTTTTTCGCTATTTTGGGTCTTGATGACAAGGCCTCCGAAATTATGCACATTATAGACAAGCTTGATAAAATAGGTGCCGATAAATGCCGTATTCTTCTTGCGGATTTGGGAATTTCAGAAGGAGATGTTTCTGAAATTATGAGCTTTATCTCCATTTCCGGCACAGTTTCCGAAAAGCTCTCCGCCCTTTCAAAATACTCCGGTAAAAACGACTTTTTTGACATTGGCTGCTCTGAACTTTCCGCTGTCACCCGCTATCTGCCGGAATTTGGCGTACCCGAGGAAAACTTTGACCTTGACCTCACCATTGCCAGAGGACTTGACTATTACACAGGAACGGTTTATGAAACCACCCTTACAGACCACCCGGAAATCGGCTCTGTCTGCTCCGGCGGCAGGTATGATGACCTCGCCTGCTACTACACAGACAAAAAGCTTCCCGGTGTGGGCATTTCTATCGGCCTTACCCGCCTGTTTTATGTCCTTGATGAGCAGGGGCTTTTATCTGAGGAAATAATAACTGCCCCCTGCGACGCTCTTATAATCCCCATGACGGAAAATCTTTCCGAGGCCGTTAAAACCGCCACCCTTTTCAGAAGCTTCGGCATACGCTGTCAGCTTTACGGAGAGGACAAAAAGTTTAAGGCAAAGATGAGCTATGCCGACAAAATCGGCGCTCCCTTCACAGTTTTTCTGGGAGAAGAAGAAATCGCCCTGTCTAAGGTTAAAATTAAAGATATGCTCACAGGTGAGCAAAGCCTGCTGTCAGCACAGCAGGCAGCAGCGCTCATAAACAAAAACCTTCAAAGCCGGCGGGGCGCAAGTCTTATAAAAGAGAGCAAAAACTAAGCCTTGGGCTTTAGAATACACTATATTTAAGAAGAAAAAGGCAGGTATAAAAATATGCTTCAATCCCGTAGCCACAACTGTGGCGAGCTTACCATAAAAAATACAGGGGAATCCGTTAAAATAGCCGGCTGGATGGAAAACGTTCGTGAGGTCAGCGCAAATTTGGCCTTTCTAGTCCTTCGTGACTTTTACGGTGTTACTCAGGCTGTTATCGAAACCGAGGATTTAATCGCTCAGGTAAAGGCTCTTAATAAGGAGTCCACAATTTCCATAGAGGGCAAGGTTCGGGAAAGAGCCAGCAAAAACCCCAAGCTGCCCACAGGGGATATTGAAGTTGTCCCTGAGAAAATCGAAGTTTTGGGCCGCTGCATCCACAACGAGCTGCCCTTCCAGATAAACCACAGCCGTGAGGCAGACGAGGCGGCAAGGCTTAAATATCGCTATCTTGACCTTAGAAATCCTCTGGTGAAGGAAAATATAGTCCTGCGCAGTCAGGTGGTTTCCGCTCTGCGCCGCTCTATGGAAGACAAGGGCTTTATGGAAATTAACACCCCCATCCTCACAGCCTCCTCCCCTGAGGGCGCAAGGGATTACCTTGTTCCTTCAAGAAACCATCCGGGGAAGTTTTATGCCCTGCCCCAAGCTCCCCAGCAGTTTAAGCAGCTTTTAATGGCCTCAGGCTTTGATAAATACTTCCAGATTGCCCCCTGCTTCAGGGACGAGGACGCAAGGGCAGACCGCTCTCCCGGAGAGTTTTACCAACTTGATATGGAGATGGCCTTTGCCTCACAAGATGACGTTTTTGCCGTTTTGGAGGAGGTTTTGCCTCCCATTTTCGCAAAATACGGCAAATATAACAGGGCCTCCAGTGCCCCCTTTGCCCGTATTTCGTATGCTGAAGCCATGGAAAAATACGGCTCGGACAAGCCCGACCTTCGCATAAAACTCACGCTGTCCGACGCTACAAAAGCCCTTTCCGACTGCGGCTTTGAGCCTTTTGCCGATAGCTTTGTTTCTGCTGTCATAGTGCCCGACTTTAAGGAAACCCGCAAAACCATAGACAGGCTTTGTGCCGACACCGAGGTGCAAACGGGCAATAAGGCCTATTGGTTCCGCCTTGACGAAAAGGGCGAAATTGTAGGCGGCATCGCAAAGTTTTTGCAGGAGAAAAAAGACGAGGTTGTAAAGTCTCTAGGTCTTGCCCCCGGCTGTTTTGTTGGACTTGCGGCAGGCAAAAAGCCGGCAGCACAAAAAACCGCAGGTGTTTTAAGAAAGCTTATCGGCAGCCAAGTTGAAGAGCTGATGGACAGGGAATGTTACGAATTTTGCTGGATAGTTGATTTTCCCATGTATGAAATCGGCGAGGAATCCGGCAAGCTGGAGTTTTGCCACAATCCTTTCTCCATGCCCCAAGGGGGTCTTGACACCCTTCTTAAAATCGAATCCGGAGAAATTGACCCCCTTACAGTAAATGCCTGCCAGTACGACCTTGTCTGCAACGGGGTGGAGCTGTCCTCCGGCGCCGTGCGTAACCACGATCCGGAAATTATGATAAAGGCCTTCGAGCTTGTGGGACTTGGGGAAGACGACGTTAAGGCAAAGTTTCCCGCCATGTACAGCGCCTTTTGCTATGGCGCTCCCCCTCATGCGGGAATTGCCCCGGGGGTGGACCGCATGGTCATGCTTCTTGCCGGTGAAGAAAGCATAAGAGAAGTTATTGCCTTCCCCATGAACAAAAACGCACAAGACCTTATGATGAGCGCACCTTCCAAGGTTGAAGATAAGCAGCTGCAGGAACTGCACATAGCCATCACAAAGGAAGAAGATAATTAAGCGGCAGTATAAATATTAGAAAAGGGGCGGCTTTTATGGTTTCAAAAATCCGTTCGCTGGGTATTAAGGGCATCGGCGGCTACGAGGTTTCGGTGGAGTGCTTTCTGTCTCAGGGGCTTCCAGCCTTTGATATTGTGGGGCTGCCCGATGCGGCGGTGAAAGAAGCTCGGGACAGGGTTCGTGCCGCCATTAAAAACACGGGGCTTAACTTTCCCGTTTCCCGCCTTACCATAAACCTTGCCCCTGCCGACACGAAAAAAGGCGGCACCACCTATGACCTGCCGGTGCTTCTTTCCATACTCACAGTTAACGGCAACATTAAGCAGCCCAGTGAAAACTGCGCCTTCATAGGTGAACTGGGGCTAACGGGCGAGCTTCGCCCTGTCCGCGGGGCCTTGCCCATGGCATTAGCGGCGGCAAGGGCAGGGATTGAAAAGCTTTTTCTCCCTGAGGATAATGCTCAGGAGGCCGCCTTTGCCCAGGGGATTTCGGTTTTCCCCGTTAAAACTGTGGATGAGCTTTTGCGTCATTTCTCCGGCGAGGCTCTAATCCCTGCCGCCACAGCTCCAAAGCTTCCTGAAAGCAGCGGGATTACAGCGGATTTTTCCGAGGTTAAAGGTCAGGAAAATGTTAAAAGGGCCTTGGAAGTGGCAGCGGCCGGCGGGCATAATATTTTGCTTGTTGGCCCTCCCGGAGCGGGAAAATCCATGCTTGCAAAGCGCCTGCCCTCGATTTTGCCGGAGCTTAGCCGAAAAGAGGTTTTGGAAACCACGGAAATCCACTCTGTCATGGGTCTGACAAGCAGAGATGAGCCTTTGGTTCGCACCCGTCCTTTTCGCTGCCCTCACCACAGTCTTTCCGCCTCTGCCATGGCAGGGGGTGCCCAGCTTCAGCCGGGGGAAATTTCTCTTGCCCACAACGGTGTACTTTTTCTGGATGAACTGCCGGAATTTCACAGGGATGTGCTGGAGGTTATGCGCCAGCCCATTGAGGATGGCCTTGTAAGCATCTCCCGCAGCACGGGAAACGTTACATATCCGGCAGCCTTCATGCTGGTCTGTGCCATGAACCCCTGTAAATGCGGCTGGTTTGGCCACCCTTCCGGCCGCTGCCGCTGCACAGAAAGCAGTATAAGAAAATATCACACAAAGCTCTCCGGCCCCCTTTTAGACCGCATCGACATAATTGCCGAGGTTCCTGCCTTGGAGTTTTCCGAGCTGCGGATTAAAAAGCCGGCGGAAAAAAGCGAGGATATAAAAAAGCGGGTGAACGCCGCAAGAGCCTTGCAGCGTGAGCGCTTTTCACCGGATGGCATTGACAGCAACGCCAGAATGGGTCAAAAGCAGCTTCGCGAGTTTTGCTCTCTTTCCCCAGAGGGGGAGGAGCTTTTAAAGCTTGCCTTTGACAAAATGGGTCTTACAGCCAGAAGCCACGACAGGATACTTAGGGTGGCAAGAACCATAGCCGATCTTGACGCTTCAGTGGAAATACAGCCCTTTCACCTTGCCGAGGCAATTCAATACAGAAGCTATGACTTTCGTGAACCGGAGGCCAGAGCTTAAGGCTGGATAAGTCTAAGGTTTCTCCCTTTAATACAAGAAGCACAAGACAGGGTTTAAAACCCTTGAAAATACGCTTATTTTCATACCCATAGCGTTTTAGCAAATTATTGCAATCATACAGGCATTGTGGTACAATCCAAATAATCTTCGCAGGGGCAGCCATTTCCTGCGGGACAGGAGAGCATATGAGCAGCCAAAAACCAATAGTCGAGCTTGCCGGCGTGGGGAAAACCTTCCGTGGCCCCCAGGGCGAAATTGTCGCTCTTAACGGCATTGATATCAGCATAAAAAAAGGTGATATTTTCGGCGTTATCGGCATGAGCGGCGCAGGTAAGTCCACCCTTGTGCGCTGCATTAATCTTTTGGAACGGCCAACAGAAGGCAAGGTATTTTTCGACGGTCAGGAGCTTACAGCCATGACAGCTCCGCAGCTTCGGCAGGCAAGGCGCTCTATCAGCATGATTTTTCAGCAGTTTAATCTTCTCATGCAGAAAACCTGCCTTAAAAATGTCTGCTTTCCCATGGAAATTGCAGGGGTAAAACCCTCTGAAGCGAAAAAAAGAGCCATGGAGCTTTTAAATATAGTGGGCCTGCCGGACAAGGCAAATGCCTATCCGGCCCAGCTCTCCGGCGGTCAGAAGCAGCGTGTGGCCATAGCTCGTGCCCTCGCCAGCGACCCTCAGGTTCTTCTTTGCGACGAGGCTACCAGCGCCCTCGACCCCACAACAACCCGCTCTATCCTAGCTCTCATAAAAGACATTAACCGCCGTCTTGGCATCACCGCCGTTATAATCACCCACGAAATGGCGGTTATTGAGGAAATTTGCACCCATGTGGCAATTTTGGACGAGGGCAAGGCAGTGGAAATCGGCATGGTTGAGGAAATCTTTTCAAATCCCAAAACCGAGGCCGCAAGAAAACTTGTTTTCCCCGACGGGCTGCCCGTTTCCCACCTGAAATCCGAAAGGGTGGTGCGCATTGTCTTTAACGGCGGCACCTCTTACGAACCCCTTATAGCCTCCCTTGCCATTGACTGCGGGGTTAAGGTCAACATTTTAGGAGCAGACACGAAAAATGTAGGCGGCAAGGCCTTTGGTAATATGCTTATCGGCCTGCCTAACGACCCCAACGAGGCTCAAAAAGCCTTAAACTATCTTAAATCTAAAAAGGACATTACGGCAGAGGAGGTTACAGATTACAATGAGTGAGTTTTTTTCTTCCCCCGCCATGCAGGAGGCCATAGCCATCCTAAAGTCCGAAACCGCCATGGGCATTTGGGAAACCTTGTATTCCACAGTTTTATCAACTCTTTTTGCCTATGTCATCGGCCTGCCTCTGGGAGTTTTACTGGTGACAGGTGAGGAGGGCGGCGTAAGGCCTCTGCCAAAAAGCCTTATGTCTGTTTTAAACTTTGTTGTAAACATCCTTCGCAGCGTACCCTTTCTCATACTTATGATTGTTGTTTTGCCCCTGTCCCGTTTTATTTTAGGCACTTCCATCGGAACCAAGGCTCTTATAATCCCCTTAGTAATCGCCGCCTTTCCCTTTATCGCCCGCATGGTGGAGTCATCCCTTCGGGAAACGGATAAGGGCGTTATTGAAGCTGCCCAGTCCATGGGTGCAAGCCCCTTTCAAATCGTATGGAAGGTCATGCTCCCTGAGGCAAAGCCCTCTCTTATTTCCGGAGCAACTATAGCACTGACCACCATCATGGGCTATGGTGCCATGGCCGGCATCATAGGCGGCGGCGGTCTTGGCAAAATTGCCATCAACTATGGGTATTACAGGTTTAAGGCCATTGTTATGTGGGCCGCTGTTATACTGCTTGTAATTCTGGTTCAAATCTTCCAGTCAGTCGGAACACGGCTGGCTGTTAAGAGCGACAAACGCATTACCTGAAACTTTTAGGAGGAGAAAACATGAACATCAAGAAATTCGCGGCACTTATCCTTGCCCTCGCCCTGGTTTTCAGCCTTGGCGCCTGCTCGTCAAAGCCCGCCACCAGCGGCACCGACATCACCCCCGTAGACCCCCCTGCTGACATCCCCGAAGTCGATTCAGACTTGGCCGGAACCGTAATTAAAGTTGCGGCAACCCCCGTTCCCCACGCTGAAATCCTTGCCGTTGCGGCAGAGGTTCTTGCTGAACAGGGCATCACCCTTGAAGTCATTGAGTTTACAGATTATGTTCAGCCCTGTATGGTAACCGAAACCGGCGAGGTTGACGCAAACTACTTTGCCCACCTGCCCTACATAGACGGCTTTAACGAGGAAAACGGCACCCATCTTGTTTCTGTTGCCGGCATCCACTATGAGCCTCTGGGACTTTACGCCGGAAAGACCGCCTCTCTTGAGGAGCTTTCTGACGGTGCTAAGATTGCCGTTCCCAACGACGGCTCAAACGAAGCCCGCGCCCTTATGCTTCTTGAAGCCCAGGGTCTTATTACCCTTAAGGAAGACTCCGGCTTTACAGCCACAAAGCTTGACATAGTCGATAACCCCAAGAATCTTGAGATAGTCGAAATGGAAGCAGCTCAGCTGCCCCGCACCCTTTCCGACGTTGACATGGCTGTTATAAACGGAAACTATGCCATCGAGGCCGGTCTTTTAATCAGCGAAGCCCTTGCCACAGAGGATGCCGGGTCCGAATCTGCCCAGACTTACACAAACATTGTTGTAGTCAAGGAAGGCAATGAGGAAAACCCCGCCATTCTTGCTCTTGTGGAAGCTCTCCAGAGTGCCAAGGTTAAGTCCTTCATCGAGGAAAAGTATCAGGGCGCTGTTGTGGCCACTTTCTAATTGAATATCCTTTAAAAAAGAGGTATAATGACTTTTAACAAGGTCACTATACCTCTTTTTTTGCTGTCTTTAGCGGTTTTAAGCTTAAGGGCTTTTTGTGTATATTTATGCTTTATAAAAAGAGGCTTTACAATGAAAAGGAATTTTTATAAATGGAAGACATTATCTTACTAAAACAGGGCGAAATTGTATTAAAAGGTCAAAACCGTCGGGCCTTTGAGGGCAAACTCATGGTAAACGCCAAGCGCCGCCTGCAAAAATTCGGTGATTTTCGGGTATATGCCACCCAGTCCACCGTCTATGTGGAGCCGAAAAATGAAGACTGCGATATGGACGGGGCATTAGATGCCATGACAAAGGTTTTCGGCGCTGTAACCGTCACCCGTGCCAGAGCCTGCGAAAAAGACAAAGACAAAATTTTTGAAACGGCTAAGGCCTATCTTTCCGGGGATATGCACGGGGCAAAAAGCTTTAAGGTGGAAACAAAGCGCTCCGACAAGCAGTTTCCCATGACGAGCATAGAGGTTTCCCAATATGTGGGAGGGCTTTTAAGCGAAAGCTTTCCCGACACGGCCGTTGATGTTCATGAGCCGGAGCTTGTTGTCCATGTGGAAATCCGAGAAACCTCTGCCTATGTCCACGCAAAACCCCTTTTAGGGGCAGGGGGGCTGCCTGTTGGCTCAAACGGCAGGGCGGTTACCCTTTTGTCCGGCGGCATAGACAGCCCTGTTTCAAGCTATATGATTGCAAGACGGGGCATCCACCTTATCCCTGTTCACTTTTTCTCCTTCCCCTACACCTCGGAGCAGGCAAAGGAAAAGGTTATAGAACTGGCAAGAATTCTAACCGACTACTGCGGCAGGCTGACTGTTGAAATTGTTCCCTTCACGCATATTCAGGAGGAGATAAGAGAAAAATGTCCGGAGGAATATTTCACCCTTATCATGCGCCGCTTTATGATGCGCATATCCGAAAAAATTGCCCTGCAAAATGACTGCCGTGCCCTTGTAACCGGTGAAAACTTGGGGCAGGTTGCAAGCCAGACCATGGAGGCCCTGCGTGTAACAGAAGAGCCTTTGTCCCTTCCGGTTTTGCGTCCTCTTATCGGCATGGACAAGTCCGACATAATTTCCCTTGCTCGAAAAATCGGTACCTTCGAAACCTCCATCCTCCCCTATGAGGACTGCTGCACGGTATTCACCCCCCGCCATCCCCGAACAAAGCCGAAGCTCCCTGAGGTTTTAGAGGTGGAAAAGGTTCTGGACGTAGAGGCTTTGGAAGCCGAGGCCCTTGCCGGAATTGAAAGGCTGCGGCTGGATATTTAAGAAACCTTAATCACTTCTTGTCATTTTAACTTATACAAGCCGTAAAACGAAAGGATACACTTTTATGAAAAATCCGCTGTCCGCCGAAATACTCTCCGTTGGAACGGAGCTTTTACTTGGAAACACCGTAAACACCGATGCAAGGGATATTTCCGTTTACCTCTCCGAGCTGGGGATAAACGTTTTTTACCACACCGTTGTGGGTGATAATCCCGAAAGGCTTAAAAGTGCCGTTTCCATAGCCAGAAATCGTGCGGATATTATCATAACCACCGGCGGCCTCGGCCCCACCTGTGATGACCTTACAAAGCAGGTGCTGGCCTCTGCCTTCGGTTTGGAGCTTGTTTTCCACGAGGATCTTGCCGAAGAAATGCGCCGTTATTTTAAAGAGACTATAGGCACAAACAGCATGACGGAAAATAACCTTCAGCAGGCTTATCTGCCCGAGGACTGCACAATTTTCCACAACGAATGGGGAACTGCCCCCGGCTGTGCCTTTGAACGGGACGGAGTTCATGTTATCATGCTGCCCGGCCCTCCCCGTGAGTGTAACGCCATGTTTAAAACCTGCGCCGAGCCTTATCTTCGCAGTCTGTCAGACGATGTTATATTCTCCCACAGCCTGCATATAGTAGGCAGAGGGGAAAGCAGTGTTGAGCAGCAGCTGCGGCCCATGATGAACGAGCTTACAAACCCCACCTTGGCCCCCTACGCCAAGGAAGGCGAGCTTATGCTTCGGGTTACGGCAAAGGCAAAAACCGCCGCCGAGGCCGAGGCTCTGACCCTGCCTGTGGTGGAAAGACTGAAGGCCGAGCTGGGGGATATAATCTATGGCATTGACGCTGAAAGTCTTGAGCAGGTTGTTCTTGAAAAACTAAAAGAAGGCTCTATGAAGCTTTGCACAGCGGAAAGCTGCACAGGCGGCATGATAGCAAAACGCATGACCGACCTTAAAGGTTCCTCCGAGGTTTTCTTAGGCGGAGCGGTCACATACTCTGAGGAAAGCAAGGTAAAGGTTCTGGGGGTGGACCCTTCCACCATAGCCGCCTACGGCGTTGTGAGCATTGAAACCGCAATGGAAATGGCCGAGTGCGCAAGGGAGCTTTTCGGTGCTGATATTGCCCTGTCCACCACAGGTCTTGCAGGTCCCGGAGGGGACGGCTCCCACCCTGTGGGCACGGTTTTTGTCGCCCTTGCCACAGAGGATGAAACCTATGTCACCCAGCTAAGCGGCGGCTTTGGCAGGTCACGGGTGCGAAACTTTGCCTCAAGCTGCGCCCTTGACATGGCAAGGCGCTATCTTGACGGTCTGCCTGTCATTGTGGAATACTTTAAAAAGTAAGATTTTATTTAAGGTATTTGCCGAAAAACCCTTGCTTTTTATCCGTCCATATTGCATTTTAATATGTGATGATGTAAAATAAGCAGAATATTACAGTCATGCTCATTTGCGGCAGGAGAAATCTCTGCCGCAACAAGGTTTTAAAAATTTTTAGGAGGAGACACTTAATGCAAACCTACGAGATGGACATAGCCGGCCTAAAACGCGAAATTCCCATTTGCCGCGTTTCCGACGATGTTTATATCGGCGCATTCATTATTTTTGGCGATGTTGAGCTTACAGTTCACTGCGCCGCCGAAATGCTAAAAATCGCACCGGACTACGACTACATAATAGCCCCCGAGGCAAAAAGCATCCCCCTTCTCTATGAGATGACCCGTCAAAGCGGTGACAACAAGTATTTTCTTGCAAGAAAATCACCAAAGCTTTATATGACGGAGGTGTTTAAGGCAGAAGTGCAGTCCATCTCCACAGAAGGTGTTCAAACCCTTTATCTGGACATCTTGGACGCAGAGCAAATTCGGGGCAAACGTATGCTCATAATAGATGACGTTATCTCCACCGGTCAGTCTCTCCGTGCTGTCGAACAGCTCGTGGAAAAAGCCGGCGGCATAGTAGCCGGAAGGATGTTTGTTTTGGCCGAGGGCAGCGCTGCTGACCGTGACGATGTGCTTTATCTTGCAAAGCTCCCCCTGTTTAACAGCGACGGCACTGTGAAAAGCTAGCCGTCTTATAAAAAAAGCAAGCCGTTTCATATAGAAACGGCTTGCTTTTTTTATGTTGATTTTCGCCTGTTTTTAAAGAACTTTCTCATAAGAGCTGCGCATTCTTCCTCTAAAACGGCTCCATAAACGGCAGGTCTGTGACCATAGCCCTCGGAAAAAAGGTCTATAACACTGCCGCAGGAACCAAGGTTTTCCTCCCTTGCGCCAAAAACCACCCTTGGTATTCTCGCGTTTATGATGGCGCCGGCACACATGGGGCAAGGCTCTAAAGTCACATAAATCGTACAGCCGGAAAGCCGCCAGTCCCCCTTTGCCTTACAGGCCTCGTCTATGGCGGATATTTCCGCATGGCCCAGAGCGCTTTTTTTCTCCTCACGGCTGTTGTGTCCCCTGCCTATCACCCTGCCGTTTTCGTCAATTATGACACAGCCCACGGGAACCTCACCTTTTTCGGCGGCGGTTTCGGCAAGATTTACTGCCATTTTCATATAATATTCATGCTGCAAAAAAACACATCCCAGCTATACTTAAAGGCTTTGACCCACAAAGATCACAGTCGGCGAAGATTATTCGTCAAGCTTTAAAACCGCAAGGAAGGCCTCTGTGGGTATGGAGACGCTGCCTAACTGACGCATCTTCTTTTTACCTTCTTTTTGCTTTTCAAGGAGCTTTTTCTTTCGTGATATGTCGCCGCCGTAGCACTTTGCCAAAACGTCCTTACGCATGGCACGAACCGTTTCACGGGCTATTATCTTGCCTCCTATGGCCGCCTGTATAGGCACTTCAAAAAGCTGGCGGGGAATGTTATCCTTAAGCTTTTCGCAGAGCTTTCTGGCTCTTTCATAGGCCTTGTCCTTATGGGCAATAAAGCTTAGAGCGTCCACCTTTTCGCCGTTTAGCAATAGGTCAACCTTCACAAGCTCCGAAGGCTGATAGCGGGAAAGCTCGTAGTCTAAAGAGGCATAGCCCTTTGTTCTTGCTTTAAGGGTGTCAAAAAAGTCATAGATAATCTCGTTTAATGGCATTTCGTAATGCAGCTCCACAAGTCGGGTGTCTAAATACTGCATATCTTTATACTCCCCTCGCCTATCCTGACAAAGGGGCATAATATTCCCCACAAACTCCAAAGGTGTTATGATGGTCACCTTAACATAAGGCTCTGATGCCTCTGCTATTGCCACAACATCGGGATAGTTGTGGGGGTTATCCACCCGAACCACAGTGCCGTCTGTTTTTGTAACATTATAGATAACTGAGGGCAAGGTTGTAACAAGATCCAGGTCAAATTCCCGCTCTAGACGCTCCTGAACAATTTCCAGATGCAGCATACCCAAAAAGCCGCAGCGAAATCCAAAGCCCAAAGCCACAGAGGATTCCGGCTCAAAGCTTAATGAGGCATCGTTAAGCTTGAGTTTTTCCAAGGCCTCACGAAGGTCGGGGTATCTTGAGCCGTCCTCGGTGTAAACTCCGCAGTATACCATGGGTCTTGAAGGGGCATAGCCCGGAAGAGGCTCGGCAGCAGGCCTGTGAAGGCCTGTTACAGTGTCGCCCACCTGGGTGTCTGCAACATTTTTGATGCTGGCGGTAAAGTAGCCAACGTCTCCGGCGGAAAGCTCATCCCCCGGCTCCAGCCCCAAAGGGCGCAGATGCCCAAGCTCCAAAATCTTATAGTCTGCTCCGGTGGACATAAGCTTTATTTCCATGTCACGTCGGATAACTCCGTCCATCACCCGTATATATACGATGACTCCTCGAAAAGCGTCATACTGACTGTCGAAAACAAGGGCCTTTAAAGGCGCTTCGGGATCGCCTGTGGGAGGGGGAACATTTTTGACAATATCCTCCAAGACAGCTTCGATATTTATGCCCTGCTTTGCGGAAATCTCCGGCGCGTCCTCTGCGGGAATGCCGATAATATCCTCAATCTCCGCCTTGGTTCGGGCAGGGTCTGCCGCCACAAGGTCAATTTTATTTATAACCGGCAAAATCTCAAGGTCATGACCCATGGCAAGATAGGTGTTTGCCAAGGTCTGGGCCTCAACTCCCTGTGAGGCATCCACCACCAAAAGCGCCCCCTCACAGGCGGCAAGAGAGCGGCTGACCTCATAGTTAAAGTCAACATGACCGGGGGTGTCTATAAGGTTTAGGGTGTATTCCTGACCGTCCTGAGCCTTATATGAAAGGCCGACGGCACGGGCTTTTATGGTTATTCCCCGCTCCTTTTCAAGATCCATATTGTCAAGAAGCTGAGACTCCATATCACGGCTGCTCACAGCACCGCATTTTTCAAGAAGGCGGTCTGCCAAGGTTGATTTGCCGTGGTCTATGTGTGCTATAATGGAAAAGTTTCTTATTTTGCTTTGTTCTGTCATATTTTTACTCCGATTGTGAAAGATTATATTGCAGTCTGGGTATAAATTATTGTATCATATTAAAAGGCGACTTTAATACATTTTTTATTAACACTCGACTATTATTTTAACAAAGGCTATTAGCTTATGCTTTGTTTTCCTTATTTTCTTCTGCAGCCAAAGCTTGAAGAAGAGACAGCTCCGCTTCGGTCATTTCCAGGGCGGCACTGGCAAGAAAAACTGTCTCGTCCCTGCCTTTAATATATCCGCAAAGCCTTTTTGCGCCGGCCTGCATATATGCCAAAGCTGCAGCTTTGGCAGTCATGTTGCCGCCTTCCTCCAAAAGCTCAAAAAGCTCTTTAAGCCATGGAAGCTCATGCTCTGTTTGTCTTTTGTGTTCAGCTTTTTCCGGCGGCATCCCAAGGAGAAAATCCGCCGAAACCCCGAAATATGCACAGGCTCTTTTAACAAAGGCAAGCCCCGGCTCCCGACTGCCGTTTTCATAGTGGGAAAGCAGGGCCTGACTGATGTTAAGCTCTGCGGAAAGCTTTCTCTGGCTAAGCTTTCTTTCCCTGCGAAGCTCTGCCAAAACGGCCCCAAAGCCCCTTTCCATTTGCCCAACCGCCCTTTCTGCGCCCCCTTAACAAAGGCGAATTGTGTCCAAAAGCCTGACTATATTATTATATATGTCAAATGAGTTTTTGTAAACACAAACATAGCCGAGCTTGAAAAGAGGCCTTTAAAAACTTTGTTAAAAAATATTTTTGTTTTTGTTCATTCAGTTGTCACAAATCCGTACTAAGCTTAGACTTAAAGAAAACCGGATATCCGGCTTAGATAAATCACATGGGGAGGTTTTACCATGAACGATAATATCAATAACAATATAGGTGGCACGGAAGAAGGAGCGGGTACATCCCCTCAAGGCTCTGAATACCGCTTTAGAAAAGAGGATATACCTCATCATTCATATATGGACGCAAGCTATGCCCCCAAGGGAGAAGGCCCCGAGACACCCAGAAGCTATTATACCCCGCCTGAGAAGCCTCCTGCCCCTAAAAAGAAAAAAGTGAAGAAAGAGAAAAAGCCCATAGGCATGGTTCAGCTGATTTGCGCCCTGCTGATTTGCGCCCTTTTAGGCGGTCTGGGCGGCGGCGCCATAGTTTCTTACAGGCTGGGTTCCTCTCAAAGCAAGGGCTCTGGCCCTGTCTCTCAAGGTCAGGTTGTGGTAACGGCGGTTCCCGAGGAACAAGCGCCCACAGCCGCTCCTGTGGTCACAGGCTCTGTGTTAAGCGGCTCGGAGATATATAGTCTTGGCTGTATGCAGGCTGTTGCCATCACAACGGAAATAACCTACACCAACTATTTCGGTATGCAGACCTCAACGCCTGTTTCAGGCTCCGGCTTTATTGCCACGGAGAACGGCTATATAGTAACCAATTACCATGTAATAGAAGAAGCCCAAAAAGGCGGCTATGATATTTCAGTTGTCTTATACAGCGGTGAAAGTTATACGGCAAAAATCATAGGCGTAGAGGAGCAAAGCGACATTGCTGTCCTTAAAATAGAAGCAACAGGCCTATCTGCCGCCACCCTTGGAAACAGCAGCAATATGCAGGTGGGTGAAACAGTATATGCCATTGGAAATCCTTTGGGCGAGCTTTCATTCACTATGACCAGCGGCATGGTAAGCGCCTTAGACAGGGAGATTACCACCTCCAGCAGCAGCACCGGTGCCTCCATAACAAACAATATGTTTCAGATTGATGCTGCCGTAAATCAGGGCAACTCCGGCGGGCCTGTCTATAATGATAAGGGCGAGGTTATAGGAATTGTTACGGCAAAATACTCCTCCACAGGTGTTGAAGGCCTTGGTTTTGCAATTCCCATAAACGACGTAGCATCCATAGTAAACGAGCTGACCGAAAAAGGCTATGTCAGCGGCAAGCCCAGCTTCGGCATTATAGCAACCACAGTGGAACAGTCTATCGCACAATACTTTAACATGGTGGAAGGGGCGTACATCTACTCAATTAACCCCGGAAGCTGCAGCGAAAACGCCGGACTGGCAGTGGGCGATATTATAACCGCCATAGACGGGGTCCAAGTGAAAAGTTCTTCCGACCTGACCAGCCAGAAGCGAAACTATAACGCAGGAGACACTGTCACCCTCACCATCTACAGAGCCGGCGAGTACCTTGATGTTGACGTGGTGCTGGACGAGGAGATTCCTGCAAGCAGCGTTTCAAAGTCCGAACCAAAGCCCCAGCCCTCGGCTGTTCCTAAGCAGTAAGAAAAACTCTGTGATTTTAAAAGCTTCATTTCTCTAAAGCTTTTAAACATAAAAACCCAGTCTGTTTGACTGGGTTTTTCTTTTGTCCTATTAGTTTTTCAGTTTTATGCCGGTCAAAAAATCAAGGATTTCAGTTTACAACTCTCAAACCGATGGAGTTTAGCTCGTTTTTTATTTCCAAAATCTGCTCAAAATCACGGGTTTCCACCTGCAAAGACAAAAAGCAGGAGTTTATGGCCATGTTTTCGTCGCTGCGGTTATACTGGACGGAAACCACGTTTCCGCCTTTTTCCGCAATGGTTTTTGATACCAGCTCCAATTGTCCGGGCTTGTCTGTAAGGGCTATGACTAAATTTACGAACCTGCCGGATTTTAAAAGTCCGCGGTTTATAACACGGCTTAAAATGTTTACGTCAATGTTTCCGCCGGAGACAAGGCACACAACCTTTTTGCCTTTTATGTCAACCTTGCCGAACATGGCCGCCGCCACGGAAACTGCCCCTGCCCCCTCGGCAATAAGCTTTTGCTGCTCGATAAGGCTTAAAATCGCCGTTGCAACCTCGTCATCTGTGACAGTTACAACCTCGTCCACATAACGGCTGACAATTCCAAAGGTGTTGTCCCCCGGTCTTTTCACGGCTATACCGTCGGCAAAGGTTGAAACACATTCCAATTCCTCTATAAGCCCATGCTCAAGGGAATTGAGCATGCAAGGAGCGCCGGAAACCTGAACCCCGTATACCTTGCACTGGGGCTTAAGGCTTTTTACGGCATAGGCAAGGCCGGAAATAAGCCCGCCGCCGCCAATGGGGACTATAACAGCGTCTATATCCGGAAGCTGCTCTAAAAGCTCTAAGCCTATGGTGCCCTGACCTGCTATTACGTCCTCGTCGTCAAAGGGATGGATAAACACCCTGCCCTCTTTTTCCTCCAGCTCCCGTGCTTTTTTGTAGGCGTCGTCATAGACACCGTTAACCAAAACCACCTGAGCACCATAGCGTTTTGTGGCTTCAATTTTGCTTATGGGCGCACTGTCCGGCAGACAAATTTTAGAGGAAATACCCTCCATAGTCGCCGCTCTGGCCACTCCCTGAGCATGGTTTCCGGCGCTGCAGGCTATAACGCCTTTTTGCTTTTCCTCTTGGGAAAGCTGGCTTATTTTGTAATATGCCCCTCGAACCTTAAAAGAACCTGTTGTTTGCAGGTTTTCGGTTTTAAGGTACATTTCTCCTTCCGTGGGGATATTTGCGGCATAGATAAGGTCTGTTCGCCGGATAACGTTTTTCATGGTAAACGCGGCATGGTAAATCTTGTCCAGACTAAGCATAAAATCATTCCTTCTCTGCGTTGCAGATTTTCGTCTTTTTCAGCAGATATATGAAAATACATCGGCAGGTCTTTATACATCGGTGAAAGCTCTTTGAAAAACAAAAAACTCCGTCTCTTAAAGAGACGAAGCTTTAAAAAAGTTCCGCGGTACCACTCTAGTTTGCTCAAAATGAGCCCCTCAAAGACGCCGTAAAGCGCCCGCCCCTGTAACGGGAGAAGCCCGGTGGAGCTTACTTTCGGAATAATCCCGTTTCGGCCCACAACTCCGAGGTGATACGAAATAAGCAGCCGCTGCCGCCTTGCACCCTCCGGCAGCTCTCTTTAAGCGGCGAACGCTTTTCCCTGTCCTCATCAATGTTTTTCACAGTTATAGTTTAGTGTGCAAAAGCACAGCTAAACTATACAAGATTTTTTCTTGTATGTCAATAGTAATAATAATCAGTATTTACAAAATCCAAGACTGGATTTTGTCTGATTCACTGTCTTTTATATTCACAAAAAATATAGCTCAGACCCTCGTATTTCTTTTCCTCGCTTTGGCTTACAAGGCTCCAGTCATCGCTGTTGTCAAGGTCGGGGAAAAATCTGTCTGCCTCCGGTGAGGAAAAAACTTTTGTAACAAGGGCTTTTTCGCAAAAGGGGAGCATAGCCCTGTAAACCTCGCCGCCGCCTACGACAAATACATCCTCCGAGGGCAGCCCCGCCACAAGCTCTGCCGCCTGAACAGGCGATGTAACAGTTTCAGCCCCTTGGATGCCATAGCCCTCTTTCCCGCTTATAACTATATTCCGCCTGCCTTTAAGGGGCTTTCCATCCGGCAAAGACTCCAGAGTTCTGCGCCCCATTATTACAGTTTTGCCAAGGGTTATATCTCTGAAAAACTTTTTATCCTCAGGTATAGAAAATAAAAGGTCGTTATCTTTGCCTATGCCCCAGTTTTCACTTACAGCAACTATTGCCTGCATGGTATATCCTCCTGATGTTTTTTACGTACAAATGCCGCCTTGTAGCTCATAAATCTAAGCTGTTTTAAGCCCTTAAGCTTAGATTGCCACGGGTATCTTGTCTGTAAATTCGTTATATTCGTAAGCCTCAAGCTTAAAGCTGTCTCTGGTAAATTTGTAAAAGTCGTCTATGCCCCTGTCTAAAACAAACTTCGGCGCCGGATGGGTTTTACCGGCTATGAGTTTTTCGACTATGGGCATATGCCTGTCGTATATATGGGCGTCGGCAATAACGTGCAAAAACTCTCCCGGCTCTAGCTTTGACACCTGAGCAAACATCATTGTAAGCACAGCATACTGGCAGACGTTCCAGTTGTTGGCAGTGAGCATATCCTGAGAGCGCTGGTTTAATACGGCGTTAAGCCTATTTCCAGAAACGTTAAAGGTCATTGAGTAGGCACAGGGGTAAAGTGCCATTTCCGAAAGGTCCGAAAAATTGTATATGTTAGTCATAATCCGTCTTGAGTATGGGTTGTGTTTAAGGTCATAAAGGGCCTTATCCACCTGGTCCATATCTCCTTCGGGATAATGATGTTTTATCCCCAGCTGGTAGCCGTAGGCCTTGCCGATGGAGCCTTCTTCGTCTGCCCACTGGTCCCAGACACGGGTTTTAAGCTCTTTTACATTGTTGCTTTTAGCCTGCCAAATCCATAAAAGCTCGTCCACCGCAGACTTTAAAAAAGTTCGCCTGAGGGTGAGTATGGGAAATTCCTTTGAAAGGTCATAGCGGTTGACTATGCCGAATTTTTTTATGGTATGGGCACTTTCGCCGTCCTCCCATCGAGGCCTTACATCTTGGTCCCTGTCCCAAATTCCCTCTTTAAGAATTTCTCTGCAGTTTTGTATGAAAATGTCGTCTGCCCTGCTCATTGTGTTCTTCCTCTCTATGGAGCTTGCCCGCCGGACTTTTGCCGGCAGCTTTCTTTTTATTATATCTCTTGCTGTCATATAAGGCAAGAACCCCATAAATTTTATTTTGGGATAGGAAATCCCGCGCCCTCCGAAGAAGGCGCGGGACATTTGTGTGTGTTATATATTATGAGAATTTAGAGCAGCAGTGTATTAGTCGCACATCTCAAATACACCGGCAGCACCCATACCGCCGCCGATGCACATGGAGACAACACCGTGCTTCTTGCCGCGGCGCTTAAGCTCGGAAAGGAGCTTGCAGGTCAGGAAAGCGCCTGTGCAGCCCAGGGGGTGACCAAGAGCAATGCCGCCGCCCAGGGGGTTAACGTCGTCCATGCGGTCTTCAAGGCCAAGCTCACGGATGCAGGCAAGAGCCTGGGAAGCAAAGGCTTCGTTAAGCTCATAAACGTCAATGTCGTCCTTAGTAAGTCCGGCAATCTTAAGTGCCTTGGGGATGGCATAGATGGGGCCAAGTCCCATGTATGCAGGCTCGCAGCCGGCAACAGCATAGCTGACAAACTTTGCAATGGGCTTAAGTCCCAGCTCATCGGCCTTTTCACGGCTCATAACGATAACGGCAGCAGCAGCATCGTTCATCTGGGAAGCGTTACCTGCTGTAACTGTTCCGACTTTGGGGATAAAGGCGGGACGAAGCTTTTTCATGGCTTCCATGGTAAGTCCGTAACGGATGCCCTCGTCGGTGTTAAAGGTTTCGGTGTACTTTTCAACCTTACCGTCCTTGTTTATTCTGGTTTTCACGGCGTCAACGTCAATGATATCGTCAGCAAACTTGCCGGCCTTCTGAGCAGCCTCTGCACGGTTGTGGCTCATCAGACCGTACACGTCCTGCTCTTCACGGCTGAGTTCAAATCTTTTTGCAACGTTTTCCGCGGTAATACCCATCTGGGTGTATGCCTTGGGGTTTTCGGTTGCAAGGCCGACTTCGGTGGTGGCAAGGCCTCCGCCCATGGCTATCATGGACATTGTCTCAACGCCGCCGGCGAGGATAATGTCTGCCTGTCCTGCCATAATGGCGTTTGCGCCCATGGCTATGGCCTGAAGGCCGGAGGAGCAGAAACGGTTTACTGTCTGGGCGGGAACTTCTTCGGGAATTCCGGCCTTGAGCATGATATAACGGGCAACGTTATTTCCCTGCTCAGCTTCCTGGAAAGCGCAGCCTAGGATAACGTCGTCAATGTCTTTGGGGTCAAGCTGGGGGACCTTTGCAAGAACACCTTTAAGAACCTGAGATGCATAGGATTCAGGCCTTGTGTCCTTTAGCGTACCGCGCTTTGCTTTGCCGATAGCACTGCGTCCGTATGCTACTATTACAGCTTCTCTGATTTCACTCATTGTTATTTTTCCTCCTTAGTTACGCAGCGGCTTGCCGTTAGACAGCATATGCATAATACGATCCTGAGTCTTTTCGGTGCCAGCAAGTGCAAGGAAGCCCTCGCATTCAATGTCGTGGAGCTGTTCAACGGACATCTCGGTGCCAAAGGGAACATCGCCGCCGGTGATGGCCCTTGCGATGAACTTGCTGATGTACTCGTCGTGCTCGGACATCTGGCCGCTGCCGCGTGCCATTTCGATACCGGCAAGAAGCATTCCGTATCCGTATTCACCGGCAACCTTGACCATCTGCTTTACGGGAGGCATATAGCCCCTGTCAGAGAGGGTGAGGACCTCGCGCTTGGCAAGATCGATAAGGTTGTCGCGGGACATGGCAACAAGGGTTCCCTTGTTCAGGTAGCCGTTGTCGATAGCTTCGTTTGCGGACATATTGACTTTTGCGGTTGCAACATACTGGAAAGCAGTTGCGATTGCGTTGTAGCGGTCGTTTTTAGCATCGCCGAAGCAGCGATCCATGAGACGGCGTGTAAGCTCTGTGCAGCCGCCGCCGGCAGGAATAAGACCAACACCGACTTCAACAAGGCCGGAGTATGTCTCGGAGAATGCAACAGCGTTGGGGCAGTGCATCATCATTTCGCAGCCGCCGCCGAGGGTCTGGCCAAAGGGAGCGGCGATGATGGGCTTCTTGGAATATCTCATAGCGCCGGTTGCAGCCTGTAAGGTGCGGATAAGCTTTTCAAGCTCGACAAATTCCTTGTCGGTGCCCATCTGCCAAATGGTGAGAAGGTCTGCTCCTGCGGAGAACATCTTGCCATCGTTTCCGATGACCATGCCCTTCCAGTCATCCTTATCCATTATTTCCATAGCCTTGAAGACCATTTCGCCAACAAGGGGTCCAATGGCGTTTCCGGTGCAGTGCAGCTCAAGGCCCAATACGCCGTCGCCAAGGTCACGGATGGAGCAGTCGTCGTTTTCTTCGACTACTGTTGTCTCGCTGATTTTGATGTAGGGGAACTTTGCGTCATCTGCTGTGTAGAAGGTCTCCTGACCCTTTGCCAGCATATCGAGAACCCACTGAGGAATGGTTTCGCCTTCGGCCTGCATACGCTCTACAGCACGGCGGACGCCGATTTTGTCCCATACCTGGAAGGGGCCTTCTTCCCAGTTGTAACCGGTGCGGATGGCCTTGTCAATCTCGCGGAAATCGTCTGCAATTTCGGGAACGAGCTTTGCGCTGTAAAGGGAGATGCCCTTTATGCAGTCCCAATAGAACTTGCATTCTTTTTCTTCGCCGTATGCCATGGCTTCATATTTATTTTTGGACTTTAAAGCGGCCTTTACGGTGTCCAGAGAAGGTCTGCCTTCAATAAGGTCATATTCGCCGGTCTTGTAGTTGTACTGATACTTAACTCTCTTGCCGTCAATAACATCCTTCTTAAAGAAGCCCTGCTTGCTCTTATTTCCAAGCCAGCCTTTTTCCATAAGGTCTATGACATACTTGGGCATGGTGTATTGAGCAATTTCTTCCTCATCCTTGGAGGAATCGATGACGTTCTTGGAAACGTTTGCGATAATGTCCATGCCGACCATGTCGCCGGTGCCGAAGGTTGCGGTTTTGGGGTGTCCCATGACGGGTCCTGTGATGTAGTCTACAGTGGCGAAGTCATAGTCGTACTTCTCTGTAAGCTGCATAACCTGAGCGGCGCCGAAGCAGCCGATACGGTTGCCGACGAAGTTCGGTGTGTCCTTGGCATAAACACAGGTCTTGCCGAGGATTGTTCCGCCGACATACTCCATGGTGTCGAAGGTTTCCTTGGAGGTCCACTGGGTGGGAATCATTTCGAACAGCCCCATCCAACGGGGGGGGTTGAAGAAGTGTGTGCCCATGAAACGAGCCTTGAAGTCATCACTCATATCTTCAACTATCTTTGTGATGGAAACACCGGAGGTGTTGGAGGAAATGATGGCATCGGGCTTAGCATGAGCTTCAATCTGCTTAAGAACTACCTTCTTAATGTCGAGGCGCTCAACAACAACTTCGATAATCCAGTCAGCGTCCTCCATGAGGTTCAGGTGGTCGGTGGTGTTGCCCACACGGATGTTCTTAAGGGCGCTCTTGCTCAAAAGGGGCATCTGCTTGTCCTTCTTGAGTTTTACAACAGCTTCGTTTACAAGGCGGTTGCGGAACTCAAGACTGTCTTCTGTGAGACCGGCTGCCTTTTCCTTGTCGTTAAGACCATTAAAGGGAACGATGTCCAGCAGCGTAACCTGCATTCCAACGCTCGCCAGTAAGGCTGCAATATTTGCACCCATAACGCCGGAGCCGATAACACAAGCCTTTGTTACAATTTTACTCATGAGATTGCTTCTCTCCTTTTGCTTTCTATTAAACTCAGCACGAGGCGCAAGCCGCCTCGCACGGGATTTACTTTGATATTCCTTGCGGGATTTACTAAAGTGTTTTTAATGGTTTTTTCAAAAACAATGAATCCGCCTAACACTTAAGCGGCAGGGTATTAGTCTTTATATAACTCACCATGACCGCCGGCATCCGGAGCAGATTGTCTCCGGATGCCGAAACGTTTAGGATTGCATACCGGTCAGTCCCGCCCGAAAAACACGGACAGAAGCTTAACCCGGCTTTAAAGACAGGAATTTTGGTATGGCGAAACCTTTTTCGCCGGTGCAAACATGAGCTGTTTGCGTTTTGCCTATTAGGTAAGGACTGCTATGTAAGGACCGCTATTTAGCTAAAGCTCGCTCTTCTCTTTTCGACAAAGGCAGAAACACCTTCTGCAAAGTCATCTGTGGCGCCGCAAGCCATCTGTGCGTCAACCTCACGCTTTACGAAGGCATCAAAGCCGTTAAACTCAGATTCCCACACAAGCTCCTTGATGTACTTGTAGGATGCGGAGGGGCCATAGGTGAACTTCTTCGCGCGTTTTAAAGTTGCTTCTGCGAAAGCATCGTCATCTTCAATGACTTCGTTAATCATGCCAATAGCCTTGGCATCGTCGGCAAATACCATCTGGCCGCCGTCCATTGCAAGCTCTGTAGCCTTTTTAAGACCGACAGCGCGGGTGAGAAGGTAGATGCCGCCGGCATCGGGAACAAGACCCAGCTTGGAGAAGGCAGTCATAAAGACGGTTGCCTGGGTTGCCATGGTATAGTCGCAAGCAAGCGCAACGCCAATGCCGGCGCCGGCGCAAGCGCCCTGAACCGCGCCCACAACGGGCTTCGGGCTTGTTAGAATTGCCTTGGTTACGTTTGCCATCTTGGCAATGGACTTTCCGAATTCGGCAATGAACTCGTCCTTAGAGTGGTTCTTGATGCCATCGTACATAGCGGCAACGTCTCCGCCGGCGGAGAAGGCCTTATCGGTGGTGCTGTTGATAAGAATCGCTTTGACGCTTGCATCCTCGTCAGCCATCTTCATAGCTGCTACCAGCTCGTCCAACAGAACCTCGTCAAATGCGTTCATATTTTTGGGGCTGTCCATAGAGATGGTGGCGACTTTTTCGGAAACTGCGTACTTTACCTTAGTGAAATCCATAATTCATGTCCTTTCTGATCCATAAATAATTGGTATGTATGTGCCGAAAAACAAAACGGCAAACTCCCACGAGCATTATACAAGCAAACTCCATGCCAATGCAAGCCATTGCCTGCTCTTTTGTTAAAATCCTATAATAAAGTTACAGCTTTATTTGCAATATTTACATAATAAAATTCCAGTATTTTTTACTATTCCTATGTTGCTGCCTTAAAAGTGGCAAAAAGTACGGAAAATCCTTAAAAACTATAAAAAACAATAAAAAACCATAAATTAAGTAATTTTATGTGTGCCTTATATGTCTCATTTTGTTTCACCTCCGAGATACTTTAGGCCTGACCATTCATAACACGGCTTCCCGTCATGTATCATCTTTGTGCCAATTGCGACCGTCTTTTAAAGCTATCTCCATCCCCCCTGCACAGATAGACAAAAGCTGTGAAAATCCTTGCTTTTTTGTCGTTATTGATTTATAATACTGATAACCCATGACAACGGCCTGCCGTATATTTGGCTTTTATATATACTTGTCACTTGTTTTTCGGCTATGTCCAACTCCAGGTGACTTGCGGCCGATATGCATATTTTCCAGAAGGAGTGACACAATTATGTACAATTATGACCCTGAACAGAGAAAGAAATCCCAGCGCGCCCTGCAAAAAATGTTCCCCCGTACGGAAGAAGGCTATGCAAAGCTCATGCATGGTATGCTGTACTTCCAGTTCATTCCCCTTTACATCTACCACATGAAGTCCGGCGTAAATCCCCTTATGCCCCCTGAGATTCAGCGTGACTACATCCGCCCCGTGGGCATCGAAAACGAAGTTGTAGACGAGCTTGTTAAGGTCTCTGTCAACGAGTGCGGCCGCCTTGCCGGCAGCCTTGACACAAACACCTATCACGCAAAGGTTCTTCGTCTTGAGGACGTTGAGCAGATAGTAAGCCTTGAGGAAGACCTTGACCTTGGCACTCTGCCCAAGAGCATCATGCCTTACGAAGTTGCCCGTGATGCCATTATCGACTGCCCCGACCGCATTGCGGTAATTGACTGTGTCTGCCGCAACGCCAACGGCGCCGACGGCTGCTTCCCCCGTGACGTCTGTCTTGTAATCGGTGAGCCTTGGGTTTCCTGGTGCATGGACCGTGACCGTTACCTTAACGGCCGCCTTATCACTAAAGACGAGGCCCTCCAGCTTCTCCGTGAGTGTCATGAGAGAGGAAACGTCCACGCCGGCTTCTTTAAAGACGTTGCCGCCGGACGTATCTATTCCATCTGTAACTGCTGCCCCTGCTGCTGCACCGCCCTGCAGGCGCAAAACTACCTCATGGCCCCCATGATGGCAGGAACAGGCTACATAGCTGAAATAGACCAGGATAAGTGCATAAAGTGCGGCATTTGCGAGAAAAAGTGTAACTTCCTCGCTATCAGCAAAGATGAGGAAGGCGCCTTCCATGTTGAAGCTGACCTTTGCCGGGGCTGCGAAGCCTGCGTAACCTTCTGCAAGAAGGACGCCATCACCCTTAACCTTGTCGATGCCGAGGTTCTCGCCCCCTTCGACATCAAGGCCCTTAAGGAAGCTCAGGCAAAATAGATGCACGAACTGGGCATAATGAAAGACGTGCTGGCCACGGCTCTCCGTGTTGCCGAGGAAAACAAGGGTAAAAAAGTCACCAAAATCACTTTGCGTGTTGGCGCTATGAGCGGCATAGTCCCTCGCTTTTGCTCCTCTATGTTTGAAGTAATCGCAAAAGACACCATAGCCGAGGGCTGCGAAATGATTGTGGAAGAAGAACCCGCTGTTTTCAAATGTCTGGATTGCGGCGAGCAGTCCACTTATGAAGCTCCCGGACACGAGATAAAATGTCTTTCCTGCGGAAGCCATTCACTAAGGCTGATTTCAGGATACAAATCTCAAATCGTAAGCATCGGTATAATCTAATATTTCTGAAAAAGAGCGGACAGCCAAAGCTGTCCGCTCTTTTTGTGCTTTATATAATATTTTTTCTTATCTGCCGCGGGGTTTTACGGAAATCAAAGGCCATGGTCAGTTTCCGAAGAAACTGTATCCAAAATACCCCATAATTTAAAGCAACAAGTTTTTTGTTTTATGCTTCGGCTTATCAGATAAAAAACATATAAGCACAAAAGGATATTTTATGCATTTTAAGAAACCTTTAGAAACATTTGGGCTTTCTAATGGTATAATGTCCCTAAAGGAACATTATACATGATTTAAATATATATGCCGCTATGGCGCTTTG